>NZ_JBHVPX010000012.1:189243-322689 GCF_042887155.1 Streptomyces sp. NPDC057963
TCCCCGGCCCCCCACCCGGGGCCCCTGTGGCGGTAGCCCCCACCCCCCCCCCCGCCCCCCGCCGGTGGGGTGCCCCGCCCCCGCCGCTGGGAGGTCAGGCCGGTGCTGACCAGCCCTGTGGCTTTCAGCCAGTGGCCTCCACGCTGACGTCGCCGCCTTCTGTGTGTGCCTTGACCTTGTGCGGGGAGGAGGGGTCGGTCTTCACGCCCACCGAGCGGTGGCCGCCTTCCGTGGTGGCGTCCACGGCGTACGTACCCTGCGGCAGCCGGACGGTGGCGTCGCCGCCCTCCGTGCTCGCGTCCACCTTGTCCGGCACCCCTGTAAAGGTGACGGTGACGTCGCCGCCGCCCACACGCGCCGTGACGGTCTTGGCGGAGGAGTCGGCGACCTCCACAGAACCACCTTCCGACTTGGCGTAGGTGGTACCCGACAGGCCCCGGACGGTGATGTCGCCGCCGAGGAGTGTCAGATGGGTGGTGGCGTTCGCCGGTACCTCCACGCGGTAGTGCACCGAGCACTTGCCGGCGTCCGAGCCGCACCCGGAGTGCTTCAGCACGAGTTCGCCGCCGTTGACGGAGTGTGTGGTCTGCGGCCGGCCGTCGGTGTACGCGTACTTCTCGGTGACCTTGGCGGCGCTGCCGGTGCCGGGGACCACTTCGATGGCACCCGCGTAGTCGTCGACGCGCAAGGATGTGATGGTGCCCTTGATGTCGTACGACGACTGGTCGGTCGTGTACTCCTTCGAACAGCCCGTCAGAAAAACAGAGGCGGTGGCCGCGCACAGGGCGGCGGTCGTCGCCCCGGTCGCGAGGCGGCGGGAGAGCGGCTTGGTCATCGGAAAGGTGGTCTCTCTGCTGGACACAGACGGGTGTTGTCTGCGGACTGTGAACGGGCCGGTGTCTCGTGGACGAGAGGAAAGGTGGCGCCGGCGTCGGAAGCGTCGGTCAGGCC
Organism: Streptomyces sp. NPDC057963; assembly: GCF_042887155.1. Classification (NCBI taxonomy): domain Bacteria; kingdom Bacillati; phylum Actinomycetota; class Actinomycetes; order Kitasatosporales; family Streptomycetaceae; genus Streptomyces; species Streptomyces sp. NPDC057963. The sequence continues at coordinate 190,195 of NZ_JBHVPX010000012.1, forward strand.
GCGCGGGACATCAGGCGCCAGGCAGAGCCGTCCGCGCACGCGGCGACGTGCCGGCAACGGCCTGTCGTCTCGGCCACCCAGAAGCGCTCCGCGATGATGACAGGCGGAACCGGACGGCGCCGGCGCGACTGCCGGAATGCGACATGCACGTCCTGGACATTGTCCGGAACCTTGCCCCAGGCCAGGGTCCAGCGCCGCCCGTTGCGTTCGCCCCACCACACGTCGCGCAGCAGCGTTGGCGCGAGGAAGGAGGAGACCATCGCGTCGACGCAGTCTCCTTCGGTGTCGTAAACTGCCAACGAGGCGCGTTCCCGGTCGCCTCGGCCAATCCGCAGGGACCAGCCGCTGAGCGGGAGGGACAGCTCGCGCAGATCGGTGCCGCCGAGGCCGTGATCGAGAGACTTGCTTTGAGCAGCATGACTGCTCCCCCTTTCGCGGAGAGATGCGTTCGACAGGAACTGTCCTGGACGCAGGACGCGTTGCTCTCTGTTTTGGGTCGTCGGGTGGCAGCCCGGCGGCCCAGTTTTTCGTGCACTGGTCTTCGGCCTACTCGATTTCCTTGAGGGCTCGTTCCGTCGATGCCACCCGCTTGCTGATGTCCGCGAGCGCGATGCTGATCTCAGCGAGCTTGTGGTGCGTTAGTTGCTGAGTGTTCACGGTGAGTTCGGCCAGCCGTTGGTATTCCTGCTCACGGGCGAGCTTCGCCTTCGCTCGAGCCGTAGCGCCGGACTGACGAATGGCCACGATGATCACCGGGACGACGAGGAGGAGGGCGCCCAGCGTCCAGACGATGGTGTCCGGGTCGTAGAACCTCACGGTTACTCCTTCTGGTGGCTTTTATCGTCTGACGCGCCCTCGATGTGCAATGTCTCGGTAGCGGTCGCGATGCTCTGCGGGGTGAGGTGGATGGCGAAGGGCGTCGACTCGTAGAACTTCATCGCCTTGCCGTCCTCGGAAAGTTCGAGCTTGGCGGACACCAACCCGGCGGCTTCCAGCTTGCGCAGATGGATCTGCAACAGCGCCCGGCTGATGCCCAGCTCACGCGCGAGACGACTCACATAGTTCCGTTGCTGGGCGACGGCAGCCACGACCCGCAGGCGATGCGGGCTGGAGAGTGCTGCCATGACCCGCATCAGGTCGTCCCCGGTCAGACCGGAGGTCGCACTGTCCTCCTTGCTCATGCCAACAGAAGTTAGCAGGTGCCAGGAGGGTCGATCAACGGCATAGGTGGTTTTCGGCCTTGACCTCGGGCTTTCATGGAGCGGGATGTCTGATAGGCGGTCAGGGAAACAGGAAGTGCCTCTGACCTGCAAGAACGAGGATTGTTGAGGTCCTTGTTCCCACTGAAGCCAGGGGCACTTCCCCGGTACAGCCACCTACTGGGTCTTATCGCCGTGTCCGCGTTCGAGACGACGGCCGTCAGGTCGTCTCCCAGGCCGGGTCGGCCCTGCTCGTCGAAACAGTCCGCAAGACTGCCTTGACCAGGCTGTATCCGTAACTCTAGCTCCGTCGCGCACACCGCGGGCCGTCCACGGTCCCGGCAAGATCCTCCTGGACGTCGCCCCGACCGTCGCACTCGGCGGGGACTGCCTCGCGGACGTCGCGATGCTGCGGTGCGAGTCGGCCGTCTTCGGCCCGGTCGCCTTTGACCCGAGGGTCTCCCGCCTGATCGACACTCTCGCCGCCTCCGCAGGCCACCCGGTCGGCACGTCCCAGTCCGCAACCGCAACCGCATCTGGCCACTGGCGGACAAGAATGCCCCGGACGTCGATGGACAGGCCACGGGCGACCTCGACGGCGTCCTCGTGATCGCGCACTCCGACAGGGAGGACGCGGCCGCGACCTGGAACAAGACCTACGGGTCATCACCCCCTGACAGCCTTCGGCGACCACGGCCCGGGCGGAACCGGCGAGCCGTTCGCCCTCCTCCTCAGACCGGGGAACGCGGGCTCGCACACGGCCGCCGACCACATCACCCCGCCCAACGGCCCTGGTTCCGCTCCCGAAGAGAACCCGGCGCCCGCCCGACGCGCCAGTCGGGCCACTGGCCCGCACCCGCCCCGGAAGGCGAAAAGGTCCGTTGACTTCGCGAGACTCGCCACGAAGGCACTCATCGGCCCGTCAGGCCGTGGCCACCCCGAGTGCACCATGATGGTCGCCGACGAGACCACGCTTGGCCTACCCGGAACTGGACCGTTAGGCCAGCCGGTTTGCGCGGTCCGTGCGGGACAGCGGCGCCGGACTGGAGACACAGGACGCGGTGTGCTGCGCCACGGTCCCGACCTGCTACTCGCCAGATGGAAGGCCAGCGTCGCCTACGTGCCGCTCGACCCGGACCACCCACGGCAGCGCACCGAGTGAGCCTCGACAGGGTCGGCGCTGGCCTGTTGATCAGCGACGGGCCGTTCTCTGGGCTGACCGAGGCGCAGTTCGCCAGGTTGGTGGCGTTGGTGCGGCGTCGTGGTGGTGACGTGCAGCGCGGCCGGCCGTGGCGGCTGCCGTAGGAAGACCGGGTCTTGCCGGTGGCGACGTACTGGCGCACGAACCTCACGTTGCGGCAGGTGGCGCCGCGAGGCTAGGGGAGCGGCGGCGAATCACACGGCCGTCACCAACCTCAACCGCTGCGTGGCCGACGGCTCGTGACTTTTCGCTCGGCTGATCACGGCTGGGACCGACGTTACGGCCCCGCGCAGCGTTGAGCGCGAACCGTCGAGCTGCTCCGCGCCGTTGCCGACCACGACATCACCGTCCGCCAGGCCGCCCCCTCGCCCCTGACTGATCACGGTCCTGAGTCCGATGCTATTGGAGGCGGAGTAGGGCAGCCTTTTTCTCTGAGCTTCATTTTCAAACTGAGGACACAAGGCGCGTACTTTTCAGACGTGAACCCCTCGTAATCTCGTGACCGCTGCGGGAGGAACGGGAAGCGGTCTGTACGTCCGAAGGTTCACGTGTCATCTGTGGCCGTTGTGCTGGGCCCCGTCGTCAGCTGCAGTGCCAGACGGCCGGGAGGATGGGGGACTTACTGCCGACGGTCGGTGCGGAGCCGGCGATCGTGGAATCGGCGGTGACGGCGTTGAGGGAACCCGCGCCGGTGAGGGCAGGCTTGGCCTGGGTGAGCTGCCAGAGGTTGGTCTTGCCGGTGCCGATGATCAGGCCGTCCGCGTTGATGGCGGTGGTGTCAGTGCCGCCCGGCAGCTTCTCGACCTTGCCGTCCTTGTCCCACAGGACGGCGAAGTAGCCGAAGTCGGCGGTGAGGTCGTGGCCCACGACGCGGCCGTTGGAGATTGCCGAAATATTGGCGTTCGGCGCGCCGGAGGGCAGCGGCAGGGCCTTGGCGACGCCGTCCTCCCATACGTACGGGCGCCAGGTGCCCTCGGGGTTGGACACCGCGGTGACGGCGACCGCGCCGTCGGCATCGACGCCTTCCACCTTGCTGCCGCGCGGGAAGCCGGTGGGTTCGACCACCGTGCCGGGATTGTCGGCGGGCCACAAGTACACCTTGGTGTAGTTGTTGTCGTCGGCGCCGTAACCGTAGCCGTAGATGTCCCCCCGCGCCGTGACGGCCGTCGCGATGACGTCGTGTGCCCCGGTGGGAACGGGAAGTCGCTCCAGCTTGCCGTCACGGGAGCGGAAGGTCGCCCTCGTCGGCGCGCTGGATGCCCCGTGCTGCGGAGCCTGGTGGTGGAGGAGGGCCTTTCGGCGATCTTCATCACGACGGCGTTGTTCAATCTGATCGCGGAGGAGGACGCGGGGGCGTTCTCGGGTCTGCGGGAAGTGCTCACCGGCGGTGAGGCGGCCTCGCCCGCGGCGATGCGTCGGGTGCTGGAGGCGTGCCCCGGGATGGCTTTGGGACACGTGTACGGGCCGACGGAAACGACGACGTTCGTCACGCACTGGCCGAAGCGGTCGGCCGGTGAGGTGCCGGAGGTGCCGCCGATCGGTGTCCCGTTCGACGACACGTGCGCGTATGTGCTGGACGACCGTCTGGGGTTGGTGCCGGCGGGTGTGGTGGGTGAGTTGCATGTCGCTGGCGCTGGGTTGGCTCGGGGTTATTGGGGTCGTTCGGCGCTGACGTCGGAGCGGTTTGTTGCGTGTCCGTTCGGTGGGGCGGGGAGCGGATGTATCGCACCGGGGATCTGGTGCGGTGGAACCGTGAGGGTGCGCTGGAGTATGTGGGGCGTGCTGATCAGCAGGTGAAGGTGCGGGGTTTCCGTATCGAGTTGGGTGAGATCGAGTCGGTGCTGGTCCGGCACGGGTCGGTGGGTCAGGTGGTGGTGGTCGCGCGGGAGGACCGGCCTGGTGACAAGCGGCTTGTGGCGTATGTGGTGGTTGCTCCTGGTGTGGTGGTGGATGTGGAGGGGCACGGCCGTGAGGAGCTGGCGGGTGCGGATCTCTCCCGTACGGTGGGCTGGTTCACCAGCGTGCACCCCGTCCGCCTCCATCCCGGCGCGGTGGCCTGGGACGCCCTGATGTCGGGGGGTCCTGTGGTCGGCGGGTGGGTGAAGCGGGTCAAAGAGCAGTTGCGGGCCATCCCCGACAATGGCCTGGGCTACGGTCTGCTTCGTTACCTCAACCCCAAGACCGCGTCCGAACTCGCGGTGTACGGCAGCCCGCAGATCGCCTTCAACTACCTCGGCCGCATGGCCACCGGCGACCGCCAGGACTGGGAGGTCCTGCCCGGAATCGGTGGCATGGGGGGTGGGGCCGACGCCGCCATGCCGCTCAAGCACGTGTTGGAGGTCAACGCGATCACGCACGACCTGGCCGGCGGGCCGGTGTTGGAGGCCACCTGGTCCTGGGCCGGCGGTGTGCTGGCAGAGGACGACGTGCGCGAGCTGGCCGGGCTGTGGTGCGAGGCCCTGCACGGCCTGGCCGCCGGCGTCGAGTCCGGCGGAGCCGGCGGCCACACCCCCTCCGACCTGACACTCGTCGACCTCACCCAGGATCAGATCGAGGCATGCGAGGGCGCCGTACCCAATCTCGACGACGTCCTGCCGTTGGCACCGCTCCAGGAGGGCTTTCTCTTCCACGCGATCCTGGAGGAGGCGGACACGGACATCTACACGGCACAGATCACGTTCGCTTTCGAGGGCCCGCTGGACGCCGGTGCGCTGAAGGCCGCCGGCGAGCGGCTGCTGGCCCGGCACGCCAACCTGCGCGTCGGTTTCCGGCACGACGGCCTCGATCGCCCCGTGCAGATCGTTCGGCACGACGTCCCCCTGGACTGGACCGAGGCGGATATTTCCGGCCTCGACGACGCCGAGCGTGAGGCGGAGGCATGCCGCATCGCCGACGAGGTCCGTCGGCGGAAGTTCGACCTCGGCCGCCCGCCGCTGCTACGGCTGACGCTGATCCGGCTCGGCGGCGTCCGGCACCGCCTGCTGCTGACGAACCACCACATCCTGTGGGACGGCTGGTCGGCATCAGTGCTCATCGGTGAGCTGCTCTCCCTCTACGGCACCGGTGGCGACGACTCCCGGCTGCCGAAGGTCGCCCCTTACCGCGACTACCTGGCCTGGCTCACCGCCCAGGACCGCGACGCGGCCCGCGCGGCCTGGGCCTCCGCCCTGGCCGGGCTCGAAGGCCCCACCCTCCTCGCCCCCCACGTGGCCGACCGGGCCCTCGAACTGCCGAGGCACCTCACCAGCACCCTGTCGGAGGAGCTGACGGGCAGGCTCGGCGAGTTCGCCCGGCGGCAAGGCGTCACCCTGAACACCCTGGTGCAAGCGGCGTGGGGTCTGCTGCTGGCCGGCATGACCGGCCGGCAGGACGTCGTCTTCGGCATGACGGTTTCCGGCCGTCCGCCGGAGCTGCCCGGTGTCGAGGGCATGGTGGGCCTCTTCATCAACACGCTCCCTGTCCGCGTACGGCTGCGCGACGGCGAATCGGTGGCCGGGCTGCTGAAGCGGCTCCAAGAGGAGCAGGCGGCTTTGATGGGCCACCACCATCTGGGCCTGTCCGAGGTGCAGCGGCAAGCCGGCAGCCGGGACCTCTTCGACACGACGATGGTCTTCGAGAGCTACCCCCTGGACGCGTCGGCCTGGGGTTCCCCGGCCGAGGGGCTGAAGCTGGTCGGTATCGCCGGTGCGGACGCGACGCATTACCCGCTCGCCCTGTCCGTGATCCCCGGCTCCGGGCTGACCCTGCGCCTGGGCTACCGCACCGACGCGTTCGCCCCGGCGGAGGCCGAGCCGTACCTCGCGCGGCTGGAACGCCTGCTGCAGAATATGGTCGCCCAGCCGGACCTACCTGCCGCCAGGGTCGACTTCCTGTCGCTGGAGGAGCGCTACCGCCTCCTCGCCGAGTTCGGCGGCTACGGTGCTATGCCCTCCTGACAGCGGGCATGGACGGCGTGGTGCGGTCCCTCGGGCCGCACCACGCCGTGCGGCAGCCCGGAACGCAGTCGTGCTGGTGCGGGCGGGGTTTGTCCGGGGCGCTTGAGTAGATCGGACAAGCTGATCGGAGTGCTCAAGGCGACAAGTGGGTGTACCGGACGGTGTTGGGTGCGCGGTTGCTGGATGTGATGGTGCCGCTGCTGCCGGGGCCTGCGGGGGTGGCGCTGGATGCGGGTGGTGAGGGCGGGATGTTGTTTCCGCCGGTGGCGGGGATCGTGCCGGATGCGGTTGCGGTGGATCTCGGGGGATGCAGTGAGCGGGGAGAGTTCCGATCTTCAGGTGCCGCCGGAGGCTTTGGCTGCGATCGCGAAGGGGATCGATCTGGCGCATGCGGAGTTGAAGGATCTCGGGTTCATCGGTCAGGTGTCGACGGGCCGGGGGTTCTCGGATCTTGCTTTGTCGGGGCTGGAGTTGGGGCACGGCGGGCTGACGTCGGAGTTCGAGACGTCCTGCAACCGCTGGGAGTGGGGTGTGCGGGCCCTGACGCGGAAGGGGAACGGCTTTGCGCTCGGGGTCGGGTTGTCGGCGGGTTCCTTCTGTTTACGTTCGCGGAACGGGTCGACTGAGCGCTCAGGTCATGCAGACTTGCCCGACCTGCAAGTTCAGGGGTTTGTGATGGTCTCGCGGGCGATGCGGCGATGCGTCGTTCGGGATTCCTGAGGCTCGGACGACGCTCTGGCCGGAAGTCTGATCCAACCGCGTGTCGACAGGGCCGACATGGCCGCTTCCCGCGGTCCGGTGTGCGTGGCACGAGCACCCGCCGGACCTCGACGCAGCGCCTGTGGAATGGCCAGTCGGTGGCCAGTTCTTCTCCGACCGCCCGGCACCACACCTGGTGGAGGCGTGGCCCGGCGGGGTCGAGTAGCGCACCGTATTGCAGCTGATGACGCGGTTTGATCCCACCACGCACTCCTCGCCCAACGCGAGCGCCGACAGTTCGACAGACAGGACGTGCAGCGTGGTGCATTCGATGGCGACGGGGTCCCGGGCGACGGCGTGGCGGGTTGCCGTGGGATGAAGGGAGCTCGGTTCGTCGAAGGAGCGCGTGCCCTTCCGGCTTCTTTGCAAGGCACGTCGCGCAGTTTGTTGTGGAAGGCCGATCACCGCACGCCCTGCTCGATGGGGCTCGCTCGACGGCCCTCGCGCGTAGCATGCATGCGGTATCGCGCGCGGCTGACGAGTTCGTCCAGGAGACGTAAGGAGCGCTGTGGCACCGCGGCCGGGTGGGGAGACGGACGAGTTCGGCAACTGCTTCGAGGGGGCCTGGACGATCAGGCATGCCCTGTACGTGCTGCTGGGTATGGGGACGTCGATCTCCCTGGAGCCGGGTGGGCCGCTGGGCGATGGAGTCGGGTTCGTCTACCGCCACAACGGTGAGTCGGAGGCGCACCAAGTCAAACGGCAGAACCGGAACGCCAACAGCTGGAGCGTGGCCTCCCTCCACGACAAGGGGGTCTGGGGGCACCTGCGGTCCCACGTCGCGGCCGGCCGGACGTTCCGCTTCGTCTCCGCGCTCCCCGCCCGTGCGATCGACGAACTCGCAGATCGCGCCCGGCGCTGCGACGACGTCGCCTCTTTCGAGGGCGAGTGGCTGACGGACGAACTCCGAGGTCCCTTCGACGCCCTTGCCTCGGGCGACATTTATGGTTCGGCCACGACCGCCTGGCGCATGCTGAGAGGGCTCCGGGTGGAGCGGCGCGACGAACGGGACCTCGTGCTCACCAACGCGGTTTCGGCCGAGCAGGTCCTGAGGGGAGCACCGGGCCGCCTGGCGGCCGTCGGCCTCGGCCAACTCCTGCTCGACAACCTGGGAACCACGCTCGACGCCGGGGCCCTTACCGCCCGGCTGGCACCGTACGGATTGCGGCGGGTCGGGCGGGTGGACGGTGTCGCGGTGTCCGACGCCGTGAGAAGGGTGACGAGCCGGTGGGCGGCGACCGTCGAACGTGAGCTGCTCACGCCCACCATCCCTCGTGAGGAGGCCGTCCGGCTCATCGAGGAGGTCAGGGTGGACACCCGGCAGTTCATCCTCCTGACCGGCGCCGCGGGCGGTGGGAAGAGTGCCGTGCTGCACCAGGTCTTCACCGCCCTCGACGACGCGGCCACTCCCGTGCTCGCCTTCCGCCTCGACCGGCTGGACTCCTTCGACTCGACCCATGCCCTGGGGCAGCGCATCGGCCTGGACATCTCCCCGGTCGGCGCTCTCGGCGCCATGGCCGACGGGCGGCCCTGCGTGCTCGTCGTGGACCAGCTCGACGCCGTCAGCATGGCGTCGGGACGCATCCCCCTGGCCTTCGACGCGGTGGCCGACCTGGTGGACGAGGCGATGGCACACCCGGGCATGCGGGTAGTCCTGGCCTGCCGCGCGTTCGACGCCGAGGCCGATCACCGCATTCGCCTGCTCGCCGCCCCGGACCACTGCGCACGCGTCGCAGTCGGGTCGCTCTCAGACCCCCAGGTCGACGCTGCCGTCACCGGCATGGGCCTGGATGCCTCCCGACTGACGGCGACGCAGCGGGCATTGCTGCGGTCACCACTGCATCTCGTCCTCCTCGCCGAGGTCGCGGAACAGGAGGAGGCTCTCTCCTTCCACACCACCCGGCAACTGTTCGACGCCTTCTGGAACACCAAACGGCAGGACTGCGAGCGCCGCCGGCCCTCCGTGCGCTTCCACGAGGCGGTATCGGCCGTCGCGGGCGCCATGAGTGCGCGACAGCGACTGTTCGTGCCGTACAGCATGCTCGACACGGATGACCTCGCCGCCAGTCGGGAGATCCTGGTGTCGGAACATGTCTGTGTGCGCGACGGCCGGCAACTGGCCTTCTTCCACGAGAGTTTCTTCGACTACGCCTTCGCGCGGGACTGGCTCCGTCGCGACGAGAGCCTGGTCGCCTTTCTCACCGCCGGGGAGCAGGAGCTGTTTCGACGTGGTCAGCTTCGGCAGGTACTCGATCATCTGCGGGACCTGGACCCGGAGAGGTTCGCCGAGGATGTCGAGGCGCTGCTGACCAGCCCGGAGGTCCGCTACCACCTCAAAGACCTGACCCTGGCCGTGCTGCGTGCGCTGGACGTCCCAACTGCCACGGAGTGGGGTGCCGTCGCGCGCGTACTGGACACCCGCCCCGCCTTCCGGGACCACCTCATCGGCGTGGTCGGCACCCCGGCGTGGTTCCGTCGCGCGGACGCCGAGGCGGTCGTCGAGAGCTGGTTGGCCAGTGCTGATACAAGGGAACAGGACCGGGCGGTACAGCTGTTGATGTCAGTCGTCGGCGCCTTGCCCGACCGGGTGGCCCGCCTCCTCGAACCACACGCCGCGGATCCGCTGTACGGATCCTGGCTGAAGCGGATCGTTCCCCGTGCCGGCCTCGCCGACAGCCGGTTGCTCTTCGACCTTGCGCTCGACGGCATCCGAGCCGGCTTCCTCACAGACGTCGAACACGTCCTCTGGGCCCTTGCGGGCGACCTGGCGGCCGAAGAACCCACATGGGCAGTCGAACTGCTGGGCGTGCTGCTGGCGGAACGCCCGAAGGCTCTTCAACTCGACGACAGCGGCAGGGCCGCCGTGCTGCTGACCTCGGACCACGCCGCACTCCAGACGGTGGAGGTCGCTGCGCTCGGCGCACCGGAGGAGTTTTGCGTCCGGCTGCTGCCGGTCCTGCTGGCCGTTGTGAGGGTGACGGCCTACCCCGCGCGGACCGGATGGCCCGTCTGCGACCGGCACTTCTCGTACCGCCATCCAGGCGACGACCCGGGCGATCTGGGCGACGCCTTGGTGCAAGGCGCGGCCAAGGCCTTGCGGATCATGGCGGGCCGGGACGCCGTGCGTACACGTGGGCTCGTGGAAGGGCTCGCCGACATGCCGTACGAGACGGCACAGTGGCTCCTCTACCAAGCACTGGCCGCAGGGGGACCCGCCCTGGCTCCTTGGTCCGCAGAGATCCTTCTCCAGGGCGGACACCGTCTCCTGTCCGGCTACGCGGCCAATGTCGTGTGGGGCGCGCGCGAGGTCCTGCGCGCCGTCAGTGGTGCCCTTCCCGACGACACCCTCGGTCGGCTGGAGCAGTCACTGCTCCACCTGCGCCTTCCCCCGGACGAGGAGCTCTCGCCCTGGCACGAGTTCACCCTGCTGACGGCGCTTCCCGAAGGGCGGCTCTCCGAGCGGGCGGTGCGTCGGCTCGGCGAACTCCGCCGACTCCACGGCGACCGGCGGGAGCCGGACGAGCCCGAGGGAGCGACGGGCGGGTTCGTCGGGCCGCCCATCCCGCCGGAAGCTGCTCAGCACATGAGTGACGACCAATGGCTGAGGGCCATGAGGAAGCACAGCCGGGACCGGACCGACTGGGCGGCCTTCACCGGTGGGGCGCGCGAACTGTCCTACGTGTTGCGGAGCATGACGGTGGCGGACCCCGGCCGGTTCGCGCGGCTCTCCTTGCGGATGGACGCCGGAACGCACCCTGCCTACGGCGCCTCGCTGCTCCTCGGCCTCGGGGAGGCGGAGCCGTACGAGGACCCGGAGACCGTCTTCGCGGCGGTACGTCATTTCGCGGGCCAGGGCAGACCGGGGCAAGACCGATGGCTGGGACACGCCCTGCGGAAGTACCTCGACCACGTGCCGCTCGATCTGGTCGAGGCGCTCCTGAGCCGCGCTCTCGGCTCCGGCGAGCCGAGTGACACCGAGGTTGTGTTCGGCGCGGACGAAGGTGACATGACGCGCGACCTGCTCACCGCGGGCATGAACACCGTACGGGGCAGCGCGGCCGAGAGCCTGGGAGACCTGCTCGTCCACGATACGGACGGGTCCCGCGCCGCCTTGGTCGTCCCCCGACTGGGCCGACTGACCGCCGACCCCTCCCTCGACGTCCGGGCGTGCGTGGCCCACGTGCTGCGTGCCGCGATCCGCCATGACCGCCCGGCGGTGTCCGACGCCTTCGAAGTGCTCGTCCGGGCTCCCGACCAGCTACTGGCGTCACCGCACGTGTCCCGCCTGGCCGTGGCCCTGATGCACGGGGCTCCGAAGACGGCTGGACCTCTGACGGAACGGATGCTGGCTTCCCCGGTGGTGGCGGTGCGCCGGATCGGTGGACAGGTCGCCGCGCTGGCCGCGATGGAGTGGCAGACTCCGGGCCTGCTGGCTCAGGTGCTCGCCGGGAACGACGCCGCGCAGCGACAGGGAGCCGCTGATGTGTGCGCCCGGCGTCTCGTGAACACCGGGGACGCGGCGCTCGCCCACCACGCGCTTGTCCGGTTCTTCCACGATCCGGACGAGGAGGTACGGAAAGCCGCCGCCGAGGTAGCCGGCGCGCTGCGGGGCCGACGACTGGGACCGCACCGCAGGACGCTCACCGCGCTGATCGACTCCCGCGCCTTCGAGACCGCCCTGCCCCAGTTGCTGATCACGTTCGAGCACGCCCCTGACCGCGTCGACGGACTGGCCCTGACGTGTGTGCGGCGTTTCCTCGCGGTGTTCGGAGCTGCCTCGGCCGATCTGGCGCGCGGCGCAGCGGCCGACGCCCACCACATCGGTGGGTTGCTGGTCCGGTCGTACGTCCAGGCGCCCTCGGCCGCGCGCCGGTCCGAGATCCTCGACGTGCTGGACCGCCTGCTGCTCCTCGGCTCCCACGGTGTGGCCAGGGCCATCGGCGACGCCGATCGCGACTGAATGCGATCAGCGGTTCCCCGGCGTCCGCCGGGCCGGCTCGCAGGGACTACGGCCGACGCTCCGGCTGTGCGCCGTCGCGCGCCGTGGCGTGCGTCCGGCGCACCGGCGGACCGGGCGGAAACGCACGCCACGATGGAGGCCAAGTGCTGTGCTGTGCAGATGATGCACGGCTCGAACCCCGACGGCCACGCGGCGTTCCTCGACACGTTGTCGCACGAGGCACGCGCGGCCTTCGCCAAGCTCGGTACGCGGTGCCGCTATGCCGTGGGGGACATACTCATCCACGAGGGCGACCATGCACAGGAGTTGGTGGTCCTCCACGAAGGCTTCGTGAAGGTAACCGCACGGCTGGACGGTGACCGGGCGTCGCTCATGGACATCAGGATCGCCGGGGACATCGTGGGCGAGCTTGCGGCGATGGATCTCGGGCCGAGGTCGGCCACGGTCACCGCCTGCGGTGATGTGACCGCCACGATCGTTCCGAGGCACGAACTGGAGCCATTCCTCTCCACCAACCCCGAGACCTCGATGGCCATCAACCGCATGCTCTGCGGCCGGCTGCGCCGGTCCGACCGCCGGCGGCTGGAGTTCGGCGAGTACCCGGTCGCGGTCCGGCTGGCCCGCGTACTCGTCGAACTGGCGACCTCCTATGGGCGACCCGAGCGGAACTCGGTGCGGATCGATGTGAACCTGTCCCAGTCCGAGTTCGCCGCCCTGACCGGGTCCAGAACGCACACCGTGCACAAGGCACTCGCCCAGCTGCGGGACGAAGGCATCATCAGCACCGGCCTCCGGCAGACCTACGTACGGGACCTGCCCCGCTTGCGGAGGGCAGCCCGGCTGAGTGTGTCGGTTTTCTAGGGCCGCGGCCACGAAGCCGCATTAATGCGACTTTGTTGGCGTCTCCTCCCCTTTCTCGGACAGTTGGCGTGCACCGCACCCAACACCTCCCGAAAGGACGCGAGTTGTAGTGAACGAACTGAGTCTTCCTCGGCGGCTGCACGACGTGCCGCACCGCCGGCTGTGCCTGGCCGCAGATGTGGAGCAGTACAGCCGCCTCGACACCCGGGCCCAGTCGGCCGTCCAGACCGACCTGGTCCGAATGCTGGACGAGGCGGCATTGCTGACCGGGCTCGACCGTGCCGCCTGGGCGCGCCAGCCGCAGGGCGACCTGGAATTTGCCGTTCTCCCGGAGGCCACGGAGGAGGCCTCCGTTCTGGGGCCCTTCGTGCAGCACCTGGCGGTCCGTCTCCGGGACCGCAACACCCGCTTGGCCGTCCCGCGGGTCAGGCTGCGACTGGCCGTGGACACCGGCGTGGTGGCGGACGCCGCCTTGGGCCATGCCGGCCCGGCCCCGGTCGCCGTGGCGCGCTATGTCAACGCTCACCAGCTGCGGGCCGTGCTGGCCGCCCTCACTGTGGCGGATCTCGCCGTCATCGTGTCGGACCGGCTGTACCAGGACGTCGTGCGGTCCGGAGGGCCCGGTCTCGACCCGGCCCAATACGTGCGGGCCCACGTGCAGGTGAAGGGATTCGGCGGTTACGGCTGGATTCGCGTGCCGGGCCACACGCCGGACGAGGTGCGGTCCTCCATGGCTGAGGCGCCGGAGCCATTGCCCTCGCCGGAGGGCCGTGCCCCGAGCCGGACGACCCTGTCCCAGCACGTCCATCAGGGTGCCGCCGTCGGCGGGGACGTCCACGGAGGCCTTACCGTCGGCCTGCCCCTGCCCCTGCCCCTGCCCCTGCCTCCTCCGCCGACCGGGCCCGCGAGGTGACGGCCCCCTACAAGGCATCGCACTGGCGCAAGCGGAGCGACGGCCAGCGGGCGGACTACGGGGTGAACGTCGGCCACGCCGTCTACGGCGGCATTCACTTCCACCCGCCGGCCTCGCAAGCGGCCTCGTCCAGAGGCCGGCGTGGGAGCGCGCCCCTGGCCCGCATGACACGCCACGCGGCCGTCCGGTCGGCCCTGACCGACCTCGCACACGCCTGCGGACGAGCCGCCGCAGCTCTGTCGTACCTCCGGCCCGACGAGGCCGGAAAGGAGGAGTGATGACATCGACTGGACCCGGGGGCGTCTTCGCCCGGATCGACAAGGGCGTCCTGGGACTGCCGGGCTGCCCGCGCCCGTCCCTTGAGGTGAGCGTCGGCTCCCGTACGGTCCTGCTCTCCCCGGAGGAGAGCAGGACGACCCTCTACGGACCACGACGGGACACGGCGCTGGGCGCGGCGGTCTGGCGACAGGCCGTCACCGAGGCACGGCGGGAGCCCCGGAACGGTGAAGGCGCCGGACGGCTGCTGGTCGTCTGGCTGGCCCTTCCCGGGCTGTACCGGAACCTGCACCGGATCCTGCGCCTGTGGCGGGTCGACCGGGCCGACCTTGAGGCGGAGGCCGTCCTGGCCGTGCTCGCCGCTCTCGATGCGACGGACCCGGACGGCCCGGACACTGGCGGCCGCCTGGTCAAGGAGGCAGTGAACCGGATGTGGGCCTACGCGAAGCGCGTCACGCGGGAGATCCCCGTCATCGACATCGGTGCCTTCGCCGAAGCGCGCAACACCACCGTCCCGCCGGAGGAGCAGCCACGCCCGGCCGAGGGCTGGGAACTGCACATCACGCCCCCTCCTCGCCACGAAGGATTGCACACCACGCTCCGCTTCGCCGAGCCGCGCCCCCGGCGGGGCGGTCCGCGAGCCGACACCCGTCTGCCCGACCTGGTGTTCCGGGCCCGCCGCCACGAGGAGGCCGACCTCATCGGCACACTGGCTCTGAGTCCTACCGGGGCCCGGCGGTGAGCCCGCGGTCCGGCCCGCCGCTCGGCTTCGCGGAGGCTCTCGATCTGCCCCTGAGCGTCGACCTGCGCACGGCCGCCCGCGCCTTCGGTATCTGCCCCGCGACGGCGTACAAGCTGATCCACCTCGGGGCCTTCCCCTGCCCCGTGCTGCGTCTCGGAAGGCGCTTCCGCATCCCCACCGCCTACCTGCTGCGCGCTCTCGGCATCGAGGAACTGCCGGTCTACGCCGTCCCCTTGGAGAGCGAGGCCGGGGCCGAGGCCCGGCCCGACAACACCCACCCTCATACAACGGAGGCATCCGCATGATCACGTCACAGACGCTCCGACAGGATTCCGGACAGTCCCTGCGATGCTTCGTCGTCGGCCCCATCGGCGACCCGCACGCCGCACAAGGCAGCCCCGAGCAGGAGGCGTACGAGCACCACCTCGGCATCTTCGAGCAGGTGATTGCCCCCGCCTGCGAGAAGTACGCCATTACCGCCCTGCGCGCCGACGGCATCGCGCACGCCGGTGACATCAACGAGCAGATCTGCCGGCATGTCGTCGAGTCCGACCTGGTGGTCGCGGATGTCAGCGGCGGCAATCCCAACGTGATGTACGAGCTGGGGCTGCGGCACATCACCGGCAAGCCGACGATCCACATCGGGGAGGCCGGGCAGCTGCCCTTCGACATCGCGTCGATCCGGACGATCCGCTACCAGCGGAGGCGCAGCCATCTGGCCGCCGCGCGCCGGGAGATCGAGAGCGCCCTGGAGGCCGGGCTCCGGGACGGCTTCGAACTCCTCACGCCGGCACGGGTGCTGCGCGGGTTCCAGACCGGCGACGGACCGGCGTCCGTCGCGGACGACGGGAACGGGGAGGACGAGGACTCGCCCGGTCTGCTCGACGACTTCGCCGTGATCGAGGACGGGTTGGACGAGATGACCGCTGACATGGAGGCGATCACGAAGACGATCGAGACGATCGGAGTGCTGACCGAGCAGTCCGGCACCGAGATCCTCGAACTCACCCGGGCGAACGCGCCTATGAGCGCCCGGCTCGCGGCTGTGGCCCGGTATGCGGAGACAATCAATGCGCCGGGCGGCGAGCTGAACGCGGTCGCGGGGGCGTTCGCAGAGCGGATGGCGACACTGGACAGTGGGGTTCGGGCCGCGCTGGGCCTCATCGAGACGACCCTGCCCGAGGAGCGCGGCGAGGGGGCGGAGGAGTTCCTGGAGCAGCTGATGTCCCTGGACGATGCCGCGCAGGACAGTTTGGCGCAGATCGGCTCCTTCGGCGCATCGGCGGGCGCCCTGGTACGGCTGAGCCGCCATCTCCGCAAGCCGGCGAAGGAGATCTCCGCTGCGGTGAAGCAACTGACCTCCGCCATCACGAGGATGGGGGAGTGGGCGGCCAAGGCCCGCGCGCTGGCGCGCAACGCCACTGAGTGACACTTCCTCGCAGAGACCCGGACCTCTTCTGAGGCCCGGGTCCTGTGCCGTCACGCATGCTGCTCGCACACGCACACGCACTCGCGGGCGCCTGCCATCCGATTGATCTGCGGGTCTCCCGCCCTTCTGCGGCGGAGGCACGCAAGCTTCTTCCTATCCGTCAAACGGTCCCGATGCCGCTTTCGAGCGGTGTCGGGACCGTACGAACGAGGTCGCAGACACCCGCAAGTGCGCATCGGCGCGCGTCAGCCGAGAAGCCCCACCTCGATGGGCCTGGTGTGGGCGAGCGGCTCGTCGCGGGTGGTGGAGGGCGAGCCCGTAGAGGTGAGGGTGTCGCTCATGGGCCAGGACACTCCCGGCCGACGGTCGAACGGGCTTCACCCAGGGCTCTACAGCAGCTTCACCGAGCTGGCCTGGTCGTTCATCGCGTCGCCGACATACGGCGTGGAGCCGTGGTACTCCTGGCTCGTGCCGTTGTAGTAGATGTCCGAGTACAGCGCGATCCAGCAGTTGTTCGCCGGGAGCACGGAGCTGGTCCGGTCGTTGAAGCCATCGAGTTCGTCATAGCCGTAGTCCCACTGCCCGTCGTTCTTGCACGGTTCGGGGATCGAGAGTGTGTAGGTCCCGCCGCCGTAGTTCCAGTCGTTGTAGAGGATGGCACCCACCATGGAGTCCTCGGTGTTGGCGGCGACGTTTGTGTTGTGCGATCTGGCGGGAGCGTTGAGCTCGGCTGCGAACGCCTTGTCCTTCGCGGCCTTCTCCGGCGTCGTGGGGGCATCGGTGACCCGGCCGCTGGTCGCGACGGCGATCGCCTCGCGGAAGGTGCCGTAGCACGTGGTCTTGTGCGTGGCGAGGTTGGCGACGCAGTGGGCGCCGGTCCTGCTCTGAGGAGTCGCGGTGGCGGTGGCGGTGGTACCCGCGATCGCCAGGGTCGCTGAAGCGATCACGATCGCTGCGCGTCGTGCAGAGGACATGGGAATCTCCTGAGAACGGTCAACTGTTTCTGGCGGCCGTGTTGCCTGATGGCCGCGATCAGTTCACTGGTCGCGCGTCTGTGAACGGTAAATGATCCATAAACGAAGTAGTGTGATGTGTCGCTTGTATGCAGGTAGTTGCGTCACTTTCCCGTCACTACGGCGAAAGCCCAGCCGCACCCTTGCATCGGGGGGTAAGGCGGGGCTTGAGCACCTCAGCAGGCGGACGCGCAGCGATCCGTGCGGCTGCTGATGCCGCCCGTCCAGGAACTCCCCCGCTGTTCGTTCGCGACCTCGTGGCCATCAGGCAAGAGCGGCAACCCGCCCTGTTCTCCAACTCGTACGAGCAGAGCCACAACTGCGTGCGGGCGGGAATCCGCAGCTGGTCCGACGGGGATTCGCGCCGCCTGCTGATCCTGCTCGACGAGTGCGACGAGTCATTCGAGGCGGACGCCCCTCGGTTCGACCACACCGAGAAGCTGAAAGGCCTCGGATCCGATGTCAAGGACCGGGCCAAGTTGCCTTCGCCGGTCTGCACTCCGTGTGGCGCTCTTCCGAACAGGGGTGCGGCGCGGAGCGACGGGACCTCCGTACACGGTGTGGGCGCCGGCGTCGAAGCCGTGGAGCCGGAGGCCGTCCTCAGAACGGGCATCTCGGCAGCAAGTAGGGACACCGAGTAGGGGCACACTGAGTCTGGGCCCACCCTTACGACGTGATTGCCAACGTTCTCGTGTGCCAAGCCCCTCACCACGGCCCGGTAGTTCGACCGAGCGACGTCGAACTGCGCGAGGAGGGGGGATGCCTGGTGGCGGGAGGGCTGCGAGCAGCTCGACACCGAGTAATTCCGGGCGACACCGAGTAATTCCGGGCCTGTCTTTTACGGAAATAAATCGAGATGATCCCGGTCGAGAGGTACGTTTGACTTTCCTCTGGAAAAGAAAGACTCGTGGAGGTCAGGTGTCCGTCGCTGGAGAGGGCGAGTTCTCATTGGTCGCCCTTTGGGTAATCTGAAAATTCGCCTTCCGCGTGTACTCGAGTTGACGCCGGCCGACATATTGATCCGGTGTTGCCGCGAAGTTGAGGCTTTACGACACGGGTGAAAGTGGTTCGGATGCCTCTGTCGTGCTAGAATTATATGTAGTTGCAGTTGTGGTTCCCGAAACTTCAAGTGCCTTGGCGGCTGTATGTCGTCGGGCATTTTCTGTATCTCCGGTGCTTATCCGGATGGGGTTCATTGTGGCAACGCAGGGGTTCACACGGCGTGGGCCCGCGGGCACTGCCCCAAGGAGATGTGACATGGCTACTGGCACCGTCAAGTGGTTCAACTCGGAAAAGGGCTTCGGCTTCATAGAGCAGGACGGCGGCGGCCCGGATGTCTTTGCCCACTACTCGAACATCGCCACGCAGGGCTTCCGTGAGCTTCAGGAAGGCCAGAAGGTGAATTTCGACGTCGTGCAGGGTCAGAAGGGTCCGCAGGCGGAGAACATCACTCCCGCCTGACGCCGAAGCGTATGGGATGGCTGGGGCCCCGCCTTGCGTTGGGGCCCGGCTTTCTTTTTTCTGCATTCCAGTGGATTTTTTATTCTCATATTCGGCTCGTTCTTGCAATTCATCCGGCTCATCCTGTCGGGGATTCCTCGATGCGCGCCCTGCCGAGGAAGGTTCTCCATGAGCCGTTCAGCTCGCACGAACGACCGTTTCCGCCCGCAGGACCAGAGGCGCCCTGGCGCCAGTCCAGGCGATACCGGGCGCCGCTCCTCCGCACCACAGGGGGAGTTCGCGCTGCCGGTCACCGTCACCCCGGCCCTCCCCGCAGCCGCGACCTTCGGTGAACTGGACATGCCAGTCGAATTGCTGAAGATGCTTACAAGCCTCGGCCTGAACGAGCCGTTCCCGATCCAGGCCGCCACGTTGCCGAACTCCCTCGCAGGGCGTGACGTCCTGGGCCGCGGGCGCACCGGATCGGGCAAGACGCTCGCCTTCGGTCTGGCGCTTCTCGTGCGGACGGCCGGGCAGCGCGCCGAGCCGCGGAAGCCGCTGGCCCTGATCCTCGTCCCCACGCGCGAGCTGGCCCAGCAGGTCACCGATGCGCTCGCCCCGTACGCCCGGTTGCTGAAGCTGCGGCTGGCCACTGTGGTCGGCGGCATGTCGATCGGCAGGCAGGCCGACGCACTGCGTGCCGGGGTCGAGGTGGTCGTTGCGACTCCTGGCCGCCTCGTGGATCTCATCGAGCGCAAGGACTGCCGCCTGGACCGGGTGAAGATCACCGTCCTGGACGAGGCCGACCAGATGGCGGACATGGGCTTCATGCCGCAGGTCACCGAATTGCTGGACCAGGTACGTCCCGACGGCCAGCGCATGCTGTTCTCGGCCACGCTGGACCGCAACATCGACCTACTTGTCCGTCGTCACCTCCACGACCCGGTGGTCCATTCGGTCGACCCGTCGGCGGGTGCGGTCACCACGATGGAGCATCACGTGCTGCAGGTGCACGGCGCCGACAAGTACGCCGCCGCCACCGAGATCGCTGCCCGCGACGGGCGCGTGATCATGTTCCTGGACACCAAGCATGCTGTCGACCAGTTCACCAAGCACCTGCTGAGCAGCGGCGTGAAGGCCGCGGCGCTGCACGGTGGCAAGCCGCAGCCCCAACGCACCCACACCCTGGCACAGTTCAAGACCGGCGACGTCACGGCGCTCGTGGCCACCAACGTCGCGGCTCGGGGCATCCACATCGACGACCTCGATCTCGTCGTCAACGTCGACCCGCCCGAAGACCACAAGGACTACCTGCACCGCGGCGGCCGTACAGCCCGCGCCGGCGCGTCCGGCATCGTCGTCACGCTGGTCCTCCCCGGCCAGCGCCGGGACATGGCCCGTCTCATGTCCGACGCGGGCATCAGGCCGCAGATCACGCAGGTCCGCTCCGGCGAGGCCGAGCTGAGCCGCATCACTGGCGCCCAGGCTCCCTCCGGTGTCCCCGTCGGCGGCAGCGGGCCGGTCGCGGAGCGCCCGAAGCGCGGCGGCGCCCCCTTCCGCGGTCTGGGCACCCGCCCGGGGCGGGCCGGCGGCGGTGGCGATTCTCGCCGGTCCGCTGAGGCCCGCCAGATTGCCGAGGCCCGGAAGGCCGCCCGGGTCCGTCGCGGCGCATAGCCAAGGGCTGTCCCGTAGTCCCCGGCGGGCGTGCGGTCGAGTTCCGCCGGCCCCACCCACGCGTTCGGTTCCGACGGTGAATTCCAGTGCCCGGTCGTCTCCGGCGAGTTCGGCGAGGAAGGCGAGAGTGCCATGGTGTTGGCCTCCGCCTGCAGGCGAAGCGAGTTGATGCTCGGCGCGGTCCCAGGATGCCGCCGGTGGTCGCCGGGAGCGCGCTGGCGCTGGGCGGCGGCATGTCGCTCTGGCTCGCACCGGCCACCCCACTGCCTGCCGTGCTCACGATCCTCGGGCACCGCCGCGCTCGCAGCGGCATTGTTCGAGGGGGCGGATCGGGGCAGGGACCGAACGACCCCTGTCGGCCGCCGGTAATCGGGAGAGCGGCACGCCCTCCACCAGGACCACCGCGTACCAGGACACCCGCACCCGACGCTGTGAACCTCAGCGGGTTCCGACCCAACGGGCGATCGAGACAACTGACATTCCGTCAAGTCTCTTGTGGAAACTGTCGAACAGAGGCTCAGCGGGCCATCCGGGTTCGGTCGACTCCCTTGGGAATGAGCGGTCCTTGGGCAGGCCGGGGTGCGGCTTCTCACGGGCTCCGTCGAGGTGCTCGCTCACGGGGTCCTCAAGCAGGCCGGCCATGTATACCCGGGGGTATATTCGCCGACCTGGGCTTCTCCCGGGAGAACCTGTCGTAGGTTTTCAACGCCTACGTCGTCGCCTTCGGGGGCTGCACAGCGTCCATCAGCAGGGTGAGGGCAGACGGGGCGATCAGCGCGGCGCCCACGCCCTGCAGGGCCCGCCGTCTTTCTCGGTGCCGCGGCCCTCGCGGTGACCGGCGCCCTCGCCGCCCTGCTGACCCTGCGCACCGCACCCGCCGCCGAGAGTGCGGGCAGCGGCGACCAGCCGGGAAAGGCCGCAGCCTGAAAAGGGGCCACTGTTCTCCGGCGACTGCGGCCGGGCCTGCGCCCGCTGCCGAGGGCGGGTGTCCGCCCCGGCAGCGGACGCCGCCCCTCGGTCACCCGGGCCTGCGGGCAGTGACCAACAGGGCGGAGCTGCGCAGTTGGAGTGTTCCTGTCCGCTCGTGGGGTCGCAGGAGGTCGACGAGCCTCTGCCGGGCGCGATCCCGGACATCCTCCCCGGCCTGGCTCATCAGGTGCCGGCCGGGGCCGGAGTCCAACAGGAAGGCGGCGGCGTCGGCGGCGTCCCGGCCCCATGTCCCGTACGCCTCGACAGGTGCGGCGCCGATGGCCTCGTACCCGGCGCGGGACAGTATGTCGCGCACGGTCGCCGGGTCCGCCAGCGAGAACATGCCGGGGCCACCCGGGGCACCCAGACCGCCGACGGGCAGGATGTCTCGCAGCCCCTGGATGGCCTGCAGCCACTCGGTCCGGCCGGGCTCCGCAGGGCAGACGAAGGCGATGCGGCCACCGGGGCGCAGAGCCCGCCCGATGTTGGTGAAGGCGGCGACGGGATCGTCGAAGAACATCACCCCGAAGCGGCTGATCGCGACATCGAAGGTGCCGGGACCGAACGGATGGACCTGGACGTCCGCCTGCTCGAACGTCACATTGCCGAGCGTCTCGCACCGCGCGGACTCCCGTGCACGGGCGAGCATCGGGGCAGACAGGTCCAGGCCCGACGCCCGGCCGCCACTCGCCCGCCGTGCGGCAAGACGGGTGGTGCACCCCGCCCCGCAGCCGATGTCGAGGACGCGGTCCCGTTCAGTGATCGCCGCAGCGGTAATGAGCGGTTCGTCGAATCCTTCGTTCACGCCGTCCCAGCGGTCCTGGTTGTCGGCCCAGTAGGTCCCCTCGTAACCGTTCCATGCCTTTTCCTGGTCCCTGTTGGCAATGCGTCGCATGTGGTGTTGCTCCCCGATGGATGCAGGCGCCCGGAGACGTTTGGACAACTAGTATGGGCGGGCGCCCATACAAGGTATGGGCAATCGCCCATACTGTAAACACGTCGAGAGGGAGGGACCCATGTCACCGCGTGGTGTGACGACTCCGGACGTCCGTGAGCGGCTGTTCGCCGCCGCGGAGCGGGTGCTGGAGCGTGAGGGGCCGGGAGCCTTGACGAGCAGAGCGGTCACCGGTGAGGCCGGCTGCGCGAAAGGCCTTCTGCACGCGCACTTCTCCGGACTCGACCAGTTCGTCGCGGAGTTGGTCCTGGACCGTTTCGCGCGAGTGGCCCGGCACGCCGAAGAGCTCCGGGAGCGGGTGGGGCGGGGCACCGTCGCGGAGAACCTTCTCGGTATCGCTCTCGCGCTCCTGGCCTCGGCCGGCCCCACCGTCGCCGGCCTGGCGCTCACCCGCCCTGCGGCGTCCGTGCGGATCCGCGAGGCCCTGGAGGGCGGTGCGCCGGGCTTCGACACGGTCCAGGACGCGATCGCCGACTACCTGGACGCGGAACGGCGGGGCGGTCGGATCGCGGTACGGGCCGACACCGCCTCCGCGGCCCTCGCCCTGGTCGGGACCCTCCACCACCTGCTCATGACCGGCGGACACGACGGACGGAACGCGCAGGAGCAGGTCGGGCGACTGGTGGCCCTGCTCGAAACCGCCCTCCGGCGCGGGCCCGACGAGGTCGCCGGGTGAGCCGGTGCGAGGAACGGGAGGCGCCGCGGACCCGTTCCCGCGACGGCACCCCCGCCCGGCTCGGCTCCAGGAAGGCCCGAGTGAGTCCTGCGCCGAGCGTGGAGGCAAGGGCTGCGGCACGGGCCGCGGCCAACCGACGGGCCTGGGCGGGCAGGCCCTGGAGTGCGGCGAGGTGGGCGGCGAGGTCCGGTGTCCCGACCTCTCTGTCGAGAAAATAGGAAATATGGGAGCGTGGGCAGGTGAGCGGGGCGACGGCTGAAACCCCGCAGTACTGCTTTGACGGGCCGGAAGACGCACCGATCCTGTTTTCGGGGCCCTCTCTTGGTACTTCACAGCACATGTCGTCACGACCGTCCAAGGCGTCCAGCCCGTCCATGAGCGGTGCTTGATGTCCAGTTCAGGGCGCCTTTGTCCAAGAGAGTGCGCACACGTGGTGAGAGATCTGTGAGAACTGCGTGAAAGCGTGTGAGGCAAGGAAGGTCCGCCACGTCCTGGCGGGGCTTCGTCGTGTGCGGCACGGGAGCAGCCCTGGGCTCCCTGTTCGTCACCCGCTTTGCTCTGCCGTACTGCCCTGCGGCTAGTTTGTGTGCAGGACAGGTACGCAGGCCCGTGGCGGCAGAGGTGCACGGGGGACGGGAGGTCGGGAAGAGTGTCGCTGCGCGGAGGTGATCCAGCCGAGATCGGCGGTTATCCGCTTGAGGCGCGGCTCGGCTCGGGTGGCATGGGCACGGTCTTTCTGGCCCGTACGAGCTCGGGGCGACCTGTCGCGATCAAACTGATCCACCAGCAGTTCGCGGGGGACGACGAGTTCCGCATCCGTTTCCGGCAGGAGGTGGCGGCGGCGAGGCGGGTGAGTGGTGCGTTCACCGCCGCCGTGGTCGACGCTGCCCCTGAGGCCGAGCAGCCGTGGATGGCGACGACCTATATCGAGGGGCACACGCTCGCTCAGCGCATCGCGGCGGAAGGCCCGCTGAACGGAGCGGAGCTGAGGAGGCTCGCCATCGGGCTGGCGGAGGCGCTGCGCGACATCCACCGCGTGGGGGTCGTCCACCGTGACCTGAAGCCCTCGAACGTCGTGCTCTCGCCCGAGGGTCCGCGCGTCATCGACTTCGGCATTTCGCGCGCCGTGGACCAGCAGACGCTGACGATGACAGGGCGGGTCATCGGTACGCCGCCCTTCATGTCGCCGGAGCAGTTGCAGGCGCCGCGTGGTGTGGGGCCGCGGTCCGACGTCTTCTCGCTGGGAACGCTGCTGGTGTACGCAGCGACGGGCCACGGGCCCTTCGACGCGGACAGCCCATACCTGACGGCATATCAGGTGGTGCACGAGGAGCCGTCGCTGGGTGCCGTGCCGGCGGCCTTGCGCGCGGTCGTCGAGTCGTGCCTGGCCAAGGAGCCCGAGGGACGCCCTTCGGCGGACGAACTCCTCGTGCTGCTGCGGGACCTGCCGGCCGACCTCGGCGGGACCGCCGCGAACGGGGTTGGTGCGGGCCGCACTCGCGACATGATCACTCAGCATCACTTCGCGATGAGGGACACCCCGGCGCCGGCTGCCCAGGCGACCGCTCCGGCCGGTCCTGATACAGGGAGCACGGGCACCCCCATCGGCCGCCGTCTGCATCGCCGATGGCGTCCCGTGCTCGCGGCCGCGGTCGCGGTGGCAGCGATCGGCGGAGGAGTCACCGTGCTGAAGGCGGGCGGCTTCGGGGGGAACAGCGGCGGCAACAAGGGCAACAGCGTCGCGGCGCCGGGTGCCGCACTTCCGGACGGCTTCGGGCCGTGGCGCACGACTGTGCAGGGCGGTCGTGAGGACATCCCCGACGAGCTGCGTTGCGTCGCGCGCGGCGACGCGCTGTTCTGCGGGGGCGGCGGTGTTGTCGCGACCCGTATCAGGGCCTCGGACGGCTCGCGGGCGTGGACGGCGAAGAGTCCGGGCGTCCCCGTTCAGGGCATGCACCTGGTGGGCGCCACCGACGACACGGTGCTCGGTTACCGCTTCGCCGCCCAGGACGCCCCGCAGGACCCTCCCAGTGAGGTGGTGGCCGTCGACGCGCACGATGGCCGGGAGCTGTGGTCCGTACCGTCCGGCGCCCAGTCGAGGGCCGTCACGGGGCGGACCCAGGACGCCATCGTGGTCGGCTCCGCCGTTGTGACGGTCGACGCCTCCAACTCCCGCTTCGAGGCCCGGGACGCGCACACCGGTACGGTCACCTGGAAGACGCCGTTCCCCGCGGGCACACAGTGCGCTCCCGTCCCGGTGGGCCCGCAGTTCTTCGCGATGTGCGCGACGGATGCGGAGGTGGATGCCTCAGAGGTGCGCCACCCCACTCTGTACACGGTCGACCGCGCCTCGGGGACACTGGGCAGGCCCATCGCGGTCAACGGCCCCGCCGTGCCGATGGGCGTCGCCAACGGCAGGCTCGTACTCTTTCAGGAGCACACGGAGGGAACGGCACTGGCCGGCTACGACGGGGTGGCACGGGTCCACCCGGCCTCGCGGAAGGTCACGTACTCCCGGCTGGCCAAGACATACTCGGGGACGCCCGGCATGGCGGACGGCACCCTCTACGTGAGCACGCAGATCGGTCTCGTCACGGCGCTCGACCCCGCGACCGGCCGGGAGAAGTGGTCCCGGCAGACGGGCGTGGAGGGAGCGTCGGGTCCGGCGGCGGGAGCCGACGCGCTGTATTTCAGCTCGGCCACCGGCCGGGTGGTCGCGCTGTCGCCGTACGGTGGCAAACCCCTGTGGACAACAGATCCGCAGGCCGATGGTTTGACGGGCGAGCAGGGCGCAAGCCCGCGCGTGACCGTCGCGGGGCGTGCAGTGATCGTGGCCGCGGCCAAGAACACTCTCTTCGCCTTCGACGCGCAGAAGCCGCCGAAGTCGGGCTGACCCCGGCGGAACCGGCCGTCGGCTGCCTTCCTTGCCGCGCGGACACTTCAGCGGCTCACTCGGTCGGCTACGCAGCGGGGTCGCGTCTTGTGCGAGTGCGCCACGCCCGTACCGCTTGTGGTGCCAGCGCCGCATCAGGCGATGTCCGCCCCGTTGCTGATCGAACTTCGTTGCCGGTCTGGGCAGCGAGTTCTTCGGTCATGAAGACGCGGCTGGTGCCGGGCGGATCGCAGGGGACCTGTCCCAGGCGCTTCCAGCCTTGTTTCCGATAGAAGCCGGGTGTCTGGAAAGTGATCGTGCAGAGCACGGCCGCGCGGCAGCCGCGAGCGCGAGCCCCGTCCTCGGCCTGCCGAAGGATCTCCCCGACCGGCCCGCTGCCGCGCAGCTCGGGCGGCAGGAAGAAGAGGTCGACGAAGAACAGTCAGCGGACCGCTCGACCGCGTTCGCTGTCGGCCTCCGGCCGTCAGCAGGCACTGGCCCGTGCACGGCTGTGTTACGACCACCTGGCCGGAGCCGTCGCGCTGGCGATCACCGACGCGATGGTCGGGCGCGGCCTGCTGGAGTGGGGGCCCGAGCCGGGGCTGACCAGCGGGGGCGCGGCCTGGCCGGCCGAGGTGGGTATCACGGTGCCGAGTGGCTCGCGCCGCCCGCTGGTGCGTGCGTGCCTGGACTGGACCGAGCGCCGCCCCCACCTGGCGGGCGCGGTGGGTGCCGCCCTGTGCAGCCACGCCCTCACCGCCGGCTGGGTCACGCGGATCGGCACGACCCGCGCGTTCGCCGTGACCGCCACCGGCGGCCGGGCATGGCACGACCACCTCGGCCTGCCGCCGGCTGATCTCTGATCCTTGGGCAGCCGTCGGAAACGCACTCGCCGGCGGACACACGACGCTCACGGGACGTCGCCCGCGGGCGGCTACTGTCCGAGCAGTGTGTCGCCCTCCGCACTGCGCCGGTAGCGGACGACATGCCGGTCACGTTCACGCAGCACCAGGCCGGAGCGGTGCAGCACCCCCAGGTGGTACGAGACGGTGGCAGGGGCCAGATCGTTCCGTGCCGCCAGCTCACCGGTGGACCGTGCGGTGTCCAGGTCGCTCAGAAGGGCGGCCCGGCTCTGTCCGAGCAGCCTCCCCACCGCAGAGGTGCGGGGGCGGTCGAGCACGGAGCCAAGGCCGGCTGCCGGGTAGAGCAGGACGAAGTCGCCGGTGGCTTCCAGCTGCACGCCGACATCCGAGCCGTGCGTTGTGGGCGTCAGTACCAACTCCTTGTCGGTCAGTTGGATCGTTTCCTCGTAGGCACCCTTGTGCACGTTGAGCCGGCAGCCCGACCAACCGGCATGCGGATGCAGCGTGTCGAGGAGATGCCCGATCCCGAGCCCGGCCATCGCGCGGGAACGCGCGGCGATGTCCGCTTCGAGGGCAGCACGCATCCCGGTCCACTCGTCGGCGACGACGTCCTTCCAGAACTGCCGCATGCCGTTGGCGGCCCGTCGGCCGAACTCTCCCGCCTCAAGCGCCGACCGCAGCGGCGCGGGCATCCGGCCGTTGCCGAACCGCACTGTGGCGACCTGGTGGGCGGCTGCCTCCTGAGACGTCGCGTCCATCATGGCCAACTGCTCGGCGAACGTGCGTCCCGAAGGCCCGAAGGATGGCTTCGGTGTGAGCAGGTCCGGCATATAAGTGAGCCCGTTCGCCCCGTCGGGCTGGCATTGCGCGATCAGAGCGACGTCAGGGTTGCGCAGCGCCCACCGCGCCGCAGCCCCCAGATCGCCCAAGACCGGATGACGGCGCCCCGCCGCCGCGAGCCGCAGCCACATCACCGCCTCGTACGCGGGAGACGGTGAGAACCGGGCCTTGCTCAGACTCGCCGCGTCAATATGCACAGATATCACACCTGCGGATCGTAGGCGTGCATGCCTCATTCGAAGCAGTTCGAATCATTAACAGGCTTGCTCTGAACGGTAGTTGTCTTAATGCAAGGCGCCCGTGCACGGCGGGCGCACGGACCTTTCGGCCGAGACCGCTCGAGCCGTCCGACGAAGCAGGGGAACTCAGTGACGCGTTTGCAGCAATTTTCCGTGATCCTGGCCGGCGGTGTCCTGGCGATGGCTGCCACAGCCATCCCCGCGCATGCCTCTGACCAGTGGCACCAGATTCCCAACCGCACAGGCCTGCCGTACCACCAGTCGACCGGCTACATGTACGACTCGGGCAACCAGGTCGAAGGATGGGGCCGCGTCGACTGGAGCGGAACCAAGGTCGAGGTACACGCCGGAGCCAAACTTCTGGCGGGAAGCCAGGGGGAGTGCGCCGTCACCGTCATCGACTACGACGTCCAGATCAACGGCACATGGAAGAACGACTCCCGATCTCCCGCCATCGACTGCAGCCCCAACGAAAGCCAGGTCATCTCTCCCTACTACAGCTCGAACTACCCGGTGAAGAACGTGACGTTCCGAACCTGCATCGGCGACGCCACCGGATGGGTCAACACCAGGCTCTGCTCGGCATGGTCCTGGTAGCGGTCCGGCAGGCCGGCTGAGTGGGTCGATCCCACCCGGCAGGTACGAGGCCCACACGCCTGAGGAGAGGCCCACCACCGTCGGCTGTTCGGCGCCGCGCTCGGCCTTCGGGGAGCGCGGCGCCGCAGGACGAGGAGCAGCACTGTCGAACCCCGTCCCGAGCCCGCGGTACGACCCGGTACCTCGTCGAACAGTCGCGCTGATTCCCAGGTCGGCGGCGACTTGACGGATGAACTCAGGAGTTACCGGCGCGTACGGAGGCCGTGGTCAGGGTGGTCTTCAGCTCGCGGTAGCCGTGCTCGATGCGCCACCGCCACTCGAAACGCGAGGTCATCGCCGTTCTGGAGCCCTTGCGCCGGGTGACGCTCACGGCCTTGTCGCGTCCTGCGGCCAGGACGTGTTCGCACAGGCTCACCGGCCGGTTGCGGTAGCGGGGCGGTGGCCTGGAGCCGAGCCCGCCACAGGCCGGCCGATGAGGCTCAGCGCTTTCGGCGTGCGTGGTCATCTCGCCCTTGGCCTGCAGCGCGTAGGCCGGTCCCCGGTCCTCCAGGCCGTGGCGGAAGTCGGCGTTCGCTCCGTAACCGGCATCCGCGACCAGTAGCGAGCCGCAGACCGAGTGTGGCGAAGTGCCGTAGCTGTCGTCGCACGCCCGCCAGGGACCAACGGGACAGCCCTTGGCTCGTCTCTGGACCTCCGTCCGTGCCGTACAGCGCAGCCAGAGGGCCTCGGACCGCGTCAATCCGGCTGACGGCTTTCGGGGATCTGCGGGCGCCCTGGCGAGACGGCATCGCTGCCGATCACGTGGAGGGAGAAAGCTGTTCGCGCACCCATTCGGGATCCGGGTTGACATGGGACCGGCCCGCCACGACGACAGTCGGCACGGTCTCGTTGCCCTCGTTGGCCGCCCTGACCACTGCCGCTCCATCCGGGTCACGCCAGATGTCGACCCAATGCAACTGGCGGGCGCTACGGCCCAACCGGATACGCAGTCGCAGGCAGTACTTGCAGCCCGACCGCCAGAAGACGACCGGCCGGCCGTCGACCGCGCTGCGGCGTTGTGCCTCCAGCGCGCCGATCGACCTCGGAAAGATCAGAGGTGAGTTCACGCCTGCGAGCAGCACGAACACCAGCAGGATTGCTGCGGCTTCCCCAGGGCTTCCCCGGAAGATCAGCCCGGTCGCAACGACTGAGCCGCAGAGCACAAGCAGCATCGGCACATTCCACGCGCGCATCATGATGACGCAGGCTATCGATGAGTCGGGATACTCCTCGAACCAGGGGGCTCAGCCGGACGATCGCATCGATCACCTCGCGGTGGTCCCGTCACCGAGACGGCGCCGTCCCGCCACCCGACCGGAAGTCCCGCCATCCGCCCGGAAGTCCCGCCACCCGCCCGGAAGTCCCGCCACCCACGCCCGGACGTCGAACGGGCGCGGCGACAACGCGGCGAGGTGCCGGAGCCGACGTCGTGCGCCCGCCGGGGATCACGCGACAGCCCTCAGGAGGCATGCCCGAGCGACGGCGGGGCCCAGCCCTGCTCTCGCTGCCCGGGTCCGGCTGGTTGCGACGCGGTCCCGGCGATGGCGGCGCCGCAGAACTCGGCCTCCAGCACTCCGCCCATCCCAGCGGAACTCCAGTCCCCGTTGAGGTTGAAGGCGAAGGCATGGCGGCCGTCATCCGTCGTCGCCGCGTAGGAGAGCGAGCCGATCCAGCCACCGCCGTGACCCCATACCGTGGTGCCGCAGCTCGTCGTCAGCTGTTCGATCCCGAGACCGTAGCCGGAGTCGAAAACGGTGGTCTTCATCTCCTTCAGCTGCTCCGGGGCGAGCAGTCTGCCCCGCATCAGGGCGCTGAAGAAACGATGGAGATCGCCCGCGTCGGAGATCATGTCGCCCTCGGCCCAAGTCTGGGACGCGTTCTGGACGGTCACGTCATGGACCCTGGCTCCCTCGGTGTCGTCATCGAGTGCCGAGTACGCCCTGCTGCTCGGCTTCGGCATGCGCGAACTGTCACCCGGCATGAGGGTGGCGTGCAGCTTGAGCGGTGTGATGATCCGCGTACGGATCTCGTGCTCGTAGGTATGGCCCGTGACCTTCTCCATGATCAATCCGGCGAGCACATAGTTGGTGTTGGAGTACGCGTACCGGGTGCCGGGCTCGAAGGCCGGCGCGTGCGCCATGGCGGCGTCCACTGCCACCTTCGGGGGCCTGATGTCGTAGCGGTGCCTGAGAAAGCCGGTGCCGAGATACCTTCTTGCGTATTCCGGGTCGTCGGTGAAGTCGAAGATGCCGCTCGTGTGGTTGAGCAGCTGCCGGACCGTGATCTTCCGGCCGTCGTGGCCGTGGCCGCGCACCATTCCGGGAAGCCAGGAGTCCACCGTCCTGTCGAGATCGAGCCGTCTCTCGGCTTCCAGCTGGAGCATGACGGTCGCGACGAAGGTCTTGGTGATGCTGGCGATCCGGAACCGGTCGTCGGCCCCGCGCGGTGCGCCGGTTCCGAGGTTGCCCACGCCCGCAGCCCCCTTCCAGATGCCGTCCTCGGACCGTGCCTGGGCGGTGACCCCGGGGATGCCCGCCCGCACGACGGCGTCCATTGCCTGCCGGGTTTCCTCATGGCCGGTGCGGCCGGCGGGCTGACCGGGGCTGCCGCCCGATGACGCCCGCGCAGGCGCCGTGAACGCGGTCGTGGCCATCGCGAGCACCACCGCGAACCCCACCACGTACCTGTGCGACCTGGACCGACGTGCAGTCATGTGTGCTCCTCGTCATCCCCGGCACCGCCCCCCGCACGGACCACGGCGGTCGCAGTGCTCAGTCCGTCATCTCGCGCTCGCGATCCGCGCTCGGGGATAGAGACCGCGAGCGGTGCGGCCATGGTTGACCTCAGGCTCCGACACGACTGCGCCCCGGTGGGGGCAAGAGGACGGCGGACGGTTTCGACCGACGCCTGCCGGCCCCGACGATGCCGGGATCGATACGCAACCCGGTCGACTCCTCCGTCACCTCCGTCTCCCTGGTACCGATCGGCGCCGACGCCGGCAGCCTGCACCACCTCGCCCGGTTCCTGCTTGCTGTCAGCGCCCTGTCCCCGGCGGTGGCCGTCGTCGACCGCTCCCTGCGCCGCATCGGAGCCCCACCCGACGACACCACCACCGGGACCGAACCCCAGGATTCCCCCTGCCACGGGCGCGTAGAAACGCGGAGAGGCGGATCCTCCCGGTCGGGCAGGAGGAGAGGGGCGAGAAGCCGCCGACGCCCTAACCGAGCCTGCGGTCGAGATTGAAAGCCGCGCTGATCAAGCCCAGGTGGGTGAAGGCCTGCGGGAAATTCCCGCGCTGCTCCCCGGTGTGGCCGATCTCCTCCGCGTACAGACCGAGGTGGTTGGCGTACGTGAGCATCTTCTCGAACGCGAGCCGGGCCTCGTCCAGGCGGCCTGCGCGGGTCAGCGCCTCGACGTACCAGAACGAGCAGATCGAGAACGTGCCCTCGTCGCCCCGCAGCCCGTCCGGGCTGGCCTGCGGGTCGTAGCGGTAGACCAGCGAGTCGGACACCAGGTCCTCGCCCAGCGCGTCCAGTGTGGCGAGCCACCTCGGGTCGGTGGGGGAGACGAACTTCGCCAGCGGCATCATCAGCAGGGACGCGTCCAGGACGTGGCCGTCCTCGTACTGGACGAAGGCGTGCCGCTCGTCGGACCAGCCATGGCTCATGATCCGGCGGTAGATCGCGTCCCGGGCGCGCCCCCACCGCACGACGTCGACGGGCAGGCCGCGGTGCCGGGCCAGCCGCAAGGCACGTTCGATGGCCACCCAGCACATCAATCGCGAGTAGAGGAAGTTCTTGCGCCCGCTGCGGGACTCCCATATCCCCTGGTCGGGCTGGTCCCAATGGGTGCAGACCCAGTCGACCAGCTCGGTGATGCCGTCCCAGTGCGCGCTGGAGATGGGCTGGCCCCACTTGTCGTAGAGGTAGAGGGCATCGACGAGCGCCCCGTAGATGTCCAGCTGCAACTGGCCGACGGCGTCGTTGCCGACACGTACGGGGGCCGAGCCCCGGTAGCCTTCGAGGTGGGTCAGCTTGCGTTCGGGCAGCTCACGGCGCCCGTCGATGCCGTACATGATCTGCAGCGGGCCGGTGCCACTGTTCGCGCCGTCCGTTTCGAGGCGGACATGTTCGGTGAGGAAGCCCATGAAGGCCTCGGCCTCGTCCGTGAACCCCAGCCTGAGCAGCGCATACACACAGAACGCGGCGTCACGGATCCATACGTATCGGTAGTCCCAGTTGCGCTCACCACCGATGCGTTCGGGCAGGCTGGTGGTCGGCGCGGCGATGATCGCTCCGGTCGGGGCGTAGGTGAGCAGCTTGAGGGTGAGGGCGGAGCGGTGCACCATCTCCCGCCAGCGACCGCGGTAGCGCGACTGGGACAGCCACCGCCGCCAGTACCCCACGGTGGCATTGAACTGCTGCTCAGCCTCGGACAACGGGCAGAACCGGGGCACCACGCCGCCGCCGACCCGATCGAGGGCGAAGACGGCGGACTCGCCCTCGTGCAGCTTGAACAACGACCACACGTCCGGGCCGGCGACCTCGATCGGCACACTCGAGGTCAGGGCGAGAGTGAGTGAGGGCGATTCGAAGATCGCCTGACCGTGCTGGGCACGCACGGTGTGCGGCTGCGTCCCGTACTCGAAGCGGGGGGCCACACGGGCGCGGAACGGCAGCGATCCGCGCACGCACACCACGCGGCGGATCAGCCGGTGCCGGTCGGCCTCGCGCGAATCGTCGACGACCGGCATGAAGTCCTGGACCTCGCCCACTCCGTCCTCCGCGAAGAAACGGGTGATGAGCACATTGGTGTCGGGGAAGTAGAACTGCTTGGTGCTCGTCGGGGCGTCCGCGGCGAGCTCGAAATATCCGCCCCGGTCGGCGTCGAGGATCGAAGCGAAGATGCTGGGCGCGTCGAAGCGCGCACAGCAGTACCAGTCGATGGTGCCGGTGCTGTCCACCAGCGCCGCGCTGCGCAGATCGCCGATCAGGCCGTGCTCGGCGACCGGCACGTAGCGGGGCGCACCGGCGCCCGGGGATCCGTCGAAGGCGCCGAACGCCCCGGGGTTCGTGTTGGCCTCCCTGGTCACATCCGGACCTCCCTGCGCCACTGCCCCGCCCTTCAGGCTTACCAGTCGTCGACGCGCAGGACAACGGGAGCGGGTTCGGCACCCCGCCCGGCGGTGCCGCTCGGCGAGGGGGACGTCATCCTGTACCCGCACCCGAGTGCGGGCCGGGGCTTCGCCGCGTCGATGGGGAAGCGGGGGCAGAACCGCGGTGTACAGGGGTTCGTGCCGGCATCCTCCGCCACTGCCGGGCGCGATCTCCGCGGCCGGGGGCACGTGGAGAGAGCGGTCCGGTCCGTGCAAGCGCATGTGGGGGTGCACCGGTCGTCCGAGGGCCGTGTTCCCGCCCTTTCCCGCCCTTCCCCGCCCTGGCATCGGCGAGGGTCTTCTCCGACGTCGACGGGCACGTCGGCGAGCCTGACGGTGATGTCCACCCGCAGCCGCTCAGGATTCAGGGCCGCGGCGGCCGGTTCCCTTCGAAGACCGCGCGGGTGCTGGTGACGGCCGCGCACTTGCCGGCCGCCCAGCGCAGTGCCATCGCATGGTCCTCGGCGGAGAAGTCGGCCACCGCGTCGGCCACCACGAAAGCCTGGATGTCCTGCATCCAGGCGTCGCACGCGGTCATGAGGACGCCGATGTGGGCATAGACGCCGGTGATGACGATCTGGTCGCGGCCTTGTTCGCGCAGCAGCTTCAGGAGGTCGGTGCGGACGAAGCCGCTGTACTTCCACTTGGTGAGCACCGTGTCACCCTCGTCGGGTGCGACGGCATCCGCGATGGCGGCGGCGA
This sequence comes from Streptomyces sp. NPDC057963, assembly GCF_042887155.1. Classification (NCBI taxonomy): domain Bacteria; kingdom Bacillati; phylum Actinomycetota; class Actinomycetes; order Kitasatosporales; family Streptomycetaceae; genus Streptomyces; species Streptomyces sp. NPDC057963. The sequence continues at coordinate 224,504 of NZ_JBHVPX010000012.1, forward strand.
ACGGGTCCGCCGGCAGGCCCGGCCCCCAGAAGTCCTGCTGCAGACCGCGCTCGTCCGGGCTCTGGCCGCCGGGCTGAGCGGTATAGAGCACCGGTACGCCGATGCGCGCCGCTTCCCTCTTCAACTCCGCCACATGCGAGAGCAGTTCGGGAATCGGTGAGGACCGGAGGTCGTAGGCCGACAGGAAGTAGTTCTGCAGATCGTGGACGAGGAGCACCGCGCGTGACGGGTCCACGGCCCACTCGACCCGGTTGGCGGGCATCTCGTCGGCGGTCGGCATGGGGTACGGGGCAATGGCGGGCAGGGTCATGATGCTGGTATTCCGTTCAGGTTCGCTGGGAAGCCGGGCCGGTGGGGCGGGCCCGGGGGGCTTCAGGCGTTCGGGGAGGCGGATGCGCTGCGGGCCGCGGCGGTCCGCAGGTCCTTCTTGGAGACCTTCCCCACGCCGGTCTGCGGGAACGCGTCCACGAACTCGACCCGGTCCGGCACCTTGTACCCGGCCAGGCCCCGTTCCCGTACGAACCGCTTGATGTCCACCGGCTTCAGCGGACCCGCTCCCGGGCGCAGGATCACGTACGCGCAGACGCGTTCGCCGAGATACGGGTCGGGCTCGGCCACCACGTTGGCGTCGTGCACGGACAGGTGGGCGAGGATGTGGTTCTCCACCTCCTCGGCGGCGATCTTCTCGCCGCCCCGGTTGATCTGGTCCTTGGCACGTCCCTCGACGACGATGTGCCCGCTCCGGGCGACCCGGACGACGTCGCCCGTACGGTAGAAACCGTCCTCGGTGAAGGAACGGGCGTTGTGTTCCGGCGCCCTCCAGTAGCCGCGGATCGTGTAGGGCCCCCGCGTCAGCAAGTGGCCCGTCTCACCCGGCGCGACCTCGCGGTCCTCGTCGTCGACGACGAGGATCTCGTCGTCCGGCGAGATGGGCCGCCCCTGGGTGGTGGCGATCACCTCGGCCGGGTCGTCCAGCCGGGTGTAGTTGACCAGCCCCTCGGCCATCCCGAAGACCTGCTGCAGGGTGCAGCCGAGCGTCGGCCCGACCCGCCGCGCCGCCTCCTCGCTGAACTTGGCGCCACCCACCAGCAGGACATCCAGGCTGCTGAGGTCGTGCGCGGTGGCGGTGGCCGCCTCGGTCCACAACAGGGCCAGCGGCGGGACCAGCCCGGTGATGGTGACGCCTTCCCGCTCGATCAGCGGGAAGGCCACCTGGGGGGAGGGCTGCGGGCACAGCACCACGCGCCCGCCGGCGTAGAGCGCGCCGAGCGAACCGGGCGAGGAGAGCGGGAAGTTGTGCGCCGCGGGCAGCGCACAGAGGTAGACGCTGTCCTCGTCGACGCCGCAGATCTCGTTGGAACCGCGCAGCGAGTAGATGTAGTCGTCGTGGGTGCGCGGGATCAGTTTCGGTACGCCGGTGCTGCCGCCGGAGAGCTGGAGGAAGGCCAGGTCGTCCGGGCGCGGGACGCCGTGGCCGACCGGCTCCTCCGCCACGTCGGACAGCGCCTCGAACTCGCCCGGGTCCCCGGCGGCGACGAACACGTGCCGCAGTGTGCCCGCGGCGGCGCGGGCCTTCGCCGCCAGCTCGCGGTAGTCGTAACCGCCGTGTTCTGCCGCGATGACGTACGCGACCGCCTCGGTGAACTCGCAGAAGTACGAGATCTCCGTCTCGCGGTGGGCCGGCAGCGCGAAGACGGGCAGCGCGCCGATCCGGAACAGCGCGAAGACGACCTCGAAGAACTCGGCGATATTGGGCAGTTGCACCACCACGCGGTCGCCCTTGGTGATGTTCCGGGCGAGGAGTCCCGCAGCCAGCCGGTCGGCGCGCCGGTCCAGTTCCGCGTAGCTCCATCGGGTTCCCGCGACGGGATCGACCACGGCGATCCGGTCCGGGTGTGCCTCGGCACGGTCCCGGAGTACGGAGCCGAAGGTCTCTCCGCGCCACCAGCCTGCCGCCCGGTACCGTTCGGTGAAATCGGACGGCCAGGTGGGTGCGTCGTCGTCCGGGCTCACAGTTCGGCCCCCACCGCACTGAGGAAGGTACGGAACTTGGCTGCCGTCTCGGCGGTCTCTGCCTCGGGCTCGGATGCCGCCACGATGCCGGCGCCCGCGTAGAGGCGCAGGGTGCGCTCCTCGGCCTCGGCGCAGCGGATCGTGACGATCCACTCGCCGTCGCCCCGGGCGTTGCCCCAGCCCACCACTCCGGTGAAGAAGCCGCGGTCGAACGGCTCGGTCTCCGCGATGACCTGACGGGCCGTCGTGGTGGGGGTGCCGCACACGGCGGGGGTCGGATGCAGGGCGCAGGCGAGAGCCAGGGCCGAGGTGTCGGGGGAGGCGAGCGTGCCGGTCACCGTGGTGGACAGGTGCCACATGGTGGCGGTGCGGATCAGTGTCGGCCGCGCGGGGACGGTCACCTCCGTGCAGTGCGGGGCCAGGGCCTGGTGGACGGCGTCCACGACGACGGCGTGTTCGTGCAGGTCCTTGGCGGACTCCAGCAGGGTGGCGGCACGGCGGACGTCCTCGGCGAGGTCGGTGCTGCGGGGGGTGGACCCGGCGAGCGGATTGGCGACCACCCGCTGCCCCTGGCGGGAGACCAGCAGTTCCGGACTGGCACCGATGAGGGTGCGACCGGCCCCGGTGGGCAGGGCGAAGGTATGGCCGAGGGGGTCGCGGCGGGCCAGGCGCTGGAGCATCGCGGGCAGGTCGAGAGGGGTGCGGGAGGTGAGTTCGAGGGTGCGGGCGAGGACCACCTTGCTGAACTCCCCGCGCCACATGCGCTCTACGGCCGCGGCTACGCCCGCTCCGTAGGCCTCGGGTTCGGGCACCGGTCGTATCCGCCAGTCCGCCGGGCCGGACACGCCGACGGGCAGAGCGATCAGTGGGTCGGAGGCGAGCGGCGGCGCGATGCGCAGTGCTGTCGGCACGCTCAGGGCGGCCGGTGCGGCGTGGTCGAACGGGACGGCGCCGATGACCACCGGCGATTCCTGTCCGGCTGCGCCGGCTTCGGCCAGGGTGGCGTTCACCCGCTCGTGCAAGGGCCTTTCGTCGTGCGGTACATGGCGTCCCGCACCGTGTGCCAGCAGGGTGCGGCCAGGGGTGGCGAGGAAGCGGGCGCCCGGTGTGTAGGCGTTCAGAAGCGAGGTGGCCGCTCCTACGGCCGGATGGGCCGGATGGGCCGGATCGGCCGGGGGTACATGCGTGGCGACCTGGGGTGCCGTCGACACGGGGACTCCATTCTCGATGGTTCCGTCAGCGGGTGCGGGTGCGGGTGCGGGTGCGGGTGATCGGGGGGTACGGAGGAGCCGGGGACGGTTCAGCGCAGGGTCGCGCCGCCGTCGACGTACAGCTCCTGCAGGGTGATGTGGCGGGCGCGGCCGGAGGCGAGGAAGGCGACGGCGTCGGCGATGTCCTCGGGAGCGGCGATCCGGCCCAGCGGTATGCCGGTGCGGTAGGTCGCCGGGTCCCCGTCGACGACGCGCTGCTCGGCGCCGGAGTCGGTCCACAGGGCGCGTTGCATCGCCGTGTCGGTGGACCCGGGTGCGACGACGTTGCAACGTACGCCGCTGCGGGCGAGTTCGAGGCCCAGACACTTGGTGAACATGACGGCCGCCGCCTTCGATGCGGCGTAGGCGGCCATACCGGTGCGAGGAATCCCGGCGGCGTTGGAACCGACGGTGATGATGCAGCCGTTGCCCCGGTCGGCCATCAGCGGTGCGACGGTCTGCGAGACGTGGAAGACGCCGGTGGTGTTCACCGCGAAGGTGTCCGACCAGTCCTCGGCGGAGAGTTCGGCCGCGGGGCCGGTGCGCAGGATGCCCGCGACGTTCACGAGCACGTCGACGGGGCCGAGTTCGCGCTCGGCGCGTGCCACGGTGTGCTCCACCGAGGGCCGGTCGGTGACGTCCATGACGTACGGCTCCAGACGACCCGCCGAGCGCTCGCTCCCCGGTTTCTTCGCCTGCCGCCGGTTCCACTCCGCGGCCCGGGTGCCGATGCCGCCCTGCGCGCGGTCGGTGGCGGCCACGCGGGCGCCGAGGGTGGCGAACAGGTCGGCGACGGCCGCCCCGATGCCTTGTGCGGCACCGGTCACCAGGACAGTGCGGCCGTCGAACTCACCACTTCTGCCCGGTATGTGCTCAGGCATGAGCAACCTCCTACGGGATGTTAGGTAAGGGTAACCTAACCTACGTCGGCTCCTCGGGGGGTGGTGAGCCGCCGAAATCGCTCGGGACGGCCTTGGCGTTGCCTCGGCCGGCCTTGCCCCCTGTGGGCGTCGGGTGCGGAGGCTGCGGTCCCGGCCTCTGAACGCGGCTTCCGCGCCGCCCGGTTGGGCGGGGGGAGTGTGGCGGTGGGTGAAGGTGCCGCCCGCCGGCCTTGGTGTCCCCGTCCCGGCATCGCACTTCCCTTCTGTGGCGGCCGGCCCCGGGTCGCCGTACTGCCGCCCCGATGTGCCTGCCGTCGCCGTCGGTCGTGTCGCCGCTCCGGTCGAGGCCGGTCGGCGTAACTGCGCAGTGATGTGACGAAGCGTCACATGGGGCGGAGTCGGTCATGGAGAGGGTGCGTGACGCCGGGCCTGCTTTCATCTGCCCCGCGCCAATGGGTTAGGTTAGCCTTGCCTGAGTGTGAGTGGGGGGCGTGTCGGCTTGGAAGTTGCCCGCCACGACATCCGATGCAACACGCTCTCGCCGGGCTTCACCGGCACTCCGGTACCCCGACGCGGCGTCGGGCGGACGAGGGCGACCGTGCGCGGGTGACCGTCACCCCCGAACGGTTCCGGCGGCCGACGCGGTCGCCGCATTCTCCCGCGCACGCCACGGCCGGGCGTGCGCGTACGCCGCCCGGTGCCGTGGCGTCGTAACCACCACCGCCGGCACGCCGACCGCGCTGCCGGCACCCATTCCCGCAGGAGGTATCCGATGAACCAGACCTTGTCGCCCGAACGTGTCCGCGCCGACGTCGCGGAGCTGCTCGGCTGCGACCCCGCCGAGATCGCCCCCGAGGAGAACCTGGTCGACCTCGGCCTGGACTCGGTGCGGATGATGACCCTGGTCGAGCGCTGGCGCGCCGCAGGGGCGGCCACGCTGGACTTTGCCGACCTGGCCGAACAGCCCGAACTGGCGCACTGGACGGCGCTGCTGACGGGCGGGACCGCATGAGCCGGGTCGACCACCGCCACCGGCACCTGGACCGGATCGCGGAGGTCCGGTCGGGCCTCCATGCCGAGAAGGTGGGCTACCCGATCGGCATCCGGGAGACCGAGGTCGTACGCACCGTCATGGTCGGCGCCGGCCTGCTCCGAGTGACCCTGGGCGGGGCGGGCACCGAGGGGTTCGAGGCGCACTCGCCGGATGAACACGTGAAACTGATCTTCCCGGATCCGGACGGCTCGCTGCGGCTGCCCGAGCCCAACGGGGCGATGCTGCGCTGGCCGCGGCCGGCGCTCGTCTCGCGGGAGTACACCGTGCGCCGCTACGACCCGGTCGCCGGCGAGATCGATATCGACATCGCCCCGCACGACGGCGGCCTCGCGTCGGACTGGGCGCGTGAGGCCCGGCCGGGCGCCGTCATGCATGTCGCGGGGCCGCCCGGCGGGCTGATCGTCCCGCACACCTACGACCGCTACCTGCTCGCGGGCGACATCACGGCCCTACCGGCGATCGCGCGCTGGCTGGAGGAGCTGCCCAGGAGCGCGCGGGGCTGGGCATTCGTCGAAGTCGCCGACGCCGCGGAGGAGATCGAGCTGTCCGCGCCCGAAGGCGTCGAGGTGCGCTGGCTGCACCGCGGCGGCCTGTCGGCGGGAACCGGCGACGCGCTGGCGCGGGCCGTGACCGCGGTGGCCGTGCCCGAGGGGGAGCGGGTGTACGTGTGGGCCGCGGGCGAGGCCGGGCAGGTCAAGCCGCTGCGCCGCTGGGCCCGCGACGAGCTGCGGCTGGAGAAGGCCGACCACGACATCACCGGTTACTGGAAGCGCGGCGTCGCCGACTTCGACGAGGACGACCACTGACCGACCGGCCGGACGGGGGTAGGGGCGAGCCGCTCCCCGATTGTCCTGCCGAAAAGCCATCAACTAAGGTTAGCCTTACCTAAGTATCGAGGAGTGTTGCATGTCCCTACGCAGATCGTCCGGCCGGGTCGGCGCCGTATCGCTGGCCCTGATCCTGACCGGGTGCGGGTTCTCGTCCGAGGGCGGATCGGAGGCCTCGGAGAAGGGCGGTACCCGGGTGTTCGCCGCCGACAACGGCAAGATCACCATCCCGGCCGACCCGAAGCGTGTGGTGGCCACCGGCTATGCCGTGCCCGTCATGATCGAGGCCGACGCGCCACTGGTCGGGATCTCGTCGTGGAAGCGCGGTGAGCCGATGATGACCAAGGAAGACCTGGCCACGTACAAGAAGCTCACCAAGGTGGCGGGCGAGCAGGCCGCCGAGACCAACTACGAGGCCGTCGCCGAGGCCGATCCCGACCTGATCGTCATCGGTGTGCCCGCCCCGGTGCTCGGCGACATCGACATCAAGCGGCTGGAGTCCATCGCCCCGGTCGTGGCGATCGGCCCGACCGTGCCCTCTGCGTGGCGCGAGCTGTCCCACCGGCAGGCCGACGCCGCGGGCGCGCTCGAGCAGTTCGACGTCGCGAAGGACGCGTACGAGGCCAAGGCAGCGGAGTTGGCCAAGAAGTACAAGGGTGTGCTGCCCCAGCTCAAGCTGGGTCACGTCGGCGCGTACGGTGAGGTCGCCAAGGGCACCTTCCAGCGCGAGTTCAACGGTTCGTGGGGCACCAACATCGCCGAGGACCTCGGCGCGAAGTACTACGGCAAGGTCAAGGAGCCCGGCCCCGGCTCGCGTTCGGTCAGCGAATACCCGTCCATCGAGGAGCTCCCGGCCGCGTTCGGCGAGGCCGACGTCATGACCTACTCCGTCAACGCCGACGGCAGCATCCCCAAGTCCGTCCAGTACGTCCTGGATTCGAAGCTCTGGAAGAACCTGCCCGCCGTGAAGGCCGGGAAGGCGTTCCCGTTCCGCTACACCGAGGCCGCGACCTACGGCGAGGCCGTTCAGACCCTGGACGCGATCGACAAGTCGCTCGCTCCGCTGCTCGACCGGTGACCGTCGCGGGCCGCGCGTCCCAGGCGGCGAGAACCGGGCGGGCCGTTCCGCAGATCGGCCTGCTCGTCGGCGGACTGGTGCTGCTGGCAGTGGTCGCCGTGCTCAGCATGGGCGTCGGGGCCCGTCACGTTCCGCCCGCCGAGGTCGTGCGGGCACTGCTGGACCACCGGGGCACCGACGACCACGTGATCGTCCGCGACGTCCGGGCGCCGCGCGCGCTGCTGGCCATCGCGGTGGGCGCCGCGCTCGCGGTGGCCGGCGCGCTGATCCAGACGCTGGCCCGCAACCCGCTGGCCGAGCCCGGCATCCTCGGGGTCACCGCCGGCGCCGGGTTCGCCGTCACCGTCGGCTCGGCGCTCGGGCTGGCCGCCGGGCAGACCGGCGAACTGGGCTTCGCGATCGCCGGATCCGTGCTCGCGGCGCTGCTGGTCGCCGCGGTCGGACAGCGCTCACCGCTGCGCCTGGTGCTCACCGGCGTGGCTCTGACCGCGGTGCTGGGCGGCGTCGCGCTCGGTATGCGGCTGATGCTCCCGGACGTCTTCGACGCCTACCGGTTCTGGTCGGTCGGGTCGCTCGCGGCCCGCGAACAGGCGCCGCTGGCACTGCCGTTGGCCGCGATCGCCGTGTCCCTGCTCGGCGCGCTGCTGCTCAGCCGGGCACTCAACGCCCTGACGCTGGGCGAGAACGTGGCGCAGACACTGGGGGCGGGCGTCGGCCGGGTACGAGCCGCGGCCCTGGTGCTGATCACCGTGCTCAGCGGGGCGGCGACGGCGGTGGCCGGGCCGATCCTGTTCGTCGGGCTGATCGTGCCGCACCTGGCACGCAAGCCGGCGGCGGGCTCGGTGCCGTGGCTGATCCTCTACACGATGGTGCTGGGCCCGATCCTGCTGCTGGTCGCCGACATCGGGTCGCGGGTGCTGCTGCCCACCGGCGAGGTACCGGTGGCCGTCGTGACCGCGTTCCTCGGCGGCCCCATGCTGATCTGGGCCGTGCGCCGCTACGGGGCGGGATCGCTGTGACCGCGCTCGGACCGAGGGCCGAACGCCGCACGGTGGTGCTCGTCGCGGTGCTGGTGACCCTGATGCTGGGCCTGGGCCTGCTCGGACTGTGCTACGGGGCGTCATGGTCCTCCCCCGGCAAGGTGTTCGCCGTGCTGACCGGGTCGGATCACTCCGTGGTGATCCGGGACTGGCGGTTGCCGCGGGTGCTGGCCGGGCTGGTCTTCGGTGCCGCGCTCGGTGTGGCGGGGGCGATCTTCCAGAACCTCACCCGCAACCCGATGGGCAGCCCCGACGTCATCGGCCTCGACGCGGGCGCCTACACCGGCGCCCTGGTCGCCCTCACCGTGCTGTCGGGCACCTCCGCCCAACTGGCCGTCGGCTCGGTACTCGGCGGGCTGGTCGTCGCGGCCGCGATCTACCTGCTGTCGTTCGAACGGGGCTTCTCGGGGCTGCGGTTGGTGGTGATCGGCATCGCCTTCAACGCGATGGTGACCGCGATCAACTCGTGGATCGTGCTGCGCGCCGAGCTGGAGGTGGCGATCGCCGCCGTCGGCTGGAGCGCGGGTTCACTCAACGGCGTGGGCTGGGCCGACCTGGGGATTCCGTTCTCGGTGATCGCCGTGCTGCTGATCCTGATGACCACGCGGGCGCACGCCATGCACCAGGCATCACTCGGCGACGCGATCGCGGTGACCACCGGGGTCGGGCTCGACCGGCTGCGGCTGCTGATGGTGCTGGTCGGCGTCGGCTGTACGGCCACGGTGACCGCGGTGGCCGGCCCGATCGCGTTCATCGCCCTGGCCGCCCCGCAGATCGGCCGCAGGCTCGCGGGCGCGGCCGGCGTGCCACTGCTCCCGGCCGCGCTGACCGGAGCGGTGCTGCTCCAGGGCGCCGACCTGATCGCCCAGATGCTGCTGGCGCCCGTCGCGCTGCCCGTCGGCGTGGTGAGTACCGCGATCGGCGGTTGCTATCTGATCTGGCTGCTGACCAAGGAGGTGAGGCGCGCGTGACCGCACGCCTGACGGCGCGGGAGATCACCCTGCGCTACGGAGACCGGATCGTGGCCACGCGGCTGAGCCTCGACATCCCCGACGGCGCGTTCACCGCCGTCGTGGGCCCCAACGGCTGTGGCAAGTCGACCCTGTTGAGCGCGCTGGTCCGGCTGCTGCGCCCGGACTCCGGGCGCGTGGAACTCGACGGCCGCGAGGTCGGCGGCTACGCGACCAAGGCACTGGCCAAGAAGCTCGGCTTCCTGCCGCAGGACCCGCTGGCACCCGACGACATCAAGGTCCGGCAGCTGGTGGGCCGGGGACGGTTCCCGCACCAGTCGATGCTGGCGCTGTGGTCGGCGGACGACGAGGAGGCCGTCGACGAGGCGATGGCCGCCGCCGGTGTCGAGGACCTGGCCGACCGGCCGGTGCAGGAGCTGTCCGGCGGACAGCGGCAGCGGGCGTGGATGGCCATGGTGCTCGCCCAGCGGACGCCCTACCTGCTGCTCGACGAACCGACGTCGTTTCTCGACATCACTCACCAGTACCAGCTGCTCGGCCTGCTGGCGAGGCTGCGCAACGAGGGCCGCACGGTGGTCGCGGTCCTGCACGACATCAACCAGGCGTGCCGGTTCGCCGATCACCTGGTCGCCATGAAGGACGGCCGGGTGGTCGCCGAAGGAGACCCCGGGGACATCGTGGACGCTGCGCTGATCAAGGACGTGTTCGATCTGCCGAGCGTCGTCGTCCCCGACCCGGTGACCGGCACACCGATGGTCGTTCCCACACTTCTAGGAGAGTAAGTTGAGCCCCGCAAGCGTGTCCTCGGACGGCCTCCTCGCCCTGACCGGTGCCCAGTTGGGCATCTGGAACGCGCAGCGCCTGGAGCCCGACTCGCCGTACTACCTGGTCGGCGACGTGGTGGAGATATCCGGCGGCGAACCGGTCGACGTGGACGCGTTGGCCGAGGCGGTCCGGGCGACCACCGAGGAGGCCGAGACCCTGCGGCTGCGGGTGTACGACACCCCGGACGGGCCACGCCAGGCGGTGAGTGACGAACCGGTCGAGCCGCCCGAGGTGGTCGACGTCCGCGGTGCGGCCGATCCCGTGGCCGCGGCCCACGCGCTCGTCGACGCCGAGCGGGCGCGGGCGGCCGAGGCATGCCGGGGGATGGTGGACCGGGCGCTGTACGCACGCACCGTCATCAGGCTGTCCGACCGCGAGGTCTGGTACACCCAGCTCGGCCACCATCTGGTCTTCGACGGCTACACCGCCGCGATGCTCGCCCGCCGCACCGCGGCCCGCTACACCGCCCTGGTGCGCGGGACCGAGCCGCCGCGGCCGGCCTTCGGCGGATTCGCCGGCCTCGTCGCCGCCGACCGGGCCTACCGCGACAGCGACCGGTTCGCCGAGGACCGCGCCTACTGGGTCGAGCGGTTCACCCCGCTGCCTGAACTCGGCTCCCTCGACGAACTGGACCCGGCCGCCGGTGCGCCCGACCGAACTCTGACCGCCCGCGCTGTCGTCACACCCGACGAGACGGCCCGGCTGCGCGCGTTCGCCGACCGGGAGGGCGTCACCTGGGGCGAGGCGCTGATCGCCGGCTACGCCGCCTTCCTGCACCGCATGCTGGGCCGCACCGACGTGGTGTTCGCCATGCCGCTGATGTGCCGGGCGGGCGCGACGGAGCTGCGCACCCCCGCCATGGCCGTCAATGTGCTGCCGCTGCGGGTGACCGTGCGCGGCGGAGACGGGCTCGGGGAACTGAGCCGGCGGGTCGCCTCCGCCATGCGCGAGATGCGCGACCACCAGCGGTACCGGGGCGAGGATCTGCCGCGGGACCTCAACGTGCCCGGCGCGGGCGCGCTGTTGCACGGGCGCGGGATCAACCTCAAGGCGTTCGACCTGGCGATCGACTTCGCCGGGGCCGGCGGTGTGATGCGCAACGTCGCGGGCGGTCCGCCGGAGGACATGGGCCTGAGCGTCCTGCCGACCCGCGACGGCGGGCTGCTGCTCGGCTTCGAGGTCGACGCCCGGTCCAAGGACCAGGCCGCCGTCGACGGCCTGCTGTCCGGGCTGCGGGCACTGCTCTCCGGGCTGACCGACGGCCTGCCCGTCGGGCGGATCGCCCTGAGCGACGACGCGGACCGGCTGCCGGCGGACTGGTGCCCGCCCGCGCTGCCCGGCACGCCGGTGGACGTGCCGACCGCCTTCGACACGATGGCCGCCGCCGGTCCCGACCGTACGGCCCTGGTGTGCGGTGACGACCGGCTGTCCGCGGCGGAGCTGGCGCGCCGGGTGCACCGGCTGGCCCGTGCGCTGCGGGCCCGCGGGATCGGCGCCGAGGATGTCGTGGCGCTCGCGCTGCCGCGCTCGGCCGACTCGGTGGTCGCGCTGCTCGCGGTGCTGGACGCGGGCGCCGCGTTCCTGCCCCTGGACGCCGCGCACCCGCCCGAGCGGCTGCGCGAGCTGATCGACGACGCCCGCCCGGCGCTGGTACTGACCGCCGGCGCGGTCGGCGGTCTGCCGTGGAGCACCCTGCTCCGCGAGGCCGCCGGGCTGTCCGGCGCGCCCCTGACGGCCGATGAGCTGGCCGAGCCCCGGCACCCCGAGCACCTCGCCTACGTCATCCACACCTCCGGGTCGACCGGACGCCCCAAGGGCGTGCTCGGCCGGGTCGGCGGCCTGGCCGCGCTGCTGCACCACCAGCGGTCGACGCTCGTCGCCGAGGCCGAACGGGCCGCGGGCAGGCGGCTGCGCGCCGCGCACACCTACTCGTTCGCCTTCGACTCCGCGTTCGACCACCTGGTGTGGCTGCTGTGCGGGCACGCACTGTACGTCTACGACGCCGAGACCGCCCGCGACGCCGACGCCCTGCTCGCCGCGTACGCCCGCGACGGCATCGACATCGTCGACACCACGCCGTCGATGGCCTCGCCGCTGGTCGACGGCGGGCTGCTGGATCGGCGGCCGGCACTGCTGGTCCTCGGCGGCGAAGCCACCCCGCCCGCGCTGTGGCGGCGGGTGACCGAGTCGGGGATCACCGCGCGCAACATGTACGGGCCGACCGAGGCGACCGTGGACAGCACCACCGCGCGGATCGACGGCGGCGAGCCGACGATCGGCCACCCCCTCGCGGGTACCCGGATCTACGTGCTGGACAGCGCGCTGCAGCCGGTGCCGCACGGCACCGCGGGCGAGCTGTACCTGGCCGGGCCGCACCTGGCCCGCGGCTACCTCGGCAGGCCCGGGGCGACCGCCGAGCGCTTCGTCGCCGACCCGTTCGGCGCGCCGGGCGAGCGGATGTACCGCACCGGCGACCTGGCCCGGTGGGTGCCCGGCCGGGGCCTGGAGTACCGGGGCCGGGGCGACGGGCAGGTCAAGATCCGCGGCCACCGGGTGGAGACCGGTGAGGTCGAGGCGGCGCTCGCCGCAGTGCCCGGGGTCACCGCGGCGGCCGTCGCGGTGCGGTCGTCCCGGCTGGTCGGCTACGCCGTGTCCACCTCGGTCACCGGGGACGAGGTACGTGCCCACCTGGCCGAGCGGCTGCCCGAGCACATGGTGCCCGCGGCGGTGGTGGTGCTGGCAGGGCTGCCGGTCACACCCCACGGCAAGCTCGACCGCGCCGCCCTGCCCGCGCCCGCGCTGCCCCGCGGCGGCCGGGAGCCGAGCACCGAGCGGGAGCGGCTGCTGTGCGCCGTCCTCGCCGAGGCGCTCGACGTCGAACGGGTCGGCGTGGACGACGACTTCTTCGCCCTCGGCGGGGACAGCATCACCGCGATCACCGTCAGCAGCCGGCTGCGGGCCGTGGGTCTCGGGCTGCGGCCACGGGATCTGCTCGCGCGCCGCAGCTTCGCCGCTCTGGCAGCCTCCGCCGACCTGTTGGAGGAGGTTCCCGAGCCGGTGGACGACCCGATCGGGCCCGTTCCCGCGCCGCCGATCGCGCGCGGCCTGCTCGACCCGCATCCGAACGTGGACACCGTCGCCGGATACGCGCAGTGGACAGCCCTGCGGGTCGACGCACTCGACCACGCCGACCTCGTCACGGGCGTGCAGGCGGTGCTCGACCACCACGACGCGCTGCGGCTGCGGGCAGGCGACGGTCTGGAGGTACTGCCCCGCGGCGCAGTGCGGGCCGTCGTCGACGAGGTCCACGGCGAGGACGTGACCGCCCTCGCCCGGCGGCTGGCGGCGGAACTCGACCCGCGGTCGGGAGATCTGCTGCGGGCAGCCCTGCTCCGTACCGGCGACGACGCATCGGACCGGCTGGTCGTCGTCGTGCACCACCTCGCCATGGACGGCGTGTCCTGGCGCATCCTGCTGCCCGACCTGTACACGGCCTGCACGGGCGGCACTCTCGACCCGGTCGGGACGTCATGGCGGCGGCACGCCGTGCTCCTTGCCAATCAGGGGGAGTCCGGTGCGCGACGGGGCGAACTCGACCACTGGCGGACCGCGCTCGGCTCCGCGTCCCGGCTGGGCGCCCGCCCGCTGGACCGGACGCGGGACACCGTGTCGACCGCCCACCGGTCGGTGACGGTGGCCTCGGCCGAGGCCACCGAGGCGCTGCTGACCACGCTGCCCGCGGCGTACCGCGCCGGTGTCGACGAGGTGCTGCTGGCCGCGCTCGTGCTCGCCCTGCGGGGCTGGGGCCTGCGCGGCGACGCGGTGACCGTTTCGATGGAGGGCCACGGCCGCGAACACCTCGACCTGTCCCGCACGGTCGGCTGGTTCACCAGCGAGTACCCGGTGCGCGTTCCCGCGTCCGACGACGTGGGGCAGGCGCTGCGCGCCGCCAAGGAGGCCCGGCGCGGCGTCCCCGACGGCGGCGTCGGCTACGGCGTCCTGCGCCACCTCGACCCGGAGGCCGGCCGCGAGCTCGCGGCCACCCCGCCACCGGACGTGCTGCTGAACTACCTGGGCCGGTTCGCCCCGTTGTCCGGAACCGGATGGCGCCTGCCGGAGCACGACGCCTTCTCGGTGATCGAGCCCGGCGCCAAGGCCCTGGATCAGGTGCTGGCGCTCAACTGCTTCGTCCACGAGGAGGGCGCGCCACGGCTCGCCGTCGAGTGGACGGCCGCGACCGGGGTGCTCGGCGCCGACGCGGTGGAGGACCTCCAGCAGGCCTGGGCCGCGGCTCTGGACGCGTTGGCCGCGCACGCGCTCCACACCCCCGGCGGGCTCACCCCGTCGGACCTGCCGCTGGTCGGCCTCGACCAGGCCGCCATCGACGCCCTCGAACGCACCGGCCGCGTTGCCGACGTCCTGCCCGCCACCCCGCTGCAGGTCGGGCTGTCCTTCCACACCCTGGTCCGCGACGACCAGGACACCGACGTCTACGTCGTCCAGGCCGTGACCACCCTGGCCGGTGAGCTGGAACCGGACCGGATGGCCGAGGCCGCACGCGAACTGCTGCGCCGCCACCCCGCCCTGCGCGTGTACCTGGGCACGGCCGGCGACGACGTGGTGCAGGTGGTCCCCGCGGACGTCGCCCTGGACTGGCGGGAGGACGACCGGTTCCCCGAAGCGGCCCGCGCCGAGCTGGAACGCCCGTTCGACCCGGCCCGACCGCCGTTGATCCGCTTCCTGCTGTCCCGGGTCGGGCCCGCCGAGCACAAGCTGGTGATCACGAACCACCACGCCCTGCTCGACGGCTGGTCGATGCCGCTGGTCGGCCGCACCCTGCTCGCCGTCTACGCCGAGCTGAGCGGCGGCCCCGCCGCACCCGCCGCCCCGCCGCTGTCGGAGTACTTCCGCTGGCTGGCGGGCCGGGACCGCGAGGCATCGCTCACCGCCTGGCGGGACGCGCTGGCCGGCGTCGACGACGCGACGAGGCTGGCACCCGCGACCACCGGGACCGGCGTCGAACGGCCCGGCCGCGAGACCGTCGGGCTGGGCCGCGAGTTCAGCGACCGGTTGCGCGCGTTCGCCCGCGAACAGGGCGTCACCCTGACGACGGTGCTCCAGACGGCATGGGGCCTGCTGCTGGGCAGGCTCACCGGACGCCGCGACGTCGTGTTCGGCTGCCCGGTGTCCGGGCGGCCCGCCGAGGTCGACGGCGTGGAGTCGATGATCGGCCAACTCGGCACCACGATCCCGGTGCGCGTCCGGCACAGCCAGGACCGGACCGCTCTGGACCTCATGGCACACGTGCACGCCGAGAGCGTCGCACTGGCCGAGCACCACCACGTCGGCCTGCCCGAGATCCAGCGGGCGGTGGGCATCGGCGAGCTGTTCGACACGATGCTGGTCATGGAGAACTTCCCGCTGTCCAGCCGGAAGCGCACTCCGCTCGCCCCCGGGCTCGACCTGGCCGGGGTGGACATCACCGACGCCACGCACTACGCGCTGACCGTCATCGTGATTCCGGACGAGGAGATCACGATCGGCCTCGGCTACCAGCCGCGCGCCTTCGCCGCGGCGACCGTGCGCGACTACGGCCGCTGGCTGCACAACCTCCTGCGGGAGATCGTCGACGACCCGGCACGGCCCGCGATCCGGCTGCCCGCGCTCGACCCCGACGAGCGGGCGCGAATGCTGCGCACCGGTACCGAAGCCGTCCCCGCCAGGGCCCGCGGCCACTGGCTGGACGAGTTCGCCGCCTGGGTGCGCCGCAAGCCCGGCGCAGAGGCACTGGTCTGCCGCGACCGCAGCCTCGGCTACGCCGAACTGGACCGGCAGGCCAACCGGCTCGCCCGAGCGCTGATCGCGCGCGGGGTACGGCCCCAGGACCCGGTCGCGGTCCTGCTCGGACGCGACATCGAGATGACCGTGGCCCTGTTCGGCGTGGCCAAGGCGGGCGCGGTGTACGTACCGATGGACGCGAGCTACCCGCGCGAGCGGCTGGCCCACATGTTCGACGACATCGCCCCGGCAGCCGCCGTGACGACCGGCGCCGAACTGCCCGTCGACCGCGAGATCCCGGTCCTGCGGCTGGACGACCCCGCCACACTCGCTTCCGTGCCGGACACCGACCCGGCCGAGGCACGCGCCAGGCTCACCGAGGACGCGCTCGCCTACGTCATCTACACCTCGGGCACCACCGGGCGGCCCAAGGGCGTCGGTGTGACCCACCGGGGCGTGCCCGACCTGATCGCCCTGCAGGAGGAGGTCGTCGGGGTCACCGAGCACGACCGGTACCTGCACTTCGCGTCGACCGGCTTCGACGTCGCGTTCTGGCAGACCATGGTGCCGCTGCTCTCCGGCGGCACGTCCGTGATCGCGCCCGAGGAGGTGCGCGTCCCCGGCGACGAACTGCTCGACTACATCGTCGAGCACCGGGTGACCGGAGTGAACCTGCTCCCGTCGTTCCTGGCCGCGATGCCCGACGACCGTACCGTCGACCCCGACGTGTTCTTCGTCGTCGGCGCCGAGCGCCTCGACCCCGAGCTGGCGCGACGCTGGGGCGAGGGCCGCAGGGCGCTGTTCAATGCCTACGGGCCGACCGAGGTCACGATCAACTCCACGACCTGGCACTACGACCCGGACGACGCCGGGCCGCTGCCGATCGGCCGCCCCGACCCCCACGTCCGCGCCTACGTCCTCGACGGCGGGCTCCAGCCGGTCGGCGTCGGCGTCACGGGCGAGCTGTACCTCGCCGGGCCGAGCCTGGCGCGCGGTTACCTCGGCCGACCCGGCCTGACCGCCGCCACGTTCGTGGCCGACCCGTTCGGCCCGCCGGGCGAGCGGATGTACCGCACGGGCGACCTGGTGCGGTGGCGGCCGGACGGGCAGCTGGTGTTCCTCGGCCGCGCCGACCACCAGGTGAAGATCCGCGGCTTCCGGGTCGAGCTGGGCGAGATCGAGTCCACTCTGACCAGCCATCCCGACGTGCGCGCCTGCGCCGTGATCATGCGGGAGGGCCGGCTCGTCGGCTACATCGTCCCGACCGACGGCGCCGACCTGGATACCGCGCGGGTGCGCGAGTACCTGGGCGGGGAGCTGCCCGACCACATGGTGCCGACGGCGCTCGTGCCGATCGACCGGCTGCCGCTGAGCCCCAGTGGCAAGCTCGACACCGCCGCACTGCCGGCTCCCGAGACCGCGGCCGCCGCGCGGCGCGAACCCGCCACCGAGGCCGAAGCGCTGCTGCTCGGCGTGTTCCGGGACGTCCTGGGCACCGACGAGATCGGCCCCGACGACGACTTCTTCGCCATCGGCGGGGACAGCATCGTGTCGCTGCAAGTGGTGTCGCGGGCCCGGCGCCGAGGGCTCGGCCTGAGTGCGCGGGACGTGTTCGAGGGAGAGACGGTCGCCGGGATCGCGGCGCGGGCTCGCGCCCTCGACGGCGGCGAGGCACCCGCGGTCGGGGACGCGCCGCTGACCCCGATCATGCGGGACCTGCTGCGCCGCGCAGGGGCCGCCGCGGACGGATTCTGCCAATGGGTGGAGATCTGCGTCCCGCCGGGCGGCGACGAGACGGCCTGGCGGGCCGTGCTCGACGCGCTCCTGGCCCGTCACGACGTGCTGCGGGCCCACCTGACCGACGACACGCTGCGCATCCCGCCGGTCGGCGCGGTGACCGGCGCCGAGGTGCTGACCTGCGTAGAGGCGGCGGACGACCTGCGGGCCCCGGTCGACTCCCGGATCGCCGCGGCCCGGGATTCGATGGACCCGCGCACCGGTCCTCTGCTGCGCGCGGTGTGGGTGAACGCCGGGCCGGACCGGCCGGGCCGGCTCGTCCTGATCGCGCACCACCTGGTCGTCGACGGCGTGTCCTGGCGCGTCCTGCTGGACGACCTGGAGCACGCGTACTCCGGTGGATCACTGGACCGGCACGGCCAGTCGTTCCTCGGCTGGGCGCGTTCGCTGCGCGACGCCGACCGGCGGGCCGAACTGCCGCACTGGCAGCGGATGAACGCCACACAGGCGCTCGCCCGCCCGCTCGATCCCGCCCGGGACACCGTGGCCACCGCGGCCCACCACGAGATCCGGCTCGACGCCGACTCGACCCGCGCCCTGATCACGACCCTGCCGGCCGCCTACCGCACGACGCCGGACGCCGTGCTGCTGACGGCGCTCGCGCAGGCGGTACGGGCCTGGCGCGGGACCCCGGAGGTGCTGGTCGCGTTGGAGAGCCACGGCCGCCCGCGGCAGGTCGACCTGTCCCAGACCGTCGGCTGGTTCACCGCCGTCCACCCCGTGCGGCTCGACGCGGGCGACGACGTGAAGGCGGTCAGGGAGCGGCTGCGCGCGCAGGGCGACGGCCTCGGTCACGGCATTCTCACCGCGGCGGGTCTGCTGGACCCCGTGCAACCGGAGATCGCGTGGAACTATCTCGGCCAGTACCCCGGCGCCCCGGCTCGGGAGACGCCGTGGCAGGCGCCTCCGGACGCCGACCCACTCGGCTCGAACGGCTCCGACGCGATGCCCCTGCCGTACAGCCTGATGGTCAACGCCCTGGTACGCGACGACGCGCTGGGGGTCCGGATCACCTGGCCGTCCGCGCTGTTCACCGCCGCCGAGGTCGAGGACCTGGCCGAGAACGTGCGGACCGCGCTCCTGCGCACCGCCGCCGCACCGGAGATCAGGGCGCTCGACCGCGACCGCCCGGTCGCCGGCGTGCAGCCGCTCACGCCGTTGCAGGAGGTGATGCTGCGGCACTCGCGCACCGAGCACCCCGACCCGTACACCGTGCAGTCGGCGTTCTCCCTCGCCGGCCGGCTCGACCTCGATGCGCTGCGCGCCGCGGGCGCCGACCTGCTGACCCGTCACCCGAACCTGGGCGCTGTGTTCCCGGCGGCCCTGGCGGTGATCCCGACGTCGCCCCGGCCGGACTTCCGCGTCGCCGACGGGCCGGCCGAGGAGGTGCTGGCGGCCGATCTGGCCGAGCCGTTCGACCTCGCCCGGGGCCCGCTCTTCCGCCTCACCGTCGTCCGGCACGGATCCGAGCGCGCCGACCTGGTCCTGACCAGCCATCACGTGCTCTCCGACGGCTGGTCGGCCCCGCGCATCCTGACCGAGCTGTTCGCCCTCTACACGGCGAGGATCCACGGCGAGGCCCCGGACCTGCCCGCCCCCGTGCCGTTCGCCGACTACCTGCGCTGGTGCGCCGACCACGAGCCCGACCTCGGCGCCTGGGCGGCCGAGCTGGACGGTCTGCCCGAGGGCGACTACCTGGGCGACGGCGAACCCGGTCCGGCCTGGCAGGAACCCGAGGTCATCGAGTTCGACGCGGCACTGGTGGCCGACCTCACCGGCCTCGCCGCCCGGCGCGGCCTGACCCGGAACACGCTGGTGCAGGGCGCGTGGGCGGTGCTGCTCGCGCGGCGATCCGGTCACGCGGACGTCTGCTTCGGCGCCATGGTCTCCTGCCGTCCCCCCGAGTTGGAGGGCGTCGAGGAGATCATCGGACTGCTGGCGAACACGGTGCCCGTACGGGCACGGCTCGGTGGCACATTCGCCGACACACTCGCCGACCTGCAGGCCCGGCAGCGGGCCCTGGTCGAGCACCACCACGTCGCCCTGTCCGACCTGGAACGGCTGACCGGGCGGCGCAGGCTGTTCGACAGCATGGTGGTGTTCGAGAACTACCCGGTCGACCCGGACCGCCTCCGTGAACCCGCCCCCGGGGTCACGGTCGTCGCAACCCGCTTCCGCGAGGCCACGCACCACCCGGTGACCTTGACCGTCATGCCGGACGGCGACGGCTGGACCGGCGTGCTCGCCCACCGGGCCGGGGCGGACGCCGACGGGCTCGCCGGGGAACTGCTCGACCTGCTCCGAACCCTGGACAAGCACCTGGACAACGACGTGCTCGACCTCCTGGAGGACCGATGAGCGGGGACGTCGCGCCGCCCGCCGAGCGGGTGGACCGACAACTGCTGCGGGTCGCGTTCATCCTGGTACTCGGCACCTTCATGGCCACACTGGACGCCACCATCGTCAGCGTCGGAATCGACGCCCTGACCGACGAGTTCCGCGCGTCCGTCGCGGAGATCCAGTGGGTCACCACCGCCTACCTGCTGGCCGTGGTCGCCGCCGTACCCGCGTCCGGCTGGCTGGCCGACCGGTTCGGCGGCCGGCGCACATGGCTCGCCGCCGTGGGCGTGTTCCTGCTCGGCTCGGTCCTGTGCGCGTCGGCCCGGTCGGTGACCGGCCTGATCGTGTTCCGGGTGGTCCAGGGCCTCGGCGGCGGACTGCTGCCCGCGACCGGGCAGGCGCTGCTGGCCCGCGTCGCGGGCCCCGGCCGCACCGGGCGGGTGATCAGCGTCGTCGCGGTCGTCCCGCTGCTGTCACCGGTGTTCGGCCCGCTGATCGGCGGCTCCATCCTCGAAGTGGCGCCCTGGCCGTGGCTGTTCCTGGTCAACCTGCCGATCGGTGCGGTCGCGGCCCTGCTGGCCCGCCGCCATGTGCCCGCACTGCCGCCGTCGACGCGGCGGACGGCGTTCGATCTGAGAGGGGCCCTGCTGCTCTCGCCCGGCCTGGCCATGCTGGTGTTCGGGCTGACCGAGGTCGCCCACGGCCGCACCCTTCCGGCCACGGCCGGTGTGTCTGCGGGGCTGGCGATGCTGGCCAGCTTCACCGTGCACGGGCTGCGGAGCCGCCGCACACCGCTGGTCGACCCCCGGCTGTTCGCCCGGCCGCCCTTCGGTGCCGCCGCCGTCGCCCTGCTCGTACTGGGCGCGTCGGTGTTCGGCACGATGTTCCTGCTGCCGCTGTACTTCCAGACCGGCCGCGGCATGTCGGCGTGGGAGGCCGGGCTGCTCCTCGCCCCCCAGGGGCTGGGCGCGGCGGCCGGGTCGGTGCTGGTCAACCGCACCATCAACAAGGTCGCGCCGCGGACCCTGGTGGTCACCGGCATCGTGCTGATTCTCGCGGGCACGGTTCCGTTCACCCAGCTCGGCCACGAGCTCCCGGACGCCGTGATCGCCTCGGCGCTCGCGGTCCGCGGCTTCGGGATGGCCATGGTCGGCGCACCCGTGATGAACATCGTCTACAGCCGAATCGAGCCCGAGCAGCTCCCGGGTGCGTCCGGAGCGCTCAACCTGCTCAACACCGTGGGCGGTTCGGTCGGCACCGCGGCCCTCGCCGTGGTCCTGCAGAACCGGCTGTCCGCCCGCGGCCCGGACATCTCCGGGGCGTTCGGCGACACCTTCTGGTGGGTGCTCGGTTTCTGCCTGTTCGCCGCCGCCGGGGCCACGCGGCTGCCCCGGACCCGGGTCGGGAAGCCATGATGTGACCGCTGACCGCTGACCGCTGACCGCCGCCTGCCGAGGTCGCCGCAGCGGCAGGCGGGGACGGCGGCGGTCGGCGCCGGACGCTACTGGATGAACCGCGGCAGCCACCTGGCCCGGTAGTCGGGGTGGCCGGCGTGCTCTGCGGCCATCTGCCGGACGGCGAAGCCCAGTCCGACGGCGCGGCCGGACGAGAAGTCGTGCTCGGGGCGGTCGGTGTCCCTGTCGGCGACCTCCGCGTACTCGTCGAGGAGAACCCTGCTCGTCTCGATGCGGCGACAGGTGCGCGCGGGGTCCTGCAGGGCGATGTGCTCGTCGAAGCCGCGATTCCGGACGGTGAACGCGATGCCGCCGGAGCGGTCGTGGATTTCGCCGGGCACGTCGGCCGGGCGCCGCCAGTTGTCTCCGCCCGCCGCTTGCGCGATCTGTTCTTCCTCGGCCAGGCGCGCCCGCACAAAATCGATCATGTCGGAGTTGTCTGTCATCGCGGGTTCGAGTCCTTCTCCGTCTTGGCTCCCTGCCGGGAACTGCACCTACAG
Source organism: Streptomyces sp. NPDC057963 (assembly GCF_042887155.1). Classification (NCBI taxonomy): domain Bacteria; kingdom Bacillati; phylum Actinomycetota; class Actinomycetes; order Kitasatosporales; family Streptomycetaceae; genus Streptomyces; species Streptomyces sp. NPDC057963. Next base: position 246,312 of record NZ_JBHVPX010000012.1, read on the forward strand.
TCCGCTCGAGTGCTGTCCGTCCGCCTCGTTCACCGGGGCTGCCGGACGACGATACCGATTCGGAAGACCCGCATATCGTCCGCAACGGCTGTCCGCCCGTGTCCGGTCGTGGCCGGTCACACCGGTCAGGGCGTTGCCGGTCGTCTACGATCACTGACCGCAACCGCGCCCCTCCTGCCCTGGGTACGGAGGAGCACCAGCCGAGAGAAGAGAGCCCGCCCATGCCCTCCGTGCGTGGAACATCCGTGGACATCCCCACACAGGACGGTGTCGCCGATGCCTACCTGGTCCGTCCCGACGACGGGAGCCCCCACCCGGCGGTCCTGCTCTACATGGACGCATTCGGAATCCGCCCCCAACTGAGGAAGCTGGCCGACCGCCTCGCCGGAGCCGGCTACACCGTCCTGCTCCCCAATGTCTTCTACCGCCATGGGCGAGCGCCGGTGGTCGAGCTGCCCGACTTCATCGACCCGGCCCGACGCCCCGAGGTCTTCGAGCGTCTCGGCCCGATCCTGCAGTCGCTGACACCCGACGCGGCGATGCGCGACGCCGGCGCCTACCTGGACTGGCTCGCCGACTGCCCCCTGGCCGCCGACGGGCCGGTCGGTGCCACCGGCTACTGCATGGGCGCCGGCCTCGCCCTGCGCACCGCGGGCACGTACCCGGAGCGGATCGCGGCAGCGGCCGGCTTCCACGGCGCGCGCCTGGCCACCGACTCCGCCGACAGCCCGCACCTGCTCGCCGACCGGATCACCGCGGAGCTGTACTTCGGCCACGCCGACCAGGACCCCTCGCTGCCTCCCGAGCAGATCGACCGCCTCGACGAGGCTCTCACCGCATCGGGCGTGCGCCACCGCAGTGAGGTCTACACCGGTGCACATCACGGTTTCACCCAGGCCGACACCGCCGCGTACGACAGGACGGCGGACGATCGCCACTGGGCGGCCCTGACCTCGCTCCTGGACCGCACCATCGGACCGGCACGCGCCTGAATCGCGGCCCCCGCGCCATGGACATACGGTCGGCAGGGGGCACAGACGCCGCGCGCAGCCCCTGCGCGCGGCCCGCGAGCCCGCGGCCGTCGAACGCCCGGACCGGCGCAGGCAGGACGAGAGAGGAGGCCGCGATGACGGCCCAGAACACCCACACCGTGTCCCTCGGGCCCGACAGCGGCCTCGACCAGGTCTTCCAGCTGGCTCAGCAACTGCGAGTGGACTCCGTCCGCGCCAGCACTGCCGTCGGTTCGGGCCATCCCACCTCCAGTCTGTCCGCGGCGGATCTGATGGCCGTCCTCATGACACGCCACCTGCGCTACGACTGGCAGAACCCGAAGAACCCGGACAACGACCACCTGATCTTCTCCAAGGGCCACGCCTCCCCCCTGCTGTACGCGATGTTCCTCGCCGCCGGGGCGATCGGCGAAGAGGAGCTGATGACCACCTACCGCCGCAACGGCGCCCGGTTGCAGGGCCACCCCACCCCGGTCCTGCCCTGGGTGGACGCCGCCACCGGTTCGCTGGGCCAGGGGATCGCGTACGGCGTCGGCATCGCGCTCGCCGGACGCGACCTGGAACACCGGCCGTACCGCGTGTGGGTGCTGTGCGGCGACAGCGAAATGACCGAGGGGTCGGTGTGGGAGGCCCTGGACAAGGCGGGCCGCCACCGCTTGGCCAACTTCGTCGCGATCATCGATGTGAACCGTCTCGGTCAGCGGGGCCCCACGGAGCTGGGCTGGGACACCGGTGCCTACGCCCGCCGGGCCGAAGCCTTCGGCTGCCGCGCCCTCGTCGTCGACGGCCACGACCTCGCGGACATCGAGCAGGCCCTGGTCACCGCGGGCGACGGCCAGGCTCCCACCGTCGTCGTCGCCAGAACCGTCAAGGGGCAGGGTGTCTCCGAGGTCGCGGACGCCGAGGGCTGGCACGGCAAGGCGCTGCCCGACGACCTCGCCGCACGCGCCATCACCGAATTGGGCGGCGTACGCCACCTCACCGTTCACGGCCACCGCCCGCCCGCCGCCTCCGCCCCGGCCCCGGCCGCTCCTGTGCAGGTGACGCTGCCGCGATTCCGTACGGGCGAATCCGTCGCCACCCGTGTCGCCTTCGGCAAGGCGCTCGCCGCGATCGGCGCCAGGCCCGACATCGTGGCCCTGGACGCCGAGGTGGGCAACTCCACCCACGCGGAGGACTTCGGCAAGGCGCACCCCGAGCGGTACTTCCAGACGTACATCGCCGAGCAGCAGATGATCGCCAGTGCCGTCGGCATGGCCGCACGCGGCTACCGGCCCTACGCCACCACCTTCGCGGCCTTCCTCACCCGAGCCCATGACTTCATCCGCATGGCGGCCGTCTCCCAGATCTCCATGAGCCTGTGCGGCACCCACTGCGGTGTCGAGATCGGCGCGGACGGCCCCTCCCAGATGGGCCTGGAAGACCTCGCCATGATGCGTGCCGTCCACGGGTCGACCGTGCTCTACCCCAGTGATGCCACATCCGCCGCCGCCCTGACCGCCGCCATGGCCTACCTGGACGGCATTTCCTATCTGCGCACCACCCGGGGCTCCTATCCCGTCCTCTACGGACCCGACGAGACGTTTCCCGTCGGCGGGTCCAAGACCCTGCGCGCGAGCGACGACGACCGGGTCACTCTCATCGGCGCCGGCGTCACCGTCCACGAATGCCTCGCAGCCGCCGACCGGTTGGCCGCCGACGGCGTCCCCGTCCGGGTGATCGACCTGTACTCCGTCAAGCCACTGGACCTCGACACGCTCGCCCGCGCCGCCCGGGAGACGGGCGCCCTGGTCGTCGTCGAGGACCACCACCCCGAGGGGGGCATCGGCGAGGCCGTGCTGTCCGCACTCGCCGCACAGCGACTCGCTCCCGCCGTCGCCCACCTCGCCGTACGCAATCTGCCGGGCTCCGGCACGACGTCCGAACTCCTCGACGCCGCGGGCATCTCACGCGCCCACATCGTCCGGACCGCCCAGGACCTCGCCCGTCGCTGAGCGCTGCTGTCCCGGGCTGGTGCGGGAGCGGGGCGCGGCGCGGACGTGCATGCGTTCCCCCTGGCGGCCGAAGAGATTGAGGATCTCGACGGGGGAGTCGCCCGTGGGACCGAACCAGTGCGGCAGGCGGGTGTCGAACTCGGCTGCCTCGCCCGGACCCATGACCAGGTCGTGGTCGGCCACGACCAGCCGCAGGCGCCCGGACAGGACGTACAGCCACTCGTAACCCTCGTGGGTGCACGGCTCGGGCCGGTTCTGCTCGGCGGGGATGACCGACTTCCAGGCTTGCAGAGGCCCCGGATGGGAGGTCAGGGGGATCACCGTGCGTCCGTTGCGGACGCGGGGCGTGGACCGGATCCGCGGGTCGCCCACCTCGGGCGCCCCCACCAATTCGTCCAGCGGCACCTGGTGGGCCTGCGCGAGGGGCAGCAGAAGCTCCAGACTCGGGCGGCGCTGACCCGACTCCAGCCTCGACAGGGTGCTCTTGGAGATGCCCGTGGCCTCGGCCAGCGCCGACAGCGTCACGCCGCGCCGGGTGCGGATGTGCTTGAGGCGGGGGCCGACCTGGGCCAGCGCGGCGGCGATCGGGGAGTGTTCTTCCATGCCCTCATTTCACCTCCCATTTCCCGAAAATGGCAACAGGAGTTGTCGATATACCAACAGGGGACGCAGCATCGGGCTCGGAGGTGATCGTCATGACCAAGGTGACGAACGAACAGAACGACGACACGCAGCGGGCCGGTGACGAGGTCCACGACGTGGTGGTGATCGGCGCCGGCGCGGCCGGCCTGAACGCGGCCCTGCTCCTGGGAAGGGCCCGCCGCAAGGTCGCGGTGATCGACGCCGGCGAGCCGCGCAACGCGCCCGCCGCGCACATGCACGGCTTCCTGTCCCGGGACGGGCTGCCCCCGGCGACCCTGCTCGAACTCGGCCGCGCCGAGATCGCCCGGTACGGCGTACGGCTCATCCGGGGCCGGGTGGAACAGATCGACCACGGCTACCACGTCCGCCTGGAGGGCGGGCCGGTGCTGAGGGCGCGCCGCGTCCTGGTCGCGACCGGGCTGCGCGACGGGCTGCCCGACATCCCCGGAGTGCGTGAACGGTGGGGCAAGGATCTGCTGCACTGCGCGTACTGCCACGCCTACGAAGTCCGGGACCAGCCCCTCGCCGTGCTCGGCACCCACCCGGGGGCGGTGCACCAGGCCCTGCTCCTGCGTCAGTGGAGCGACGACGTCGTCCTCCTGCGGCACACCCTGGATCTGACGGCGGACGACGCGGAACGGCTGGCGGCGCGCGGTGTGCGCACCGTCGAGGGGGAGATCGAGCATCTCGTCGTCGACGGCGGCCGGCTGCGCGGCATCGCGATCACCGACGGCCGTATCGTCCCCCGTGGCGTCGCCTTCCTCTTCCCGCGCCCGGTCCCCAACGACGCGTTGCTGACCCACCTGGGCTGCGACAAGGACGACAACGGCTGGGTCGCCACCGACCGCACCGGCCGTACCAGTGTCTTCGGCGTCTGGGCGGCCGGCAACGTCGTCGACCCGCGCGCCCAGGTCGTCACCGCCGCCGGAATGGGGTCGGCCGCGGGCTTCGCCCTCAACGCCGACCTGCTGGAGGAGGACGTCGACCGCGCCGTGGAGCGGCGCCGCGCCGGCACAGGGGGTGCTTGAGGCCGCCGCGCCGCCCCGTCGGCCTGTCCCGGCCGGCACCCCGTCCGCGCCCTCGCGCCCCGGGGCCCCTGGAAGCCCGGCTCGTGCTGCCACGCCGACACCGTTCCCGGGTGAGCACATCCGTGAAGGCGCGGAGACCGCTCCGCATGCCTGCGGCCCGGACGACCCTGCGTGCTGCGACCGGAGAGTGCCACGGTCTCGTTCGCGCGGGAGTCGGCCGGGGTGGCCGGGCGGGGCGGGGCTCCTCCGCCGTACGGTGCTCTCCGCTCTCCGGCCGTCACGCGCCCGCGCTGTTGCCCTCGGGGGCGGCCGCCACGCGATTGCGGAGCGTGCCGATGTGCTCGACCTCGACCTCGACGACGTCGCCGGGGCGCAGATGGCGACCGGAGAACACGCCGGCGCCGCGCGGCGTTCCGGTGAGGATCACGTCGCCGGGTTCGAGGGTCTGGTAGTGCGAGAGGCAGGAGATCAACTCGGCCACACCGTGAATGAAACCGCTGGTGCGATCGTCCTGGCGTACCTCGCCGTTGACCACTGTGCGCAGCCGCAGATCGAGCGGCTCGGCGAATTCGTCCGGGGTGACCAGGCAGGGGCCGAGTGGCTTGAAGGTGTCGAAGCTCTTGGCCACGCCGATGGAGGCGGTCGGATCGCCCGACATCGCGCGCTGCTGGATGTCGCGTGCCGAGACGTCGTTGGCGATGGTCAGGCCGGCCAGGTGGCCCGCCGCGTCGGTGGTGCCGACGGCGCGCGCGGGCCGGCCGATGACGGCCGCCACCTCGCCCTCGTAGTCGACCTGTCCGGCCGCGACCGTGGGGAGGCGGATGTCGTCGCCGGGGCCGGTGACCGCGGAGCCGGCGACCACCTGGAAATTCGGCTCCGTGGGCAGGGTGATGCCGGGCCGCCCCATCGCGGCGAACATCTCCCGCGCCTCCTCCGCGTGGCTGGGGTAGTTGAGGCCGACGATCAGGATCTTTCCGGGCCGGGGAACGGGGGCATGCACACGGACCTCGTCGAGAGCGACGCGCCGGACGACCGCCGCCGCGCGGGCCGCCTCGATGCCGGGTCCGCGCAGGAGGGCGCCCAGGTCGGTCGAGGGGAGATCGAGCAGGGAGAGCTCGCCGGGGCTCTCCTCCCTGGCGATGCCCAGGGCTGTGCTGTACAGACGCATCACGGACTCCCGAGTGGTGGAGAAGAGCACGTTCTCTTGCTTAAGAGTCAAGAGTGCTCTTGTCTGAAAGTCAAGAGTTCATCGGCTGCCGGGCCGCTGCTTCCCGGTGCCGTGGGCGGGGGTCGCGGGACGGCCCTTAGGCTGGGTTGTTATGCCACGGAACCGTCAGCAGATCCCGAAAGCCGAGCGTGAGGCCGTCCTGGTCGACAGCGCCTGGGAGCTCTTCGCCGTCAAGGGATACAAGGGGACCAGCCTGGCCGAGGTCGGCAAGGCGGCCGGCGTCGCGGCCAACGCCGTGCGCTGGTACTTCCCGACCAAGGACGACCTTTTCGCCGCCACGCTGGACCGCCTCTTCCTGCGCGAGCGGGAGCGCGTCGAGGCGGATCCCGTGATCGGGGGCGACCCGCGGCGGCAACTGGTCACGTTCCTGGTCGATCTGGAGGCGTATCGCGGTCTGCACCGGGAGGCGTACGACCGCATGGACGAGTCGCCCGCCCTCGCCGATGTCTACTCCCGCCTGCGGGAGTGGTTGGAGGGCCGCCTGCTCGCGGCCGTCGCGAGCGGGCTGCCCGAGGGGCTCGATGCCGCTCCCGTGGCGGACATGGCCCATGTGCTCTTCGAAGGGCTGCTGGTCAGTGTCCGGGGGCTGGACCGGCCGACCGAGGAGTTCGTCGACCTCCTCGTGGAGGCGCTGGTGGCCGTCGCGGCGGCACGCTGACCGCGATCTCTTGACCGCCATACAAGAAGCTGCCTACAGTTCTCTTGTATGGCGACCAAGAGGGTTGCCGTGCCCTCGACAAGGAGGTCGCCGCCCATGGCTTCTCCAGGCAAACTTGCCCACATCGTCCTGCGCACCGGCCGTCTGCCAGTCATGACCGCGTGGTACGTACGCGTCCTCGAAGGCCGTGTCACCTTCGCCAACGAAGCCCTCGCCTTCCTGACCTACGACGACGAGCACCACCGTGTCGCGCTGGTCGCCACCGGAGCGTCCGAGCGTCCGACGGACGCGCACACCGGTCTGCACCACGCGGCCTTCACCTACGACACGATCGGAGATCTGCTCGGCACGTACCGGCGGCTGAAGGAAGAGGGCATCGTGCCCTTCTGGTGCATCAACCACGGGCCGACCACCTCGATGTACTTCGAGGACCCCGACGGCAATCACATCGAGCTCCAGATCGACAACTTCGCCACCGCGGAAGCCCTCGACGAGTGGTTCCGGTCCGGAGCCTTCCAAGCCAATCCGATCGGGGTCGAGTTCGACCCCGACGACCTGGCGCGCCGCTTCGACTCGGGTGAGTCCTTCACCGAACTGGTCAGGCGCGCATGACCGGCATCGACGCCCCGGTGGTCATCGTCGGAGCCGGCCCCGTGGGGCTGGCCACCGCGCTCGTCCTGGGCCGGCACGGCGTCCGCAGCGTGGTCTTCGAACAGTACGGCGGGATCAATCCGCACCCCCGGGCCCATGTCGTCAACACCCGGTCCATGGAGCTGTTCCGCACCTGGGGCATCGCGGACGCCGTCCGTGCGGACGCGGTCGACCCGGCATGGGCCGGCACCATCCTGTGGAAGCAGACCCTCGCCGGGGAACCACTGGGCCGCATCGGCGTCGGCGAAGGCCCGGAGGACCAGCTGCTGCGCCGGCTCCACGCCTCCGCCGAGCAGCTCACCTCCTGCGCCCAGGACCGTGTGCAGCAACACCTTCTCGACGCGGTCCTCACTCAGGGCATGGCCGACGTCCGCTACGGCACCACCGTCGTGGAGGTGACCGACCACGGCGATTTCGTCGACGTCACCGTGGAAGGCGTGGGCGAGCGGCAGATCCTGCGCACCTGTTACGCCGTGGCGGCGGACGGGGCGACCGGGGGCATGCGCGACAGCCTCGGCATCGCCACGGACGGCTCTCCGGTCCTCGGCCACCAGCTGAACATCTACTTCCACGCCGATCTGTCCCCGTGGACGCGGCAGGATCCCGCCCTGCTGATCTGGTTGATCAACAGCGCCTCCCCGGGACTGCTGATCGGGATGGACGGCATCCGGAGGTGGACCTTCCAGCGGAGCTTCGACCCGGCTGTCGAATCGCCGCAGGACTATCCGCCCGAACGGTGCGCCGGAATCGTCCGGGACGCCGTCGGGGCCGGCGAACTCGATGTGGACATCCGCTCCGTGGGGTCGTGGACCATGACGGCCCGGACCGCCGAGACTTACCGCAGCGGCCGCGTGTTCCTCGTGGGCGACGCGGCGCACCAGTTCCCGCCGACGGGCGGCCTGGGCATGAACAGTGGCCTCGCCGACGCGGACAACCTCGGCTGGAAACTCGCCGCGGTGCTGGGAGGCTACGCCTCCGACACCCTGCTCGACAGCTACGAGCGGGAACGCCGCCCCGTCGCCGTCGACAACGCCCGCCACAGCATGGCCAACGCCGTCAGGATGGCAGAGGTCGGGACAGGGCCCGAGACGGACGGGACCGCCGCACGCCTCGCAAGCCCGGACCCGGTGGTCGCCGCGGCGGAACGCCGACGGATCGCGGCGGCCATCCCCGCACAGCGCCCGCACTTCGACGCGCTCAACCAGGAGATCGGGTACGTCTACGGAGCGGCCCGGCACGCCGGCGCCCCGCTCGCGGCCACCGAGTACACACCGGCCGGCACCCCCGGCGCACGACTTCCGCATGCCTGGGTCGAACGTGACGGGGAACGGGTGTCCACGCACGACCTCCTCGTGCCGGGCTTCACCCTCATCACGGGGGCCGGGGGAACCGCCTGGGCCGATGCCTTTGCGGAGACCGCGGAGACCGCAGCGGCCGCGGAGACCGTGGAGAGCGGGGAAGGCGTGCCGAAACGGACCGTCGTGATCGGCCGGGACGTCACCAGCCCGGACGGCCAGTGCCCCGAGCTGCTCGGGATCGGCGAGGAGGGGGCCCTTCTCGTCCGACCGGACGGCCACATCGCGTGGCACAGCGCCGGGGGATCGTCCCCCGCGTCGGCACTCGCCGCCCTGCTCCACGGGGCCGAACCGCCCGCCTAGGAGCTGTTCGACCGCAGCCGGAGGGCAACGGCCCCGTCCCGCCGCGGACCGCGTGCGGAGTGCCTGGCACGCCCGGCGCTCCCGTCCCCGTCCCTCCGCCCCTGTCTCTCCGTCCCCGTTCCTCGCCCCGCTCGGTGGTCCGGTCGGCGGCCGACGGGACCGCGTGCGGCGTTCCCTCTCACTCCGCCGGGCCGACGGACGGACGGGCGCGTGTCCGTCCGTCATTCCCGTGCCCCGGCTCCTCGGCGGTCCGGCTTTCCGGCTTTCCGGCTCCGAAAACGGAGTTCAGCCGCCTCGGTCTGTCACGCCCGGTCCACGGATGCCGCGTTCCGGCCAGTGGACGACCGATTCGACCGCCACCGCCCGGCGCCGGCCCCCGTCGACCGACAGTGCCCGGCGTGCCGTGGCCGCGCCCCGCCGGCCCGGCCGTCTCGGGCGCCCGCCCCGTCGTACCGCGCCGACTCCGTGCCCGCCCCGCCGACCACAGACGTCCATCCGGAGGAACACAGTGGTGACCCCTCAGAAACCAACCGGCCCCCGCCCCACGCTTCAGGACCGATACGTACGCGAAGAAGGCACCCTCCACCTCACCGGCATCCAGGCTCTCGCCCGGCTGCCGCTCGACATCCGTCGCGCCGACCGCCGTGCGGGCCGCAGCACCGCGGGATTCGTCTCCGGGTACGAGGGTTCGCCGCTCGCCGGATACGACATGGAACTCGCGCGCTGCCGCCTCCTCCTCGACGAGTACGACATCGTCTTCCGCCCCGGTGTCAACGAAGAGCTGGCGGCGACGGCCGTCCAGGGCACCCAACTGGCCGCCGCGCAGCCGGACAAGCGCGTCGACGGGATCACGGCCATCTGGTACGGCAAGTCCCCGGGCCTGGACCGTGCCTCGGATGCCATCCGGCACAACAACCTGATGGGCACCCATCCCGACGGTGGCGCGCTCGCCCTGGTCGGTGACGATCCCGCCGCCAAGTCGTCCACCGTCCCCGGTGCCTCGGAACTGCTCCTGGCCGACCTCGGACTGCCCACGCTCTACCCGTCCGACCCGCAGGAAGCGCTCGACTTCGGACTGCACGGCATGGCGATGTCCCGGGCAGCCGGCCTGTGGGTGGCGCTGAAGATCGTGACGGCGGTCGCGGACGGCTCCGGTACCGTCGACGTGAGCGCCGGACGGATCTCACCGGTCGACCCGGACCTCACCGTCGACGGAGTGCCCTACCGCCACACCGTCGGTACCCGGATGGTGCAACCGGCCCTCGGCGATCTGGAACGCAGCAGGGACGGCGCCCGCCTGGAGATCGCCCGTCGCTACGCCGCCGCCAACGGCCTCAACCGGATCACCGGATCGGGCCCCGACGACCGCATCGGAATCGTCGCGGCAGGCAAGACCTTCCTCGACGTCCGCCAGGCCCTGCGCATCCTCGGACTCGACGACGCCGAACTGGAGCGGCGCGGCGTGCGCCTGCTGCACCTCGGCATGATCCACCCCCTGGAACCCGCGGTCGTCGAGCGGTTCGCGAGCGGACTGCACCACATCGTCGTCGTGGAGGAGAAGCGGCCACTGATCGAGACCGCTCTCAAGGATCTGCTCTACGGGAGCGGTGACCGTCCGTCCGTCTCCGGCAAGCGCGCCCCCGACGGCTCGGCCCTGTTCCCCCTCGACGGAGAACTCGATCCCGACACCGTGGCCGCACGGCTCGCACCCCGGCTGAACGAACTGGCCGAATTCCCCACCGTACAAAGCTGGTTGGACGCCACGCGGGCAACGACCCGGCGCAAAGCACTGCCACTCCTGCCGGTGCTGACCCGCACCCCCTACTTCTGTTCCGGCTGTCCCCACAACCTCTCGACCAAGGCACCCGAGGGCGCTGCCGTCGGGGCCGGGATCGGCTGCCACGCCATGGTCACACTCATGGACCCCGCCCAGGCCGGGGACGTGATCGGCATGACGCAGATGGGGGGAGAGGGCGCCCAGTGGATCGGCATGCAACCGTTCCTCGCACGCGACCACCTGATCCAGAACCTCGGCGACGGTACCTTCCACCATTCCGGCAGCCTCGCCGTCCGGGCGGCGGTCGCGGCCGGTGTGAACGTCACCTACAAGCTGCTCCACAACTCGGCGGTGGCGATGACCGGCGGCCAGCAGCCCACCGGCGTCATGCCCGTGCCCGCGATCGTCCAGGGGCTCCTGGCGGAGGGAGTCAAGCGCGTCATCGTCACGACCGAGGACGTCAAGCACTACCGGAAGGTGACGCTTCCCAAGGGCGTCGCCGTCTGGCATCGCGATCGGCTGGCCGAGGCCCAGGAGGTGCTCGCCCGGACTCCCGGCGTCACCCTGCTCCTCCACGACCAGGAATGCGCGACGGAACTCCGGCGCAAGCGCAAGCGCGGCCTCGCACCCGAACCAACCGAGCGCGTGGTGATCAACGAGCGGGTGTGCGAGGGGTGCGGCGACTGCGGACGGCGGTCGAACTGCCTCTCCGTACAGCCCGTCGACACGGAGTTCGGCCGCAAGACCCGGATCGATCAGTCCTCCTGCAACAAGGACTATGCCTGCCTGGCGGGGGACTGCCCTGCCTTCCTCACGGTCGTTCCCGCCGGCGGGAAGCCCGCCTTCACCGCCGCCCCGATGCCGGACGGCGCCGCCTTGCCCGATCCGGAGCCTTCCGTACGGGCGTCGCACACCGTCCGGATCACCGGCATCGGAGGGTCCGGGGTGGTCACCCTCGCGCAGATCCTCAGCACCGCGGCCTCGCTCGTGGGCCTGCACGTCCGGACCCTCGACCAGACGGGCATGGCCCAGAAGGGCGGCGCGGTGGTCTCCGACATCAAGCTCACCACGGAGCCGACGGAGCAGGCGGGCAAGGCGGCCCTGGACGAGTGCGATCTCTACCTCGGCTGCGACCTTCTCGTTGCCGCGGATCCCGGAAACCTTTCGGCGGCCGCCCCGGCGCGAACGGTGGCGGTCGTCTGCACGGCACAGGTCCCGACCGGACAGATGGTGGTCGACCCGGACGTGCCGTTCCCCCCTGCCGAACCGCTCAAGGAACGGATCCGGACAGAGTCCAGGGACGTGGTCTTCCTGGACGCGCGGCGGCTCGCCCGCGACCTGCTGGGCGAGGACCAGTTCGCCGGCCTTCTGCTCACCGGCGCGGCCTACCAGACAGGCGGGCTTCCGCTGCCAGCCACCGCCATCGAGGAGGCGATCACCCTCAACGGGGTCGAGGTCGAAGCCAACCTCAAGGCGTTCCGCCTCGGCCGCCGGTCCGTCGCCGACCCCGACCCCTTCGCCGCTCTCCTGAAGGAGCGTGCCGCTTCGGCGGGGCCGGGGCGCAGTCAGTCCGCCGCGGCCCGTCGCATCCTCGCGCCGGTCGGGGCCGCTGCGGGGTCGGAGCTCGCCCGGCTCCTGGAGATCCGGGTTCCGGATCTCATCGCGTACCAGAACGCCGCCTACGCGAGCAGGTACGCGCGCTTCGTCGAGCAGGTGAGGCGGGCCGAGTGCGCGTGCGTACCCGGCTCGACCGCCCTCACCGAGGCCGTGGCCACATACCTGTACAAGCTGATGGCGTACAAGGACGAGTACGAGGTGGCCAGGCTCTCCCTCGACCCCGAGGCCGAGCGGGAGGTGCGGGCCCGCTTCGGGGAGGGCGCGCGGATGTCCTACCGTCTCCACCCGCCCGTCCTGCGGGCCCTGGGGATGACCCGCAAGATCGAACTCGGCTCCTGGTTCAAGCCCGCCTTCCGGGCCCTCGCCGCGGCGCGCGGCCTCCGCGGCACACGCCTGGACCCGTTTGGGGCGGCGCGCGTGCGACGCACGGAACGGGCCCTCGTGGCCGAGTACGAGGCCACGATCACCGAGGTCTGCCGGAGCCTCGACGAGAACACCCACGGCCTGGCCGTCGAGATCGCCTCACTGCCCGACCTCGTGCGCGGCTACGAGGAGATCAAGATGGCGTCCGTCGCGCGGTACAGGGCCCGGTCCGAGGAACTCGTCGGCCGTCTGCACTCCCTGATCCGGCCTGTTCCCGACTCAGAAGACCAACTGATCGTTTCAGAATGAGATTGCTCGGCTGCGGCAGCCGTGGTCAGGTATCAAGGCGCTGAAGTACCTGTGTGAACTCGTCCTTCTCAACGAGGCGGACCAGGACCTCGGTCATGCTGCTGATGCCGGCGTCGCGGACGACGAGTCCGTCCGAGCACCAGAAGTAGCGGCCGGTACCGCCGCGATCGGGGCGGTTGCGCATCTGCCGGCTGCCGCTCACCGAGGAGGGCCGGGGCCTGTCCTCGATGAGCGGCAGCCTGGCCGGCACCGCCTAAGGGCTGTCCGCCCGGCCTCACTTCAGGTGCCGGGCGAAGAACCGGTCCCCGTCGTCCACCTCGAACCACGGGGTGCCGGCGTGCCCGCCCATATTGGCGTGCAGCGTCTTCTCCTTGGTGCCGAAGGCGTCGAACAGGTCCAGGGCCAGTTGCCGGTCGTTCCCTTCGTCGTCCCACTGCAGCAGGAACTGCAGCGGAATGGCGACCTGCCGGGCCTCCTCGCGCTGGGCGCGGGGCACGAAACCCCCGGCGAAGAAACCGGCGGCCGAGATACGTGGTTCGACCACCGCCAGCCGAATGCCGATGGCGGTCATCCCCGAGTACCCGACCGGGCCGCCGATCTCGGGCAGCGGAAGGAGGGCGTCCAGGGTGGTCCGCCATTCCGGGACCGCCTTTTCGACCAGCGGGACGATGAAGGACTCGAAGATCTCGTCGACCGGCTCGCCGGCCGCCATCGCCCGGCGGAGGTCGGCGCGGGCCTGCACATCGACGGCGGAACGGGGCCGGTCGCCGTGCCCGGGGTGGTCGATGGCGGCCACCGCGTAGCCGTACTCCGCCGCGGAGTGCCGGGCCCGGGCCACCAGCCGCGATTCCCGCTTGTGCAGGCCGCCGTTGTGGCCGATCAGGATCAGCGGGGCAGGTGCGGATCCAGACGTCCACAGGATGCCGGGGATCTCACCGAGGGTGAATTCGCGTTCGAGGACGCCGTCGTCGAGGCGCTGTTCGGAAGTGAATTGCATGGTCGTGCCTTTCGGGAGTGCTCTTGAACGGCGCTCCCGGACGACCTATCGTCCGACCGTGACCCCGGAGGGGAGCACCCATGTCGATACTGCGTTCACGGGTACCACCTCCTCGTTCTCTCGCACGGCCTCCGGAAAAGTAGCAGTGGTCGCCGTGGTTGGCCAACGGGTTTTTGCGGAGGCTCCGTGGCCGGATGCCACGGAGCCTCTCGCCCAAAGGCCAAGGCCGTGCAGGAGGACGGTGTCCTACGTGGTGGGTTCGTGGCAGCGTTTGCAGCAGCAGAGGGCGGCGGCGAGGCCGAGAAAGGCCAGCTGGGGGTGGCGTTCGTGGCGGTGGTCGAGTCGGTGGTAGCCGGTCAGCCAGGACACGGTCCGCTCGACGACCCGTCCGCGGCGTCCTGATCGTTCGCTGGACTCGACGCCCCTGCGGGCGATGCGCACGCGTCCCGAAGCACGGCGGCAGGGCCCGGCAGGCGCACCCGCCGACCAGGACAGGGATGATCGCCGCGAACAGCGTCTCATCAGGCGTGTCCTGCGTCCCGCCGCCCTGCGGACGCACTCTCGACGGCGGGATCAGCGGCTCCGCGATCTCCCGCCGCCCGTCCGGAACAATCCCACTCCATGTATCCCGCCCCCATGAACAGCCCAGCGACCCGACCCCTACACAGGACAGCCCTCAGGCATGGAAGCCGTTGCAGACGACGGATGTGTACGCCGTGGGACCGCCCTCGACGTGATACAGCACCACGGTCCAGTCACCTCTGTCGTCGCCGACCGGGATCGCGTCGACGGTCCGTTCGCCGAAGTGGGCCCGGAAGTCGTCGGGGTACTTGAGTCTGATGGTTCCGCCCGACGACCACCGGGAGTAGATGTCGACGGGCTTGCTGGTGAAGCCGATGCCCTTCGAGACGGACCGGAGGGGCCGGCCGCTGGAGCGGTCGGTCTCGTGCGGGGGCCGCACCCCCACGGAGACGTAGTACGGCGCGGGGCGTCTGCCCTCTCCGGTGTTCTTGGGACGCAGCTCCACCGACGCGGTGTTTGAGCCGGTGGTGTGCGAAACGGAGGACTGGAGGGACATCGGCGGTGAGGCCCCGGCGTAGCTGGCCAGGTCGCAGGAGCCGATGCCCTGGGAGGCCTGCTCGGGATCGTCCGACAGGGTCCAACGGTCCTGCGAGACACGGTCGTTGAGGATGTGGTCCGGCGTCCGGCCGGCCGGACCGCCGGAGCCGGTGGCCCGGCCGCTCGGACGGTGGGAGCCGGTGGGCGGCCGGGAAGCGGTGGCATCGGTCGCGGGCGCGGCGGTCGGGGGTTCCTTGTCCTCCTGTTCGGGGAGCAGCCAGATCACCGCCGGGACGACGAGTGCCACCGCACATGCCGCGAGCCAGGCCCTGCGACGTGCGGTGCGGGCGGTGCGCCGTCGGAGCTCCGGCCCGTCGTACGGGGTGGTGCCCGGCGGCACCCGGGGCCCGGCCGCCGGTACCCGTTCCGATACCCGTTCCGGTATTCGTTCCGCCGGCCGGCGATCCGCCTGCCTGCTGTCCACCGGCCGTGTCACGGCCTCGGTCTCCGGTTCCGGTTCCGGCTTGGACGGTGCGAGCCCGTCGGACGACGGGGGAGGCGGGCCCAGGGGCCCGGGTCCCGGCACGGGCAGGGGTTCGATGTCGCGGGTCAGCGAGCGGTAGTGGGCGTCCGTGGCCAGCGCCGAGTCCACCGCGCATCCGGCGATCACGGCGGCCGGTCCGGGCCGCTGCGTCGGATCCTTCGCGACGCACCGCCGGATGAGCGAGGCCAGGTCGGGCCGTACCCCCGCCACGTCGATGTCCTCGTGCACGGCCCGGTAGCTCACCGCCGTCGCGTCACCCGTGCCGTACGGGGGCCGGCCGGTCGCGGTGTAGGCGATGGTCGCCCCCAGCGCGAAGATGTCCGCGGCCGGGCCGGCCTCGTTGCGCAGGACGACCTCGGGTGCCGCGTACCCGGGCGTTCCCAGGGCCATCCCGTCCCGGGTGAGGATCGTCTGTTCGAGACCCCGGGCGATGCCGAAGTCGATCAGCTGCGGTCCCTGCGGCGCGAGGATGACGTTCTGCGGCTTCAGGTCCCGGTGCGTGACCCCGTGGACATGGACCGCGGCCAGTCCCTCGGCGAGCGCCGCGAACAGCCGCAGGGCGCTGTCCGGCGGGAACGGGCCGCCCTTACCCACGGCACCGCGCAGCGTGGGACCCGGTACGTACTCGGTGGCCAGCCAGTACGGGGACGCGCCGAGCGACGCCTCGATCAACTGGGCGGTGTAGGCGTTGCGTACCGTCTCCACGGTCGCGGCCTCCCGCCGGAACCGGGCCAGCGCCTCGGGGTGATCGCTGATCTCGTCGCGGATCACCTTGACGGC
This sequence comes from Streptomyces sp. NPDC057963, assembly GCF_042887155.1. Lineage (NCBI taxonomy): Bacteria > Bacillati > Actinomycetota > Actinomycetes > Kitasatosporales > Streptomycetaceae > Streptomyces > Streptomyces sp. NPDC057963. The sequence continues at coordinate 262,627 of NZ_JBHVPX010000012.1, forward strand.
CACCAGCCGTCCGCCGGGTGACCGGCCGAGGTACACCTGTCCCATACCGCCCGCGCCGAGCCGGGCGAGAATCGTGTACGCGCCTATGCGCGCGGGGTCCTGAGGTCGCAGCACATCCACCGGCATGACTGTGCCACATCCGCTCGCTCGATCGGGCCGGTGGACGCAACCGGTGCGCAGCCTCCCTCCGTGCGCGGCGGCGTGTTCGCCGACCGGACGCCTCTCGCACTCAGTGCAGCCGCCAACCCCGGGTTTGGAGAGCCTCTTTCAGGGACACCGCCAGGCCGGGGGCGACGCTGACATGGACCAGCCCGGTCAACTGGCTGGTGGCGTGCTCGATGCGCACGTCCTCGATGTTGACCCCCGCGCGGTCGACGGCCGCGAACAGCCGGGCCAGCTCGCCGGGCTGATCGCCGACCACGACGGTCACCACGTCGAACCGCTCGGGCTGCGGCCCGTGCTTGCCGGAGATCCGGGCACGGCCGGACCGGCCCTTCCGCAGCATGCTCTCGACGATCTCCGCGCCGTCCCGGCCCCCAGTGCCACGGCCGTGCGCAACGCCTCGGAGTCCACATCCCGAAGGTGCACGGTCACGTCGTGCGCCCGGAGAGCCAACGCCACCGACGTGCCCACGAGTCCCGTGCCGGCCACCAACGCGGAGTGCATAACGGCAGTGTCCATTCCCTGGGTTGAACAGCGACGCAGCGGCCCGGATCCCGAGTACGGACCGGACCGGCACCCCCGTGCTCGCGCACCGGACGCCCGGTCAGACGGGACCATAGACGGCCGACAGCACCGTACGAAAGGCCGGACCGTGGTCGAACACCCGATTGACCGGCCGGGCGGGCGGACCGGTGGTGCCGAACCCGACCCCTACCTCTCATACTTCAGAACTACGCGGAGGGTTCACTCCCCGGCGGGACGCCGACTACGGGGTGTGATCCATAGCTTCGGTACCGGAAGCACGAAAGACATCCGGTACGGAAGGAACCATCTGCCATGGCGTCCCGCCCACGCAGAAGCCGCCTGTGCCGCGCCCTGCTCACGGCACTGGTCGTCGCCTCGGTGACCGTGCCGGTCTCGGGGGCGGTCAGGCCCGCCGACGTACCGGCGCCCGCACCGACCGTCCCGGGCGCGCTGCCCGCCGCCACCCCGACCGCCCTCGCCGAGCGGTACGCCGCGACCCGGGCGGACATCGGAGCGGCCGCGAGGATGGCCGACGACCACGGCGACACGAAACGGGCCGGAGCGCTGCGCGTCATGGCGGACCCCGCACGCCACCTCCTCTCCTTCGACGGACGCCACGGAGGCCGCACCGTCGAGGTGGTCGGCGACCTGTCGCGGGCCGACCGGATCGCCGTGCTGGTCCCGGGCGCCGGCATAAGCGTCGACAACTACTGGCGGTTGAAGGGCGGCGCCCAGGCGCTGCGCAGAGAACTGGGCGACCGGGCCGCCGTCGTCGCCTGGCTCGGCTACGAGACCCCGGCCACGGTGAGCCTGGCTGCCGCGACCTCACGGCGCGCCGACGGTGCGGCTCCCGAACTCCGCGCATTCCTGGACGAGTTGAGCAGCATCAAACCCGCCGCCCGGACCTCCCTGCTCTGCCACTCCTACGGTTCCGTGGTCTGCGCACGGGCCGCCGCCGGAGTCCGGGTCGCGGACATCGTGCTGTACGGCAGCCCCGGCGCCGGGGTCGACGACGTGGCCGCTCTGCACACCCCGGCCGCCGTCTGGGCGGGCCGGGGCAGTGACGACTGGATCGCGGACGTACCGCACGTGCGCCTGCAACTCCCCGACACGGACGTCGGTTTCGGTGCGGACCCGGTCTCCGACGGATTCGGAGCCCACGTCTTCGAGGCGGGCTCCGGTGGCCACAGCGACTACCTGAAGCCCGGTTCCGTCTCCCTGAGGAACCTCGCCCGGATCGTGGACGGGCGGACCCCCGATGCCCCTCGTGCCTGATCCGCCCGGCCTGCCACGGTGTGTCTAGGGTGGTGCCCATGAAGAAGCCGGACATGGTGGAACGACTGGCCGGGGGCCTGCGAGCGGTGTCGCGAAACCTGCGCGAGGACCTCTGGACGGGAGTCGCCGACGCGGACCCCCGCACGGTGGGGCCCCGCTGGCTCCGGGTCGTCGCCGTCTCCGGGCTCGTGCTGCTGGCGGCGATACTGTTCGTCTTCAACGCGCTCAAGTACGGGGCCGGGGATCAGATCGGCGCGATCGGCCTTCTCCTCGCGGGGATCCAGACAGCGGCACTCGTCGCCGCGCCCTACCGCCCGGTCCCGGCCTGGTGGGCGGCGACGACGGCCCAGACGGCCGTGGGCTTCGCCATGTTCGAGGCGCACGGCTTCAGCGGCGGAAGGCCCCTCTGGAACAGCTCCGAACTCGCCCTTCAGGCCTGGGTGCTCTTCATGCTCGCGCTGCGGTCCCGTCTCCGCGCCGCGGTCGAGGCGCTGGTGATCAGTCTGCTGACGAGCCTGTTCCTCGTCGTCGCCCTCGACCAGACCGGCTACGCCCCGCTCACCGTGGTGGTCCTCGCGATCGCCACCCTGGTCGGCGCCGCGCTGCGCGGCCGCAACGTGGCCCGTACCCAACTGGTGGCGCTGGAGGAGCAGACCGCCGAGGAACGCAACCGGCGCGCCCTTCTGGAGGAACGCAACCGGATCGCCCGCGAACTGCACGACGTCGTCGCCCACCACATGTCCGTCATCTCCATCCAGGCGCAGGCGGCCCCGCACCTGGTGGAGAACCCGTCCGCGGAGCTGAAGGAGAACCTGGCGAGCATCCGCGAGAACGCCAAGGAGGCACTCACCGAACTGCGCCAGGTACTCGGCGTACTGCGCTCCGAGCACTCGGTGTCGGAGAGCGAGTGGCACGCCCCGCAGCCCACCCTCGACCGGCTGGACGAACTGGTCGCCAATGTGCGCAGCGCCGGGCTCACCGTCTGTACCCACACCACCGGCGAGCCCGTCCACCTGGCACCGGGCATCGAGTTGTCGGCGTTCCGCATCATCCAGGAGGCGCTCAGCAACGCGATGCGGCACGCGCCCGGGGCGGAGGTGCGGGTGGAGATCGCCCATCGCCCCTCCGGCGTGACCGTCAGGGTCGCCAACACCGCGCCGACCGGGCCCGCCCAGCCCTCGCCGGGCGCCGGCCACGGCCTGCTCGGGATGCGGGAACGCACCGCGATGCTGCGTGGCACGCTGGCCTTCGGCGCCACCCCCGACGGAGGATACGAAGTGATCGCGACGCTGCCCACGCAGCTTCCCGCCGAACCCGCCGAGCTTGTGGAGGAAAACCAGTGACGACCACCCGCGTGCTGATCGCCGACGACCAAGTGATGGTCCGTCAGGGCTTCACGGTGCTGCTCAATGCCGAACCCGGCATGGAGGTCGTCGGCCAGGCCGTGGACGGGATCGACGCCGTTGCCAAGGTCGCCGAACTGAGCCCCGACGTCGTACTGATGGACATAAGGATGCCCGGGGTCGGTGGCATCGAGGCGACGCGCCGCATCATGGCGTCACCCGCCGTCACCACCAAGGTCCTCGTGCTGACCACGTTCGACCTCGACGAGTACGTCTACGAGGCGCTGCGCGCCGGGGCGTCCGGGTTTCTGCTGAAGGACGCGTCCGCGACGGAACTCGCCCATGCGGTACGGGTGGTGGCGGCCGGCGAGGCCCTGCTCGCACCGAACATCACCAAACGCCTCATCGCCGAGTTCTCCCGGATGTCCGACGCCCCCCGCGGCCCGGTCAAGGGCCGTACCGGCAACCTCACGGAACGTGAGACCGAGGTCCTGTCACTGATCGCGCAGGGCCTGTCGAACGCGGAGATCGCCGAGCGCCTGGTGGTGGCGGAGCAGACCGTCAAGACCCATGTGAGCCGGATCCTGGTCAAGCTGAGCCTGCGCGACCGGACGCAGGCCGCCATCCACGCGTACGAGACGGGCCTCGTCCGCCCGGGAGGGTACTGAGCCCCCACACACAACCCGGGCAGGGGCGGAGCAGCGGCCCGCACGGTTCAGACGCTGCCGAGAACGACGACCGCGTTGTGGCCGCCGAAGCCGAAGGAATTGCTGACGGCGAGCGGAACGGGAGCGTGCCGGGGCGCGCCGTGGACGATGTCGATCCCGGCGGCATCGGCGCCGGGGGAGTGGAAGTTGGCGGTGGGCGGGATCACTCCCCGGTCGACCGACAGGGCGGTGAACGCGGCCTCGACGGCGCCCGCGGCACCGAGCATGTGGCCGGTCACACCCTTGGTGGAGGTGACCGCGGTGTCCGGTCCGAAGACGCGCTCGACGAGCCGGGCCTCGATGGCGTCGCCCTGCGGTGTGCCGGTCGCGTGGGCGTTGACGAGCACGACGTCCGACGCCCCGACCCGGGCGTCGTCGAGCGCCTGCCGCACGGCGAGCCGCGGTGATCATCTTGAGCAGCAGCGGGCCGGCGGCCGCGACCACCGCGTGGACGATGGTGAGCAGGAGCAGCAGGGCGAGCGGCCCACGGTGCCCCACGGCGTACGGAAGGATGCGGCGCACGGTGCCGGTCACCGGCGTTGGTGGCCCATGCCTGTCCCTCGGCGGCCTTGTCGCTGCCGCCGCTCAGCCCGAATATCTCCAGCCAGGTCGCGATCGACGCCTCGTCGTTCAGTGTCGCGGGGGACAGCATCTCCAGGACGGTCCTCAGTGCCTGGTACTTGGAAGGCAGCTTGAGTCCGCTTTCCAGCAGCGCCGGCTCGGCGGCCTCCACGGCCCGCCGAGCCGCGTCCGATCGCGCCCTGGTGGCCATCAGTACCGCGGAACGCACCAAGTGGGTTGAACCGATGGCGAGTTCCTGGGCGATCATGGCGCCCATGGAGTACCCGACGATGCGGCACGGTCCGAGGTCCAGGGCCTCGATCAGGCCCTCGGTGTCGGCCGCCAGCTCGGCCGGCGCGTACTTCCCGGCGGGCGCGCCCGATCCACCGATGCCCCGGTTGTCGAACACGACCGTCTCGTACCCGGCCTGATGCAGCGCCGGTGTCTGATGCATCGTCCAGACCCGTCCCGCGGTTCCCGAGCCCATGATGAGCAGCACGGGCTCTCCGCGGCCCGCGCGCTGATAGGAGAGCCGGAGCGTGCTCCTGTGCGCGTCCCGGCCCCGGCCGAAGGGCCGGCCGGCAGCCGCTCCCGGCCCGCGGCCGGTCTCGCCGCGCCCCCACCATGGCACCGCTGCGCCACGCCGATCAAGGCAGTCCCGTGCCCGCCGGTCCATGCGACGCGGACGCCCTGATCCAGGTCTGTTCAACTGAGGCTCCGGCGCAGTTGAACGCCTGCGGCCCGCCCGGCCGGCCCGATGCAGGCCGCCCTTGTTGACTCGCCGACCGTGCCCTGGTTCATAGTGAATCTTCAGTGGGGCCCACCGGTGTACGAGGCAGCCACTGCACAAGAGGAACGGCGCGAGCCGGGGCCTGCCCGCTGCCCGCCACCGACACGAACCACATCACGAACCCGAGAGAGGACGACGTGGTGACGAATCCGTTCGAAGACCCCGATGCCAACTACCTGGTCCTGATCAACGAGGAGAACCAGCACTCCCTCTGGCCGGTCTTCGTCGATGTGCCCGACGGCTGGACGTCGGTCTTCGGTGAGGCGGGGCGTCAGGAATGCCTCGACTACATCGAGGAGAACTGGACCGACATGCGGCCCAAGAGCCTGATCGAAGCCATGGCACAGAAGTAGCGGCCGTCCCGCGCGACTTCGCACCCCGCTGTCCCGGGCGGGATGCGAAGCAATGTTCTGCGTTCATTCGTGACGTTTTCGCACCTGCGAGTACAGACCTGAGATGTACATCTCAGGTCTGACATGCCGGCCAATCTGCTTCTGAAGAAGGATGGGATCACGCCGCATCCGATGATGCGATGGAACGCCGACCGCGTGTGGCGTCGCTCCGGCAACAGAACCCGTGCGCCCGTGCAGGCTGAAAGGCGTTTGATGAGCGGCAGGTTGACCCGTCGGCCGGATCCCTCGCGCCCTCGGCCCGGCGGCCGCCCACGGCCGGGGCTGCGCGTGCGGTCGGTCGCGCTCGCGCTGCGCTGGGCATCCTCGCGCTGGGACTTCGTGGAAGAAGAAGTGGCGGGACTGCGCCCGTTGGTGCGGCCGGGGGCCGTCTGCCTCGACATCGGAGCCGAATACGGCCTCTACACCTGGAGCCTGTCCGCGCTGGCCGGACCGGAGGGGAAGGTGCACAGCGTCGAACCGCTGCACGGCCCCGCACAATGGCTCAGGACCGCGGCCGCCGCTCTCGGCTGCGACAACGTCACCGTTCACCGCATGGCCCTCGGCGAGCGGGCGCACGAAGGAACGATGAGTCTGCCCCGGCGCCGTCTGCTGCCCGTCCACGGACGCGCCTACCTCACCGACGGCGCCTCGGGCCCCGGCCCCAACGCCGAATTCGCCACCGCCCGCCCCGTGACCACACCGGTGCGGACGGTGGACGGCCTCTGCCACCACATGGGCCTGGAACGGGTCGACTTCATCAAGGCCGATGTCGAAGGGGCGGAGGCGGCCGTGCTGTCCGGTGCCCGCCGTACGCTGCTGCGCCACCGGCCCGCCCTCCTGCTGGAGATCGAGGACCGCCATCTCGAGAAGTACGACATGGCGGCGGAGCACCTCGTAGGCCGGCTCGCCCGACTCGACTACGACATGTACCGCTGGCAGAACCGGGGTTGGGCACGTGTGGCCGACGTGACCGACGACTGCCGCAACTACCTCTTCACGGCCCGCTCGGCCCCACTCAGCTGAAGGATCCAACACATTCATGGGCCCCACCCTCGTCATCACCAACGACTTCCCGCCGCGCCAGGGAGGCATCGAGACCTTCGTGCACGCGATGGCGACGCGGATACCGGACGACGACGTGGTGGTCTACACGTCGCGCGAGCCGGGTGACGCCGCCTACGACGCGACGCTCCCGTTTCCTGTCGTGCGTGACACCAGCGGCATGCTGCTGCCGACCGGGCGGGTCACCCGCAGGGCGGTCGAGATAATCCGGGCCCACGGTTGCGACCGGGTCTGGTTCGGGGCCGCCGCACCGCTCGCCATGATGGCGCCGGCCCTGCGGCGCAGCGGTATACGGCGCATGGTGGCGACCACCCACGGCCACGAGATCTGGTGGGCCAGGACCCCCGGCGCGCGCCGGATGATGCGCCGTATCGGTGAGGGCGTGGACGTCGTCACGTACCTCGGCCAGTACACACGCGATCGGATCGAGCCGTCCCTCGGCCCGCGTGCGCGGATGAGCCGTCTGGTGCCGGGGGTCGACGCGCAGGTGTACCGGCCCGACGCGGGTGCCGGGCTGGACCTGCGGACCGAGCTCGGCCTGCGGGACGAGCGGGTGATCCTGTGCATGGCCCGGCTGGTCCCGCGCAAGGGCCAGGACATGCTGATCCGGGCGATGCCGCTGATCCGCCGGGAGGTGCCCGACGCGGTGCTCGTCGTGGTCGGACGGGGACCGGACGAGGCCCGGCTGCGCAAGCTGGCGCTGCGCCATGGCGAGGGGGCGGTCCGCTTCGTGGGCGGGAAGTCGCACACCGAGACGCCGGCGTACTACGCGGCGGCGGACGTCTTCGCGATGCCGTGCCGTACCCGGAAGGCGGGCCTGGAGGCGGAGGGGCTGGGGATCGTGTTCCTGGAGGCGGCGGCGAGCGGCCTGCCGGTGGTCGTCGGCGACTCGGGCGGTGCTCCGGACACGGTGCTCGACGGCCGGACCGGCCGCATCGTCGACGGCACCGACACCACGGCGATCGCCGGTGCGCTGACCCGGATACTGCTCGACGCCGACCTGGCCGCGGAGATGGGTGCCGCGGGCCGTGTATGGGCGCGGGATTCCTGGTCCTGGGACGCGTCGGCCCGCCATCTGACGCAGTTGCTGGACCCCGAGAGCGTCCCGGTGGCCGCGCCGGGTCAGGAGTAGGCCCCTGGCGGTGGCAGTGTGCCGCGCGGCGCGGAGAGGGGCCCGGCCATCACCCCGTGGTGGCGCCGCCGGTGTCACCCGGGAGCCGCCCCCCGGTACCGAGGGGCGGCAACCGCCCCGCCCATCGGCCGAGGCGCGGCATGAGGTGAGCTGCGGGCCGTGCGTCCGAGGGCACCGCTCAGGCCCGGAAGGCCGAGGCGAACACGGCGGGCACCCGCGCCCAGGTCCGCCGCTGCGCCAGCCGGGTGAGCCGGCGGCCGGTCGCGGCGGCGCTCCGCGCGGTGACGAACCACGGCGGCTTGGGGAAGAGCGCGAGCTCACCTCCCGCGATCGACCTCGGGAAGGGCCGGAACGGACCCCGTACGACGGTCCGCTCCGGCGCGTCGATCAGCAGGGCGTTGTGTACGACGCCGATCCCGCTCTGGGCATCCGTGACGGTGTGGCCGGGGAAGGCGCCCCACGGAGCCGTCGCGGTGAGGAAGCCCACCGCGGTCCAGGCGTTGACGGCGATCGTCCCGTACCGCAGCGCGGTCACCGCGTCGTCGAACGCCCGGCCGAGGCGCTTCATGGTGGCCGGGTCGACGACGATGTTCGCCCCGAGGGTGCCGGCGAGGTCGCGGTTGGCGGTCTCGACGGCCCGGTTCAAGAACTCCGCACCCGTGCCCGGCAGCGTGAGGACACCGAGCACCGGCGCGAAGTACTCGGTCGTCCCCAGCTCCGCCGCCTCCTGGCCGTCGCCGAGTTCGACCAGCAGGCGTGATCCTTCGGCGCCCTGCCACTCGGCCTCCGGATGGCGGCGCGCCGCGTCCGTGAGCCGTTCCGCGCTGCCCGGGTACCAGGCGGGCCGGGCCGGGGCGGTCCGCAGGGCCTCGCGGAGCAGACCGAGGAAGGCCTCGCGCTGCGGCCAGTCGCCGCTGACCACGACCACCTGCGAGGCGATGCAGTTGTGGCCGCTGTTGTGCAGGCGCTGGGTCGCGATGTGCTCGGCCTGGTAGCGGAGGTCGGCGGCGCTCCAGACGCCCGGGACCACGATGACGGGGGAGACGCCGCCGAGTTCGCTGGTCATCGGCTTGTCGAGGAGCGGAGTGCCGGCGGCCTTGCGGGCGCGGCCCTCCTCACCCGGGCCGAAGGCGACGACGTCGTGGGTGGCGAGGCTGCCGGTGATGTGGACGTGTGCGACGCCCGGATGGCGGGCGAGATATTCGCCGACATCGCCACCGCCCGGGACGATGCGCACGACGCCGTGCTCGACCAGCGGGGCGAGAACCCGCCGGTAGACCGGCTCCAGGTCCCCCAGGACGGGGTTGAGCTTCAGCACGACGACACGGTTGTGCGCGATCAGTTCGTACAGCACGTCGAGCGGTGCGATGGAGGTGACGTTGCCCGCGCCCAGCACGAGACCGACGCCCGTGGTGTGCTCGGGCCGGCGTGCGCCGAGACCCGCGTGGCGCCGCACCGTGTCCGCGTCGACCCCCGGCCGCATCCACACCTCGGCGCTGAAGCCGTTCAGGAGCAGGCGGTCGTAGGTGTTGAGCGGGAGCACGGGGACGCTCACCCGTCCGCCCGGTGCTCGCCCGAGCTTCGCGGCGTCGAGCGGGCCGCGCCCCGAGGCGAGCGTCCTGAGTGTGCGGACGAGCGCCTCCAAGGAGGTCAGCAGCGCGTAGGGGCCGGAGAGCCACTCCTCACCGGCGAGCGGGGATCCGCCCGGCAGGAGCTTGATCCGGCCGGCCGTCCGTACCCAGTTCTCGGCCTCGGCGGAGACCGCGGCGTGGACCCGGGTGAGGAGGGCGGCCCGTTCGGCGGACGAGGTCGCCGCCCAGCGCAGCTCGCCCTCGGCGAGCTCGGAGAGCACCGCGTCGAGTTCGGGCATCCTCCGGGTGTTGCCTGCGGGGGCTGCAGCGGTCATGGTGATCTCCCTGGATCGCGACCGCACGGACGGGCGCCGTGCTGCGGAACTGGTCCCCGGCACAAGGGCCCGGGGCCACACCAAGATGACGGATACCAGGACCCCTTGCTATGGGCGGGCATCGCGAGTTCCCTCGAACTGCTTTGTGCGACAGCACAATTGAGGTGAGGAGGGCGAGTACCTTTGCGAGATGCGCGACACCACGGGCTGCGAACACGTCTTCGCCGAGATCCTCGCCTCGATCGGTGAACTCACCGAGGTGACGGTCCGAAAGATCACCGAGGACGAGTCCTTCTACACGCGCAGCCGGCTCCCCGCGGACCTGCTCCGTGACATCGTCCACGCCAACATCGAGGCCCTCCTGCGCAGGGAGACCGGCGGCCCGGACCTCGGCGACGAGTCGGCCCGCCGGGCCGGGCGGATCAAGGCCGAGCACGGCATCCCGCTCCCCGCGCTGCTGCACGCCTTCCGGCTCGGCGGACTGGAGATCTGGGAGTGGGCGATCGCCCGCGCCACGACCGGCGAGCAGTCCGCCGCGCTGCTGCGCCGCTCGTCGCACTTCTGGGGCGTGCTCGACCGCTTCTCCACGGCCGCGACCGAGGCGTACCGGCAGGTCGCCGACGACCGGGAACGCCAGGAGCGGGTGTCGCGGCGGGTCACACTGCTCAGCGTCTTCGAGGGAGCGAACGGTGTCCGGTTCGGGAGCGCCGCAGGCATCCAGCGCGCCCTGGGCCTGCCGGAACGGGCGTCGTACCGCGTGGTGGCGGGCGAGGTCGGGCGCAAGGGCGAGGACCCGCTGCCCGGCATCACCGCCCGGCTGGCGAGCGCCGATGTGGCGTCCGTCTGGACCACCGAACTGGGCGAGCGGCTGGGCCTGGTCGCCCCGACCGGTGACACCGAGTCCGCCGCGGCGCTGCGGGTCGTGGAGCGGGCGGCGACCTCGCGGGTGGGGGTGAGCCGGCCGTTCACCGTCCTCGCCGCCGCGCCGGAGGCGGTACGTCAGGCACGCATCGCCCTGGAGTGCGTGGCCCCGGCCGGGGTGGGCGTCCACTGCTACGGCACCGCGCCGATCGACACCCTCGTCGCGGCGCACGCCGAGTCCGCGGCCGAGCTCAGCGAGAGCGTGCTGGGGCCACTGCTGTCCGGCGAGGGCGGCGATGCCGCTCTGCTCGGCACCCTCGACGCCTGGTTCGCCGCGGACGGTTCGACCGCCGAGGCGGCGCGGCGGCTCCACTGCCACCGCAACACGGTGCTCTACCGGATCACCCGCATCGCGGAGCTGACCGGCCGCACCCCGACGCGGCCGGTGGACGCCGCAGAGCTCTATGTCGCCCTGCGGGCGCGGCGGCTCGCGGGCGACGAGCGGTAGCGCCGCGTACGGAGACCGGTCACCGCTCGCGCCACCTGTCGGGGCGCGCGGCAGTCCGGGAATCCGGTCCTGGGAGGACGGACCCGCGCGGACCGGGACCGGACCTGGCACCGGCGTTCCGGCGGCCGGCGGCGCTGCCGAGGGTGACTCCGCCCGTCGGGGCGAGCGGAACGCCGGGCCCCTACGGGCGCGGTTCCTCGATGCGGCGGAGGCGCCGAGCGTGCCGGCCGGAAGACCTTCACCGCGTCGGCGCCGTGCCGGTACACCCTGTCGATCTCGGCTGGGGCCGGCGCTTCCGCGGGCCGCGGGCCGTGGGCCGCGGTGACGCCGGCCGACACGGCGGTGGCCGGAGTCACCGGGCGCCGGGGCAGAAGTCAGGAACGCGTTCCGCGGGGCTGCTCGCCCTGGGCTGCGTCCTGCTCCTTCTGCTCCTTCTTCTCCTTGATGCGCACCGCTTCCTTCCGGACCTCGGCCTGGGTGGTGCGCTCCTGCTGCAGCCAGTCGGGGCTTTCGTTCTTCAGCGCTTCGATCTGCTCCGTGGTGAGCGCGTCCGTGATTCCGCCACGGGCGAGACCCGAGATGGAAATGCCCAGCTTCGCCGCGACCACCGGCCGGGGGTGCGGGCCGTTGCGTCGCAGCTCCCGCAGCCACTCGGGCGGATCGGACTGCAGTGCGTTCAGCTCGGTGCGCGAGACGACACCCTCCTGGAACTCGGCGGGGGTGGCCTCTAGGTACACACCCAGCTTCTTTGCCGCGGTCGCGGGCTTCATCGTCTGGGCGGTCTTGTGCGACGTCATGGGGTCAAGGGTATCGAGCATGTGCGCTACCTCTGACCAGGGCCGGTAACCTGGCGGAGTGACAAGCTCGGAAGAAACCCCGTCGTTCCGGCTCGCCTACGTTCCGGGAGTGACGCCCACCAAGTGGGTGCGGATCTGGAACGAGCGGTTGCCCGACATCCCCCTGACCCTCATCGGGGTGTCGGCCGCCGAGGCGCCCGACGTGCTGCGGGGCGGCGGCGCCGACGCGGGTCTCGTGCGGCTGCCGATCGACCGGACGGGCCTCAGCGCGATCCCCCTCTACACCGAGACGACGGTCGTCGTGATCCCGAAGGACCATGTCGTCGCCTCGGTCGACGAGGTCTCCGCCGGGGATCTCGCCGACGACATCGTGCTCCATCCGCTCGACGACACCCTCGAATGGGAGCAGCGGCCGGGACGGCCCGCGATCGAGCGTCCCGCCACGACGGCGGACGCCGTCGAGCTGGTGGCGGCAGGTGTGGGCCTCCTCGTCGTCCCGCAGTCGCTCGCCCGCCTGCACCACCGCAAGGACCTCACGTACCGGCCGGTTTCGGACGCCCCCGAGTCGGGCGTCGCGCTGTCGTGGCTGGAGGACGAGACGACGGACCTGGTGGAGGACTTCATCGGGATCGTCCGGGGCCGGACCGTCAACAGTTCACGGGGCCGCCCCAAGGCCCCGGCACAGCCGAAGGCCAAGCGTCCCGATGCGGGCGCCGCACGGCGCAAGCCCGCCGCCGGGAAGGCGGTCGGCAAGTCGTCCGGGAAGGGCGCGCGGAGCGGTTCCGGGGGCGCCAAGGGCGGCAAGCGCGGGAAGCCCCGCCGGCGGTCGTAGCCACGGGCCTCCCGCGCCGTCCGCGGGCCGTCATCGCCGGCGTCGCACCTTCGGTTCCGGCACGAGACGCATGGCCCCGTTGAGCAGATGGTCGATCAGGTCGTGCGAGGGCTTGTCCGTGAGGTTGCTGAGCAGCCGGGCCAGGGTGTTGAGCAGGAACGGCGATCCCATGACGTAGCGGTTGAGGAACGGCTGGAAGCCCGAGCGGCTGAAGACGAGGTCGGCGGCCGTGTTCCCGAGCCGGTAGTAGCGCCCCCAGCGGCGGTTCATCTCGACGGGGTAGCCGCGCAGCACCTGCTCCCGCCGGGGCCCCCGGGGGAGAGCGAGGGCGAGCGTGGCGGTCTCGGCCGCGACCTCACCGGCTTCCATGGCCTGGCTGATGCCCTCGCCGTTCCAGGGGCTGATCATGCCTCCGGAGTCGCCGACGAGGAGAAGCCCCCGGGCGTACAGGGGGTGGCGGTTGAAGCCCAGCGGGAGGGCCGCGCTCCGGACGGGGCCCTCGGCGTTCTCCTCGCGCAGTCCCCATGCCTCCGGGGTACGGGCCAGCCACTCGTCGAGCGTCGCGCGCAGGTCCGCCTTTCCGTGCCGTCGGTGGGGCAGCGCACCGAGACCGACGTTGACGCGGCCGTCGCCCATGGGAAAGATCCAGCCGTATCCCGGCAGGTAGTGACGGCTGCCCGGGAAACGGAGGTCGGCCCACAGCTCCAGGTACTCCTCCCGGGAACGTTCCGGGCTGTGGTAGTAGCGGCGGGCGGCCGTCGCGATCTGCCTCTTCGTGTCCCGCTGCAGGCCCATCGCGAGTGCGAGGCGGGCGGAGGCGCCGTCGGCGGCGACGACGACCGGTGCGTGGAAGGCAAGCGGTTCCTTCGCTTCGCCCGTGGCGGCGACGCCGGTGATACGGCCGGCGCGGTCGGTCAGGGGCCGGGTCACCTTCACGCCGCTGCGCAGCCGGGCTCCGGCGGCGACGGCGTGCCGGGCCAGGATGTCGTCGAAGTCGTGCCGGCTGCGTGAGAGGCCGAAATCCGGATAGCCCCCGAGCGCGGGCCAGTCGATGAGCACCTGATGGTTCCCGGCCACCCATCGCATCCCGCGCGAGCGCGTCCACCCCGGGGCCTCGATGTCGACGCCCATCCTGATGAGCTGGCGTACCGCCCGTGGAGTCAAGCCGTCCCCGCACACCTTCTCCCGAGGGAAGCGGGACTTCTCCAGGAGCAGGACATCGACGCCCGCCCTGGCGAGGTGGAAGGCCGCGGCCGAGCCCGCCGGCCCCGCGCCCACCACGATCACCTGGGCGTCCTCGTCCGGGCCGCGCACGGCCGGATCGTCCGACGGAGACCGGTCGTCCGACGGAGACCGGTCCGGAGTCGTTTCCCGCATCGGGAACCCCTTCCTGTTCCTGGGACAGCGGGTGCCGTACCGAGGACGGCGGCCCTGGGCATCATCATCGATCAGGGAGAGCCGGTACGGAACCAGGCACGGCTGCCCCGTGTCCGCCTGAGCAGAGCCGAAACCGCCGGCGGTCCTGTGCCCGCGCCTACGACTCCAGGTAGCGCAGGACCGCCAGCACGCGTCTGCTGTACCCCGTGGTCCGCGCCAGATCGAGCTTTTCGAAGATGGAGTTGAGGTGCTTCTCCACCGAACTGAGCGAGATGTGCAGGTGCTGTGCGATGGCCGTGTTGGTGCGGCCCTGCGCCAGCTCCTCCAGGACATCGCGCTCCCGGGGCGTCAGCCTGGCCAGCGGGTCGACGTGCGTGCTCCGGACCACCAACTGCCGTACGACCTCGGCGTCGATGGCCGCACCGCCCGCGTGGATCCGCTCCAGCGAGTCCAGGAACTCGTCGACCTGCGCCACCCGGTCCTTGAGCAGATAGCCGACCCGCTCGGCGTTCGCGGACAGCAGCCGGACCGCGTAGTTGCGCTCCACATGCTGGGAGAGCACCAGCACGCCGACCAGGGGCAGGCGCTCGCGGATCTCCAGCGCGGCCCGCAGCCCCTCGTCGGTGTGGGTGGGCGGCATCCGGATGTCGACGACGACGAGGTCCGGCGGGTCCGCCTCGGCCGCCCGGACGAGCGACGTCCCGTCGCCCACGGCGGCGAGCACCTCATGCCCCTCCTCGGCGAGCAGACGGACCAGGCCTTCCCTGAGCAGGGTCGAGTCCTCGGCGAGCATTACACGCACAGCAACTCCGCGATGATGGTGGTGGGTCCCCCGGAGGGGCTGTCGATGTGCAGGCGGCCGTCGAGCGCGTCCACCCGGCTGCGCAGCCCGGCCAGTCCGCTGCCCGTGGGATCCGCGCCACCGACGCCGTTGTCCCGGACGCACAGTGACACCGCCCTGCCGTCGCCCTTGACACTGACGGAGATCCGGGTGGCACCGGAGTGCTTGGCCGCGTTGGTCACGGCCTCCGACACCACGAAGTAGGCGGCTGTCTCCACGGTCCGGGGCAACGGCAGCGGCAGATCGAACTCGATGTGCAGGGGGATGGCGCAGCGCTGGGCCACCCCGCCGAGCGCCTCTTCCAGGCCCAGGTTGTCGAGCGCCGACGGATAGACGCGCCAGGCCACTTCCCGCAGTTCGGTGAGGACCTCCTGGGACTCCTTGTGCGCCTGCTGGAGCAGCAGGCCGGCCTGCTCGGGCGTACGGTTGCGGCGGGCCCGGCCCAGCAGCATGGCCAGTGCCACGAGCCGCTGCTGCACGCCGTCGTGCAGATCGCGCTCGATGCGCCTGCGCTCCGTGTCGACCGCCCGGAGGACCTCGGCACGGCTGGCGGCCAGTTCCGCGATGCGCCGCTCCAGCAACTCCCGCTCGGAGGGGCCGAAATGCTCGCGTGCCAGCCGCGCGTCGAGGGCACCCAGGGAGAAGAGCCCCTGGAGGTTGAGGAAGAGGAGGACACCGCCCAGGAGCCCTTGGGTCAGCAGGGTCTGCCAGCCCGTGGTGGCGTGGGCCACCCCGACGGCCAGCAGTCCGGCCAGGACGGCCCCGCATGCCAGGAACGCGGCCACGACACCGAGCAGCACGCCCGCGCACGTGCGGACGGCGAGGTAGCGGAGGACTTCCGGGTCGGACGCCCGGTGCTCGGGGAACAGGTCGCCGAAGAAGGCACTGCGGCGCCTGCGCTCCAGCTCCGTGAGCCGACGGGCTCCGGCACTCAGCACGGCGAGGGAGCGCCGGCGCGTGCGGGGCCACAGGACGAACGGGCCCGACAGCACACCCGGCACGACGAAATACAGCAGCCCGAGCAGAGCGGTGCAGCAGCCGAGAAGGGCGCCGACGACTCTGCGGTGCCAGGGGGACCTGTGCACCACCGGTACGCCCCCTTCCATGGACTCCTGGCCGAACGGCTCCGGACGACGGCCGGTCGCACTGTCCGCGGAATCCCCCTGCACGGGTGCCGAGGCTAGCCGCACGCCGTGGACACGGCGAGATCGTTCCTGACGGGCGGGGGAGACCGGACGGGTGGGGGACGGTGGCCGAAGGCTCATGACGTACGACGGTGCTGACCCCGGGAACGGGAGCGCAACCGCAGGCCCACGTACCCGGCGGCGGCGACCAGGACCAGGACGACGACGGCCTTGGAGAGGACTCCGACATATGTCTCCACCAGGTTCCACCGGTCGCCGAGCCAGTACCCGGCCATCACCAGCACCGTGTTCCACAGCAGGCTGCCCAGGGCCGTCAGGGTCACGAAGAGCGGCAGCGACATGCGCTCCACGCCGGCCGGCACGGAGATGAGACTCCGGAAGACCGGCACCATCCGCCCGAGCAGGACGGCCTTGGTGCCGTGCTCGGCGAACCACTGCTCCGTACGCTCCAGATCGGAACTCCCGACCAGCGGCAGCTTCGCCCAGATCGCATGCATGCGGTCGCGGCCGAAGAGCATGCCGATCCAGTACAGGGCGATCGCGCCCACCACCGAACCGAGCGTGGTCCAGAAGAGCGCGGAGGCCAGGCTGATGACGCCCTGCCCCGCCGCAAACCCGGTCAGCGGGAGAATGACCTCGCTGGGCAGTGGCGGAAAGAGATTCTCCAGCGCGATGGCGAGGCCGGCTCCCGGGCCTCCCATGGTGTCGACGAGATCGGCGGCCCAGCCCGCGACACCGCCCGCGGGTTCCTGGGGGAGGCCCAGAATGACGAAATCCATGAACTGGCTCCTGGCCGGTGGGGGAGCGGCGCGCGAAGTCCGTCGCGCCTCACCGGCAACGCTAGAAAGCCGCGGCCGGCGGCGGTACGAGGAACGCCGTCGAACCGGATGGGGCAATCCGCACCCGTCACCCTGCGGTTTTCCACAATTCCCGCACCCCGCGCCGGTCGTACCGGCACCGGCCGCGCCACGTCGGCGCGCGGACGATCCGGACCTGGCCCGGGTCCAGGGCCGTCTCCCTGCCGACCGGGCCGGTGAAGGCGGTCATGGAATCGGCCCTGCGCCGCGGCCGGCCGATGTCGTACTCCTCGCAGCCCCGCACCACGGGCGAGGGGCCGGATCCCGCGGCGGTCAGTAGGGCGACCGGCGCCGCGCCGACGGCCGGGAGGAGCTCGGCGCGGGCGCCGGAGGAGGCGAGCCCCGGCCGAACCGGCGGAGCGGCTCCGGGGCCGCCTCTTCGACGCCGCGCTCCGCACGGACCGCCGGTCGCGGCAGCGGGCTCAGTACGGCAGCGGGCGGCCGGACGGGGTCCGCAGGTCGAGCGGCCGTGGCCGCGACGGCAGCTGGGGGCGTCGAACGATCCTGATGCGGCCCACTGCCACCACCTCCTGGCGATTACCCGTCATATGCCCGGTGGGCCATGCCTTCATGCGCATTCGGTCCGCCCAACCGGAAGACCGGAAAGGGGTGTTGGGCGATCGGGGCCGCAGGGCGTGGCAACGTCCGGCAGGGCGCGGGAAGGCGCCATCTTCCCGCCGCACCGGGGACAGCGCGCACACGCGCTCGCTATTCTCCCGGCTATGAGCCATGAGCACGGCACGGGTGGGGGATCCGGTGGGGCTCCGCGGAGTTCCGGGTGACCGAGGGCATGGGCCCCCTGCCGGACGTCCGTACCGCAGAGGTGTGGAGAGCCTTCGGAACCCGGCTGCGCCAGTGGCGCAGGCGCGCCGGGCTCACCCAGGCCCAGGTGGGTGCCCGCGTCGGATACGACCACACCGCCATCAGCAAACTGGAGCACGGCACCCGGAAGGCACCACTGCCGCTCGCCCGCAGGCTGGACGACCTGCTGACGGCCGGCGGCGACCTCCTCGACGCCTGCGAGGCGGCCGAGGCCGAAGGGCCGGGCGGTACGGGCGGGGAGAGCGGGGCCGTACGTCCTGCGGCGACCGCCGCACGGACGGGACCCCTGCCCGGGGAACCCGCGGGCGGCGCCCTGCTCTCCATGCTGCCGCCGGACACCGCCCTGCCCACGAGCCTGCCCAGCTACGGGCTGATGTGCCCGGCGCACGGCCGTGACGGCTGCACCGTCCCGGCGCTGGCCGACGTCATCGCCCTGCACTCCGCCTTCTGCGCCCTGGGCCCGGCCACCGTCCCGTGCCCGCCGCTGGACATCGACACGGTGCACGCCCTGACGGCGCTGCTCGCCGTCTGCCTGCGCGCCGACGAGGAGCGCGCCTGGCCGGGGGCGACCGTCGTGGTCGAGCGCACCCTGCACGCGATGCTCCGCTGGATGGCCCTGCCCGCGGCGCCCTACCAACGCCAACTCGCCCCACTGGCGGCGGAGTACGCGCAGTCGGCCGGCTGCCTTCGGTTGCTGTGGGGCCGCAACGCGACCGCGATGGCCTGGCTGGACCGGTCGTTGGGCTGGGCGGGCCTGGCCGGTCACGTCGGAACCCAGGTGGCCGCGCTCAGCGACATGAGCACACTGGCGCGGCTGGAAGGCGACGGCCCCTCCGCCCTGGCCTACGGCGGGGCGATCCGGCAGGCGGCCGCCGGCCGGTACTGGGCGGGCGCCATGAGCGATCTGTACCAGGCGCGCGGGCATGCGGTACGCGGCGACGCCCGGCAGACCCTGCGCCATATCGACCGTGCCTGGTCGCAGATGGACCGGGTCGGTGAGCAGGACGAGACGGAGGCGCCCTGGCTGACCGTCGCCTCCGTGCGTCTGCGGGTGGAGTCGGGGGCCGCCGGGGCGCTGCGGGACCTCGCCGCCGCGATCGGGGACCGCCGGCTGGCACTGCGCGCGGTCACGGCGACCCGTACCGCACTGGATCTGCTTCCGCCCGGGATGCACTCGGCACGGATGCTGTTCCTGGTGCGGATGGCCGATGCCCATGCCTGCGCCCACGACCCCCAGGCGGCGATCGCCATCGCCGGTCCGGTACTGGACACCACCGAGGTGACCGCCTCGACGCTGCTGGGCCAGGAACTGCGCGGCCTGCACGGCAGGTTGGCGGCGGGGCACGGCGGCGGGCCGGAGAGCGACGACTTCACCCGCCGGCTGGCGGCCGTCGTACGGTGACCACACCGGAGGCGGGGCGTGTGTGCGTACACGCCCCGCCCGGCGCCGTTCTGACGGCTAATCAGCTCGCGTTCAGCGCCACGTCGTCGATGACGAAGCTGGTTTGCAGATAGGCGTCCTCACTGCTGGTGAACCCGAGGGGGACCGTCTGACCGGCGAACTCGGCCACGTCGAAGGTCTTCTGGACGTAGGAGCCGGTGGCGTCCACGTTCGAGTACGTCGCGAGGGTCCTGGTGCCCAGCTTGACGGTGAACGTGTCGTACGCGGTCGGGTCGCCCGCCGACTCATTCGTGTCGGTGCGCAGATGGAACGACAGCTTGTACGTCGAGCAGCCCGCCGGAACGGTCAGCGACTGCGCGACGGTGTCGGAGTGCGTGGAACCCCAGCCGCCGAGCCAGGCCATGTACGTGCCGCTGTGCGCGGGCTTCTCCGACGTCCGGTTGTTGATCACGCCGTCCGTCTGGGTCCACGGCGCGACGCCCTCCTCGAAGCCGCCGTTGGCGACCGCCTGCCGCGCCTGGCAGGTCCCGCCGCCACCGACGACGAGCGAGTACGTGGTGGCGTGGGTGGCCGTACCCGTCCCGGTCACCGTGAGGGTGTACGTACCCGGCGCGGCCTGGGCCCCGGCGGAGACGGTCATGGACGACGACGAACCCGACTGCACGGAGGCCGGGTCGAAGGAGACCGTGACCCCGCTCGGCGCCCCGGAGGCGGTCAGCTTCACGGTCTGGGCGGAGCCGCCGGTGGTCGCCGTCGACACACTCGCGGTGACCGAGCCACCGGGCTGGACGCTGCCGGAGACCGGCTTCACCGACACGGAGAAGTCGTCGGCCGGAGCGGTGGTCCCGACGGAGGTCTTCCACACCGTGTAGGCGACCCCGTCGGCGCTGCGGTCGAGCGCGGTCGCGTTGATGTTGGCCGTGGTGTCGCAGGACGAGTGGTAGCAGGAGTCGTAGGAACGGCCCGTCGTGCCGCCCCACTTGGCGGCCTGCGCCGACGTCTTGGTGTCGCTGGCGCCGGTCGCGTAGCCGGAGGTGGGAATGCCGCCCTGCTGGAAGGAGTAGTCGTCGGACCGTCCCTGGCCCTCGACGTTCTCCTCCGGCGCGAGGTTCAGCGAGTCCCAGTACTCCTTCATCGGTGCCGAGGCGGCCGAGTTCACGTTGTTGATGAAGTAGCCGGCGTTGGTCGAGGCGACCATGTCGAAGTTGTAGTACGCCTTGATCGTACTGCGCTGGGCCGCGCTGAGCTGGCCGACGTAGTACTCGGAACC
The DNA here is from genome assembly GCF_042887155.1 of Streptomyces sp. NPDC057963. Taxonomy (NCBI): domain Bacteria; kingdom Bacillati; phylum Actinomycetota; class Actinomycetes; order Kitasatosporales; family Streptomycetaceae; genus Streptomyces; species Streptomyces sp. NPDC057963. The sequence continues at coordinate 283,194 of NZ_JBHVPX010000012.1, forward strand.
CTGCAACCCTTGCTCCTCGCCGTTCCACCAGGCGAAGCGGACGTGCTTGGTCATGGTCGGGTTCTGCTGTGCCAGGGCGAGCGCGTTCTCCAGCAGGGTGGCGGAGCCGGAGCCGTTGTCATTGATCCCGGGGCCGGCCGCGACGCCGTCCAGGTGGGCGCCGAACATGACCGTCTGGTCGGACGGGCCGCCCGGCCAGTCGGCGATCAGATTGTTCCCGCGGTACGTGCAGCTGGTGCAGGTCTGCTCGCTGACGGTGTAGCCGGCTGCCTGCAGCTTGCCCTTCACATAGGCGAGGGAGGCCGTGTAACCGGCGCTGCCGGCCCGGCGGTTGCCGCCGTTCTGCGTGGCGATGGTGTTCAACTGCGCGAGGTGCGACTGCACGTTGGCGATGCTGATGTCCGGCGCCTTGCCGCCCGGATTGCCGCCCCCGTTGTCGACGGTCAGGGTGTACTGCGCGGTGTGGCTCTGCGTGCCGTCGCCCTTCACCGTGAAGGTGTACGCGCCGGATGCGGCGCTCGACGACGCGGACAGGGTCATCGTCGAGGACGCTCCGGACTGCACCGACGACGGGCTGAAGGACGCGGTGACACCGCTCGGCAGGCCGCTCGCCGTGAGGTTCACGGCCTGAGCGCTCCCGGAGCTGACCGTGGTCCGCACCGTCGCCGTCACCGAGCTGCCCGGCTTCACGGAGCCGGACGCCGGGTCCAGCGACATCGTGAAGTCGTTGTTGCCGCTGGACGTGCAGGTCGGGTCGCCGCTCTGGGCGGGGACGCTGATCGCGTCCCAGGCGGCCTTGGTCCGGTCGAAGAGCACGCAGCCGGCGTCGAGGTTCTTGGCGGCGGTGAGCGTGGCCGTGCGGTAGCGCTTGTAGGTCATCCCGCTCGTCTTGAGCAGCATCCCGCCGTAGAAGACCTTGCCGGCGCTCTGGATGCCGACACCGGTGACCGAGGAGCTGTTGCACGTCGGGCTGGACGGCTTGCCACCGCCGGGGTTCGAGCCCTCGGCCAGCAGGTAGAACCAGTGGTTCAGCGGACCGGCCGCCGCGTGCTCCTCGGTGTTGGGTATCGAGGAGCTGTAGCAGTTGGGGTCGCCGATCTGCCCCGGGTTGTACATGATGCGGATCGGCCCGCTGCCGACCAGGTTGATCTTCTCGCCGACGGTGTAGTCGGGGTCGTCGTACGGGGCGGGCTCATTGGTGTACGCCTCGGTGAGGGCGCCCATGATGTCGCCGGTGGCCTCGCCGAGACCGGACTCGTTGTCGGCGCCGCCGGGCGTGTACTGGTCGATGCCGTGGCCGAACTCATGGCCCACCACGTCCATCGCGCCGATCCACTGGTTGGCGTTGTTGTGGCCGATGGAGACCGAGGAGCCGTCCCAGTAGGCGTTGACGTCGTTCAGCCCGACCTCGACCGGCCAGCTGCCGCCGTTGCCGTTGTGCCCGTTGCGGCCCAGCCAGTCCCGCAGCATGTTCCACTCGTGCTGCGCCGCCCACATGACGTCGACGCAGCCGGTCTCCTTGCTGGAAGGGTTGCCGGTGCCCCAGGAGTCGCTCGACTTGGTGAAGACACTGCCCGTGCTGTAGTCGGCGCAGCTCAGACCGGGACGGTTCGGGTCGCGCAGCGAGTAGCTGCTCCCGGAGGCGGTGGTGTCGATGGCCAGCGGGGACGGACCGTTCCACTGGCTGTTGCCGGTGCCCGCCTTGACGTCGTCGTAGCTGTCGAGCACCTTGCCGGTGCCCGCGTCGATGAAGACGTGCAGCCGGCTGGGGGCCTTGGCGTTGCGTCCGGTGAGCACCGTCTCCCAGGCCAGCCGGGAGGTCTTGTCCGTGGCCCGCACCACCAGGCGGTGCGATTCCACCCGCTTCACGGTGGTGAGCCTCTTGCGGGCGGTGGTCTCGGCGGCCCCGGCGGAAACGGTCGGGGTCGTCGGTACGTTGATCCGCCGGGACACCGCCGACTGGGTGCCGCGGACCCGGCCCTGGGAGTCGGCCACCACGACGGCGTCCCCGCCGACGACGGGGAGCCCGCGGTAGGTGCGCTGGTACGCGACGGAGTACATGCCCTTGACCCAGGGGGTCACCATCTGCCGCTCGTACCGCTCGTCGGGCCCCTTCGCCAGGGTGTCGAGGCCACTGGCGACGGCCCGGTCGGCGGCGGACACCGCGGTGGAGAGCGCGGTCGGGGCGGGCGGGGACGGTTCGGCAGCTGCTGTCCCGCCGCTGACGGCGACCAGCATTCCGGCGAGGACGGCCAGGGTCGTCCCGGCCGTCATCGGTCTGCGTTTCATCGAGGCTCCTTGAGTCGGGGGGCCTCGATCACGGGCAGTCGGCGTACGGTGACATACCTGCTTCGGCCGCCGTCGGCCGCCCGCACTGCCGTCGTCCGTGATCGAGCGACCGAACACTCACATGTCGTCATGGCCTCGTCAACGAACTGCGGGGACTGCCGGGCGACTTGGCAAGTTTGGTCAAGCCGCGGTGGTGGGATCGCACAACGATTCCGGAATGCGGACCGGCTACTCCAGGCCGGAGATTGTGAACACCGTACGAGCCGTCCGGCGGTCGATGCGGTCGGCCAGCTGCCGCAGCACCGTCACCCCGCAGCGCAGCGTGCCGCGCTTCACACAGGCGCGCGCATCGTCGTCCAGCCGGTGCCACAGCGCGGGATTCGCCACGAGCACCTGAGGGTCGACCTCGACCCGGCCGCCCTCCGCGTCACGGAGCACCAGGCGCTGGGAGACACCGTCCGACCAGCGCACCGACACCAGCCGGTCGGTGCGCACGATCCGTTCGCGGACCAGGCCCCGGCAGGAGAGCCACCCCGCACCCGCGCGGATCCGGGGCGGTACCAGCACCATGAGCAGCAGGGCGGCCAGGCCCGTCCACAACAGGCCGCGCGGCGCGGCGAGGTGGCCGGCCGTCGCATCGACGGCCAGGAGCAGCCCGAGGAGTGTCAGGGCGCAGCGGACCGCGAACCGCAGGTCCCCGGCCCAGCCGTGGTCGTATGCGGTCGTGCCGGCCGGAGGGCGAGCCCGGCTGGCACGAGGACCGGGCACGGCTCGGATGTCACGTCTTCCCATGGCTGCGACGTTAGGGAAGATCGTCGGCCCGTCGGCGTCCGTTGACAAACCGCTGACGCCCGGACGGCCGGTCCTGACGACTGCTTGACGGCCATCCGACGGGCCCTGCCGCGAGCGGACGGTACCGTCGTCGGGCAGGGCAGGGCAGGGCAGGGCAGGGCAGGGCAGGGCAGCCGCGGGGAGCGGCTCAGTCCTGCTCGTCGTCTCCGCTGTCCCCGTTGTCCCCGTGGTTTCCGTTGTTCCCGTTGTTCCCGTGGTTTCCGGCGTTTCCGCCGTTCTGTGCCGGCTGGTCGGGCGCCGGTGATTCGGGTCCGGTGGTCGCGGTGGAGCCGGTGTCCGGTGTGCCGGCCGAGCTGGAATCCGGCGAGAACAGGCTCATCCCCAGGTACACGGCCGCGAGGAAGGCGACCGTACCGGCGATGGCGCTCGCCACCCGGGGCCGGCGCCTGATCGCCTCGCGGGCACCGGTGCGCCGCCGGACGGGGGCGGACCGCTCCACCGGGCGCCGCCTGTGTCCACCGGTCTGCGGCAGGCGGTACGTCGACACACCCTCGGCCTGCTGCGCGGAGGCAGGCGCCGGGGCCGGGTCGAACGCGGCAGCGGATGCCGGGGGACGAGGCGTTCTCGGGGAGGTCGGAGGAGGGGTGGGGGCGTACATCGGCAGGGGCTCCGGCTGCCCCCGCCACGCGTCGCTCTGGAACCAGTCGGCGACCTGCTGGGCGCTGGGCCGGTCCTCGGGCTGCTTCGCGAGCAGTCCGAGCAGATAGGAGTCGAAGGCCGGGGACAGGTCGACGCCGCGCTGACCGAGCGGCACGGGCGCCGTGTCGACATGTTGATAGAGCGTCGCGGTGGCCGTGTCGGAGCGGAACGGTGGCTCACCCAGCAGGAGTTGGTAGATCACGCAGCCGAGGGAGTACATGTCGGACGCCGCACCGGCCGTACGGCCCAGGGCGCGCTCCGGCGCGAGATAGAGACTGGTCCCGACGATCTGTCCCGTGGTGGTCAGCGCGGCGGAGGGATCGTCGACGAACTGGGCGATGCCGAAGTCGCCGATCTTGACGGACCCCTCGGCGTCCAGCATCAGGTTCCCGGGCTTGATGTCGCGGTGCACGATGCCCTGCCGGTGGGCGGCGGCGAGCCCCGCGGCCGCCTGGCCGGCGATCCGGGCGACCTGCTCGGCCCCGAGCCGCTCCTCGGCCGCGAGCAGATCGCCCAGGCTTCTGCCCTCGACGAGCTCCATCACGAGGAAGAAGCGGTTCTCCCAGGACCCGAAGTCGAACACGGCCACCAGATGAGGGTGACTCAGGCGGGCCGCGGTCTGCGCCTCCAGCCGGAACCGGGCGGTCGCCGACTCGTCCGCGTGGTCACCCAGCAGCAGCTTCACGGCCACCGCCCGGCCGAGCACTTCGTCGGAGGCGCGCCACACCTCGCCCATGCCGCCACGGCCGATGGGGGACGTCAAGCGGTACCGACCAGCTACCAGCACCTTTGCACCAATCTCGAATTGTGGGCCGCTTCGACTGCCACGGCGGCGACCCGATGGGGATCGGGGCGGGGTGGGGGGCGCGCGGCATGATCAGGATATCGGGCCGCCGGACCTCAGTGGCACGCCGAGTGGTCGCCCCGCTGTTCACGCGGGCTTCCCGGAGCCGCCGCGCCGCGGATTCCTCACCGGCTGCCGGGATGCCGGCGGCGGTGTCCCCGTACGGGAACACCGGGGGCCGAGGCGGCCCACGCGTTCCCGGTGAACGGCACGGGCCGGATCAGGAAGACGGGTCCGGCCGGGCGGGCACGGACCCGGAACGCGGGAACAACCAGTCGTACGCGGCCTCCGCCGTGAATTCGTCCTGCCCGCCGGGGAAGAGTAGATCCGCCGCGGCGAACACCGGGTCGGAGGCCGTGGCGGCCACATAGGGAACAGCGATGCAGCGCATGCCCGCCGCACGGGCCGCCGTCGCACCGGGAACGGCGTCCTCCACGACCACGCAGTCGGCGGGCGCCGAGCCGAGGCGCCGGGCCGCCTCCAGGAACACGTCCGGCTCCGGCTTGCCGCGCGCCACCTCGTCGGCCGAGACGCGGAGGGTGAAGCAGGCGTCGAGTCCCGTGCCCGCGAGCACGGCCTCGATGGCCGCCGGGGACGACCCCGAAGCCACCGCCATGGCGACTCCCGCTCCGTGCAGCCGCTCCACGAACGTCCGCATCTGCGGGAAGACCTCGGTCGACGACCGTGCCAGCTCCAGATACAGGGCGTCCTGACCCGCCACCAGTTCGTCGACGGACGCCCCGAGCCCGTATTCGGCACGCAGGACCGTCAGCGCCTCGCGGTTGCTGATGCCGAGGAACCGGGCGTTCTGCTCCCAGGTGAAGTCGGCCACGCCATACCGTTCGAGCAGCCGACGCGCCGACTCGTACGCGTTGGGCTCGCTGTCCACCAGGGTGCCGTCGAGGTCGAAGAGGACCGAAGGAGCGGAATCACGCCGTGAGTTCATGGCATCCAGCATGCCAATACGGTGATCACTTCGGGTGGCCGGGGGTTGTGCGGCCCACCGACTCGACCAGGGGCAGCAGCCGGTGCGGCACCCGCTCGCGCAGCGCCACCTCGGTACGCGTCCTGACCACGCCGGGCAGCCGGATCAGCCGCTGGATCACATCCTCCAGATGGCCGTTGTCGCGGGCCACCACCCGGGCCAGCAGATCGCCGCCGCCCGTGGTCGAGAAGGCCTCGACGATCTCCGGCACCGCGGCGAGCGCCTCACCGACCTCGTCCAGATGCCCCTGGGTGACCTCCAGATGAACGAAGGCCAGCACCGGGTGCCCCAGCGCCGCGGGAGACAGGACCGGTCCCGTGCCGGTGATCACACCGTCCCGCTCCAGCCGGTCGATACGGGCCTGGAGGGTGCCCCGGGCGACGGAGAGGATGCGCGCGTACTCGCGGACGCTGGTACGCGGCTGCTCGATGAGCAACCGCAGGATACGGGTGTCGAGGGCATCCACCGCCATGGTCCGTTGGTCACTTCCTGGTAGGCCGATCGGGCCTGCGACTGTACCAATGGTCCGGCAGTTGCCCATTCATGCCGGTCCGGCACAGCCCCGGTCCCCGTCTCATACCCGTAGTCCTGCAGAGCTACAAAACAGGTTCACACCCCGGCGGGACGCGAACTACGGGGCTCCGTCCGTAGCTTCTGCATCCGAAGCGCTGGAAGCTGTCCGGCACGGAAGGAGCCCCACGCCATGCCGTCCCGAACGCACAGAATCCGCCTGGCCGCCGCGCTGGTGGCCGCCCCGGGGCGGGCCGCCGGGGCCGTGTCCGAACCGCTCGGGCCCATGGGGGAGTTGCGCGAGCCGCGCTCTGCGACCCCGGCCTCCCGCGTCAGCGCCGGGGCCACGCACGGACCGCGGGTCGCGGACATCGTCCTGTACGCAGGCCCCGGCCGCGCCGCCACCGTCCGGCACACCCGGGTCACCGTCCGCGCGGGCCGCGCCGGCGTCGACCGGATCGCCGACGTGCCGCGCGTCGAGCTCCAACCCGTCCCGCTGGACATCGAGTTCGGCAGAAACCCTCTTTCGTCCGAGTCCGGGTCCGGGTCCGAGCCCGGTTCCGGCTCCGGTGACTTCGCGAGGGGCGGCGGCCACCGCGACTACCCGAAGCCCCATTCCGAACCGCTGAAGAACATCGCCCGGACCGTGGCCGGAGCGGCCACGTCCGCAGAGCTCTCGGGAGAGTGCCATGCGTGACTTCGTCCGGCGGATCGAATCCGCCACTCCCGCCGGCCGCGACCGCGCCGTCGACGCCCTGCGGGCCATCGCCATCCTCGGCGTCGTCCTCGGCCACTGGATGGTGACCGCGCTGGTCGTCGACAGCGGCACCATGCACGGTTCGAGCCCACTCCAGTACATGCCCCGATTCACCCCGGTCTCCTGGGTGCTCCAGACCCTCGCCGTCTTCTTCCTGGTCGGCGGGCAGGTCGGTGCGAAGAGCTACGCCTCCGCCCGTGCGCGCGGCGAGAGCTACGGACGGTGGCTGAGGACAAGGATGACCCGGCTGCTGCGGCCGGTGGCCGTCGTGCTGCTCGTATGGACGGTGGTGGCATGCGCAATGCTCGCCGCGGGGGTGGACCAGGACACCGTGCGCGCGCTGTGCAAGCTCGTGTGGTCCCCGCTCTGGTTCCTGCTGGTCTTCGCGGTGCTGACCGCGGCGACCCCGCTCGTGGCGAGGCTGCATCCGCTGTGGCCGTTCGCCGTCGTGCTGATCACCGACCTCTACCGGTTCGGCCTGGACGCCCCCGGCGAGTTCGCCTCCCTCAACGTGGTGGCCGGCTGGCTGGTTCCGTACTGCCTGGGCGCGGCCTGGGCCCGGGGTGATCTGTGCGGCCGAAGGTCCGGCTGGGTGCTGCTGATCGGCGGAGCCGCCGCCACCGCCGGACTCGTCCTCTGGGGCGGCTATCCCGCGGCCATGGTCGGAGTGCCCGGCCTGGAGATCTCCAACCTCGACCCGCCGACGCTCGCCGTGGTCACCTTCGGCCTCGCCCAGTGCGGAGCGGCGCTGCTGCTGCTCGGTCCGCTGCGCCGGGTGCTCCGGCGCCCGGCGGTCTGGGCGGCGGTGGCGACGGTCAACCTCTCCGCGATGACGGTGTTCCTGTGGCACCAGACCGCGATGATCGCGGTCACCGCCACCGGCCTGCTGGTGGGCGGGACCCTGCCGGGCCTGCACACCGTCCCCGACGCCCCCGGCTGGGTACTCGCCCGGCTGGCCTGGCTGCCCGTGTTCATCACGGCGCTGCTGATCTGCTGGCTGGCGTTCCGCGGCTATGAACAGGGGCGGTCGCCGAAGAAGAGCGTGGTCATCCGCAAGGGGCGCCCATCGAGGTCGGCGGCGCGACGTGTGTGACACGAGGCATGCGAGGCGGGGCGAGACGGTGGAGCGGGCTGCCAAGGTCCTGCGGGCGTCGTCCCGTGCCCTGCGGGCGCTGCCGCGCACCCTGCGCGAGGACCTGGTGACGTCGGGGGCCGACTCGCCCCCGTACCGAGGGCGGCCGAGGCGGCCGGAGTGGCGGCCGGTACGGGTGGTGTCGTCGGCGGCGCGACCGACCCCGTGTGCCACAGCGACCGGGTCGGCCTCGGGTTCGCGGTCCTCGTCGTCGCCGTGGTGATCGGCGCCGCGCTGCGCGGCCTCGGGCCGGCCCGTACCCAGCTGGTCGCACAGGAGGCGCAGACAGCCGAGGAGCGGTCCCGGCGGCCTTCCGACGGACATCCGTATGCCCTGGCCCGGGGCCTGAACCGGCTCCGCCTGCCGCGCGGGCGGAGCGCCGGCACTGCGTGGGCCGGGCGGCCGCGAGCCGCGGGACCCGCACCGGTACGTGAGAACCGAGCCGCGGCCCGGCCCGATTCCGGTCCGTTGGCCTACCCCTGGTGCATACCTTCACTGATTCATTGGGCCAATGGCTCAGTGAATCGTCTCTGATTTGAGCCACGGGCCACAGGGATGTTGTGATGTACCCGTCGATGGCGCTGCGGATCCCCGCGGCGCCTTTTTCATGCCGGTGCACAGGGCCGGTGTGCGCAGAAGCGGGAGCATGCCGTGCTGAAGAGGATGTTCGTTTCCCCGGACCCGGGCCGACTGCGGCTGCGCAGCGGTGTCCGGGCCGTCCTCGGCATCGGACTGGCCGTCGTGGTGTGCGGACTGGCCGGTCACTCCCTCGTCGCGGCGATCACCGGCGGTCTCGCCGCGCTGCTGGCCCTGTTCACGGTGCTGGACACCACGGTGCGCGCCCAGGCGATCACCACCGCCCTGCTGCCGGCCGTGGGCTTCCCCGTGCTCGCCCTCGCCGCAGGGCTGCACGACTACCCGCGGGTGCGGGACATGGCCTTTCTCGCGGTCATGGGCCTGGGCGTGTACGCCAGGCGATGGGGGCCGCGCGGTCACTCACTGGGCGTCTTCGCCTTCATGGCCTTCTTCACCACGCAGTTCCTCCACACCCTGCCGGGACAACTGCCCGAGCTGTACTCCGCGGTCGCCCTCTCCCTGCTCGCCTCGTCGACCGTGCGCTTCGGGCTGTGGTGCTACGAGCGACGGCTGCCTCCCGCCGCCGTGCCCGCCCCGGTGACCGGTGAGGGACTGGCCCGCGCGACCACACGCCAGGCGATTCAGGCGACCGCCGGGGGAGCCCTGGCACTGGCGGCGGGACTGCTCCTGTCCGAGCAGCGCTGGTACTGGGCCGTGGGTGCCACCTGGTGGGTCTTCGTGAACACCGCCTCGCGCGGCGAGACCCTGGTGCGTGGCTTCCGCAGGATCCTGGGCACACTGATCGGCATCCCCATCGGCCTGGCCGCCGTCGTCCCGCTGCACGGGGCCGCCGTACCCAGCGCGATCCTCGTCGCGATCGGGGTCTTCGGGATCTTCTACACCGCCGCGGTCTCCTACACCTGGATGGTGTTCTCGGTGACAGTGATGGCCGGAGCGCTCTACGGACTCCTCGGCGTGCTGGACCCGGCCCTGCTCGTGCTGCGGCTCACCGAGACCGCCGCCGGAGCGCTCGGTGCGATGCTCGCGGTGCTCCTCGTGCTGCCGGTCACCACACACGCCACGACCGATGCGTGGATCCAGCGGGCCCTGCGCTGCGTACACACCTGTACGGCGGAAGCCGCAGCGCGGCTCTCGGGATCGCCGACCGCCGATCCCGCGCCCCGGATCGCAGAACTGGAGGCGCTCCTCGGACGCGTACGGCTGTCCCTGGCCCCGCTGGTGCACCCGCTGAGCCCCTTGCGCGCCCGCAGGGCCCGCGCCCGACAGGTAGTCGCCCTGCTGGACACCTGCGCACGGGAGGTGCGCGGACTGGCCTCGGTCGCCGCAGATCCGGAAGCCTCCCACGACGCCCGCCTCGCTGCCGCCTGCTGGCGCGTCGAGGCGGCCGTCGAGGCTCTGACGGCCCGCGGCCTGCCGCAGCGGGCGTGTTCACCGGGCATCCCGTCGCACTCGGCCGCCGCGGAACCCGCCCTCGCCCATCTGCACGGTCTGGAGCGGGCGCTCGCCGAACTCGCCGCACCGCTGCGCAGCGATCCGCGGGCCCCGCTGATCGGTGTGTGACGCCGTCGCGCAGAGCCTGCCGACAGCCGAGGGTTCTGGTATAGACCTGAGGGTCCGACTGCTACCGTCGCCCCGGAAGATCACGGCGGCGACCACGCCGTGATCAGTCGGCGGAGAGGGGCAATGCGGTGACGAGCAGTGCGGTGGACAACGGCAACGGCGCGGAGCGGGCATTCATCGGGTCGTTCACCTCGGCGGGCGGGCGGGGAATCACCGCCGCCGCCGTGGACCGGGAGACCGGGGCGCTGACCTTCCTCGGCGCGACGGACACGGTCCCCGATCCCTCGTATCTCGTCCTGGGGCACGGACCGGGGCCGGGCGGCAGGGTGCTCTACACGGTCAGTGAGACCGAGCACGGCGCGGCCGCCGCCCTCGACGTCACCGGCGACGTGCCGCGGCCGATCGGCGAGATCCGACCGGTCGAAGGCAGCGGCCCGACCCATCTCGCGCTCGCGGGCGGCCACCTGCTCACCGCCAACTACAGCTCGGGCAGCGTGTCCGCCCTGTCCGTACAGGCGGACGGTTCCCTCGGGGACGTCACCGCGGTGCTCCGGCACGAGGGCAGCGGTCCGAACGCCGACCGCCAGCAGGCCCCGCACGCCCACCAGGTACTGCCGGACCCCACGGGAAACTGGGTGCTCGGCGTGGACCTCGGCACCGACTCCGTACGGATCTGCGTGCTCGACACGGCCACCGGGGCGCTGCGGCTGCACGGCGAGACGGCCCTGCGGCCGGGAACGGGCCCACGCCACCTGGCGTTCCATCCCGCGGGCGGCCACGCCTACGTCCTGAACGAACTCGAACCGACCGTCACCGTGTGCAGCTGGGACGCCACCGCGGGAGTCCTCGAACCGGTCGGTGAGACGTCCCTGCTGCCCGGGGAACCGGCGGGCGGCGCGGACACGGTGACATACCCGTCCGAGGTGGTCGTCTCGCACGACGGGCGGTTCCTGTGGACCGCGAACCGGGGCCACGACAGCATCTCCGTCCTCGCGCTCGACGCGACGGGTGGGACGGCGACCCTGGTCACGACCGTGGACTGCGGCGGGCACTGGCCCCGCGACCTCGCGCTCGACCCCACCGGCCGATGGCTCTACGTGGCCAACGAGCGGTCCGGGAACGTCAGCTGGTTCGCCGTCGACCCGGCGACCGGTGTGCCGCACCGCGCCGGCGCGCTGGAGGCCCCTGCCGCGTCCTGCGTGATCTTCGCCTGACGCCCCGGCACCGTGAGATCCCGACCGGGCGGGATCGCGGCCCATGCCGCCGCACACAGCGCGACCGCCGGACGGGCCGGGAGAACCGAGCCCGCCCGGCGGTCGGGGGCGGATGCACTGCCGGGCGGGCCGGCACCGGGTCAGTGCGCCTGAGCACCCTGCGGCGTCACCGGCGCGATGCCGAGTGCCGTCGTGTACATCGACAGTACGAGCTTGCCGATCGCCGGATACGCGCCGAGCGGCTCGGCCGTCGCACAGCCCGCCTCCTTCGCGGCGGCGTCCAGCAGGCCCTCGGGCACCTCGGGGCCGACGAGGTACGGGGCGAGCGCGAGCTGCGCCGAGCCGGAGCCCGTCAGCTGCCCGGCGATCGAGGCGACCGACCCCTCCACGTCGAGTGCGGCGGCCATCACCGGTACGGCGAGCCGGGCAGCGAGCAGCATGCCGGTGATCCCGGCGGCCTGCACCGCCTCCTCACCGCCCACCGTGGCCAGCACGATGCCGTCGGCGGCCGTTGCCACGGTGAAGAGCCTGGCGCGGTCGGCGCGGGCCAGCCCGGCCTCGGAGAGCCGTACGTGCAGCGCCTCGGCGAGCAGCGGGTGGGGGCCGAGCACGTCGGTCAGCTCGACCTGCGTACCGCTGTCCATCACGGCCTGCCGTATCCGCCGGATCAGGGCGCTGTCCGGCCCCGCGAGCAGCGGCACCACGACGGCTGCCGGGCCTTCGGGCTCGGCGACCTCACGGCCGGCGGCCTGCGCCTGCTCGTAGCGCGCGATGCGCTCGGCGGCGCTGTGGGTGAGTACGGACGAGAGCGCCGGGTACTCGGCGTCGTCGCCGTCGAGGTAGCCGATCAGGGCGTTGAGGCCGGGCAGCTCGGAACGGGCGATGCTGATCACCTCTTCGGCCAGACTGCGCGTGGCCGAAGTGGGGGTACCGGGAACGGCGAGAACGAGCGCGGCGGCGCCCTCGGGTGCGACCACGGGCTCCGGGCGGCGGTGCCGTCCGGACTGGCGAGGTCGCGGCATTCGTACAGGCAGGCCGGAAGCGGGCCCAGTGGGGGTGCTCATGGCGCCGCATGCTACTGGTTTTGGGTGCCGCTCCGTTCGGGGAGGGGGCAGTCGGGCGTCATCTGTCCGCTTTTATCCGATGAGAGGCTTACCGGCTGACTGTCCTGCTCTGTCGGCCCCTGGCCGAGCGCCTGTCCAGGCTCCTCCGCAGGCCCGTCACCGGGTACGCAGAGCAGCGTCGGATGACGGGGCAGCAGGAGATCCCCGGTGGCCAACGCCTGGGCGATGGACAGCGCGCCGGCCAATGGATCACCCGAACCGGGGACCGCCCGCGCCTGCGGGACCTGCCGGGCCAACTCCTCACGCAGCGGTACGAGCAGCGGATCGCCCATCCGGAACAGACCGCCCGTCAAGGCCACTTCGCACGGTTCGTCGTCGGCCCCGGCCTTCGGGCAGACCGCCGCGGCCGCCTCGGCGATATGTCCGGCGGCTTCGCGCAGAATGCCCGCGGCGACCGGATCGTGCCCGGCGCACGCGGCGACCTCGGGCGCGAACGAGGCCAGCACGGCAGGCCGGTCGGTACGCGGATAGAGCAGCCCCGGCAGCTCCGGCGCGGGTCCGAACACCGCCTCCAGCCGGGCCAGCAGCGCGGCGGACCCACCGCGCCGCCCGTCATGGGCGCGCATGGCCGCATCGAGACCGGCCCGCCCGATCCAGGCCCCGCCACCGCTGTCACCCAGCAGATGTCCCCAGCCGTCGGCGCGGTGCCAGCTCGTCAGATCCGTACCCAGCGCGATCATGCCCGTGCCGGCCGCGACGACCGCCCCCGGACGCTGACCGACCGCACCCGCGTACGCGGTCACCGCGTCGGCGGCGAGAGCCAGCCGTCGCACCCCGAGCGCCTGCTCCAGGGCAGGGGGCAGTTCGGTGCGCAACCGCCCGCCGAGCGTCGCCATGCCTGCGGCGCCGATCGCCACGGCTGTGATCGCGGAGTCTTCCGGACCACCACTTCCGCCACCGCTGACGTGCCGCCCGAGCAGCAGGCGGGCGGCGGGCAGCAGTTGTTCCAGCAGATGGTCCGCGTCGATCCCTCCGGGTCCGGTGCGTACCGGCGCGGCGCAGACCGTCGTACCCACCGGGGCGGACCTGCCGAGCGCGCCCAGCGCCACCCGCAGCCCGGAACCGCCCGAGTCCACGCCGAGGACGAACGGCCCCGGCGTATGCGTCCCCGCGCCCGGACGCACGCTGTCACCGCTGCTTTCCGGCGAATGCCCGCGTGAGCTCATGGACCGGCTCCAGGAAGAAGGGGAAGGACGGCGGCAGCCTATCCCTAGTTCCGTTGACCGGGGCCAGGGGTGCCGAAGACCGGCCGCCCCGGCCGACGCCGGGGCGGTGAGGGTCGCGTACGCCGGTAGAGTGATGTTCCGTGGCACCACGACCGTTGAATGAAGTAGTCGAGCCCGGATGGGCCGAGGCGCTCGCCCCCGTGGCCGGACGCGTCGCAGCGATGGGCGATTTCCTGCGTGCGGAGGTTGCGGCCGGCCGCACCTATCTGCCGGCCGGAGCCAACGTCCTGCGCGCGTTCCAGCAGCCCTTCGACGAGGTACGGGTCCTGATCGTCGGTCAGGACCCCTACCCGACGCCGGGAATGGCGATGGGGCTGAGTTTCTCGGTGGCTCCCGAGGTGCGTCAGCTGCCCGGCAGCCTGGAGAACATCTTCCGCGAACTGCACACCGACCTGGGGCTTCCGCGACCGTCCAACGGCGATCTGACGCCCTGGACGCGCCAGGGCGTGCTGCTGCTGAACAGGGCGCTCACCACGGCGCCGCGCAAGCCGGGCGCGCACCGCGGCAAGGGCTGGGAGGAAGTGACCGAGCAGGCCATCCGGGCCCTTGCCGCGCGCGGCAAGCCCCTGGTGTCCGTCCTGTGGGGGCGCGACGCCCGCAACCTGCGGCCGTTCCTCGACGGCTTCCCGGCGATCGAGTCCGCGCATCCCTCACCCATGTCGGCGGACCGCGGATTCTTCGGCTCGCGCCCGTTCAGCCGTACCAATGAACTCCTGCTCGGCCAGGGCGCCCAGCCGGTGGACTGGCAGTTGCCGTAGAAACCAGGCCGACCCGCCGGCCCGGGGTGGCACCGGCTTCCTCACGGGCCGGTGCCACGCCCGCGGATCACGACGGTCCTCCTGGTCATCGGCCTTGCTCAAGCACCCCGGGGACCCCAGCGACCCCGCTCCCGGAGGACGGTGCTGACCACCCGGGGATAGCCTCACGCCGCGCATCGGGCGCAACGGCGCGGCCAGGACGTGGAATTGAGCCATGACGGGACGGGCTGTCCGGTCGCGTGCCGGTCCGGCGCGAGCGCGTCGCCGCGATGGCAGGCCCGACCCAACCGCTCGACCGGGCGTGCGCCCGGATCGATCGCCGGTGGTCAGGGAGCGATGACCGCTGCCCGGACGCAGAGGACATCCGGCAGATGCGCGGCGAGCTGCTGCCAGCTGTCCCCGTCGTCCGCGCTCGCGTACACCTCGCCGTTGCGGTTGCCGAAGTAGACGCCCGCCGGGTCGGCGTCGTCCGTACAGAGCGCGTCACGCAGCACCGTGCCGTAATGCGTCTCCTCGGGCAGGCCCGCCGACAGCGGCTCCCAGCTGCGGCCCGCGTCCTCGGTGCGGAACACCCGGCAGCGGTGCTCGGCCGGGACGCGGTCGGCGTCGGCGTTGATCGGGAAGAGGTATGCCGTGTTCGCGCGGTGCGGGTGCGCGGCCACGGCGAAACCGAAATCGGAGGGCAGGCCGCGGCCGATGTCCGTCCAGTCGTCCCCGCAATCGTCGCTCCGGAAGACCCCCCAGTGATTCTGGAGGTAGAGCCGGTCGTGATCGACCGCGTCCCGGGCCACCTTGTGGACGCACTGGCCGAACTCCGGGTTCGGGTCGGGGAGGAACACCGCCGACACCCCCTTGTTCGACGGAGCCCAGCTCGCACCGCCGTCCTTGGTGCGGAACACCCCGGCCGTGGAGACCGCGACCGTCACCGCACGGGCGTCCCTCGGGTCCGTGAGGATGGTGTGCAGACCCTCACCGCCGCCGCCCGGCACCCACTTCGACCGCGTCGGATGCTCCCACAGCGGGCGGATCAGCTCGAAGGACTTCCCGCCGTCCTGAGAACGGAACAGCGCGGCCGGCTCCGTCCCCGCGTACACGACATCGGGCGCCTCGGGACCTGCCGGGTGCAACTGCCAGACCCGTTCCAGCGAGGCTTCGGTGAACTGCGGGAACTTCACGGCCGGCTGCTTCGGTTCGACCCAGGTGGCGCCCAGGTCGTCGGAGTGGAAGACCGAGGGGCCCCAGTGCGCACTGTCCCCGCCGACCAGCAGCCTGGGCACCCGCTTGCGGGTGTCGATGGCGATCGAATAGATCGCCTGGGCGTTGAAATGCGGGTTGCCGAACTCCCATGTGCCGGCGCGCCTGCGGCCGATGAAGAGTCCCTTGCGGGTGCCCACGGTGAGCAGTACGTCGGTCATGGCCGAACCTCCCGAAACGCCTTTGTGCCGGATACGGGCCAGTCTGCACCCCGCCACTGACAGAGGCCCGCAGGGCGGCCCGGACACCCGGACCCTGTTGCGGTGAAGACGTGCCCGAACAGGGAGCGGTCCTCGGCCTCCGTCTGCGGTCCGCCACCCGTCCACCGGGACACTCGGACGTCCTGGAAGAGCGCCACGAAGCCGTCCTCGTCTGCGGGTGTGTACGGCTCCAGGAGCAGCCGCCCGGTGCGCGGGACGGTAGCCGGGGCCGGTCCGGCCCGCAACGCAATGGAGGCGCGGGCCGGACCGGGTGAGCGGGGCGCGGGCGGGAGGGGTCGGCGGCCGGGGGCGGTGCTGCTGCGCACCACCAGCTTGGTGGCCAGGAAGCCGGCGGAAGAGGCATGTGTGCTGCTCGCCAACCCCGCCGGGGCGCTGCCGCTGCGCGGCGACGGCCGGATCGCGGTCGTCGGGCCGCGCTCCGACGACCCGCTGGCCATGCTCGGCTGCTACTCCTTCCCCAGCCACGTCGGTCTCGCTCACTCCGGGACGCCGATGGGGATCGACATCCCGACCGTGCTCCAGTCGCTGCGTGCGGAGCTCCCCGGGGCGACGCTGTCCTCGGGCACAGGGCTGCGAGGCGGACGGTACGGACGCCTCCGGCATCCCGGCCGCCGCGGCGCTCGCCGGGGGGCGCGGACGTCTGCGTCGCCGTGCTCGGCGACCGGGCCGGACTCTTCGGCCGCGGCGCCTCCGGCGAGGGCTGCGACACCGCCGACCTGTCCCTGCCCGGCGTCCAGGGCGAGCTGCTGGACGCGCTGCTGGCCACCGGAACGCCGGTGATCCTGGTTCTGCTGACGGGACGTCCGTACGCGCTGGGACGACCGGACGGCTGCCACGGTGCAGGCGTTCTTCCCGGGGGAGGAAGGCGGCCCGGCGCCGGCCGGTGTGCTCTCCGGGCGGGTCAACCCCTCCGGGCGGCTGCCCGTCGGCGTCCCGTACGGTCCGGGCGGCCAGCCATGGACGTACCTCCAGCCGCTGCTCGGCCTGGCGAACGAGGTCAGCGGTCTGGACCCGACACCGTTCCACCCCTTCGGGCACGGGCTCTCGTACACCAGCTTCTCCTGGGAGCCCGGCGAGCCCGCTCCGGCCGCGATCCCCACCGACGGCTCCGCCGACATCGAGGTCACCGTACGCAACACCGGCGACCGCGAAGGGGCCGAGGCCGTGCAGCTCTACGTACACGACCCGGTCGCCCAGACCACCCGTCCGCAGGCCCGGCTGACCGGTTATGCCCGGGTGGAACCCGCGGCCGGGCAGGCCCGGAAGGTCCGCTTCCGATTCCATGCCGATCTGGTGTCCTTCACCGGCATCGGCGGCCGACGGGTCGTCGAACCCGGCGACCTGGAACTGCGGCTCGCCGCGTCGAGTGCCGTCCGTGACATCCGGCACACGGTACGGCTGAGGCTCGCCGGGCCCGAGCGCACGGTCGATCACCGGCGCCGGCTGGTCTGCGAAACCGCCGTCGAGGAGGCGGCTCAGGCCCCGTCGGGGAACTGGCACGCCGTCCTTTCCCGTTCCGAGAGCCTCCCCGCGCGGAAGTCCGGCCTTCCCGTCGGCGGCGCGGAAGGTTCTCGAAACTTTCGGCGTCCCGTGTCGAGCCCCCCGTTCCGCACCCTCGCATCCGACACGGGCCGGCCCCGGTCGGGGCCGCCCTTCTCCGGCAGGGGCCGACCGCCCTTCCCGGGGGCCCGCTTCCGTCGGTGAACCACGCACCGGATCGGCCGGCCCGGTGTGGATGTGCTCAAATTCTGGATGGCTGGCCCGGCGGTGGTGCTGCGGGGCCCGGTGGCCGGCGCCGGCGGTCCCGGCTCCGGCCGTCCGGGCCCGCCGGAGAGTCTCCGGCTGCGCCGAGCCGGAGAGTGCGGCCGGGTGGACGAAAGGGGAGAGCAGAGCGATGACGAATGAGATCGAGGACCGCGACGGAGGCAGCGCGGCCCTGGAGGTGACAGCCGTCGGGGCAGGGGTCGAGATCAGAGGTGTGGCACCGTCGGGAGAGCTCACCGTGGTCTGCACCCCTGCCCGCGCCCGGGAACTGGCCGAGGCTCTCGCCCTGGCGGCGGACGAGGCCGAGAGCGCGCAGTCGACGGAGCCCGTCACCGTCAAGGCGGGCGAGCTGCGCCGGGGCGATGTCCGGGACGGCGACCGTGCCATGACGGTGGAGAGCGTCAGGGTCGACGGCGCGACCGCCCATGTCACCTGGAAGTCGGGCGCCGGACGCAGCTGGACCCAGGGGTACGACGCGGACGCCGCCCTCACGCTCAGGCGGCGCGGTTGAACCGCGTACGGCGGCACTCTTGTACGAGGGACGTCGTAATTTGACGAACGTCGTAGTACGAGATGTATCGTACTAGCGATTCTTCCGTACCCGTCGAAACGGAGTCCGACGTGAGTGCCCTCTTCGAGCCCTACACCCTGCGGTCGCTCGTCATTCCCAACCGGGTGTGGATGGCGCCGATGTGCCAGTACAGCGCGGAACCGGTGGGGCCGAACGCGGGTGTCGCGACCGACTGGCACTTCGCGCACCTCGCGGCACGCGCCATCGGCGGAACCGGACTCGTCCTCACCGAGGCGACGGCCGTCAGCCCCGAGGGCCGGATCAGCCCGGCGGACCTCGGCATCTGGAACGACACGCAGGTGGCGGCTTTCCGGCGGATCACCGATTTCCTCAAGGGGCAGGGATCGGTTCCGGGCATCCAACTCGCCCACGCCGGGCGCAAGGGGTCGACCGCGGCCCCCTGGCTCGGCGGTGGCCCCGTCGGCCCGGACGCGCACGGCTGGACGCCCGTCGCGCCCAGCCCGCTGCCGTTCGACGACGGCCACCCCGTGCCGCACGAGCTGACGGCGGACGAGATCCAGGGCGTCGTCGACCAGTTCCGCGAGGCCGCGCGCCGCGCGCTCGACGCGGGCTTCGAAGTCGCCGAGGTGCACGGGGCCCACGGATACCTCATCGGACAGTTCCTCTCCCCGCACAGCAACCGGCGTGACGACGAGTACGGCGGCAGCTTCGAGAACCGCGTCCGCTTCGCACTGCAGGTCGTCGACGCGGTGCGGGAGGTCTGGCCGGAGGAACTGCCCGTCCTCTTCCGGATCTCCGCGACGGACTGGCTCACGGAGAACGACGAGGACGAGCGCGAGGGCTGGACGGTCGAAGAGACCGTGCGACTTGCCGAACAGCTCCAGGCCCATGGCGTCGACCTGCTGGACGTCTCCAGCGGCGGAAACGCCCCGCGCGCCCGCATCGAGACCGGGCCGGGCTACCAGGTTCCCTTCGCCGCGCGGGTCAAGGCGGAGACCTCGCTGCCCGTGGCGGCCGTGGGCCTGATTACCGAGCCGCAGCAGGCCGAGAAGATCATCACCGAGGGCCGCGCGGACGCGGTCCTTCTCGGCCGCGAACTGCTGCGGAGCCCGTCGTGGGCCCAGTACGCGGCCCGCGAACTGGGCGGTGAGCTCCGCACACCGGAGCAGTACCTCCGCGCGGTCTGACCAGGCGGCGCCGCGGCGACCGGGGGCCGCGGCGCCGTTCCCGAGCCGTGAGCGCGGTCGGGAACGGCGCCGGGCGCGGAAGAGGTCGTGTGGCAGGGCGATCCCGGCTCCGTGGTGCAGGAGAGCAACGGCCGTACCCACGACGGCTCCTGGGCGGACGCGGGCCCGGATCGTCCGCGACCCCGGGCGCGGGGAATGGCGGAATCCTCCGTGATGTTGGGACGTCCATGACCTTTTCTGTTGATGTGACCGTCCGGGGCTACGAGCTCGACACCCAGGGGCATCTGAACCAGGCCGTTTATTTGCAGTACGCCGAGCACGCACGCTGGGAACTGCTGCGCGCCGCCGGTCTGCCGCAGGAGAAGCTGCTGGCCAGTGGCGTGGGGCCGGTGGCCCTCGAAACGACGGTGAAGTTCCTGCGGGAACTCCGGGGCGGGGACCGGGTGCGGGTGACCTGTCAGTTCGTATACGGCGAGGGAAAGACGTTCAAGGTCGCACAGCAGATCCTCAAGGAGGACGGCACGGTCGCGGCGCAGGTCACGGGCGTGGTGGGGATGCTCGACCTGGAGGCCCGCAAACTGGTCGAGGATCCTGCGGGGCACCTTGCCTCGCTCTCCGAGAACCCGGACCTGCTCAGCGGCTGACCGGTCCCCGGACGGCTATTCGGCGCCGGATCCGGTGCCGGTGCGGTGACCTTGCCGCAGCTCGGGCCGAATCCGGCGCATGGTGAAGCTCGAACTACGATGAATCTCGTATTATGGGAGGTCGGACCGTACCAGGAAGTGGAGCCCTCGTGACCCCAGCCGGCGCCCCCGCCGCCAGCGCAGCTGCGGTCGGCGGCCGCGCGCTCGACCACCCCGCGCGGGACGAGATCCGCATCGAGGGAGTGCTCCATGCGCTCTCCGACCCGATGCGGCTGCGCGTGGTCCGCGAGCTGGCCGCCGCCGACGCGGAGCTCACCTGCTCCCGCTTCGACCTTCCGGTGTCCAAGTCGACGAGCACACACCACTTCCGGGTGCTGCGCGAGAGCGGCATCGTGCAGCAGGTCTACCGCGGTACGGCCAAGATGAACGGGCTGCGCCGCGACGATCTGGAAGCGCTGTTCCCCGGGCTTCTCGACAGCATCCTCGATGCCGCGAACCGGCAGGCACGGCGCGTCGGCGAGGGCGGATAGCCTCGCGGTCCACGCCTGTCGTTTCGCGGTCCAAGCCTGTCGTCTCGCGCTCCACGCCCGTCGGCTCATGGTCCGCGCCGATCGCCACTCCGCGCGGCGCTCGGCGGCCCCGACCGGCCCGGGACCCTCACCGGCCTCCGGCTTCGGCGCGGCCTCCCCGTACGACGCACAGCAGCCGGCCGCCCAACCCTCACCGGGCGCCCTTCCCGGCGCTCGCAATGCGGCCCCGGGGCAGGCGCCCACGGGTGCGCGGCGAGCGCCGCGGCGTCGTCAGGACGACATCGCGCGCATTCTGCCGATCTCGACCGTCTGCTGGGCGACGACATCCCCGGCCATCTCCTCCACCTGCACGTTGTTCCCCTGCGAGAGCACGTCGGTCGCCGTCGTGACCGCCCCCTGGTGATGGGTGATCATCAGCTTCAGGAAGAGCCTGTCGAAGGCCGCGCCGTCCGCCGTCCGCAACTGCTCCAGCTGCGCCGGGGTCGCCATCCCGGGCATCGCCGAGTGATCGTGGCCGTTCTCGCGCTTCTCTCCGCCGTGATGCTTGAGCCATCCCTCCATGGCGCCGATCTCCGGCTTCTGGCCCGCGACGATGCGTTCGGCGAGGCGCTTGAGGGCGGTGGAGTCGGAGCGTGCGGGGGCAAGTCCGGCCATCTCCAGCGCCTGGGCGTGGTGCTGGATCATCATCTGCGCGTAGCGGAAGTCGGCCGAGTTGGGGGTGTCGTCCCCGGCGGCCTCCACGGCCTCCTCCGCGGACAGGGTCCGCGCGGGCTCACCCGGCTTTCCCGGCGCCACCACCGAAGGGCCCCCGTCCGCCCGTTCCTTCGTACGGCCGTCGCCGCTTCCCCCGTCGCATGCCGCCAGGGTGAGGACGAGGGACGCGACGGCCGCGACGAGCACGGCTCGGCCGGCACACATGGTCTGACGGCGGATCAACAAGTGGACCTCCATTGCCATATGGGGCGGTTGCCATCACCCTGACACGCTTCCGCACGACAGCGATCAGAAACTTTCATTGCGTCTCTGTTGCCATCTGTTGGGACAGCCATGAGAAGGACGATACTGCCGGGGTCCGTGAACCGTTCAACTACGTTCGGATACATGGGAGGACGCAGTGATTTCGTTGCACACGAGCCCGGTGCGGCGCAGACGCCTGGGCGTGGCGGCAGCGGCCGCCGGCCTGCTGGCCACTCTGCTGACGGCCGGCCCCGCGGCCGCGACCCCCGACCCGGGTGACGCGACCGCCGCCCGTACCGATGTCTCCGCCGCTCAGGAGGCCGAAGCCGCGGCCGCCATCCGGAGCGGCGGGATACCCGGCGTGGACGAGATCGTCCACAGTGACAACATCACCCACCTGGCCAACGTCCCGAAGGACGCGCTCAAGGGGCTGAACACGGACCTGGCCTTCCAGGGGAAGTACGCCTACGCCGGAAACTACGACGGTTTCCGGATCTTCGACATCAGCAATCCGAAGTCCCCGAAGACGGTCGCACAGGTCCTCTGCCCCGGCTCGCAGAACGACATCTCGGTCTCGGGGAACCTGCTCTTCCTGTCCACCGACTCCTCCCGCAGCGACAACTCCTGCACGAGCACCACCCAGCCCGCCACGGAGAAGTCGTCCTGGGAGGGCATGAAGGTCTTCGACATCAGCGACAAGCGCGACCCGAAGTACGTCGCAGCCGTCGAGACCGCCTGCGGATCGCACACCCACACGCTGGTCCCCGACCGCAAGAACGTCTACGTGTACGTCTCCTCGTACGCGCCGAGCGAGGCGTTCCCCGACTGCCGGCCGCCGCACGACGGGATCTCCGTCATCAAGGTGCCGCGCAAGGCACCCGAGAAGGCCGCAGTCGTGAACTTCCCGGTCCTCTTCCCGGACGGCGGCAACCCGGGCGCGCCGACCAATCCGGGTGTCTCCCAGACCACCGGCTGCCACGACATCACCGTGCTGCCCTCCAAGGACCTGGCGGCCGGGGCCTGCATGGGCGACGGTCTGCTGTTCTCCATCAAGGACCCGGAGAACCCGAAGATCATCGACCGGGTGCAGGACAATGTGAACTTCGCGTTCTGGCACTCCGCGACGTTCAACCAGAGGGCGGACAAGGTCGTCTTCACCGATGAGCTCGGCGGCGGTGGGGCGGCCACCTGCAACGAGGAGGTCGGCCCGAAGCGCGGCGCCGACGGCATCTACGACATCGTCGGCAGGGGAGACCACCGCAGGCTGGTCTTCCGCAGCTACTTCAAGATCGACCGCCCGCAGGCCGACACCGAGGTCTGCGTCGCGCACAACGGTTCGCTCATCCCGGTCAAGGGCCGTGACGTGATGGTCCAGGCCTGGTACCAGGGCGGGGTCTCGGTGTGGGACTTCACCGATTCCTCGAAGCCGAAGGAGATCGGCTACTTCGAGCGCGGCCCCGTCAGCACGGACGAGGTCACCACGGCCGGCCCCTGGTCGGCGTACTACTACAACGGCTACATCTACTCCAACGACATCGCCAAGGGCTTCGACGTCCTGAAGCTCGACGACCGGCGGACCGACCCGGCGAAGCGGGTGCGGCTGGACGAGCTCAACGTTCAGACGCAGCCGGACTACTTCGACCGCTGATCCGGCCCGTTCCACCGCTCGACCGGCACTGCCCCGCTCCACCCCGCACCGCGTGCGTCCCGCCGGACCGATCGCGCCGCCCGGCGGGACGCACCGCGGCCGATGCGGCCCGACACCCGCATGCGGCACGCGGCGCCGGGGTCAGGCGGCGGACCTGGCGCTCCCGCCGGTCGCCGCCGCCCACTCCACGAGCAACCGCTGGTACTGCTCCTCGTCCTCCGGGGAAAGGCAGCCGCCCGAGCGCTGCCACAGGTCGCGAATCTTTTTGTTCACCACGGCAGCGGTTCGCACGGAATCGGAGGAGCGGGGAGAACGGGACATGGTTACAGGCTAAGGCCCCGATGTGACAATCCGACCCATTGCGCGTCAGGGACATCTCTCACATGTCTGTCAGGCAACGCCCTGCACCAGTCCGAGCGTCCGCAGTCCATCGGGCCGCTCCTCCACCGGCAGATGGTGCACAAAGCGCACGTCGCAGCCCAGGGCCGCGGCCCCGCCGTCCGCGCGCCGGTCGTCACCGACCATCACCACATCCGTCGGATCCTGCCCGAGAAGTGTGCAGGCGGTGTGGAAGAGCCGTGGGTGCGGCTTCTGGACGCCGAGCTCGTACGACAGCACGTAGGCGTCGATCAGCGCGTCCAGGCCGTGCGCCCGGAAGACCGGCCGCAGGTCCCAGCCGATGTTGCTGACGACGCCTATACGGGCGCCGCTGTCGCGCAGGGCGCCGAGCACCTCCGCCGCGTCCGGGTACGGCCGCCAGGCGGCGGGTGATCTGTGTCGCTCGTACAACGCGTCGTAGAGCCCCGGATCCGGCAGGGCCACCTGCCGCGCCAGGCCGGTGAACGCCTCGCGGTGGTGTTCCGCGCTCTCGTCGCGGGTGGCCCACACGGAGGCGAGCCGGGCGGGAACATCCTGGGGAGGCGGGCCGCCCGGCAGTGCTCCGGCGGCCTCCAGCCCCCGCGCGTACCGTTCGAAGTCGGCCTCGCTCACCCTCACCTCCCGCTCGTCGAGGACCCCGCGCAACCAGGACCGGACCGATTCGATCCGGAAGAGGGTCCCGGAGAAGTCGAAAAGTACGCCCTTGATCTGCATGGACGCGATCCTCCCCGGTTCAGGAGCGCCGCGGCAAGGCCGGTCCGCCGCGTGCCTCGTACCTGGCGAACCCGGCGATCGAGAAACCGACCAGGGCCGCCCCCAGCAGCCAGCCCCCCAGGACGTCGCTCAACCAGTGCACCCCCAGGTAGAGCCGGGTGACACCCACCCCGATCACCGAGACCCATGCCACCACCAGCGCCGCCCGCCACACCCGGGTGCCCGCGCCGTGCCGGCGCAGCAGCCAGAGCAGCAGACCGCAGCTCACCGTCGCCGTCATCGCGTGACCGGACGGGAACGCCGCGTAATGCGCGGAATCCACCGGATTCGGCCACTGGGGTCGCTCCCGGCCGACTGCGGACTTCAGCCCCTGCTGCAGAAGGGACGACAGCACGCTCGTGGCCGCGACCCACATCGCGAGTGCCCGAGCCCCGCGCCACCACAGCACCACCACGGCCACCGTGATCAGGGCACGCATCGTCCACGGATCCCACGCCCAGTCGGTCAGGATCCGGTTGGCGTGGACGAGGCCGGGCTCGGTGACCGCCCTTCGGTGCAGGGTGTCCGCGACCGTACGGTCCAGCGTCATCAGTGGCGACCAGCGCGCGGCGACCAGGATCAGCAGGACCAGGGCGAGAGCGGCGCAGGCCACGGCCGTGCGGAAGGGGGTGGGGCGGGAAGGGCGGCGGGCCGGTGGGACCGGCGGCGAGGACGGCATGGGGTGATCTTCGCGGAAGTCCGGCGCCCCCGGCTATCCCAGCGCTCTGAGTCCGGGAAGGAAGGCCACCAGAAGCGGAACCACCGGCACCAGGGCAGCCGCCGCGGTCAGCCGGAGACGGCGGCCCGCGGTGAGCCGCTCCATCGGAGTCAGCAGCCGGTTCACCCGCAGCGGAAGCTGGGCGTCCGGCGTCGAACCGGGGCCGAACACGCCTCGGTCCTCGTTGAGTTCGACCAGGGCCAGGGCGATCGTCAGCCGGCCGAATCGCCTCGACGCCACGTCGTCCGCGGCCAGTTCGACCAGCCGGTGCATCTCGTCACGGAAGGCCGCGAACACCGGAACCTGCGGAAACCCGTTCGCGAGTGCGCCGGAACAGTGCAGCAGCCAGTCGTGGCGGGCCTTCGCGTGGCCCTGCTCATGAGCCAGCACCGCATCCAGCTGGCGGCCCTTCAGGCGACCAAGTGCGGTGGTGGTGATGACCAGTTGAGGCGCCGACCCCGGCAGCCACCAGGCGCCCGGACGGTCTCCCTCCAGCACGACGAGCCGACCGCTGCCGGGCTCCTCGCCGGGCATCAGCGGGGAACGCACCAGCAATTCGGCCCGGCGCTGCCTGCGACGGGTCCGGGCGCGATGGATCTCCCGGGTCAGCATCGCCGCCGTCCACACCCCGCCGAGTGCCAGCAGCACGGCCATGGCCGCGGACCACTGCCCGTGCCCGCCCAGCGCATACGCCTCCACCACGGCACGCGGTGCCGGTGCGAACACATGACCACGCACCGCCTGCCAGGCCGCGGCCGCGCTGAACGTCATGGAGAGCGCGAAACAGAGCAGCACCCCGGCCACCACGCATTGCCACACCCACAGCGCGACAACGGGCTCACGCTCCGGCCATCGCGCCCGCGCCATCAGACGCGGGGTCACGACGGCGGCCAGTGCGCCGAGCAACAGCAGCGCGAGGGAGACCAACATGGCGTCAGCCTATGAGCGATGGGGTACCCACGGGTATGGCTCTGCACGGCAAGTGATGTACGCCACGGTTTGGGCCGCTCGTCTCACAGGGCGAGCAGCATCGCGAACATGGCGATGCCCATGGTCAGCCGGCAGGCGAGAGCCAGCTCGGGCCGTGCGCCCCAGCCACGACCGGCCGGCCCGCCTCCGGCCGGTCCGCCTCCGGCCGGTCCGCCCCCGCGTGTCCCGCCTCCGGCCGGTCCGCCACCGCCCGCCGCGGCGGCCACCGGTATCAACCGGCTCCCCGACCTCAGTACATAGGCGGCGTAGTACGCCAGCAGCAGTCCGGTCAGCAGGGGGAGGCCCCCGGCCGTCGCCGCGACACCATGGCCCGCGTGTCCGCCGTGCTCACCGTGGGCCCCTCCGCCGCCCGGTGCCATGGTCAGCGCCATGTACACCATCGCCGACGATCCGACCAGATGGTGCAGATGGTGGGCGCCGCGCCGGGAGAACCACAGCGCGCGCAAGGAGGCAAGGCCGAACAGCACCGCGTACACCGCCCACGCCCACTCCGGTGGTGTCACGACGGCAGCCGGCACTGCCATGGCGGCCATACCGAAACCCATCAGCGCCTCCGCCCGCGCCGCCCTGCGCTCCTCCCCGGTCTCGCTGCGCGTGCGAAGCAGGCAGTACGCGCCCGTCATCCCGCACAACGCCATGAGCAACCAGCCGGACACCACCGGTCCGTGCACAGCGCACCTCCCCCTGGACGTACGACGTCGGTCCCCCCTGGTCGATGCCCGGGCCGGGGCCGTCGTACGCGGCGCACTGAGGTACGGGGGAGCGCGCGGGGGGAGTGTTTCCCGCCGCGCGCTCCTCCGCACCCGCTTCGGCCCGGTCAGCCGAGAGTGAGGGACTTGAAGGCGCGTGCCTGGTCGGTGATGGCGCGTTCGGTGGGGAGGCGTTCCATGGACGAGGCGCCGAAGAAGCCGGCGATCCCCGAGGTGTGCTCCAGGACGTAGCGGGCGTCCTCGGGTTCGGCGATCGGTCCGCCGTGGCAGAGCACGATGATGTCGGGGTTGACGCGTTTGGCGGCGTCGTGCATCTCCTGCACGGCCGTCGCGGCCTGGTCGAGGGTGAGCGCGGTGGAGGCGCCGATGGATCCCTTGGTGGTCAGCCCCACATGCGGTACGAGGACGTCCGCGCCGGCCCGCGCCATGTCGGCGGCCTGCTCGGGGTCGAAGACGTAGGGCGCGGTCAGCAGGTCACGTTCGTGGGCCTGGCGGATCATGTCGATCTCCAGGCCGAAGCCCATACCGGTCTCTTCCAGGTTCTCGCGGAACCTGCCGTCGTACAGACCGACCGTGGGGAAGTTCTGTACGCCGGTGAAGCCGACGGCCTTCAACTGGTCGAGGAAGTTGCCCATGATCCGGAAAGGATCGGTCCCGCACACCCCGGCGAGTACGGGGACGTCGCGGACGACGGGGAGAACCTCGCCGGCCATGTCCAGCACGATGGCGTTGGCGTCGCCGTACGGCAGCAGGCCCGCCAGCGAGCCCCGCCCGGCCATGCGGTAGCGGCCGGAGTTGTAGATGATCAGCAGGTCGACGCCGCCGGCCTCCGCGCACTTGGCGGACAGGCCGGTGCCTGCGCCTGCGCCGATGACGGCCTTGCCCGCGCTGACCTGGGCGGTCAGGCGTGCCAGGGCTTGATTGCGGTTCACGGAAGGACTCCTGTTCGGTGGGTGCGTGACTCGGACGCGGTGCGGCTCGGCGGTTGGGTGGTTCGGCGGTTGGGTGGTTCGGATGCCGTGCGGCTCGGCGACGGGGTGGTGCGGACGCCGGGTGGCTCGGGGGTCGTACGGCTCGGACGCCGGGGTGCGCGGCCCGGAAGGGGCCCGGCTCAGACGCTGCCGGACTCGGAGACCGCGTGCGAACGGTCATGAGCGGTGATCAGCCGGTGAAGGTGGTCGGCGGCGGCCGTGGCGAAGGCCGGGTCGTTGAGATGGGCGTCGACCTCGCGCAGCTCGACAGCGCTGCCCTCCAGGGCGGTGCGCAGGGCCGCCAGCCCGGCCGCGTCGGCTTCCGGGTCGTGGAACGGGCCGTCCGGCGCGTCCACGGCGGAGACGCCGCCCAGCGGCCAGAAGACCGCCGCCGGGCCGCGCGCCGAGGCGAGCTTCCGTCCCATGAGGGTGCCGAGCTCCGCCATCTCGTCGGCTGTGGTGCGCATCAGGGTGACGGTGGGGTTGTGCACGAGGAGCCGGCGTTCGGCGAAGCGCTCCGGGACGGTTTCCGCGGCGCCGAAGTTGACCATGTCCAGCGCGCCGGGCGCGACGACCTGCGCGAGGCCGGCCCGCCCTGCCGCGGTGAGCCGGTCGGGCCCGGCGCTGAGCACACCACCGATCAGATCGTCCGCGAGTTCGGTGGTGGTCAGGTCCAGCACACCGGCGAGGAACCCGCCGGCGGCGAGCTTCTCCAGAGCCTGGCCGCCCGCCCCCGTGGCGTGGAAGACCAGTACCTCGTAGCCCAGCTCTTCCAGGCGCTGCCGGGCGGCGTCGACCGCGGGTGTGGTGACACCGAACATGCTGGCGGCGACCAGCGGCCGGCCACCGGGGTGCGGAAGGTTCACGCTCCGCTCGCGATGGACGGCCATTCCCGCTGCCGCCGCCACCGCGTTCCCCAGGATCTGGGACGACACGGAATTGATGCCCGCGACATCGACCACGCTGTACATCATGGTGATGTCGCTGCTGCCCACGTACGGCGACACATCCCCGCTGGCCATGGTGGACACCAGGAGCTTCGGGACGCCGACGGGCAGCGCCTGCATGGCACGGGCGGCGATGAACGACCCACCGCTGCCGGCCACCGCCAGCACCGCGTGCAGCCGGTCCTCCCGGAGCAGGTCGCCGACGACCAGTTCGACGCCTTCCGCCATGGCGGCCACTGCCGCACCCCGGTCCCCGGCGGCGCGCAGCGCCTCCAGGTCGTGCCCGGCGCGGGCTGCGACGGCGGTCGCGTCCACGTCACCTGCGGGGGTGCCCGCGGGCGGTGGCATCACCCCGGCGTCGACGAGCACGACGTCGCAGCCCGATTCGCGCAGTCGCGCCGAGAGCCACGCGTACTCCGCCCCTTTGGTGTCCAGTGTCCCGACGAGCACCACGGTCGCCATGTTCTTGCTCCTTTGCAACGGCGTTCTCCCGATCATGTGTCGGGCGACGGAGGGCGGCAAAGGCCACTTGGCGGCAATTGGTCTGCGGCGGGTGATGATGGGTGCATGGACCGGATTCCTCCCACCCGCCTGTCGCGTCTGCTGACCGGATGGTCCAAGGGCGGCGCGGAGGCGATGCCGCAGCTGCTGGCGGAGGCGCTGCGCGAGTTGGCGCAACGCGGAGACGTCGCCCCCGGCACCGTGCTCCCCTCGCAGCGGGCCCTCGCGGCGGCGCTCGGTGTCAGCCGCAGCACCGTGACGGCCGCGTACGGGCTGCTGGAGGCCGAGGGATGGCTGGAGAGCCGGCAGGGCAGCGGCTCCCGGCTGCGGGGTTCCGGGGCGGTGGGGGAGCCCGCGACCGAGGGGCGCCTGGCCAGTTTCGGGACACGGGACGGGGGCATCGACCTGTCCAGCGGCGCGCTGGACGGCCTTCCCGCGGTCGCGGCGGCGGTCGGCGCGCTGTCCGCCCGGGACCTCACCGCCGCGCTGGCGGGCGACGGGTACCTGCCGTACGGGCTGCCCGAACTGCGCGAGGGGATAGCCCAGTACCACCGCTCGGCCGGCCTGCCGACGTCCCCCGAACAGATCCTGGTGACCGCCGGATCCCAGCAGGCCGTCTGGCTGATCACCCAGGGACTGGTCGAGCCGGGTGACACCGTGATCGTGGAGGACCCGACCTACCGCGGCGCTCTTGAGGCACTGCGGGCCCGCGGCGCCCGTCTGGTCCCGCTGCCGGCGGACGCGGCGCACGGCGACAACGCCGCCGCACTCGCGCGGCTGGCCGGCCACATCCGCCCCCGCCTCGTCTATCTGCAGCCGTCCGTCCACAACCCCACCGGGCGCAGCATGGACGAGTACACCCGCCGTGCCTGGGCCGCCGTCCTGGCGGAGCAGGGCCTGTACGCGGTGGAGGACAACGCCTACGCGGAACTGTCCCTGCACCACGACTCCGCACCGGTCTCCCTCGCCGCCCAGCTGCCGCCCGCCGCCACCGCCACCATCGGCACGCTGTCCAAGCTCTTCTGGGGCGGGCTCCGGCTGGGCTGGATCCGCGCCTCCACCACCGTCATCCGCCGCCTGGCCGACATCAAGAAGTCCGTCGACCTGTCATGCCCGGTGGTGGACCAGATGCTGGCCGTGCAGCTGCTCCGGGAACTGCCCGAGGCCCGTGCCCGACGCCGCTCCCGGCTGCGTGAACGCCTGGCGGAGACCGAACGGATCCTGTGCGACCAGCGGACCGGATGGAAATGGGAACGGCCCGCGGGAGGCTCCGCCCTCTGGGTGGAGATCCCCGGCGCCGACGCCGAGGCCACCGCCCAACTGGCCCGCCGCGCGGGCGTACTGATCGTTCCCGGTCCCGCCTTCTCCGCGGTGGACGGCTTCCGCCACCACCTGCGCCTCCCGTTCGCGGACCGCGACGGGAGCCTGGAACAGGCCCTGCCCGTGCTCGTCGACTGCGCGGAACGGAGCCGGACCGCGCACTGAGGCGAGCCGCGCCCCGCACCGGGAGGAGCCGGGCCGCGCACTCGGACGGGCCGCGCCCCGCACCGTCGGCGCCCGCAGTACGGCTAGGGGCGGTAGCGCAGCGGATGATCCGCCGGTACCTCCACCATGGCGATCCGGTGCCCGTCCGGATCGCGGATCCACATCTCGACGAGCCCCCACGGCTCGCGCACCGGCGGCCTCAGCACCTCGACGCCCCGGGCCGACACCTCCTCGTGCGCCGTCCGGACGTCCGCGACCTGCATCCACAGTTCGAGACCGGGCACCGGCGGCGTGGCAGCGCGCCCCGAGACCTCCAGGAAGCCGCCGCCGAGGAAGTAGACCGTGCCCCGCTCGGGACCGGTGCCGAACTCCCGGTAGACGGGCAGCCCGAGGGAATCCCCGTAGAAGTTCCGTGACCGCTCGGGATCGGCCGGATGCAGCAGGATCCGACTGCTCAGCACATGAACCATGCGGCCGACCCTAAGGGTTGTCCCGTGGTCCCTGGTGGAGCGGCGTGCGGCGTCGGATGCGGTGCATCGCACGGCGGAGGGGCGCCCGGATACTGGCTGTACTCGGGCGTTCCGAAAGCGGCGAGGTGCCGTAGCCGTCGTCGCACGCCCGCCAGGGACCCACGGGACAGCCCTTGGGCCCCGGGCGGGCGGGTTACGCTGCTCCGGCACGGCCACAACACAGAAATGGAGAGCCACCGCCATGGACACCGCCCCTGCTCAGGACCCGGGACAGCTGACCTTCCGCGACGCTGCCGCCGCCGATGTGCCCGCGCTCGTGGTGCTCGTCGAGTCGGCGTACCGCGGGGACTCCAGCCGAGCCGGATGGACCACGGAGGCGGACCTCCTGCAGGGGCAGCGCACCGACCCGGACGGTGTCCGCCAGGTCGTCGAGGCGCCCGGCAGCCGCATGCTCGTGGTGGAGCGCGACGGTGTGCTCGTCGCCTGCTGCCAGCTCGAACACCGCGGTGACGCCGCCTACTTCGGGATGTTCGCGGTCCGCCCGGAGCTGCAGGGAGCCGGTCTCGGCAAGGTGATCATCGCCGAGGCCGAGCGCACCGTCCGGGCGAGCTGGGGGGTGGCCGAGATGCACATGACCGTCATCTCGGTGCGCGAGGAGCTGATCGCCTGGTACGAGCGGCGCGGCTACCGCCGTACGGGAAAGCTCAGCCCGTTCCCGTACGGCGATGGACGCTTCGGCATACCCCAGCGCGACGACCTCGCGTTCGAGCTCCTCGTCAAGGACCTGGCCTGAACGGGGTCGACGACCGGTCGGAGGGCCGGCGACGGATCCGGCGGAGCCGGAGACCGGCCGGGCCGGTCCGGTGATCAAGCCGTGAAGCGGCCTGCGCGGCGGATGTCCGGGTAGTCGGTGGTCGCGCCGTCCAGCCGCAGGGCGCGTACCAGCCGCAGATGGTCCTGGGTGTTCACCACCCAGCCGATGACCTTCAGCCCTTCGGCGTGCGCCTGTTCGACCACCTCCAGGGTGAGGCGGCGGATGTTCAGCGCCAGAGTCGCCGCGCCCACCGCCTCGGCCCGCTCCACCACATCGCTCCGCCAGCGGCTCGCGATGAGCACGGTCCGCACCCCGGGCACCAGCTGGGCGATCTCGGCGACCGCCTCGTCGTGGAACGACGACACCTCGACCCGGTCGACGAGGTCGCGGCGCAGCATCACTTCGGCCAGGGCGCGGGCCGCGGCCACATCCTTGATCTCCGCCTGCACGGGGGACCGTACGGCGTCGAGAACCTCCTCGAAGACCGGCACCCGCTCGCCCTGCCCGGCATCGAGTTCGCGCAACTCGGGCAGGGTCTTCTCGGCGATCGGACCGCTGCCGTCCGTCGTGCGGTCGACCTCGGTGTCGTGCATGACGACCAGCGCGCCGTCCTTGCTCAGATGAAGATCCAATTCGATGGCGTCCATCCCGGCCCGTTCCGCGTGGACGAACGACCGCAGGGTGTTCTCCGGCTCGACGCCCATCACTCCGCGATGTCCGATGGTGAGAAAAGACAAGGCAACTCGCTTCCGTCGAGGGTGTCCTCCCGCGTGCGGTTCCTACCCACGGGGCACCACGGCACTACGGCAATGCGGCAGCCTAATGGTCCGGGCCCCGCCTGCGCCCGCCAGAACGTGCCCAACCGGCGGAAGTGGTCGCAGTGGAGGTTCTGCACAGGAAGAATCGTGGTGACCATGGGGGGCGGCAGGATAATTTTCTGAGGCCCACTTGTCCGAAGGAACCGCACATGGATACGGTTGCTTAACGCGAGGTTCTCCTGTGGAGGAAGTGTTATGACGGAAATTCTTGTGCACGACGTTGCCGCAGGTGACATAGATGCGGACCGGCGGGTGGTCGACCACCCCGCCTGGCCGACGCTCAAGAATGCCGTGGAGGAGATCCGCCCCTGGCAGTCGAAGGACGGTTCCATCGACTTCGACGCCGAAGGAGCGCCGTCCGGGGAGACCGCCCGCGCGACGCTGGACCGTGTGATCGCCGCGGTCGAGGAGCTCTCCCCGCTGCTTCCGCACGACGCTGCCTACCACCGTGCGCTGGTCGTGGACCTGCGTCGCTGGGCCGCGGACGGCTTCGGAGTGCCGGACTTCCTCGATTCGCTGCTCGCCTTCCAGCCGGCCAGGAACCGCGTCGACGGGCTGCAGCACCTGGTCGTCTTCGCGATGTACACCCAGAACGGCAACCCGGACCGCAATCTCGAAGCGGTCGTGCTGCGCATGGTCTGGCCCGAGTGGCTGGCCGAGCTCGAAGCCACCCGCTACGACAACCCGCTGTTCTGCGGCATCACCTTCGAGGACTTCACCTCGGGCTACGACACCAACTCCGCCGTGCTCTTCCCGGAGACCGTCGCGATGCGCGAGGCCCCCGAGCGCTTCAGCTGGGGCGGGATCTTCTGCGACCGCGAGGCCGCCCGGTTCCGCCGGGTCACCGAGGCGTCGGTCGAGCTGCTCGGCGTCGAGCTGCCCGACGACATCCGGGAGATGGTCGGCGACCAGCAGCGCTGTGAGCAGGCCTTCGTCCTCTGGGACATGGTCCACGACCGGACGCACAGCCACGGCGACCTGCCGTTCGACCCCTTCATGATCAAGCAGCGCCAGCCGTTCTGGATGTACGGGCTGGAGGAACTGCGCTGCGACCTCACCGCCTTCAAGGAGGCCGTCAAGCTGGAGGCCGACGGCTTCCCGCAGGGCCGCGACGTGCAGTACGCCGTGCTGTTCGACCGGATGTTCCG
The DNA here is from genome assembly GCF_042887155.1 of Streptomyces sp. NPDC057963. Taxonomy (NCBI): domain Bacteria; kingdom Bacillati; phylum Actinomycetota; class Actinomycetes; order Kitasatosporales; family Streptomycetaceae; genus Streptomyces; species Streptomyces sp. NPDC057963. The sequence goes on from NZ_JBHVPX010000012.1 coordinate 317,121, forward strand.
CTTCCCCGTCACCGGTGAGCGCGTGCGCAACTACGACGGCCTGGGCGGCCAGCTGCTCTTCGCGTACCTCCACAAGCACGACGTGATCCGCTGGACCGACAACACGCTGAAGATCGACTGGGGCCGCGCCCCGGAGGTCACCAATCAGCTCTGCGCCGAGATCGAGAAGCTCTACCGCGACGGCATCGACCGCCCCAAGCTCGTCCACTGGTTCGCCGCGTACGACCTGGTCTCCACCTATCTCGCACCGCACCCGGGCTCCCGCTGGGCCAAGGGCCCGGACGCACTGGATCTTTCCCAGCCGCCGCGTAAGCTCGTCGACGATGTGCTTCCGGACGAGTTTCCCCTGAGCATGTTCTATGAGGCGCTCGCCAAGAAGCTGAAGAACGTGATCGCCTCGACCAAGGGGATCACCGCCGCGGATGCCGAGCGGGCAGCCGCGTGAGCGCCGGGCTTGAGGAGGCGGTGGCCATGAACGGAAACGGCAAGGGCAGCGGGAGCGGTGCTCTCGAAGGTGCCGTGGTGGCGGTCGCCGGAGCCGCGGGCCCGGCCGGACGGGCCGCGCTGCTGAGGCTCGCCGAGGCCGGTGCGACCGTCGTCGCCTCCGACGCGGACGCCACCCGCCTGGCCGAGGCGGTCGACGCAGCGCGCTACGCCCACGGCGGTGCCACCGTCACCGGCGACACGGTCGATCTGCTGGACCTCGGTGCGGCTCGCGAATGGGCGGCCAAGACCGAGAAGGAATTCGGCCGGATCGACGGTCTGGTCCACCTCGTCGGCGGCTGGCGCGGCAGCGCGAGCTTCGCCGAGACCGACCTCGCCGACTGGAACCTGCTGGAGAAGCTGCTGATCCGTACGGTCCAGCACACCTCGCTGGCCTTCCAGGAGGGTCTCCAGCGCAGCGACCGGGGTCGCTATGTGCTGATCAGCGCGGCCGGGGCGAGCAAGCCCACCGCGGGAAACGCGGCCTATGCCGCGTCGAAGGCGGCGGCCGAGGCCTGGACGCTCGCGCTCGCGGACGCGTTCCGCAAGGCGGGGGGCGACGAAGGGCCGAGGACCGCGGCTGCGATCCTGGTCGTCAAGGCACTGGTGCACGACGCGATGCGCGCCGAGCGCCCGAATGCGAAATTCGCGGGCTTCACCGACGTCAAGGACCTGGCCGATGCCATCGTCGGCGTCTGGGACCGGCCCGCCCCGGAAGTGAACGGAAAGCGCCTGTGGCTGACCCCGCAACCGTAAGGACCGACGCGCGACGCCACCACGACCCGCAGGTACGGGGCTTCGCCAGTGACAACTACGCGGGCACGCACCCGGAGATTCTCGCGGCCATCGCCCTGGCCAACGGCGGCCACCAGATCGCCTACGGCGAGGACGACTACACCGAGCATCTCCAGCGCGTCATGCACAGTCACTTCGGCCCCACCGCCGAAGCCTTTCCGGTCTTCAACGGAACCGGCGCCAACGTCGTCTCCCTCCAGGCGATGACCGACCGCTGGGGTGCGGTGATCTGCGCCGAGTCCGCGCACATCAACGTCGACGAGGGCGGCGCCCCGGAGCGGGTGGGCGGCCTCAAGCTGCTCACCGTGCCCACCCCGGACGGCAAGCTGACTCCCGAGCTGATCGACCGGCAGGCGTACGGCTGGGACGACGAGCACCGTGCCATGCCGCAGGTCGTCTCGATCACCCAGAACACCGAGCTGGGCACGGTCTACACACCCGGCGAGATCCGCGCCATCTGCGACCACGCCCACGGCCACGGCATGAAGGTCCACCTGGACGGGGCCCGGATAGCCAACGCCGCGGCGTCGCTGGACGTACCCATGCGTACGTTCACCAACACCGTCGGCGTCGACGTCCTGTCCTTCGGCGGAACGAAGAACGGGGCGATCTTCGGCGAGGCCGTGGTCGTCCTGAACCCTGACGCCGTCCGTGCCATGAAGCATCTGCGCAAGCTGTCGATGCAGCTTGCCTCCAAGATGCGCTTCGTCTCCGTGCAGTTGGAGGCGCTGCTCGCCGGAGACCTCTGGCTGCGCAACGCCCGGCACGCCAACTCCATGGCCCAGCGGCTCGCGGAGGGTGTGCGCGCGGTGGACGGTGTGGAGATCCTCCATCCGGTCCAGGCCAACGCCGTCTTCGCCCGGCTGCCGCACGACGTGAGCGAACGGCTGCAGAAGCGCTTCCGCTTCTACTTCTGGGACGAGGCCGCCGGTGATGTGCGCTGGATGTGCTCCTTCGACACGGCAGAGGACGATGTCGACGCGTTCGTCCTCGCGCTGAAGGACGAGATGGCGAAGTGAGCCCGCAAGCGTGAATAGGTATGCGGCCGTTCGGAAAATGATTGACATCCGGTCGGCCGCATACCTACGCTCGGCGGCCATGGAGCTGATCCAGCAGGTCCCGGAGATTTCTGCCTATCTCGCAGCCGACGAGGCCATCGATCACGCGCATCCGCTGGTGCGGGAGACGGTCGCCCGTCTCCGCGGCAGCACCACCGATGCATATGCATACGCCGCTGCCGCCTACGCCTTCGTACGTGACACCATTCCGCACTCCGCCGATTCGGGCGACATGCGGGTCACCTGGCGCGCCTCCGGCGTCCTCGCGACGCGCAACGGAATCTGCCACACCAAATCCCACGCGCTGGCCGCCCTTCTCCGTGCGGCCGGTATCCCGACCGCCTTCTGCTACCAGTCGCTCGCCGAGGACAACGGGGATCCGGGGCCCCTGCACGGGCTGATCGCGGTCCAGCTGCCCGGCCGCGATCGCTGGGACCGTCAGGACCCCCGGGGCAACAAGCCGGGCGTCGTCGACGCCCACTTCTCGCTCGACGAGGAGCGACTGGCGTGGCCCGTGCGACCGGAGTTCAATGAAGTGGACTACCCGGTACTCTACGCAGCACCGCATCCGGCGGTGCTGCGCAGCCTCAAGTCCGCCGAGGACCGCCCGCAACTGTGGCGCACGCTGCCCACCGAACTCTGAGCTCCCGTCCCGGGGCGGAGACGGCCGACGCCGCGCGACGGCCACCGTCTCCGACGGCGTACACACCCTCGTCCCCGGCTTCAGCCACTTCCTCGTCGGCCTCCGCAGGGGCGACGGCCCCGCCCGGCCGGCCCCGGACGCGACGCGGACACCGACCGCATCAGCGGCACCGTGCGGCTCGTACGCGCCCCGGGCAGCGGCCGCCCCCCTGCGTCGGGAGCGGCGTGCGGCCCGTGACGCACTCCGAGCCGGGCGAAGCGGCCCGGTGCGAAGGAGGGCACGTCACCTGCCGACATCGCGGAGTGACGTTTCGGCCGAGGCCGTGAACCGGCCGCGTCAGCTCCTCTCGCGCACCTCGGCCGGCGTCGGAGCCGTACCGCCGAGATGCGTGGGCACCCACCAGGTGTCGCTCGCGTCCTTCGGGCGTACGGGATAGGCGCGCTGGGCCGCCTCCAGGAGCTCCTGGACCCGCTCCCGCAGCCGCCGGGTGATCGCGCCCGCGTACTGGTCGGTGGGTGCCTCCACCGGCTCGCCCACCCGGATCGTCACCGGAATGTGGTTGCGCTTGAAATTGCGCGGCCGCCCCTTGGTCCACAGCCGCTGCGTCCCCCACAGCGCCATGGGGATCAGCGGCACGCCGGCCTCCTGGGCCAGCCGGGCGGCACCCGACTTGAAGCTCTTCAGCGTGAACGACTCCGAGATGGTGGCCTCGGGGAAGACGCCGACGATCTCACCGGAGCGCAACGAGTCGAGCGCGTGCGCATAGGCGTCCTCGCCCTGCTTGCGGTCGACGGGGATGTGCTTCATACCGCGCATCAGCGGCCCGGACGCCTTGTGCCGGAAGACCGATTCCTTCGCCATGAACCGGACGAGCCGCTTCTGCGGGAGCGCCGCGAGCCCGGTGAAGATGAAGTCCAGATAACTGATGTGGTTGCTTACCAGTACCGCGCCACCGGTCTTCGGGATGTGCTCGGAACCCTGAGTGTCGATCTTCAGGTCAAGCGCCTTGAACAACGTACGAGCGGCGCCGATGACCGGTCGATAGACGAGTTCTGCCATCTGGGGAAGACCCTTCTTCAGCGCCTGGGGAGGGTTCTCCCGGCGGAAGTTACGCAGCCGTAGGTTTGCGGCATTGGGCCGATCGTGCCCCATGCGCGACGCGGTGGCCAGTCTCCGAGGGCGCGGGGCGCGAGATTCTCGTCACGTGGAACCACCGGGAATGTCTCGGTGCCCGGTGGCGCTGACCCCTTGCGAAGAGCTCTGACAGGAGGCCGAAGGTGGACAGGCGGACGTACGGGGGAACGCTGGACGCGGCCCAACTCGGCGCGGAATTGGGGGAGCGGGCCACGCTGGTGCAGTTCTCCAGCGCGTTCTGCCAGCCGTGTCGGGCCACCCGGCGCACCCTTGCCGAGGTGGCGCGCATGGTGGACGGCGTGACCCATGTGGAGATCGACGCCGAGGCGCATCTCACTCTCGTGCGCGAGCTGGAGATCAGCCGGACGCCGACCGTGCTGGTCCTCGACGCCACCGGCCGCATCGTCCGCCGGGCGGCGGGGCAGCCGCGCACCGTCGACGTGGTCGCCGCGCTGGGGCAGGCGATGTGACGGACCGTGATGCATCTCCCACATTGCGGAACGCCCTTGACTGCACCGACCATGCATCGTCAGTCTGACGCTATGCTGCCGGAAATCCTTCTCTACGGCCGGGTCCACGTGGATCTCGCCCGCAACGCGAGTGCGCGCTGTCCGGGTGCCTGAGCAACCACGGCCCCGTACGCCCCTCTCCGTAGAAGGACATCTCCATGACGGCATCGCCCGAGCTCGGTACCTCCCGCACGGCATCCCCCGAACTTCTCCGCTCGGTCTTCCGGCAGCACGCCGCCGGTGTGGCAGTGATCACCGCCGCAGGTGACCGCCCGGTCGGCTTCACCGCCACCTCGCTCAACTCCGTCGCCGCCGAGCCGCCGCTGATCTCCTTCGGAGTGGGGACCTCGTCCTCCAGCTGGCCGGTCGTGGCCGAGGCCGAGCACATCGGTGTCCACATACTCGGCGAGCACCAGCAGGAACTGGCCGCCACGTTCGCCCGCAGCGGCGCCGACCGGTTCGGCCCGTCCACCTATTGGCGCAGTGGCCCCGAAGGCGTGCCGGTGCTCGACGGGGTGCCGGCCTGGCTGGTCTGCCGCGTGGTGGCCCGGATCCCGGCGGGGGACCATCGCATCGTGATCGCGGAGGCCGTGGCCGGCGACCCGGCCGGAGGCGGTCGCCCGCTGCTCTACCACCAGGGTCGTTTCACCGCCTTGCGGGACTGAGAATTCCCAAGCGGCACAGGGGCGCCGCACGTTGGCCAGATCACAGTTCCAAGCGCTTGCCCAGGGGTAGGGCACTGGGTGTACTGGCTAGTAATATTTCCTTCGGGGCGTCGGTCGCCCCGACCGGAAACCGCCCCATCGGGCGCCTATGCTGCGTGCAACAAGGCAGCCCAGAAATGACGATGCAGTAGGAGAGCCGGCGTGAGCTTGAGGATCGTTGTCTGTGTGAAGTACGTGCCCGACGCCACGGGTGACCGGCGTTTCGCCGATGACCTGACGGTG
>NZ_JBHVPX010000013.1:0-267764 GCF_042887155.1 Streptomyces sp. NPDC057963
GTCTTGCGTTTCCGACTCTATCAGACTCTTTCGTGTCCGATTCCCGGTCGAAGCGGGGTTGCTTTCCAGTTCTTCGCTTTCGCGTTTCCCTTTCCAGCGAGTCCGACTCTATCAGGCCTTTTCATTCCTCTTGACCAACCTCCTGCAGACATGCAGGTGCCGATCCGAGTTAGGGTCAGGGCTTAAAAGTCGCCGCCGACCCCCGACGTGAAGTCGTGCTGGGGTCAGGCAGGGGTATGACAGTACAGGCAGCCGAGAGTCGAGGCAAATCGTTTCCGGCACTTCTCCGAGGGTCCCGAACCGCCAGGACTCGGGCGGAACCGGAACTTCTTATGACTTACTCTGCTGAACAGCACGCCGTCGTCTGCAAGCCGTGACGGCGCCATTCGAGCTCCACCCCTGGGAGGTTCCCCATGACCACTGTGACGTCCCCCCTCGCCGGACGTGCCATCGGGCTCGCCGCCGTGCCGGACCCGGTCTTCTCCGGCGCGATGGTGGGTCCTGGAACCGCCATCGATCCCGTGCGCGAGCCGTCCGAGGCCGTATCGCCGGTCGACGGCATCGTCGTCTCCCTGCACCCGCATGCGTTCGTCGTCGTCGACGGGCAGGGGCACGGCGTACTCGTCCACCTCGGCATCGACACCGTCCAGCTCAATGGCGAGGGCTTCGAGCTGCTCGTGAACAAGGGGGACACGGTCACCCGCGGCCAGGGGATCGTGCGGTGGGACCCTGCGGGCGTAGAGGCCGCCGGCAAGTCGCCGGTGTGCCCGATCGTCGCGCTGGAGGCGACTGCTGACTCCCTCTCCGATGTCCGGGAGGACGGCGACGTCAAGATCGGCGACACGTTGTTCGGTTGGCAGTGACGGACTCGGCGCGATGACGGCCGACTGGATATCCACCGCGGAGGCACGGACCGCCGCACAACCGGGGACGGGTGAAATGGAGACAACGCTGCGAGGCGTCGGCGTGAGTCACGGAGTGGCGATCGGCGAGGTGCGTCATATGGGTACGGCGGTGCTCGAACCGCCGGCGAAGCAGATCCCGGCCGAGGAGGCGGAGCGCGAACAGGGGCGCGCCCGCCAGGCTGTGGAAGCCGTGGCGGCCGATCTGATCGCGCGCGGCAACCTTGCCGGCGGCGAGGCCCAGCATGTGCTTGAGGCTCAGGCCATGATGGCGCAGGACCCCGAGCTGATCGCCGATGTGGATCGGCGCATCGCCGTCGGCAGCACTGCCGAACGCGGCGTCTACGACGCGTTCGCCGCCTATCGGGCGCTGCTCGCCAACGCCGGTGAGTACCTCGCGGGGCGGGTCGCCGACCTCGACGACGTCCGCAATCGGATCGTGGCACGTCTGCTCGGTGTGCCGATGCCCGGTGTACCGGACAGCGACGAGCCCTATGTGCTGATCGCCAGGGACCTGGCGCCCGCCGACACGGCGCTGCTCGACCCTGCCCTGGTGCTCGGCTTCGTGACCGAGGAGGGTGGGCCCACCAGTCACAGCGCGATCCTGGCGCGGGCGCTCGGTGTGCCCGCCGTGGTGGCGCTTCCCGGGGCCGGGGACCTGGCCGAGGGCACGGTCGTCGCGGTGGACGGCAGCACCGGTGAGATCTTCGTCGAGCCCAGCGCCGAGAAGCGTGCGGAGCTGGAGAGCGCCGCTGCCGCGCGCAAGGCCTCGCTGTCCGCTTCGACCGGTCCTGGGGCGACCTCCGACGGTCACAAGGTCCCGCTGCTCGCCAATGTGGGCGGGCCGGGCGACGTGCCGGCTGCCGTCGAGGCCGGTGCGGAGGGTGTGGGGCTGTTCCGTACCGAGTTCCTGTTCCTGGACGACAGCAAGCGGGCGCCGTCCGAGGAGAAGCAGGTCGCGGCGTACCGGGCGGTGCTCGAGGCGTTCCCCGAGGGGCGTGTCGTGGTGCGGGTGCTGGATGCCGGTGCCGACAAGCCGCTGGACTTCCTGACGCCGGTGGACGAGCCCAACCCGGCGCTGGGTGTGCGTGGGCTGCGGAGCCTGCTGGACCACCCCGAGGTGCTGCGGACCCAGCTGACCGCGCTGGCGAAGGCGGCCGAGGGTCTGCCTGTCCATCTTGAGGTCATGGCTCCGATGGTGGCGGACCGTGCGGACGCGAAGGCCTTCGCAGACGCCTGCCGTGAGGCCGGGCTGGCGGCGAAGTTCGGCGCGATGGTGGAGATTCCGTCAGCCGCGCTGCGGGCGCGCTCGATCCTGCAGGAGGTCGAGTTCCTCTCGCTGGGTACCAACGACCTGGCGCAGTACACCTTTGCCGCCGACCGTCAGGTGGGCGCGCTGTCGCGGCTGCAGGATCCTTGGCAGCCTGCGCTGCTCGATCTGGTCGCGCTGTCGGCGGAGGCGGCCGGTGCCGAGGGCAAGAGCTGCGGCGTCTGTGGTGAAGCCGCCTCCGATCCCCTGCTCGCCTGTGTCCTGACGGGGCTGGGTGTGACGTCGCTGTCGATGGGTGCCGCGTCCATTCCGTATGTCCGCGCCACGCTGGCGAAGTACACGCTCGCGCAGTGCGAGCGTGCCGCTTCTGCCGCGCGGGCGGCCGACTCCGCCGAAGAGGCGCGGGTGGCGGCTCAGGCTGTGCTGTCGGGCGAGTAGTCCTGCGGTGTCTGTGGCGAAGGGGCTCCCCGCCGGTGGCGGGGAGCCCCTTCGGCCTGTCAGTGGTGCGTCTCCGGTTCGTCCGCCCCGATGTCGAAGCCGGCGCAGTACTCCACGTGCGGCTCCGGGGCGACGGGTTCGCCGGTGTCGGCGTCGGTGCAGTAGGCGCTGAAGACCTCGCCGGCGGTGAGCGGGACCAGGCTGCCGCGGGCCAGCCGCCAGCCGTGGACCCGGTCCTGGGTTCCGGGGCTGCTCGTCCGGAGTACGACTCCTCCGGGCTTTTCGAGGGCGATGCCGACGGCGAGCACCGTGACGAACTCGGCTCCTTCCGCTGTTTCGAGGCGGGCGGGCCCCGTGGTGTCGCGCTCGGTATGCAGGACGGCGAGCAGGTGCTCGGTCTCGGTGGGGGTGCTGCAGACGAGGTGGTGGGTGCCCGGGCCGGCCGTCTCCAGCATGCGCAGCAGGAGGTGGGAGGCCCGGTCGAAGGCGGCGCGGCCGATGTCCTGTCCGCAGTCGGCGCATGCTCCGAGGTCGGCCAGGGTCATCGTGGCGTATTCCCAGGTGGCCCGGCGGACGGCTCGGCCGACCAGGAGTGGGATCAGGGTGTCGATGGGTTGGCCGGTGTACGCGACGGTGGCGCCGATCGAGGCGATTTCGGCGGTGAAGCGGCTGCGGCTGGCAGGGGTGTCGGGAGCGATTCCGGACTCGGTGCAGAACTCCGCGTACTCCTCGGGGTCGAAGAGGGCGACCGTGGCGTGCATGCCCTGTGCGGCGAGGGCCTTCAGCAGGCCCTCGACCTGCTGGAGGTAGACGGTGTGGTCGTCGAAGGTGAAGGTGCGGTAGCGCTGCATCGCCGCGAAGTCCTTCTCGTCGGCCAGGAGGCCGACGGTGCTGGGTGCTTCGCGGCGCAGCGTGCGCCGCATGGAAGTCCGGGACCGCCCGTACTCGCCGGTCCCGATGGTCTTGTCCTGCTTGGTGTTCCTGGTGTGCGCCATGACTCCCCCAGTGCGCTGTCGATCATTGCTCACTCAGAGTAATCAGGGGCACTGACAGTGCGGGCGGTCAGCGCCGCTTGCGGGCGAGGTCCTCGTAGAAGTGGAGGAGTTCGAGGTTGTCGATCGAGCCGGGATTGACCGCCTTGGCCAGGGTTGTGCCCTGCAGGAGGCGTTTGACCGGAACCTCGATGCGCTTGCCGGTGAGGGTGTGCGGGATACCGGGGACCTCGATGATCTCGTCCGGGACGTGGCGCGGGGAGAGGTTCGCGCGGATGGTCTGCTTGATGCTGTCGCGCAGGTCGTCGTCGAGCGAGGCACCGTCGGCGAGGTGGACGAAGAGCGGCATCCAGTACCCGCCGTCGGGCTCTTCGAGGCCGATGACGAGGGACTCGCGGATCTCGGGGAGCCGTTCGACGGCTTCGTAGATGTCTGCGGAGCCCATCCGGACACCCTGGCGGTTGAGGGTGGAGTCGGAGCGGCCGTGGATGACGACGGAGCCGTGTTCGGTGATCGTGATCCAGTCGCCGTGGCGCCAGACTCCGGGGTACATGTCGAAGTAACTGTCGTGGTAGCGGCTGCCGTCGGGGTCGTTCCAGAAGCGGATCGGCATGGAGGGCAGGGGTGCGGCGACGACGAGCTCGCCGACCTCGCCGATGAGTGGCTTGCCCGCGGGGTCCCAGGCCTGGAGGTCCGTGCCGAGGCACGGGGCCTGGAGCTCGGCGATGTGCACGGGGAGGGTGGGGACCGCGCCGGCGAAGCAGCTGCAGACGTCGGTGCCGCCGCTGACGGAGGCGATCCACAGGTTGTCGTCCACTTCGTCGTGGAGCCAGCGGAATCCGTCGGGCGGGAGCGGGGAGCCGGTGGTGGCGACGCACTGGACGCGGGAGAGGTCGAAGTCGCGGCCCGGGTGGACGCCGGCTTTGCGGCAGGCCATGACATAGGCGGCGGAGGTGCCGAAGAGGGTTGCTCCGGTCTGTTCGGCGACGCGCCACTGGGCGCTGACGTCCGGGTAGCCGGGGCTTCCGTCGTACAGCACGAGTGTCGTCCCGGTCAGCAGGCCGGAGACGAGGAAGTTCCACATCATCCAGCCGGTGGAGGTGTACCAGAAGAAGCGGTCGTCGGGGCCGAGGTCGCAGTGCAGTCCGACCTGCTTGAAGTGTTCCAGCAGGATGCCGCCCTGGGACTGGACGATCGCCTTGGGGAGCCCGGTGGTGCCGGAGGAGTAGAGCACCCACAGCGGGTGGTCGAAGGGGACCTGTTCGAAGACGGGCTCGGTGTCCGCCGACGTGAGGGCGGACCAGTCGAGGGCGCCCTCCGGGGCCTCGGTGCCCAGCAGCGGGATGTGGACGACGGCGCGCAGGGTGGGGAGTTCGCGGCGCAGCTCGGCGACCGTGTCGGTGCGGTCGTGCTCCTTGCCGCCGTAGCGGTAGCCGTCGACGGTGAACAGGACGACCGGTTCGACCTGCTGGAAGCGGTCGAGGACGCTGCGGGCGCCGAAGTCGGGGGCGCAGGAGGTCCAGACGCCGCCGACGGCCGCGGTGGCGAGGAAGGCGACGACCGCCTGGGGGATGTTGGGGACGTAGGCGCTGACGCGGTCGCCCGGTGCGACGCCGAGAGCGCGGAGTTCGGCGGCGAGCGATCCGACCTGCCGGCGGAGTCCGGACCAGGAGAGGGGGACCTGGGTGTGGGTCTCGTCGACGTGGATCAGGGCGGGGGCGTCGGCGCGCAGGGGGTCGTCGGCGGTGCGCAGCGCGTGTTCCGCGTAGTTGAGGGCGGCGCCGGGAAACCACTGGGCGCCGGGCATGGTGCGGTCGCCGATGACGGATTCGTACGGGGTGGAGAACCGTACGTCGAACCAGTCGGCGACGGCCCGCCAGAAGGTGTCGAGCTCGTCGACCGACCAGCGGTGCAGCGCCTGGTAGCCGCCTTCGGCCGGTGCTCCGTAGCGCTCGGCCGCCCAGCTCTGGAAGCGGGTGACGGCGGCGGCCGCGATGCGGTCGGGGCCGGGCTGCCAGAGGGGGGCGTCGTTGGCTGCTGCGGTCATGGCGGCTCCCTGACTGTACGGGTACGCGGGGTGGGCGTGGGTCGCGCGCACACGTGCTGGGGTGTGCGCGTGAGGCGGCTTTTACGGACGATGCCACGTGATCGTCTTTCGCACCAGGGTTCGTCGCCCATGGTCGTGTGTCCGGACATGTGGTCCGGCCACGGGTGAACGGAAGTTGAACGGCGCCCGCACCCGCCCTGCCGGGTGGCAGGGTGAGCTGCATGAACGGTCGTGACCTGGTGCGCTCGGTGAAGATGGTCGGTTCGGTGCGGGGGCTGCGCACGATGCGCTCCTCCTGGCGGCGCCGGAATGCGGATGCGCGGGCGCTGCCCCGGCGCGGTGCGGAGCGGGCGAGGGTGCCGGGCCTCGTGGTGGGGGCGGAGCCGGAGCCGGGCGGGGGTGTGGTGCGGTTCGCGCGTTCGGAGTTGCGGGTCCGGGTGGCGGTGGGCGGGGCGGTGTTCTGGGGCTGGGACGGGGCGGACCCGTTGCCGTCGTACGCGTTGCCCGGCGTGGCGCCGGAGGCGGATCCGCGGGCCGCGCTGGAGCCGGACAAGGACGGCGGCTGGCAGGTCGTCTCGGAGCGGCTGACCGTCGCGGTGTCGCGGCACGGGGCCGTGGAGCTGCGTACGCCGGGCGGGGTGGTGCTCCGGCGCGAGCTGCCGCCGCGCTGGTGGGAGCCGGTCGCGGGCGGTGCCGCTCGTTGGGTGCAGCGGTCCGAGGTGCCGGCGGATGCCCGGTTCTTCGGGCTCGGCGGGCGGGCGTCCGGGCCGCGGCTGCGGGACGGTGTGTACCGGTTGTGGAACACCGACCCGGGTGGTCGCTTCGGGCCGGACGACGATCCGCTGTACCTGACGATGCCGGTGCAACTGGTGGTCTCCGATGCGGGGACGCATCTGCTGTTCCACGACAATTCCTGGTCGGGGCGGGTGACGCTGCGCGAGGGCGAGGAGGGCGCGGGATCCGGCCACGACCGCCCGGGGATGTGCGAGGTGCGGATGGACGGGGGGCCGCTGCGCTGCTGGGTGATGGCCGGTACGCCGGCCCGCGTGTTGCAGGGCTGGACGGCGCTGACGGGTGCGCCCGCGCTGCCGCCGTCCTGGGCGCTGGGTCCGCAGCATGCCCGTTGGGGGTTCGGGAGCGAGCGGGAGGTGCGACGGGTCGTCGCCGGTTACCGGGAGCGGGGGTTGCCCCTGTCCGTGCTGCATCTGGACATCGACCACTACGACGCGCACCGGGTGTTCACCGTCGACCGCGGGCGCTTTCCCGATCTTCCGGGGCTGGCCGAGGAGTTGCGGGAGGACGGGGTGCGGCTGGTGTCGATCGTCGATCCCGCGGTGAAGGCGGAGCCGGGGAACGCGGTGTTCGACTCGGGCGCGGCGGTCGGGAGCCGCGGGGCGTTCGTCCGGGACGCGCGCGGGCGGCTGGTGCGCGGGGAGGTGTGGCCGGGTGAGTGCGTGTATCCGGACTTCACCGATCCGCAGGTGCGGGAATGGTGGGGCGGGCTGTACGAGGAGCGGTTCGCGCAGGGGTTCTCCGGTGTGTGGCACGACATGAACGAGCCGGTGTCGTTCGCGGCGTTCGGGGATCCGACGCTGCCGCGGTCGGCGCGGCACTGCCTGGAGGGCCGCGGGGGTGATCACCGCGAGGCCCACAATGTGTACGGGCTCGCGATGGCGCGTGCCGGGTACGAAGGGCTCCGCCGGCTGCGGCCGGAGACACGTCCCTTTCTGTTCTCGCGTTCCGGTTGGGCGGGGATGCAGCGGTACGGGGGGACCTGGTCCGGGGATGTGGAGACCGGCTGGCCCGGGCTGCGGGCCTCGCTGGCGCTGGTGCTGGGGCTGGGGCTGTGCGGGGTTCCGTATTCGGGGCCGGACGTGGGCGGGTTCGGCGGGTCGCCGTCGCCGGAGCTGTATCTGCGGTGGTTCCAGCTGGGTGCGTACCTGCCCTTGTTCCGTACCCACAGCGCCATCGACGCGGGGCGGCGGGAGCCGTGGGAGTTCGGGCCGGGGGTGCTTGAGCACGCGCGGGCCGCGCTGGAGGAACGGGAGCGGCTCCACCCCTACTTCGTGACGCTGGCGCAACTGTCCGGGCTGACCGGTGCGCCGTATGTGCGACCGCTCTGGTGGGGTACGCCCGGGGAGCGGTCGTTGCGGGAGTGCGAGGACGCGTTCTTGCTGGGTGACGCCCTGCTGGTGGCGCCTGTGCTGGAGCGTGGCGCGGACCGCCGGGCGGTGCGGCTGCCGCGGGGGCGTTGGTACGACACGGCGACGGGTGAGGCGTACGAGGGGCCCGGTCAGGTGTTGCTCGATGCTCCGTTGTCGCGGGTTCCGGTGTTGGCGCGGGCGGGTTCGGTGCTGCCCGTGCGGGGCGCGGACGGGGGTGTGGAGCTGGAGGTGTGGGCTCCGGCCGCAGGGCGCAGTGGCGGTGGTCTGGTGGTCCGGGACGCGGGTGACGGCTGGGAGCGGGCGGAGGTCGAGCGGTATACGTCGCGGCTGGTGGACGGGGAGGTCGTGGTGGCGCGGGAGGGTGAGGAGGGGCCGGTGGACGGTCCGGTGCGCGTCCGCGGTTTGTAGGCCGCGCGCCGAGTTCCGGAAGTGGCCTCGGGCCGGTCAGGGGTAGCCCCCGTCGAACCAGGTGCGGACGGCCCGGGTGTGCAGGGGGAAAGCGAGCTCGGTGGGTGTGCGGAGCAGGTGGAAGCCGGAGGTCTCGTCGGTGGGCGCGGAGGGCGGGAGGCTGTCGGCGGGGCGTTCCGGAAGCAGGCCGAAGAGGAGTAGATGGCCGTCCGGGGCGCTGAGGGCGTCGGCCAGGCGCACGTCCTCCTCGCCGGCTTCGATGCCGGTCTCCTCGCGCAGTTCGCGTACGACGGCGTGCTTCCAGTCCTCGTCGTGGTCGATGAAGCCGCCGGGGAGCGCGAGGCCGCCGCGGTGGGGCGGGACGGTGCGGGTGATGACGACGAGGCCGGTGCCGTCCCGGTCGGTGGCGGGGAGCAGTGCCACGGCGACCGGCAGCGGGTTGCGGTAGGCCGTTTCTCCGCACGCGGCGCAGGTGCGGGGCCAGGCGGCGGAGGCCGCCGAAGCGGCGAACGGTGCTCCGCAGCTGCCGCAGTGGGAGTCCTTGGCCGGCTTCTCGGGGTCGCTCATGGGGGCGGACACGCGCGGACTGTATCCGATCGCCCGCCGGACGTGCCGTTCTGCTGGATTATGTGCTCATGACAGGTATCGCTTCCGCTCTCCGTGTCCTGGCCACTGCCGCTGCCGCCGCCCTGCTCGCCGTCACCGCCACCGCCCCCGTGGCGCAGGCGGGACCCGAGCCGAAGGCCCCTGAGGAGTTCGTCGCGCTGCGTTCGGTGGATCCGACGATCATCCAGGAGATGCGCTACCCCACCGCGCACAACTTCATGGGCGTGCCGGTGGACGGCTACCGTCAGCCGCTCTGCATCCTGACCCGGCCGACGGCCCTGGCCCTGCACCGCGCGCAGACCCGGCTGCTGGCGCAGGGCTACTCCCTGAAGGTGTACGACTGCTACCGGCCGCAGCGGGCGGTCGACCATTTCGTGCGGTGGGCGAAGGACCTCGACGACGAGACCATGAAGGGCGAGTTCTATCCGCGCGTCGACAAGGCGCGGCTGTTCGCCGACGGCTACATCGCGGAGAAATCCGGACACAGCCGCGGCAGCACGGTGGATCTGACGCTGGTGAAGCTGCCGGCCGCACCGACCGGACCGTACCTGCCGGGCGGGCGGCAGGTGCCCTGCTACGCGCCCCGCTCCGACCGCTTCCCCGACAACTCCCTGGACATGGGCACGGGGTTCGACTGCTTCGACACGCTCTCCCACACGGACGACCCGCGTATCCAGGGAGCTCAGCGTGCCCATCGGCAGTTCCTGCGGAAGACGCTCGCCGATGCCGGTTTCGTGAATCTGGCCGAGGAATGGTGGCACTACACGTTCGAGCCCGAGCTGTTCCCGGACACCTACTTCGACTTCCCGGTGGCCAGGAGGTCCGTCGCGGGGCACTGACACGCGTGCGGAGAACGAGCGGCCGGGACCACCCCCGTGGGTCCCGGCCGCCCGCTCTTCCTCTCGGACGCGAACCGACCGTTTCCGGTTGCCACCCCAGCCGTTACGGTGCCCGTATGCCACAGCAGACGTTCGATTCCTACGAAGAGTTCTGGCCCTACTACGTCGCGATGCACTCCCGGGCCGCGACCCGCTGGGTCCATCTGACGGGCACCCTCACCGGGCTCGCGGTCACCGCGTACGGCCTGGCCCGCGGCCGCAAGAGGTACGCGGCCGCGTTGCCCCTGATCGGGTACGGGACGGCCTGGCCCGCGCACTTCCTCATCGAGAAGAACAATCCGGCCACCTTCGGGCATCCGGCCTGGTCGCTCCGTGGCGACGTGCAGATGATCCGGATGATGCTCGCGGGCCGCGACCGGGACCTGGCGGAGATCGCGGCCAAGTGGCTCGCCGAGAACCGCTGACCGCTCCTGCCGGCAGCCTTGACGGCCCCTCACGCCGGGTGAAAAATCCTTGCGCGGTCGGGCAGCAACGCGCGGCCCGTACCCCGGTCGGCGGGGGTGCGGGCCGCGTTGTCCGTGCCGCGGCCGCCGTACGGGCCGCTACGTCGTGGCGGGCTCGCGGGGGCGCTCCGCACGGGCCACCGCATGCTCGACGACCGTCACCAGCACGTCCCGCGCGGAGGAGCGGTCGCGCGCGTCGCACATCAGGACCGGCACCTCGGGATCGAGGTCCAGCGCAGCCTGCACCGTCTCGGTGGCGAACTTGTCCGCCCCCTCGAAGCAGTTGACGGCGACGGTGAAGGGAATCCTGCGGCGCTCGAAGTAGTCGACCGCCGCGAAGCAGTCCTGGAGCCGCCGGGTGTCCGCGATCACGACCGCGCCCAGCGCGCCCTGGGCCAGTTCGTCCCACAGGAACCAGAAGCGGTCCTGTCCCGGGGTGCCGAACAGGTACAGCACCAGGTCCTCGCGGAGGGTGATCCGGCCGAAGTCCATGGCCACGGTGGTGGTGGTCTTGGCCTCCACGCCCGCCACGTCGTCCACCGGGCGGCCCGCCTCGCTGAGTCTCTCCTCCGTACGCAGCGGCCTGATCTCGCTGACCGCGCCGACCAGAGTCGTCTTGCCCACTCCGAAGCCGCCCGCCACCAGGATTTTCAGGGTAACGGGCTCCACGGGCCGCCTGTTGCGGCTAGAGCGCCCGAAGGCCATTGATCACCTCGCGAAGAATGTTCACGTCCGGCAGCTCCGCCGGCGGAACGGGACGGGTTACGTGCACCAGCTCGTCCTCGACGAGATCACCGACCAGCACCCGGACCACCCCTACGGGGAGGTCCAGGCCGGCCGCGAGTTCGGCGATCGACTGGGGCATGTCACTGCAGAGTTCGACGATCTCCACATGTTCCGGGGAGAGCGTCTGGTCCCGGCCGGGGTCGTCGGCCGCGGGTTCGGGGACGACGACCGCGATCAGGTCGAGGCGATGGCGGGAGGCGCTGCTGGTACGGCCCCGGGTCATCGCGTACGGACGGACCACGGGTCCCGCATCGGCGTCGTACCAGCGCGATGCCTGCGGGTCCGCGGGCGCGGCCGGAGATCTGGAGAAGTCAGCGCTCATGCCGTCCCCTCACCCCCCGGCGGACAGACCGGTCGTCCGGGGAGCGTTGGCCAGGTGGGCGCCGACGCGCTTGACCATCAGCGTCATCTCGTACGCCACCTGGCCGACGTCGGAGTCGGCATCGGCCAGCACGGCGAGACAACTGCCGTCACCGGCCGCCGTGACGAAGAGGAACGCCTCGTCGAGTTCGACGACGGTCTGGCGCACCCGCCCCGCGTCGAAGTGGCGCCCCACCCCCTTGGCCAGGCTGTGGAATCCGGAGGCGACGGCCGCCAGATGTTCGCTGTCCTCGCGGGTCAGGTCCTTGGACGTGCCGGTGGCGAGGCCGTCGCTGGAGAGCACCAGCGCCTTGTGGATGCTGGCGACGCGCTCGACGAGTTCGTCGAGGAGCCAGTTCAACTGGCCGGAGCCCTGGCGTGCGGTGTTGGGTGCTGCGGCGTTCGGTGCGGTCATGGACCGTCCCCTCCCGAAGTGGTTCCTTGTGCTGTGTCACCGGGACCGGTCACGTCCTCGGCGTTCTGCCTCCGGCCGCGCTGCCAGCCGCGCTGGAGCGAAGCCATGCGGCTGCGCACCTCGTCCGCGTCGCGTTCGAAGTCCTGGTCGGGTTCCGTACGGGCCGGCTCCGCATCGCGGCCGCCGGAGACTTCGCGAAGCTGCGGGGCGAGGCTTGCCTGCCTGATGCGCCGGGGCAGGCCGCCCACCGTCTCGGGGGCCGCGACCGGGGCTGCCGGGCGCGCGGGTTCGGTCGGCGCGACGGGTTCGGTGGGCGCGGCAGGACCGGTGGGTTTCCGGAAGCCGGCGGACTGCCGGATTTCGGTGGGCTGCCGCGGCTCGGAGGGCCTGCCGGTGTCGGCGGCGGAGAGCCACGGGCCGGCGGCCGGCGGCCTGAACCCAGCGTCACGGGTGGGACCGTCGGAGCCGGAAGCGGGGTCGTGCTCGGCGGCTGCGGGGTGGGCGCGGCCCGCCTCGTCGACCCGGCGGCCGTTGTCGGTGACCAGGATCGGCGGTTTCCGGCGGGGCAGCGGCACCGGGCCGCCGGGGCGACTCGCCCGTACACCGGCCGCGGACTGCCCCGCCTGGTCGGACGCCTGCTGGTGCTGTTCGCGGTCACCGTCGCGCCGGAGGTCGCGGGAGCGGAAGATGCCTCCGCGTTCGCTCTCGGTGTCGTCGATGTCGGACACGCCGCCGGGCAGGGGATCGAGCAGGGGATCGAGTACGGGGTCGTTCTCGAAGCCCAGTGCTTCCACGGGTCCTTCGAGCTCCACCGGTCCGTCCAGGAGGGCCGGGTCCACGAGGCCGGTGGGGACGGGGGCCAGGCCGGAGGACCTGCCGGTGACCCGGCGGTCCTTGTCGCCGCCCGGTACCTGTCCGGCCGCCTTTGCGCTGCCGATCGCCTTCTCGGACCGGCGGTCGAGCCGGAATCCGGTGCCGTGCGTGTCCGGTGCGTCGGTGAGGAGCGCCGCGGGAATGAAGACGACCGCGGTCGTGCCACCGTACGGAGAGGTCTGCAACGAGACCCGGACGTTCTGCCGCTGGGCCAGACGGCTGACCACGAAGAGACCGAGCCGGTCGGTGTCGGAGAGCTCGAACTCCGGGGTCTCGGCGAGCCTCAGGTTGGCGTCGAGGAGGACATCCGGGGTCATACCGAGGCCCCGGTCGTGGATTTCGAGCGTGAAACCGTTGGCGACGCGTTCGCCGAGCACCTGCACCGCGGTGTGCGGGGGCGAGAACACGGTGGCGTTCTCCAGGAGTTCGGCGATCAGATGGGTGAGGTCGGCGACGGCGGGGCCCCCCACACCGAAGCGGGGCAGCCTGCGGACCTCGATCCGCTCGTAGTCCTCGACCTCGGCGACCGCCGCCCGTACCACGTCCATCAACTGGATCGGCTTGCGCCACTGACGGGACGGCGCGGCACCGGAGAGGATCACCAGGCCCTCGGCATGGCGTCGCATGCGCGTGGTGAGGTGGTCGAGGCGGAAGAGGTCCGCGAGTTCATCGGTGTTCTCGGTGCGGCGCTCCATGGTGTCCAGGAGCGTCAACTGCCGGTGCAGCAGCACCTGGTTGCGGCGGGCGAGATTGACGAAGACCTCGGACACCCCGCGTCGCATGTCCGCCTGCTTGACCGCGGCTTCGACGGCCGCCCGTTGCAGGGTGTTGAGAGCCTGTCCGACCTGTCCGATCTCGTCCCGTTCATACTGGAGGCGCGGGGCCTCGGTCTCGACATCGATCTGTTCACCGGCGGCGAGGCGGCGCATCACGCTCGGCAGCCGTATGCCGGAGACCTCGTGGGCGTCCTTGCGGAGCCGGGAGAGGTCACGGATGAGCTCACGGCCGATGCGTACGGAGACGAACACCGAGGCGAGCAGGGCGAGGAAGCCGAGGACGCCCGCGACGCCCGCCTTGATCAGGACGCTGTAGCCGGCGGGCTTGCCGCGGTCCTGGAAGCGGTTGTTCATCTCGGTGGAGTCGTTGGCCAGCCGGTCCAGGACGGGCGGAGCGACCTCCTGCCAGCGCTCGGCGTCGACCGCTCGCGGGTCCTGGGTGGGACCACCGTTGATGAGCGTGCTCTCGGCCGTTCTCAGTGCTTCGCTGTCCGGGCTCGCCCAGTACTGCTCGACACGTTGGCGTTCCGACGAGGGGAGCATCTCGCCATTTGTCTCGTAGAGCAGCTTCCGATTGGCGACGAGGTCGGAGATCTGGCGCAGTTCGGCGGCGGAGAGCCGGCCGGCGACGAGCGCCGAGGCCACCAGGGCGTCTTCGCGGGAGAGCATTTCGCGGGCTCGTGAGATACCGGCCAGCGCGCGGACCTGCTTGTCCATCGACACGTTCTCAATCGTGCGGAGACCGTTCAGAAAGCGGTAGCAGGGATCTATGAGACGGTCGTAGAACTCCATCGCCTTCAGACGGTCGATGGTGCGTTTCTCGACCGAATCGCGGAGCGCTCCAAGGCCCTCGACCGTGCGGAGGACCGCATTCAGCTGGGTCTCGTCCTCGGGCCTCAGTGCGTCGCGAATGCCCTTCTGCCGTGCACTGTCCTGGACGTCCGCGACGACGCGGTCGGTGGCCGCTCGTTGGCGCCGCAGAAGGGGAAGGGCATTGGATGCTCTGGGGTCGGCGAGAAAGACCACGGTCTGGCGGCGCTCGTCCTGGATGGCGCGGACGGTGTCCTCCAGAGGATGACCCACCTTCTCCACGATGGTGCTCGCACTCAGCAGGTGGCTTGCCTCGCGCCCCGTCAGGAACGTGGCGAAACCCCAGAGTCCGGTGAGGGAGACGAGCGGCACCAGCAGCAGGGCCACGATCTTCCTGCGGATGGACTTTCCGCGAAAGCGCATGGCCTCCCCCAGACCGACCCCACGGGTCGGGGATCGTGTTCCGTCAACAAACGGCGTGAGCCTACTACTGACAGCGAGGCAACTCGAAGAGATGTCCGTGATGTTTTTCAGCCGGACTCCCCGTTGTTGATCATGAGTTGTCCGGGCATTCCGGGCTATTAAATTCGCGAAAGCGGCAGAAGAGACCGGTCGGAGCAGCATACGATCCGGCAGGGCAGTTGGCTTGAATTCTTCGCTCGATGACGGTTCGAGGGAATCTTCACAGCTGGTCACTCGTCTCTCTGTACGGGCAGGGAGAACACGGGGAGCGCTGGGCAGACGGTCCGATCCGCCCGCGTAGACACGGCGTACGCCGGGCAACAACCCTGAAGTCGGACAGCGGTGGGGAGTTGAGGGTCCTTGGATACGGAAGAGCGTCGGAGCCCGGTGCCGTCGGCACCGGGCGCGACGGCGGCCTCGGCAGCGACCGGCGGGGCGAGGATCCCGCGCCAGGAGCGCCGGCAGCTCTGGGTGGAGGAGCCGGCGACACGTCGGCGGATGCCGGATCCGGTGCGTACGGCCGCTGTGCGTGCCGTGCTCATCATGTCGTTGACGATCATCCAGGCCGTGGTCGCGTTCCTGTGCACATTGGCGGGGTCCTGGCTGGCCTTTCCGATGGTGCTGAGCGGTGTGGGCAGCACCGTGGTCGCGACCTGGTCGGTGCTGGACGTCTGGGTCACCCGGCAGGTCTGGAATCAGCGCAATGGCGTGGTGTCCGTGCCGAGCAGTTCGGCGCGGCAGTTGCGCCGTGAGCGGCGCAGAGCACGACGGGCGGCACGGACCGCGCGGCGGGACGATGCCCGGATACGCCGCCGGGGCGCGGGCAGCCTCTCGCGGGCCTGAGCGGCGCCGGTCCACCGGGCGGTGCAGGGACCGCCCGGTGGACCGGGCCGGACCGGGTTCGGGAGTCGGCCCGGTCCACCGACCCGCCCCGCCTCGCCCCCCGGTCCAGGAGCCTCGTCCTCGCTGCCCCGTCCCTGGTGCCCGCCGTCGTCCGACGTCGCTCGCCGTTGTCCGCCGTTACTCGCCGGACGAGTCCGCAGGGGGTGTCCGGACGGTGTCGGGCGGTGTCGTGGTGCGCTTGAACATGCGGGTGGCGGTGATCTCGCCGTGCACCGTCCCACCCTTCGGGTCCTGCTGCGGCAGCCCGGGACGAAGGTGCTCCTCCACGCTGATGTACTTCAGCCCGGCCCGCAGGTCCGCGTCATTGCGCAACCGGATCACCAGCGGGAATTCGGCGAGCGCCGTGGTGTCGAACAGACCGGTCGTGTAAAGCAGCTGCACACCGAGGGCGTCCGACACCGCGCGCTGGAGTTCCAGGAGATAGGTGGCGTTGGCGCGGCCGATGGGGTTGTCCAGGAAGAGCGTGCCCGCGTGCCGGTGCTGATGGCGGTCACGGCCGCGGTCGTTGCTGCGCAGTGCGGCCATCGTGCAGTAGAGGGCGATGGCCGCGGTGAGCAGCTGACCCCCGGAGAAGACGTCGCCCATCTGGCCGACCGGGACGCGTTCGGCACGGAGCACCGCGTCCGGCTTGAGGATCTCCACGGCGATGCCCTTGGGCTCCAGCGCCGCCTGCACGCCGCGCAGCAGGAGGGACATGCCGTCCCTGCGCAGGTCGGAGTTCTTCTTCAGGGCGGCGCGGGTGGCCTCGTCGATGACGTCGCCGAGCCGCTCGGTGAGCGTCGCCTGGTCGGGTTCCTCGAAGCGGATCCGGAGGAACTCCTGGCCGGACCACTCCCCCAGCCCCTCGGGGAGCTGGGAGAGCCGCTGGGCGGAGCGAAGGGTGGTGAGCGCGGACTCCACGAGGCCGCGGAGCCGGTCGACGATGGAGTCGCGGTTGCGCTCCAGCTGGGCCAGCTCGTCGGTGAGGACCCGGAGCCGGGGCGCGAAAGCGGCGGCCCACTTCTCCGCGTGCTCGGGCAGCGCCGCGGCCGGCAGCTCACGGATCTGCTGGCGGGCGGGGGTGCGGACCTGTTCGTAGCGGGTGGAGTTGGCATGCCGTACGAGGACGTCGCTCGCTTCGCGTACGGCGCTCTCGGCGGCGGACAGGTCGGCGGTGCAGCCGCGCAGTGAACGGCGGGCCTCGGCGGCGGACTGCCGGGCCTCGTCGAGGCTGCCCGGGTACGGCTCGGGGGCCTCGGTGTCGTCGTCCGCGCCGTGGTCCCGGAGGAGGTCGCGCAGGAGCGCCGCGGTCTCGTCGAAGCCGCCCGCCGAGTCCTCGGCGGTGCGGTGGGCGTGCAGCAGTTCGGCGTGGGCGGCCCGTGCGGTGTCCAGGGTCGCGGTGGCGGCGGTCAGTTCGGCCGTGGCGCTGCGCAGGAGAGTCTGGGCCTGCTCGGCGTCGGCCGGGACCAGCTCGCCGGGGAGTTCGGTGTGGTGGGTCTCGCCGTCGACCGGGGCCAGGCGCTCGGCCTCACCCCGCAGCCGGCCCAGTTGCTCGCTCGCGGTGGAGGCACGGGTCTCCAGGAGCTGGACCAGGGACTCGGCGCGGGCGGCGGCCGCCTGCCGGGAGGGGCCGTCGGCGCCGTCGGTGCTTTCGAGGAGCTGGGCGGCCCGGGTGCGGACCTTGTTGGTGAGCCGGTCCAGTTCGGCCAGAGCGGCACTCTCGTCGCTCTCCGCGCGGGCCTGTTCGGCGCGCAGGTCGGCGCCGACGCCCACCTTCTCGTACAGCTGGGACGCGGCCCGGTAGGCCTCCCGCAGCGCGGGGAGCGCGCGGCGCGGGGCGTCGGGCGCGGGCTCCGGGAGGTGCTCGGGCGCACCCGCGATCTCGGCACGTTCGGCGCGCAGGGCGCGGGCCGTGCGGCGGGCGTCGTCCGCAGCGCGCTGGGCGGCCCTGCGGTCCTCGTCGGCGGCGCGGGCCCGCTCCAGGCAGACGGTGGCGCGGGCCTCGGACTCGGCCGCCTCGTCGATCAGTTCGCGCAGCTTCGCCTGCCAGCCCGCGCGTTCGCGGAGCCGGTAGGCGAGGCCCGCGAGCGCGTCGGCGGCCCGTCGGGCACGCTGAGCGGCCTCCTGGCGTTCGTCGCGGACACGGGCGGTGTCCGCGGCGGCCTCGTCGGCCTCGGCTCGCACGGTACGGGCTTCGGCGAGCGCGGCTTCCGCCGTCTCGGCGGCCGTACGGGCGGTGCGCGCGGCTTCGGCCAGTTCGGCCAGCATGCCGGGCGGGCAGTCGGCGCGCCAGGAGCCGATGCGGGCGGCGAGGGAGCGGTCGGCCGTGAGGCGGGCCGCGAGCGTGCGGATGTCCTCGTCGCGGGCGGCGGCCCTGCTCCTGAGGGCCTGCCGCTCCTCGTCGGCGGCGTGTTCGTCGTGCATCGCCGGGTTCGGCGGGACGAGGAAGACTCCTTCCGTGCTCGCGGCCGAGCCCGTGCCGGTGGCCGGGACGGGGGCGAGCAGTGCGGCGGCGGTGCCCACGGCGACGGCGGAGCGCGGCAGCAGGGCGGCGCCGCTCAGGACCTCGCGGGCGCGGGCGTGCGAGTCGGGGTCGGTGATGACCACGCCGTCGACCAGTTCGGGACGGGCGGCGAGTACGGACGCGTGGTCGGCGGGGTCGACGGCCTGGGCGAGGTAGCGCCAGCCGGGCAGGGCCGGGATGCCGTGTTCGCCGAGGTATTCGACGGTGGCGAGGACGTCGGGGCCGGGCGGCAGCAGTCCGCCGTCGCCGAGCGCGCCGAGGATGCGGGAATCGTCGGCGGCCGCGGTCCGCAGTTCGAAGAGGCGGCGTTCGGCGGCGGCGATGCCCTGGTCGAGCAGCTCCCGCAGTTCGCCGGCGCTGCGGTCGAACTCCTCGGCGGTGAGCGGCTGTTCGCAGGTGTCGGGCTGTTCGGCCGTGACGGTGTGCGTGCCGTGCGCGGCCTGGCCCGGTCGGTCTGCCCGGCCGCCCTGATCCGCGTGGTCCGCGCGGTCGGTGGCGTTCTGGTGGTCCGCGCCGTGCGGGGCGTCGGGGTCCGTCTCCGTGCCCGCCGGTCCGCGGCGGGGCCGGGGCACGTCGGCGTCCTGCGCGGCGGGCAGGCCGAGCAGGTCGGCCAGGCGGCGCTCGGCGGCGATCGACTCGGCGGCCCTGAGCTCGGCCTCGTACGAGTGTTCCGCGGCCTGCGCGGCGTCGGCGGCGCGCGCCGCGGCCAGTTCGGCGCGGCTCTCTGCGGCCGCGGCTTCCCTGGCCCGGTCGGCTGCCGAGCGGGCGGCCTCCCTCGCGGTGTCCCACCCGGCGACGGCGGACTGCTCGGCGTCGCTGGCGGCGAGGGCGGCGCGCGCCGGGTCCGCGTCCGGCGCGGTGTTGTCGAGCCAGCCGGCCCGTACCGCCTCGGCCGTCTCCTGCTCGACCTCGGCGAGGCGCTGGCGCAGGTGTCCGGCCTCGCTGCGGGCACGCTGGGCCTCGGTCGCGGCGGTGGTGGCGTCGCGGTGAGCCGTCTCGCTTGCTGTCTGGAGCGTGTCGGAGCGCTCCTCCTCCTCGTTGGCCAGCGTCTCGCCGGCCTCCGCCGCGGTGTGCAGGGCCCGTACGAGATCGGCGGCCGCGTCCGCGCGGGCGGCGAGCGCGGGTGCGGCGTCGCGCTCGGCCTCACGGATGGCGACGGCGACCCGTGCGGAGCGGTCGGCGGCGGCGCGGTGGCGCAGTACGGCCTCGGCGGCCTGCCAGGCGGAGTGCAGGGTGCGGGCGTCGCCCAGTTCGCGGCGCTGGGCGGCCGCGCCCTTCTCCGCCGCGGTGAGGGCCAGGGAGGCGTGCCGGTAGGCCAGTTCCGCCGCGATCTGCGCGCTGCGGCTGCGGGCCTCCTCGGCCGCGGTGACGGTGTGGGCCGCGGCCGTGACCTGCTGGGCCAGCTCGGCGGCCCGGCCGCGCTCCTGGCCGGCGCGGGCGGAGAGCCTGCGGGCGAGCGTACGGGTGCGGCGCTCGGCGCCCGCGTGGATGTCCCGGGCGTGGGAACGGGTGCCGGTGGCCTCCACGATGCGGCCGAGCAGATCGGCCGAGCCCGCGGTGAAGTCGCGCTCGGCGGTCAGCTCGGCGCGGCGGCCCAGCTTGTTGCCGAAGCCGCTGACCAGGTCGGCGAGGCCGTCCGTGTCACGGGTGTCCGTGACGGCGCGCAGGAGCAGGTCGGTGAAGTCGGAGTCCTTCTTGACGGCGAAGAGGCCGGCCGCCTCGCCCTCGTCGGCGTTCATCTCGCGCTGGTAGCGGAAGAGTTCCGGGTCGAGGCCGAGGTCGCCGAGGTGCTCGTTCCAGCGGTCGTGGATCTCTTCCCAGTGCACATCGAGGTGCTGGTAGAACTTGCCCGCCTCGGTCAGGGCGTCGCGGAAGCCCTTCATCGTGCGCCGTCGGCCCTGTGCGCCGGAGGCGCCCTCGACGGGGCGGTGCACGGAGGTGGCCTCGGCGACCGGCAGGGAGTCCAGGCTGAGCCCGGGGCCGGGGCGGAAGGAGTACCACGCCTCGGCGAACTTCCGCGGGTCGTTGGAGACCTGCCGGCCGCGCCACTCGCTGACCTTGCCGACGACCACGCACTCGCCGGTGAGGGTGTGCTGCCACTCCAGGGCGACATGCCCGCAGTCGTCGGCGAGCAGGAACTTGCGCAGCACCCCGGAGCTGGCGCCGCCGAGGGTGTTGCGGTGGCCGGGCAGCATCACCGAGAAGATCAGCTTCAGCAGCACCGACTTGCCGCCGCCGTTCTCCAGGAAGAGCACCCCGGCGGGGGCGGGGCGGCGCGGCGGGCCGACCGGTTCCTCCTCGAAGAACTCCGCCTGGGCCGGGGCGGGGCGGGGCACGGGTTCGCCCACTCCGCGCAGGTCAAGCACGGTGTCGGCGTAGCGCGCACCGGCAGGCCCGATGGAGTAGAGGCGGACCCGGGACAGCTCGTACATGGCGGCGGACTCTCGTCGTTCAGACAGCGGGAGGGAGACGGCGGTGGTGGGGCGGGGGGACAGCGATGGTGGGGGGCGGCGATGGCGGTGGGAGGACGGCGGTGGTGGGGCGGGGGTCAGGCGTGGAAGGGCAGACCGGCGTCGGCGGCCAGCTCCAGGTCGTCGGAGTCGGGCGGCGGCAGGAGCGTCGCCGTGCCGTCGCTGACCGGCACGACTCCGAGTTCCAGGAGTTCGGCCATGGCGGCGCTGCCGGCCATGTCGCGGACCTGGAGCTGGTAGCGGGCGGTGGTACGGAAGGCGCCTCCGGCGTCGTCCCCGGTGCGCTGGAGGAAGCCGGAGTCGGTGAGGAAGGCGACGGCCTTGCCGACGATGCCGGTGGTGGAGCCGGCCAGCCTGCGGGCGTCCTTCGTCGCCCCGGTGGAGCTGCGCCGGGCGTAGATCCGCCAGGCCGCTTCCAGCCCGGGGTGGTCGGTGGCCGGGTCGGTGTTGTCGCCGTGCTCCTCGGCTCGCTCCTCCAGGCGGTGGCATGCCTGGCGTACGAACGAGTCGACGCCGTTGACGGTGATCCGGCCGATGTACGCGTCGTCGGCGAGGTCCTCGGGGCGGGGGAACGCCATCGCGGCGACGGCGAGATGGGCGAGCCCGTGCAGGAAGCGGTCGGCGGAGTCCGAGGAGGCGCGGCGGGCGTAGTCGCCCATGCGGACGGCGAAGACCGAGTCCTCACCGGCGGTCACGGCCATGCCCGCGCGGGTGGACACCTCCAGCACGACCAGGCCGAGTCCGGTCGCCACGGCGTCGGCGAGCCGGGCGAAAGCGGGCTCCTCCCGGTAGCGGCGCAGGAGTTCGGCGTATTCGGCGTCGCGTGCGGGCAGCAGTTTGGGCTGCAGTCCGAAGGCGACGAGCCGGGCCGCGTCGGCTGTGTCGGCCGGGGTGACGGGTGCGGTCGCGGCGGGGCCGGCCGGGTCGGCGGGCGCCGTGCTCTCGGTCGTGTGCGCGGCGGTCGGCTCGCTCCACGCGTCGGCGTGCTGTGCGCGGTGGTCGCTCACGACGGTCGCTCCTTGCTGCGGAAGATCTTCGGTACGGGGTGAACGGAAGCGGTTCTCGCGGCATCCGTCCCGAGCGGTGCGGTGCCGGCCGGTCCGCCGGCGGGGCGGCGACGCCCACGGCCGGGGTGCGGCGGCCGGGTCGGCGACCGGTGTGCCTCCCGCGGCACGCCGCTCATGATGCCTCCGAACGGTCCGCGGCCATTCCGGCCGCGTCCAGCAGGGCTGTGCCCACTATCAGGTCGGCGCCGCCGAACTCCGGGTCGTCCAGCTGCGTTCCGTCGTCGACGGAGAACAACAGGCGCTGCTCGCCCTGCCGGTAGGCGGTGCCGACCGGCGGGCTGGCGGCGTGCACCGCGAGCAGGGCTACCAGATAGGGCAGTTCGGGGTCGCGGCGGCGGGCCTCCGCGAGGAGTCCGGAGAGCCGGCGCGGGGCGTCGTGCTCCAGGTCGAGGAGTTCCATGGCACTCGCGAGCTGTTCCTCGCTGAACCTGCTGTCGTCCGGGGTGGCGATGAGGTCGGGTTCGGGCATCTCGGCGCCCAGGTGTTCCCGTTCCAGGGGCGGGGTGAGCAGCATGTCGACGAGGTCGCCCACCCGTACCGAGGTGGGGGTGCGCAGTCCGGTGCCGTGGGCGAAGAACGCGTCGGTGACGCGGATGGCCTCTTCCACGGGGAGCGGCAGCAGTGGGGCGACCAGCTGGCCGTACAGGTCGAGGCCGCCGCGGGCCATGGGGGCGGCGAACGCCTGCCGGTCCTGTTCGGCGCGGAACAGCGGCCCGGCTTCGAGCAGTCGGGACTGGAGCTGGGTGTGGCGGCGGATGCAGTCCTTGACGATGTCGACGAGTTCGGCGGCGCGTCGCTTGTGCTCGGGCTCCTCGGCCTCGTCGCGCGCCTTGCGGATGTTGGTGAGGATCGCGTTCTCGTGGCGGTAGCGGTCGGCGACGTGATCGAGCGCCTCGGCGATCATGTCGGGGACGGCGTTGAGCCAGTCGACGGCCCGGACGTTGCGCCGGGTGGCCTCCAGCGTCTTGCGGAGGGTCTCGGCGTACTGCACGGTGCGGTAGCGGGCCTGTTCGGCGGCGAGCTGGGCGTCCGCGAGGCGGCCCCGGCTGATGAGGACCTCCAGCTTCACCTCGGCGGCGATCTGGGCGCTGGTGACGTCGGTGTCGAGGGCGCCGACCAGGACGTTGACCGCTTCGTCGGTGGCCCGGAGGTAGACGGTGCCGCCGTATCCCGGGACCTCTTCGATCAGCTTGAAGTCGTAATCGCGACGGACATACACCCCATCGGGGCCGAAAGTGCCGTACACCGCACGGAATCCGCGGTCGACGCTGCCGACGTTGATGAGGTTCTCCAGCACCCAGCGGGCGACCCGCTCGTGCTCGGCGGCCGGGCGGTCCGGGGCCTGGGCGGCGACGCGGGGGAGGAGCCTGGCCACTATCTGGTCGTGGTCGGCACCGGTGTCGAAGTCCATGTTGAGGGTGACGTGGTCGATCGCGGCGAGCGCGACCTCGGCCATCGCGTAGACCGTGTACTCACCGGCCAGATTCGCCTTGCGCACATCGAGGTCGTGCAGCGGCGCCGTGCAGGCGAGCGCGCGCAGCCGCCGCGAGAGCCCCTCGTCGGCGGCGGGGCCCGGGGCGGGCCGCGGCCCCGCGCTGAGCTGGGGCGCAGCGTTGTCCGTGTAGGCAGGCGAAGTCACGCTGCACAGATTAGGTCCTCGGACTGACAACGGTCGAAACGGCGCAGAAGCGACCGTTGCCCGGAGTCGGCCGGCCGCGTCGTCACGGCTGCTCGCCGGTGCGCTCCGTACCGCCGCCGCGGCCCGGTTCCGGGGCTCCGTAGCCCCCGCCGCCCGGCGTGCGGAGCACCAGGACGTCCCCCCGCTCCAGGTCGGCGGTGTCGCAGCCGCGCAGCGGTGCGACCGTCCGGCCGTCCGCCCGCTCGATGTGCTGCTCGCCCAGCGCGCCGGGCTCTCCGCCCGCCATGCCGTACGGCCTCACCCGGCGGTGGCCGGAGAGCAGCGCCACGGTGACGGGTTCGAGGAAGCGGATGCGCCGCTCCACGCCGCGGCCGCCGTGCCAGCGCCCCGCGCCCCCGCTGCCGTCCCGTACCCGGAAGCTCTCCAGCAGCACGGGGTAGCGCCATTCGAGGACTTCGGGGTCGGTGAGGCGGGAGTTGGTCATGTGGGTCTGCACGGCGTCGGCGCCGTCGAAGCCGTCGCCCGCGCCCGAACCGCTCGCCACCGTCTCGTAGTACTGGACCCGTTCGTTGCCGAAGGTGAGGTTGTTCATGGTGCCCGAACCCTCGGCCTGGATGCCGAGCGCCGCGTACAGGGCGCCGGTGACGGCCTGGGACGTCTCCACGTTTCCCGCGACGGTGGCGGCCGGATGGACGGGGGCCAGCATGGAGCCCTCCGGAATTCTGACCTCCAGGGGTGCGAGGCAGCCGCTGTTGAGGGGGATGTCGTCGGCGACCAGGGTCCGGAAGACGTACAGCACGGCCGCCATGACCACGGATTTCGGTGCGTTGAAGTTCCCCGGCTGCTGCGGTGAGGTGCCGGTGAAGTCGACGACCGCGCTGCGGGCGGCCGTGTCCACGGTGAGGGCGACCTCGATGACCGCGCCGTTGTCGGTCTCGTAGCGGTAGGTGCCGTCGTGCAGTGCGGCGATGATCCGGCGGACGGACTCCTCGGCGTTGTCCTGTACGTGTCCCATGTACGCGGCAACGGTCTCGGGCCCGAACTGCTCCACCATGCGCCGGAGTTCGGCGATGCCCTTCTCGTTGGCGGCGATCTGGGCGCGGAGGTCGGCGAGGTTGGTCTCCGGGTCGCGGGAGGGGTACGCGGCGGCGGTGAGCAGTTCGCGTGTCTCGGTCTCGCGGAGTCTGCCGTCCCGCACCAGGAGCCAGTTGTCGAACAGCACTCCTTCCTCGTGGATGGTGCGGCTGAAGGCGGGCATGGAGCCGGGGGTGATGCCGCCGATCTCGGCGTGGTGTCCACGCGAGGCGACGAGGAACCGCAGCCGCGGCCCCTCGCCGGCGGTCCCGTCGGGGGCGAACACCGGTGTCACCACGGTCACGTCGGGCAGGTGCGTGCCGCCGTGGTACGGGTCGTTGATGGCGTACACGTCGCCCGGCCGCATCGCTGCGCCGTTGCGCCGCAGCACCTCCTTGATGGACTCCCCCATCGAGCCGAGGTGGACGGGGATGTGCGGGGCGTTGGCGATGAGGTTGCCGTCCGCGTCGAAGAGGGCGCAGGAGAAGTCGAGCCGTTCCTTGATGTTGACGGAGTGGGCCGTGTTCTCCAGGCGCACGCCCATCTGTTCGGCGATCGACATGAAGAGGTTGTTGAAGACCTCCAGCATGACGGGGTCGACCCGGGTGCCGACGGCGGTGCGGCCGGGGCGCGGGCGGACCCGGGTGAGCAGCAGGTGGCCGGTGGCGGCGAGAGCGGCCTGCCAGCCCGGGTCGACGACGGTGGTGGCATCCGCCTCGGCGATCACGGCGGGGCCGGTCACGGTGTCCGCGGGGTGCAGTTCCTCGCGCCGGTGGAGCGGGGTGTCCTGCCATCGCCCCTCGGCGAACATGCGTACGGTGTCGTGTGGTCGAGGCTCGGTGCTCTCGCGGGGCGCGTGGCCGGCGGGGCGCGGCCGGTGCTGTCCCGCCGTCCCGGTCGCCTCGACCGACACCGCTTCGACGACCAGGGGTTTGTCCATGGTGAACGCGTAGCGGGCGCGGTGCTCGGCGGTGAACGCCTCGGCCATGGCGGACACGGTGTCCAGGTCGACGGGCAGGCTGGAGTCCGTGCCGGCGTAGCGCAGCAGTACGCGGGCGCGCGTGCTGATCGCGCTGTCGGGGACGGCGTCGGCGCGCAGTTCGGCGCGGGTGCGGCCGGCGAGTGCGTCGCAGAGTTCGCCGACCTCGGCGCGGGTCGCCTCGGTCAGTTCCGCCTCGACGGACTGCTCGCGCATCGCGGTGGCGTCGGCGAGGCCGATGCCGTACGCGGACAGCACACCGGCCAGGGGCGGTACGAGGACGGTGTCGATGCCCAGGGCGTCGGCGACGGCGCAGACGTGCTGGCCCCCGGCTCCGCCGAAGCCGGTCAGGGCGTAGCGGGTGATGTCGTGCCCGCGTTGCACGGAGATCTTCTTGACCGCGTTCGCCATGTTCAGCACGGCGATCTCCAGGAACCCCGCGGCGACCTCGGCCGCCGTGCGCCGTGTTCCGGTGGCGCGCGCCACGTCCTCGGCGAGGGCGTCGAAGCGTTCGCGGACGAGGTCCGCGTCGAGCGGGAGGTCGCCGTCCGGTCCGAAGACGGCCGGGAAGTGGGCGGGCTGGACCCGGCCGAGCATCACATTGGCGTCGGTGACGGTCAGCGGCCCGCCGCGGCGGTAGCAGGCCGGGCCGGGGATCGCGCCCGCCGAGTCGGGGCCGACACGGTAGCGGTGGCCGTCGAAGTGCAGCACGGAACCGCCGCCGGCCGCGACGGTGTGGATGTTCATCATGGGGGCGCGCATCCGCACCCCCGCCACCTGGGTGCCGAGCTCGCGCTCGAACTCGCCTGCGTAGTGCGACACGTCGGTGGAGGTGCCGCCCATGTCGAAGCCGATGACGCGGTCGTATCCGGCCTGTCCGGACGTACGGGCCATACCGACCACGCCACCGGCGGGTCCGGAGAGCACCGCGTCCTTGCCCCGGAAGTGGGAGGCCTCGCGCAGCCCGCCGTTGGACTGCATGAACATCAGCCGGACGCCGTCGAGTTCCCGGGCGACCTCGTCGACGTACCGGCGCAGGATCGGTGAGAGGTAGGCGTCGACGACGGTGGTGTCGCCGCGTGGCACGAGCTTGATCAGCGGGCTCACCTCGTGCGAGCAGCTGATCTGGGTGAAGCCGGCCTCGCGGGCCGCGGCGGCCACGGCTTTCTCGTGTGCGGGGTGGCGGTAGCCGTGCATCAGGACGACGGCCGCGCTGCGCAGGCCGTCGGCCCGGACGGCCCGCAGCCGCTCGGCCACCGCGTCCCGGTCCAGTGGCGTCACGACCCGGCCGCGGGCGTCGGTCCGTTCGGGGACCTCGATCACCCGCTCGTACACGGCTTCGGGCAGCAGGATGCGGCGGTCGAAGAGCCTCGGCCGGTTCTGGTACGCGATGCGCAGGGCGTCCCGGAAGCCTTCCGTGATGACCAGCACGGTCGGCTCGCCGCGCCGCTCCAGCAGGGCGTTGGTGGCGACCGTCGTGCCGATCTTCACCGTGCCGACCCGGTCGGCGGGGACGGGGTCGGCCGGACCGAGTCCCAGCAGACCGCGGATTCCCGCCACGGCGGCATCGCGGTAGCGGTCCGGGTCGTGGGAGAGCAGCTTTCGGGTGACCAGGTATCCGTCGGGGTCCCGGCCCACGACGTCGGTGAACGTCCCGCCACGGTCGATCCAGAACTCCCAGCGTCCGGTCATCTCTCCATACTGGCCCGCGGCGCCCCAAACTGGCCCGCGGCACCGGCGACGGCCCCGCCGGCACGGCCTGCTCCCTGGTGGTCGGCGCACCGCGGGGGAGCGGCCGACGGCACGGCCCGGACCCCGGGCACCGCGCAGGCCCCGGCGGGGAGTTCGACGTGCTTCTCCGGGGCGAACCGTCCGACGTACCCGACGATCCGCTCCCGCCGGGCGCGAGACGGTGCCGCGCGCCCCCCGACGCGCGCCGCCGGGTGCGCCCCGGTCAGACCGCGGGGGTGTCGGGCCCGATCCTGCTGCGTACCGCCGTCTGCACCTCTGCCTCCTCCGCCGGGTCCGCGGCGAGTCGGCGCAGCCGCTCGGCGACCCTGATGTCGCCGGTCTCGGCGTGGAGTGCGGCGACCTCGCGGGTGGTCTCCTCGCAGTCCCACAGGCATTCGACGGCGAACCCGGTGGGGAAGGAGGGGTCGGTCGCGGCCAGTGCGCGGGCCGCACGGCCGCGCAGGTGCGAGGAGGACGTCTCCCGGTAGACATGGCGCAGTACGGGGGCGGCACAGGCGATGCCCAGTCGGCCCGCGCCGTCGACGAGGGTCCACAGGCGTGGCGCGTCAGGGCCTTCGCCCCGTACGGCTTCGCGGAGTGAGCCGAGGACCAGTGGGGCGTCCTGGGCGCCGCCCCGGCAGGCGAGCACACCGGCCGCGGAGGCGCCGAGGGCGTCGGGACGCCGGGCCCAGCGCCGGGCGCGCTCCACCGCCGCGTCGCCGCACATCCGCTCGAAGGCGGCGACGGCCGCGTCGGCGACGGTGCGCGAGGCGCTGACGGCGGCGTCCTCGATCAGATCGAGCACGGCCGGGTCCCTGGTCTCGGCCAGGTGGTGCAGGGCGGCGCAGCGCGCGCCCTCCGGGCCGCTGCGGGCGGCCCCGATGATCGCGGACCGGTCGTCGGGACCGGCGACGGCCGTGAGGCAGCGAGCGGCCGGTACGTGGAGGACGCTGCCCCGTTCGAGTCCCTGCTGGGCCCAGTCGAACACGGCCTGGACGCTCCATCCGGGGCGCGGGCCGCCGGGCCGCATCTGTCGCTGCCAGCGGTCGAAGGAGCCCTGTTCCGAGGCGGCCCTGACCCGAGCGCCGACCTCTTCGCGGGGGTCGTCGGCCCAGAGCCGCCAGGGGCGTGGTTCGAACGCGTCCCGCACGGTGGCGGCCAGCTCGGCGGTGCCCTCCTCGGTGGCCGGGAACCGGCCGAGCACGGGTACGGCGAGGGCACGGAGTCCCGCGTCGTCGTCGCGCAGGGCCAGCTCGTCGAGGGCCCAGGCCCAGTTGGCCCCGGTCGCGGCATACCGCCGCAGCAGGGCCAGGGCGTCGTCCCGTCCGTACGAGGCGAGGTGGCCGAGAACGGCGAGGGCCAGCCCGGTGCGCGAGTCGTCGGTGTCGAGGTGGTCGTCGGGATCGCACAGGTGGCGCTCGATCTCTTCGACGCCGCCGTCGAGGTCGAGATACAGGCGTGCGTAGTAGAGCGAGCGGTTCTCCACCTGCCAGTCGTGGCGCGGATCGCTCAGGACGCAGTGGTTGAGAGCCGCCAGGGCCTCGGGGCGTGGCGCGGCGAGCGCGTGGAGCGTGCCGTCGCCACGGCCCCTCTGCAGCAGGCCGAGCAGAGTGCCGCTCGGCGCTATGAACGGATCAAACATGAAAAAAGCCTCACATCAAGCTGTCGACGCAACCGGGACTGTGCAGTTCCAAGTGCCGGGTGGGGCACTACGCCGCGCAGCGACATGATCGGCCGACCGCCGTCTTCTGCTTGGTGTAGACCATCTTCCTCTGCCTCTCGTCGGTGGCCCGAATCGGGCCCGCGACGTCATGATGACCCAGCCATTTCGCCACCGCGACCACATTTACGACGTACCCGGTCAGTGGGAGCCGAAGAGTTCCAGCAGGTCGACCTTGCCGAACATGCGTGCGGTGTCCAGCGCGGAGGGCGTTCCGGCCGCCGGGTCGGCCCCCGCGGCGAGCAGCGCCGCGATCACCGCGTCCTCACCCTTGAAGACGGCTCCGGCGAGGGGGGTCTGCCCGCGGTCGTTGGCCCGGTCCGGGTCGGCGCCACGGGCGACGAGGGCGGTGACCGCGGCGGCATGGCCGTGATAGGCGGCGAGCATCAGCAACGAATCGCCCCGGTCGTTGGTGAGGTTCGCGGGAACACCCGCGTCGACGTACGCGGCGAGCGTGTCGGTCTCACCGCGGCGAGCCAGGTCGAAGACCTTCGTCGCCAGCTCGACCACCTCGGGATCGGGGGCTTCGCTCATCGGACGGACCGCCTTCCATTAACCGGTTTCACCACTGTTGACCTGCTGGGCCGTACGTCCCGGGGGCCGTACGAGTGAACCGACAGGGTACTGCCCAACCGCGCACATACCCCGTGCCGCCCGCGGCAAAAGATCACACCCGGTGACGGCGGAACGGCACGCGGCATCGGATGTTCCGCCCCCACCGGCACCCATCGAGACTCGATCCGCCAATCAAGTGAAAATACAGACTTTTCACTCGAATGCAGCTTTTATCGCATAGATACTTCCGGTGAACCTGGAAGGACTCATGGTGACTGTCCCCCCAACCAGGAGAACTCCTCATGATCCTGTCCATGTCAGGCGTCGTCATCCTCGGCATCATCGTCTTCCTGTTCTTCAGGAAGGACGGCCTCAAGGCATCGCACGCACTCGTCACTGCCCTGTTCGGTTTCTATCTGGCAGGCACCGCCATCGCACCGAGCATCACCGCGGGCGGCGCGAGTCTCGCCGGCCTCCTGGGCGGGATCAAGTTCTGACCCCCCACGACCGCTCCCACCCCTTCAGGAGACCGACGTGGCCCGGCGACCACTCCCCCGCATTCTGAGCAGCGGCACCGCATCGATCACTCGCAGCCGCGAGTTCGCGCGCACGGCCACCGACAACGCCACGGACGTCCTCACTCCGCTGATCACGATCGGCCGGGGTCTGCGGCTGCTGGCCGGAGCCGGACGGCAGAAGTGGGCCGCGACACCCAAGGACAAGCGCGGCCCGGTGCTGTGCTCCGTCGCGGCCTGCGTACTGGTGGTCGCGCTCATGCCGTACGGGTCCGTGCTCACCCTGGTCACGGTGATGGGCGCCGCCGCCTGGAAGGGGCGGGAGCGGACGCCGGTGAAGACCGGCCCGGACGAGGCGGAGACCGGGCGGCTGCGATCCCTCTACGAAGCGCTCGTGCCCTACTTCTCCGTGGCCGACGACCCCAGTCCGCTGTTCGCCCGCGGCGGCGACTGGGACAAGACCTTCAGCGGCTACGAATTCGACTCCGACGGGCGCCTGACGCGTCTCCAGTTGACGTACCCCGCCTACTTCACCGACAGCGAGGCCGATTCCCGCGCCCGGATCGAGCAGCTGCTGCACGCCAAGTCGGGCCGCGGCCGCGAGTACCACTTCGCCTGGGACGAGGAGAGCAACCGGCTCGTCATGAACGTGCTCGGCGCCCTGCCCACCTCGATCGGCGCCCAGCGCTTCGTCACCGCTCCCGGCGAGACCGTGCTCGGCTTCACCGACGGCGACGCGGTGCAGCGCACCGTTCCCGTGAACGACGACGGCACGACCCGCGACGCGCCTCCGGTCGTCTGGCGGACCGGCTCCCGCTCCACCGAGCCCCATCTCCTGGCCGTCGGGCAGCCCGGCAGCGGCACCACCACGCTGATGCGCTCCATCGCCCTGCAGGCGCTCCAGCACGGCGACATCCTGGTCGTCGAAGGGAGCGGCACCGGCGAGTACGCCTGCCTGGCCGGGCGCGACGGAGTACTGGCCGTGGAGTGCGGCCTGGCCGGCGCGCTGGCGACCCTGGAGTGGGCGGCCCACGAGACGGAGCGGCGGCTGATCGCCGCGAACCGGGCCCGGCAGTCCGGTCACCCCGCCCCCGACGACATCAAGCGCCCCCTCTGGGTGCTGCTGGACCGCCCCAGCGTCCTCGGACACCTGGCGGTCGCCGACGGCAGACCCGATCCCCAGGAACTGCTCCAGGTACCACTGCGGCACGGCAGGGCGGCGAACGTCACCGTGGTCATCACCGATCAGTTCGACAGCCTGGACATGCTCGGCGAGACCGTCAGGACCCACACCCGGGCCCGGGTCGTGCTCGGCGACTGCTCCCGCGACCGGATCGAGTCGGTGCTCGGCACGGAGCCGCACACCACCCCGACGCCGCATGTCCCGCCGGGCCGCGGGTACGCGCGGCTCGGCACCGGCCCCGTGCTGCGGCTCCAGGTCCCGGCCACACCCGATCCCCACGACGAGGCGACCAGCGAAGCGCAGCGGCAGGCGGTACTCGGTCTGCTCCCGGAACGGCAGGCGGAGGCCGGGACGGCTCCCCCGGTCGAGGCGGCCGAGGGGCCCGCGCCCGTCGGGGCGGGCGTCCCGGATCCGGTGATGCCGCACCCCCTGACCGCGGCCGTGGCCGTCGAGGGCGTGGGGGTCGGCGACTGAAGCGGACCGGTGCGGGGGCGGTGTACCGGCCGGTCCGCCGCCCCCGCGCCGTTGTGCGGTCAGGCGACGAACGTGCGCGGCGCCTCCACCCCCGCACCCGCCCCCGAACCCACCAGCTGCGCCGCCGCCGCGAGCCGTACCGCCGCCTCGTCCGCGACCGGCCCCGAGACCGTGAACGGCAGCCGTACGTACCCTTCGAAGGCGCCGTCGACACCGAACCGGGGGCCGGAGGGAACGCGTACGCCGACCCTCTCCCCCGCCACCGCGAGCCTCGAACCCGAGAGGCCGCCGGTACGCACCCAGAGGGTCAGCCCCCCGCGCGGAACCGAGAACTCCCAGTCCGGCAGCTCCCGGCGAACGGCGGCGACGAGCGAGTCCCGGTTCTCCCGCGCCTGTTCGCGCCGGACCTGGACCGCCTGCTCCCAGCCGCCGGTACGCATCAGCCAGTTGACGGCGAGCTGCTCCAGGACGGGCGTACCCATGTCGGCGTAGGCGCGGGCGGCCACCAGGCTGCGGATCACGTCCGGGGCGGCGCGCACCCAGCCGATCCGCATGCCGGCCCAGAAGGCCTTGCTCGCCGAACCGACCGTGATCACGGTGGAGCCCGCCGGGTCGAAGGCGCAGACCCGGCGCGGCATCCGGACGTCGTCGTCGAGGTACAGCTCGTTCATGGTCTCGTCGACGACGACGACCGTACCGGCGGAACGGGCGGCGTCCACCAGCTCGCGCCGCCGGTCCTCGTCGGCCAGCGCGCCGGTCGGGTTGTGGAAGTCGGCGACGACGTAGGCGAGCCGCGGCGCCGCGTCGCGCAGCACCTGCCGCCACCGGTTCATGTCCCAGCCGCCGAGCCCCTCCTCCATCGCCACCGGCACCAGCCGGGCACCCGCCTCCCGCATCAGCTGCAGGATGTTGGCGTAGCTCGGGGACTCCACCGCGATCCGCTCGCCGCGCCCCGCGAACAAGTGGCAGATGGCGTCGATCGCGCCCATCGCCCCGGTGGTCACCATGATCTGCTCGGGCATGGTCGGGATGCCGCGCCCGGTGTAGCGGTCGGCGATCATCTGGCGCAGCGCGGGCAGACCGGCCGGGTAGTCGCCGTGCGTGTGGGCGTACGGGGCCAGCTCCTCCAGGGCTCCCTGGACCGCCCGGGTCAGCCACGGCTCGGGGGCCGGCAGCGAGGCGCAGCCCAGGTCGATCACCGAACCGAGCGACTCCGGAGGAAGCGGCTCCAGGCCGCGCGCGGGCAGCGGATTGCCCGCGGGAACGGCCGTCCAGCTGCCGGCGCCGCGGCGGGACTCCAGGAACCCCTCGGCCCGCAGCGCCTCGTAGGCGGCGGCGACGGTGGTGCGGCTGACGGACAGGGCGAGCGCCAGTTCGCGCTCCGCGGGGAGCCGGGCGGCCACCGGCACCCGGCCTTCCAGGACGAGCAGACGGACCCCGTCGGCCAGCGCCCGATAGGCGGGCGGCCTGCGGGTGCCCGGTCCGGCGGGCCGGGGCTGCTGGGCATGGAGCTGCCGGGCGAGCTGTGCCGCACCGACTGCCGAAGTCCACTGCGCCATGGAAATCAGTCCACCTTCCTCGGATTGGCCATAGTTGGCAGCCAATCCCCTGCCACAGAGTGACATGCGGCAGTCCACCACCACCACTTCAGGGGGCATCTCTTGTCCATCACCAGCGCCCCTAGCGGGGCACATCTCCCCCGAAGGCTGACGCAGCTGTACGTCGGCCTCGTGCTGTACGGAGCCAGTTCGGCGCTCCTGGTCCGCGCCGGTCTCGGCCTCGAACCCTGGGGGGTGCTGCATCAGGGGCTCTCGGAGCGCACCGGGCTGTCCATCGGGGTCGTCTCCGTCGTCGTCGGCGCCGCCGTTCTGCTGCTGTGGATACCGATCAGGCAGCGTCCGGGCCTCGGCACCGTCTCCAACGTCTTCGCCGTCGGCCTCGCCATGGACGGGACGCTGGCGCTCGTGCCCGGGGTGCACGGCCTCGCCGCCCGGATCGCCGTGATGGTCGCGGGGGTCGTGGTCAACGGTGTCGCGACGGGGCTGTACATAGCGGCGCGGTTCGGCCCGGGACCGCGCGACGGACTCATGACCGGCCTGCATCTGCGGACCGGCCGCTCCATCCGGCTGGTCCGCACCCTGATCGAGGTGGCGGTCGTGGCGACCGGTTTCGCGCTCGGGGGCTCCCTCGGCGCGGGCACGGTCCTCTACGCCCTGTCCATCGGCCCGCTCGCCCAGTTCTTCCTGCGCTTCTTCGCGATCGGCGGGAATCCGGCCGAGGAGGCCGCCGCCGGGCCGGGCGAGGAGGCGGCCTTCGCACCCCCGCCCGGCGGCACCACCACCGTCACCACCCGGACACCGGAGCAGGCCATACTGCCGAAGTGACCTCCGTACGCCACCCCTATCTGGACCATCCCGCGACGATCCCCTTCGCCCATCGGGGCGGTGCCGCCGACGGGATCGAGAACACGACGGCGGCGTTCCGCCGGGCCGCCGAGGCCGGATACCGCTACTTCGAGACCGATGTGCACACCACGGCGGACGGCCGGCTGGTGGCCTTCCACGACGCCACCCTGGACCGGGTGACGGACGCCCGGGGCCGGATAGCCGAGCTGCCGTGGAGCGAGGTACGGCGGGCCAGGGTGGCGGGCCGGGAGCCGCTCCCGCTGTTCGAAGAACTACTGGAGACGTTTCCCGGAGCCCGCTGGAACGTCGACCTCAAGACCGGGTCCGCCCTGGTCCCGCTGATCGACCTGATCCGCCGGGCGAATGCCTGGGACCGGGTGTGCGTCGGCTCGTTCTCCGAGAGCCGGGTCGCCGCGGCCCACCGCCTCGCCGGGCCCCGGCTCGCCACGTCCTACGGAGTCCGCGGCGTGCTGGGCCTGCGGCTGCGCTCGTACGGTGTCCCGGCGGCGCTGCGGGCCGGTGCGGTGTGCGCCCAGGTGCCGGAGAGCCAGAACGGCGTCCGGGTGGTCGACCGGCGCTTCGTGCGCGAGGCGCACGTGCGCGGACTCCAGGTGCACGTCTGGACGGTGAACGAACCCGAACGGATGGCAGCACTCCTCGACCTCGGCGTGGATGGCATCATGACCGATCACATCGAGACGCTGCGTACGGTGCTGAGCGAGCGGGGGGCCTGGGCCTGACGCCGGTCGTGCGAGGTCTCCACGGGGAGAGACGAGGGGGTGCGCCTTGAGCGCCGAGACCGCTGAGCCGACGGAGCTCGTGACCGGTTCCGCAGATGCCGCGAGCCGCAGACGGGAACAGCGCGGCTGGTATTTCTACGATTTCGCCTGCTCCGTCTACTCGACGAGCGTCCTGACGGTATTCCTCGGCCCCTATCTGACGTCGATCGCCAAGGCGGCCGCCGACGCCGACGGTTTCGTGCACCCGCTGGGCATACCGGTGCGCGCCGGGTCGCTCTTCGCCTACGCGGTCTCCGTGTCGGTGGTGGTCGCGGTGGTCGTGATGCCGGTCGTGGGCGCCGCCGCGGACCGTACGGGGCGGAAGAAGCCGCTGCTCGCGGCCGCCGCGTACGTGGGGGCCGCCGCCACCACCGGCATGTTCTTCCTGGACGGCCACCGCTATCTGCTGGGCGCGTTCCTGCTGATCGTGGCGAACGCCTCGATCTCGGTGTCGATGGTGCTCTACAACGCCTATCTGCCGCAGATCGCCGAACCGGACGAGCGGGACGCGGTCTCCTCGCGCGGCTGGGCGTTCGGTTACACCTCGGGCGCGTTCGTCCTCGTCCTGAACCTGGTCCTGTACACGGGCCACGACTCCTTCGGCCTCTCCGAGTCCGACGCGGTGCGGATCTGCCTCGCGTCGGCCGGCGTCTGGTGGGGCGCCTTCACGCTCGTCCCGCTGCGACGGCTCCGCGACCGGCGGGTGGCACCGGGCGGCGAGGGGACCGTCGGTTCGGGGTGGCGGCAGTTGGCGAACACCCTGCGCGACATGCGCCGCCATCCGCTGACGCTCTCCTTCCTGCTGGCGTACCTGGTCTACAACGACGGCGTGCAGACGGTGATCTCCCAGGCCTCGGTGTACGGCTCCGAGGAACTGGGCCTAGACCAGACGACACTGATCACGGCCGTGCTGCTGGTGCAGGTGCTCGCGGTGGCCGGGGCCCTGGGCATGGGCCGACTCGCCCGGGTGTACGGCGCCAAGCGCACGATCCTCGGCTCACTCGTCGTCTGGACGCTGATTCTCGTCGCCGGCTACTTCCTGCCTTCCGAAGCGCCGGTCTTCTTCTATGTGCTGGCCTCGGCGATCGGTCTGGTGCTCGGCGGCAGCCAGGCACTGTCGCGCTCGCTGTTCTCGCATCTGGTGCCCCGCGGCAAGGAGGCCGAGTACTTCTCCGCGTACGAGATGAGCGACCGCGGACTGAGCTGGCTGGGGCCACTGGTGTTCGGGCTCGCGTATCAGCTGACCGGCAGTTACCGGGATGCGATCATCTCGTTGGTGATCTTCTTCGTGGTCGGTTCCGTACTGCTCGCGAGGGTGCCGATCAGGCGGGCCGTGGCCGCCGCGGGCAATCCCGTTCCGGAACGGATTTAGACGTTGAAGTGAAAGGCCGGTAGTGTACGCCTTTGGCCTGCCCGGAGGACCGTTACTGCGAGTGGAAGAAGCCAAACCGTTGGGTGACAACTTCTGCCAGATGTGACAAACCGGGCATTGGCGGGTACCCCAACCCTGAAGAAGCAGCGGCACGACGGGCGACGCATGACCGGCAACGGGAATCTTTACCGCCGACCGGACGTTGACCGGATGACGACGACAGCGACACCTGTCCTGTGGGCGACAAGCCCGGGAGGCACGATTCATGAGTGAGCGAGCTCTCCGCGG
Organism: Streptomyces sp. NPDC057963; assembly: GCF_042887155.1. Classification (NCBI taxonomy): domain Bacteria; kingdom Bacillati; phylum Actinomycetota; class Actinomycetes; order Kitasatosporales; family Streptomycetaceae; genus Streptomyces; species Streptomyces sp. NPDC057963. The sequence continues at coordinate 36,311 of NZ_JBHVPX010000013.1, forward strand.
CACGCGACTCGTGGTTACCAGCTACGAGACGGACCGCGGCATCGATCTGGCCCCGCGCCAGGCGGTGGAGTACGCATGCCAGAACGGACATCGATTTGAGATGCCGTTCTCGGTAGAGGCGGAAATTCCGCCGGAGTGGGAGTGCAAGGCGTGCGGCGCCATGGCACTCCTGGTGGACGGGGATGGCCCCGAGGAGAAGAAGGGCAAGCCTGCGCGTACGCACTGGGACATGCTCATGGAGCGGCGCACACGCGAGGAGCTGGAGGAGGTGCTGGCCGAGAGGCTGGCGGTTCTGCGCTCCGGAGCCATGAATATCGCCGTGCATCCGCGGGACAGCAGGAAGTCTGCCTGACCGCCCGACACCGCCGTACGACGGAGCCGCGGGCTGTGACACACCGAGCGTGTGTCACAGCCCGCGGCTCTGTCGCGTCCCGGGCCCGGCACCGGGGCCGCGCGGTCGCAGCCCCGGTACCGGGGGTTAGGTGTCCTGCGCCCGGAGCGCTCAGGGGGTCAGCGGCGGGCGGGGGCCCTCGTCGGGGCGGGAGTCTGGCTGCGCGCCGTCCTGACGGATGACCTCACCCTGCACGACCTTCCCGTCCGGCCGGTGAATACGGGCCTGCTGGAAGGCGTCGGAGAGGCTGCCGGGACCCGCGGCACGCATCCGGCGCTCCAGCGACCGCTCCGCGTACCGGCCCAGCATCGAACGGACCGGCGGCACGAGCAGCAGAAGCCCCGCCGCGTCCGAGACCACCCCCGGGATGATCAGCAACAGCCCGCCGAGCATCAGGAAGCCGTTGCCCTCGCTTCCCGGCGACGCGGCCTGCGGGGCCTCGGCCGCCCCGGGCTGCCCCGGCATCCGCTGGAGCGTCTCGGTGAGGTTGCGGAAGGCCCGGCGGCCGGCCCGCTTCATCACCGCGGCCCCGAGCACGATCCCCGCCACCAGGAGCAGCAGCACGGTGAACCCGCCCGCCGCGTTCGCCACGACGGTGAGCAGCCAGATCTCCAGCACCGCCCAGGCGGCGATGGCGAGAGGAACGAAGGTACGGGCGCGTGAGCGCTTCGGGGCGGTCGGGGGCGGTGTGCCGGTCGTCATGCTCCCCAGTGTGCCCGTACGGGCGTCCAAGCGGCGTAAGGGGGGTGATCATGGGCGACGGGCCGGTGCCCGCCGCCCGCGGCGGATCAGATCGCCTTGCGGCCGAGGACCCGGTTCGTACGGGAGGCGACGCCCCAGGAGGTGACCCGCCAGAGCGCCTCGACCAGGATGTCGCGGCTCATCTTCGAGTCACCGATCTCGCGGTCCACGAAGGTGATCGGGACCTCGACGACGTGGTATCCGGCGTCGACGGCGCGGCGGGCCAGGTCGACCTGGAAGCAGTAGCCCTGGGAGGCGACCCGGTCGAGGCCGATCCCCTCCAGGGTCTCGGCGCGGAAGGCCCGGTAGCCGCCCGTGACGTCCCTGGTCCGCAGCCCGAGGAGGAGCCGGGAGTACGTGCTGCCGCCGCGGGAGATCATTTCCCGCGTCTTGGGCCAGTTGACCACCCGTCCGCCCGGCACCCAGCGGGAGCCGAGCACCAGGTCGGCACCCTTGAGCGCGGTGAGCAGCCGGGGCAGTTCCTCGGGCTGGTGGGAGCCGTCGGCGTCCATCTCCACGAGCACGCCGTAACCGTGTTCGATCCCCCAGCGGAAGCCCGCGAGGTAGGCGGCGCCCAGCCCCTCCTTGCCCTTGCGGTGCAGCACCTGGACCTGGTCGTCGGCGGAGGCGAGCTCGTCCGCGACCTTGCCGGTGCCGTCGGGGCTGTTGTCGTCGGCGACCAGGATGTCGGCTTCCGGCACAGCCGCGCGCACCCGGCTGACGATCGGCTTGATGTTCTCGGCCTCGTTGTAGGTCGGAATGATCACCAAGGTTCTGCCGAGCGGGCCGTACCGCCTCTGACCGCCGTCGTTCACTTACTGCCCCTTAAGTCCGTACGCAGATGCACACCATATCCAGCGGACGGGGCGCCGATGGCTACGCGGTCGGGCGGGAGCGGGCACCGCCACGGACAGAAGGAGGGAAGTACGGACAGATTCCCTGACGGGAACCGACGGGAACTGCGGATGGGGGCCCGGCGCCCTTCGGGCCGACCTGGGACCCGCCGGCTGCGGGTCGACCTAGAGCCGTTGTCTACTGAACGTCCGGGCCCCACCCGGGTCGCACCTACCGTCCGGCTGAAACCTTCCCTCGCCCCGAGGCGCGGGCGCTGAACCTGGCTGTCAGAAGTGGTGCGCCGGTGCGGCACACCACCCCATGACCCAGCGGCGTTCGACGACTGCGTGGAGGTTTAACCGGTCGGACGTCCTGTGGTGGACTCGGCCGAACCTACCGGCCGGTGGGCGCGTTCTGTCAATAGCCGCCTGACCTGCAATGTTTACGGAACTTGCCTGGTCAGTAGCGAAGATCCGCAGGTCGCGGCGGAGCGGCGGCGTCTTCGGTCGGCGGTACGAAATGTCCGGACGTCACTCGTTCGGCCGTACGTAGACAGTTTGTCCGAAGACTACGGTTCGCAGGCAGACCGGGAGCTCGGCGCCCGGGGTGAGATCCGGCAGGCCGGGCGTTCCCGACCTCGGGTCGGTCGACCAGCGGGCGACCCGGTCGTCCGGAGCCTGGACCACCAGGTCAGCGGTGCGCCAGACCGCGTAGTCGGCCGGGGCGCCGGGCACCAGGGTCCCCGCGTCGTCACGCCCGACGGCCCGCCAGCCGCCCCTGGTGTGAGCCGTGAATCCGGCCCGCACGGAGATCCGGTGTTCGGGCGTGCGGTGGAAGGCGGCGGCCCGTACGGTCCCCCAGGGATCCAGCGGGGTCACCGGGCTGTCCGAGCCGAAGGCCAGGGGCACACCGGCCCGCAGGAGTGCCGCGTACGGGTTGAGGGTCCTGGCCCGCCCGGCACCGAGCCGCTGGGCGTACATGCCCTCCTCGCCGCCCCAGGCCGCGTCGAAGGCGGGCTGGACGGAGGCGGTCAGGCCCAGTTCGGCGAAGGCGGCGACGGTCTCGGGGGTGAGCATCTCGGCGTGCTCGACCCGGTGCCGGGCGGCCCGGATCCGTGCCCGCCCGAGCGTCTCGCAGGCGGCCCGGACGCCCTCCACCACGGCGGATACCGCCGCGTCGCCGATCGCGTGGAAGCCGGCCTGCAGCCCGGCCTCGGTGCACGCGGCGACATGGGCGGCGATCCGCGCCGCGTCCAGATGGGCGGTGCCGGTGTGTCCGGCGGGACCGTCGGCGTACGGCTCGTGCAGACAGGCGGTGTGCGAGCCGAGCGAGCCGTCGACGAAGAGGTCCCCGGCCGCGCCGACCGCGCCGAGCTCCCGGATGCGGCGGGCGTCCTTCTCGTCGGAGACCTGCTCGGCCCAGTAGCCGAAGACCCGCGGTCCGCTCTCCGCCGCGGCGAGCTTCAGCAGCGCGACGAAGTCCTCCTCGTCGGAGATGTCCGGGCCGCCGCACTCGTGGACGGTGCCGATGCCGAGCGAAGCCGCGTGGCGCAGGGCGGCGCGCTGGGCGTCGGCACGCTGCCGGGGCGCGACGGCGCCGTGGGCCGCGGAGCGCACCGCGTGGTGGGCGGCGCCGGTCAGCGGGGCGTCGGGGTGGTACCCGGTCAGCCCGGTGACGCCCGGAACCAGATCGAGCAGGGCGGTGGTGACGGCCGCGGAGTGCACGTCGACGCGGGGCAGGTAGACCGGCCGGCCGGGCGCGGCCGCGTCGAGCTCGCCGCGCGAGGGGGGACGCCCCTCGGGCCAGCGTGCGGCGTCCCAGCCGTGCCCGAGGACGACCCGGTCCTCGGGGTGCGCCACCGCGTACGCGCGCAGGAGACCGAGCGCCTCGCCGAGCGTCCGGGCACCGGAGAGGTCGAGGCCGGTGAGGGCCAGGCCGGTCGAGGTGGTGTGGACGTGGGCGTCGGTGAACGCGGGGGTGACCAGCGCGCCTTCGAGGTCGATCACCTCGTCGACGCCGCTCGCGAAGGCGTCTGCGGCCCCTTCCGAGCCCACCCAGGCGACATGGCCGCGCTCGACGACCATGGCGGTGGCGAAGGGATCGGCGGGGCTGTGGACGTCTCCACCGCGCAGCAGCACGGTGCGGTGTTCGCTCTGGGGGGCGGTGCTCTCGGTCATGGGACCAGTCTCGCGCCTGTCCGGACCCGCGCGGTCCGCGGCCCCCTCAGATCTGCGGCGGCCGGGCCTCGTACGGCGTGGAGAGGACCACCGTCGTCCGGGTGGAGACACCGGCCAGCGAGCGGATCCGGGTGAGCAGGTGCTCCAGCTCCAGCGGGGTCGCGACCCGCACCTTGAGGATGTAGTTCTCGTCACCCGCGACGCTGTGGCAGGCCTCCAGCTCCGGGACGTCCGCAAGGCGCTCCGCGATGTCGTCCGGTGCGCTCGGGTCGAAGGGTTTCACCGAGATGAAGGCGGTGAGCGGCAGCCCGACGGCCTCGGGGTCGACGACCGCCGCATAGCCCCGGATCACCCCGCGCTGCTCCAGCCTGCGGACACGCTGATGAACGGCCGAGGTGGACAGGCCCGTGGCCTTGCCCAGGTCGGTGTAGCTCATCCGCCCGTCCTTGACGAGCAACTCCACGATCTGTCGGTCCAGCTCCTCCATACGGATCAACCTATTGCCCCCGGTGCCTCCGGGCACAGTGGCGAGGGCCCCGGAAGGGCACCTGCGGCAGACATGTGACGAACGCCACAGGTTTACGGGCGGGTAGCCACTCCCCTGGCGGTTACAGCCGATGCGCGACGGGAAGTGCTTGCTGTGGTCGAGGCCGTGGCGCCTTGTCGGCCCACCCGAGGGGGGAACTTCCCATGCAGAGCCTGAAGCTGACCGGACGCGTCGAACCGGAACCCGCTGATCCGGTCGAGGACACCGGTCCCGACGCGTACGACATGTTCGAGATGTACCGGGTGATCTGCCCGGACTGCGCGCAGCCGATCGCGCTGCTGGCGGACGAGGACGTACTGCCGGAGCACGCGCTGTGCCCGACGCCGTGGAACCCGTTCGTCCTGACGGTCTGTGCCGGTACGGGGCGCGCGGCGTCGCAGACGCGGCCCGCCGACGAGTCGGTCGACCTCCAGGAGCAGGAGACGGCCCTGCTGTTGACGCTCCCTCAGGGACTCGACTGGAGAATGCAGCCTTTCTCGCACGCCGGCGGCCCCGGCTCGCGCCCGCTGCGGATGCCGCAGATGCGGCGCGACGCCGCCTGAGAGAGCCCCCGCCCGCACGGGGCCGGCCCGGACGCGTCCGGGCCCGTCGCACCATCGCGCCGCACCACGACGGCCCGGCCGGCGTGGTGCCCGCACCCGAAAGGCTCCGCCGCCCGGGAAGCGGGCGAACGGGCTCGCGAATCGGCCCGGCAGTGACCCCGGCCCACCCCGCGCCGTTGGCCGGGCATGACCCTGCTGCAATCAACGGCCGGTCCCGGTCGTCGCCGTCTCGCCGCTCCGACCGCCGAAGAATCGGTTCCGCAGCCCGGTTCGCAGCCGGTGCCGCAGCCCGCGCCTCCCTGCTCCGCGCCGCGGCCGGTGCCGCACTCCACCGATCCGCCCATCTACCGGGCCCTGCTGCGTCATTGGGAGGGCGCCGGACGGACCCTGCCGGGCCGCCACGACCAGGAGTGGAACCGGATCATGGCGACGCCCGTGTGGTCGGCGCGGCCGCTGCGGATCAGCGCGTCTCAGGACCCGCGAGGTGGCGCGCGATGACCATCCGCTGGATCTGATTGGTGCCTTCGACGATCTGCAGCACCTTGGCCTCGCGCATCAGCCGCTCGACGGGGAAGTCGAGGGTGTAGCCGTATCCGCCGAGGACCTGGACGGCGTCGACGGTGACCCTCATGGCCGCGTCCGTGCAGAACAGCTTGGCCATGGCCGCCTGGCGCGAGAAGGGCTTGCCCTCGTCGCGCAGCCGGGCCGCCTCCAGGTAGAGCGCCCGGCCCGCCTCGATCTGGGTGGCCATGTCGGCGAGCATGAAGCGCAGTCCCTGGAAGTCGGCGATGGGGCGGCCGAACTGCTGCCGCCCGGTGGCGTAGGCGACGGCCTCGCTCAGGGCGGCCTGGGCGACACCGATCGCGCAGGCGGCGATGCCCAGGCGGCCGGAGTCGAGTGCGGACAGGGCGATCGCGAAGCCCTGGCCCTCCTCGCCGATCCGGCGCGCGTCGGCGACCCGTACGCCGTCGAAGTTCAACTGGGCGGTGGGCGAACCCTTCATGCCCATCTTCTTCTCGGGGGCAGCGGCGTTCAGCCCCTCGGCGCCGCCGGGGACCAGGAAGGCGGTGATGCCGCGGGCACCCTCGGCCCCGGTGCGGGCCAGGACCGTGTAGAAGTCGGCGATGCCGCCGTGGGTGATCCACGCCTTGGTGCCGGTGAGGACCCAGTCGTCGCCGTCCCGTACGGCCTTCGTGCGGAGCGAGGCGGCATCGGAGCCCGAGGCGGGCTCGGAGAGGCAGTAGGCGCCCAGCAGGCCGCCTCCCAGCATCGCCGGGAGGTGTTCGGCCTGCTGCTCCTTGGTGCCGAATCCGGCGAGCGCGTGGCAGGCGAGGGAGTGGACGCTGACGCCGAGACCGACGGTGAGCCGGGCGGCCGCGAGTTCTTCGAGTACCTGGAGGTAGACCTCGTACGGCTGGTCCCCGCCGCCGTGGGCGGAGTCGTAGGGCAGTCCGAGCAGTCCGGACTCGGAGAGCAGCGTGAAGACTTCACGCGGGAAGCGGCCCGCTTCCTCCTCCTCGGCCGCGCGCGGCGTGATCTCTCGCTGGGCGATGTCGCGGACGAGCGCGACGAGCTGCCTGGACTCCTCGGTGGGCAGACGGCGTTCCACCAATTGCGGGGCACGGTCGGACATGACGGCGCTCTCCTCCCTGTCGGGCGTTGCGACGGTCGCGCGCGCGGGGTGTGGACGGCGCCGCCGGGGGGACTTCCGGGCAGGGCCCGGAAGAGCACTACTACCCAGCCGGTGCCGGCCCCTCGGATTACGAGAGCTGCTGGCCAGCGGCTGTGGCGGCTTGAGTATGCCCGATCGGACGATATCCGTCACGGGGTGCCGGAGCGACTCGGCTGCGAGCGGGGCGATCACCGGAATTGGTCCGAACCATTGACCCAACTGGTCTAGTCCATCTACGGTTCCACCCGAACCGGCCTCACCGCGTTCATGCCAAGTCCACGGTACGGCCGGCAGCACGCCCCCCACTCGCGAGTTCCCTCCCCCACGAGGAGACAAGATGTTTGGACCGCATCGTCCCCGCGCCCGCTTCCGGGCGCTCGCCGCAGCCGTCTGCACCACCGCCCTCGGAGCCGCCCTGCTGGGCGTCGCGGGCGCCTCATCGGCCGGCGCGGCCCCCACCACCACGCGGGCCGCGGCCCCCGCAGCCGACGGGGCCGCCCCCACAGCGGCCGGCGACAAGGTGGTCGGGTACTTCACCAACTGGGGTGTCTACCAGCGCAATTACCACGTCCGGAACATCGAGACCTCGGGTTCCGCCGACAAGCTCACGCACATCAACTACGCCTTCGGCAACGTCACCGGCGGCAAGTGCGCGATCGGCGACTCGTACGCCGACTACGAGAAGGCGTACACGGCCGACCAGTCGGTCGACGGTGTGGCGGACACCTGGGACCAGGACCTGCGCGGCAACTTCAACCAGCTGCGCAAGCTGAAGAAGCTGCACCCGAACCTCAAGGTCGTCTGGTCGTTCGGCGGCTGGACCTGGTCCGGCGGCTTCGGAGAGGCGGCGAAGAACCCGGCCGCGTTCGCCGAGTCCTGCTACAACCTGGTGGAGGACCCCCGCTGGGCCGATGTCTTCGACGGCATCGACATCGACTGGGAGTACCCCAACGCCTGCGGCCTGACCTGCGACACCAGCGGACGTGACGCCTACGGCAACCTGCTGGCTGCGCTGCGCTCCAAGTTCGGCGCGGACAACCTGGTCACCTCGGCGATCTCCGCCGACGGCTCCGACGGCGGCAAGCTCGACGCCGTCGACTACGGCGGCGCGGCGAAGTACGTCGACTGGTACAACCCGATGACGTACGACTTCTTCGGTGCCTGGGACGCGAAGGGGCCGACCGCCCCGCACTCCCCGCTGACCTCCTACGAGGGCATCCCGAAGGAGGGCTTCAACAGCGAGGCCGCCATCGACAAGCTGAAGGCGCAGGGCGTCCCCGCCTCGAAGCTGCTGCTCGGCATCGGCTTCTACGGCCGCGGCTGGACCGGCGTCACGCAGGACGCGCCCGGCGGCACCGCCACCGGCGCGGCCCCCGGCACGTACGAGGCAGGCATCGAGGACTACAAGGTCCTCAAGAACAGCTGCCCCGTCACCGGCACCGTCGCCGGCACGGCGTACGCGCACTGCGGCACCAACTGGTGGAGCTACGACACCCCGGCCACCATCGCCACCAAGATGGACTACAAGAACCAGCAGGGGCTGGGCGGCACCTTCTTCTGGGAGCTCAGCGGTGACACCACCAACGGCGAGCTGATCAAGGCGATCAGCTAGTCACGGCCCGGTCGGCGCCGGTCACGGCTGTCACGGCTAATCACGGCTGATCACGGCTGTCACATCTGTCGGGGCTGTCACAGCAGAAGGAGCGGGGCGGTGGGCCGATCGGCCGGCCGCCCCGTTTCGTCCGCGCCGTGGCTCTCCGGGGGGGGGCCGGCCCCCCCCCTGGGGCGGCCCGGGGGGCCGACCCGGGCCATCACCCCGGGGGGGCCCGGGGGCAGAGACGTCCGTCACTGCCCCGGGGCCCCGCTCCGCGTCAGCGGATGCCGACGGCCGCCAGAGCCCGCTTCTGCGCGGGTGTCGGGTGCGCCGGGAAGTACAGGTAGCAGACGCCGCCTGTGCCGGAAACCACATTGCCGGCGGCGTTGCGGCGCTTGGTGCGGAGCCAGATCGTCTCCCACTCCTCGCGCTTGTAGACCCGGCGCACGGCCTCGTCGCTCGGCGAGGCGGGGTCGTTCGCGATCACGTCGCCGTCCTCGGTGAACCCGATCACGGTCATCAGATGACCCGACGTTCCGTATCCCGCGCCGGTCAGCTCTTCCTTGAGGAAGGACTGCGACGTTATGGCCGGGATGCCCGCCCGGATCAGCGTCTCCAGGTCCGTCAGCGAGCCGAGCCGGGTCACGACCGCGCTCATGCCGTCGTACGTCGCGGCGTAGGCGGCGTTGAACGGCCAGTTGCCGCAGCCCTCGTACTGGTAGTCGTACGTGAACCGGGCGGCGTGGCAGACCTGCGGGTCGGCCAGGCCCGGCTCGACCCAGGCGAGCTCCTCGGCGGTGGGCCTGCGCCCCCAGTACTCGATGATCATCTGCGAGGAGGTGGGGCTGCACCAGGCCTCGCCGCCGTTGTCGTACTCCGGGTACTGCCCCGCGTGGATGTTCTGCGAGTAGCGCGGCACCGGCAGTTCCCGGGCGAGGCCGGGGGTGCTGGCGGGCACGGTGAAGCGGTCCGGAATGTCGGACGCCATCGCGCCGAGCCGCCACACGGTGGGCGTGAGGCGCGTGCCGGGGGTGCGGTGGAGGGTGAGCCGCAACCGGTACGAGACCAGCCGCAACCCGCTCGCCGCGTCGTCCACCGAGAAGGTGTCGGTCCAGACGGAGCTCCTGCCGTCGCCCTGGTCGTCGACGGAGGTCCGGCGGATGTCGCCGTCGCCCGCGGCCCAGCGGCCCATGACGTACCAGGGTGTCGGGGTGGCGTCCGAGTAGCGGCCCTGCAACTCGATCTGGATCCAGGTGCCCGCCGGGGTGTCGGCGTTCCAGGAGGCGATCACCTCGGTCGCCGGGACGGCGGACCGGTGGACCGGCGAGGTCCAGGTCGCGTACTCCCAGGCGGCGGTCCGGCCGGTGTGCGGGTCGGTGTAGTCGGTACGCCCCTCGGCGTGGCCGATCACCAGACCGGGCCGGCGGCCCGCGACGGCGCGGGTCCTGGCGCCGCGACCGCTGCGCCAGTCGGTGTACGTGTGCCAGGAGTGGTTGTCCACGGCAGGGGCGGCTGCCGGGGGCGCGGGAGACGAGGCCGAGGAGCGGGCGGCGGCGGTCGCGGGGCCGGCGGACGACACCGTGCCGGCGGTGGCCGCTGCCGCGAGCGCGGCGGTCAGCACGGTTCTGCGCGAGGTCGGTCTGTTCATGGGCGAGACCCCCGGTCGTAAGCGGAATGGGGCTGCAGGTGCACGACAGTGCGCCAACTATCGCGGGTCGTGGCCGGATTCGGCCAGCGATTCGACTCGCGCCGATAAACCAATATTGGTCTGGTCCACTGGCGTGACCTGCGATTGCTTCGGACCTGCTCGTAGGCTGGGACGCATGAACGACCTCTCGTCCCTCGCCGCGCGGCTGCGTGCCCTGGCGCCGTCCTGCGGACCGGTGCGCCTGGTCGCCGTCGACGGGCACGCCGGATCGGGGAAGAGCACCTTCGCGTCCCGCCTCGCCGCCGCGCTCGACGGCGCTCCTGTCCTGCACCTGGACGACCTGGCCACCCACGAGTCCTTCTTCACCTGGACGGAGCGGCTGCGGGAGCAGGTGATCGAGCCGCTGTCGCGCGGGGAGTGCGCGCACTACGCGCCGTACGACTGGACCGCGCGGACGTTCGCGGCGCCGCGCGACCTGGAGCCCGCGCCGGTGGTCCTGATCGAGGGGGTCGGGGCGGGCCGCCGGGCGCTGCGGCCCTGCCTGGCGCGGCTGTTGTGGATGGATCTCGCGGCGGCGGAGTCCTGGGAACGGGGCCGCCGCCGGGACGGTCCGGCTCTTTCGGCCTTCTGGGACGGGTGGACGGCGGCCGAGGCGGAGCATTTCTCAGCCGATCCCTCGCGCTCCCACGCGGACACTCTGGTACGGCAGTTGCCGGTGGGGTACGAGTGGCTGGAGGGGCCTCTCACGGCAGCAGGAACGAACCATTCCGTCACGGACCGTGAGCACATCGCCCCACCGTCCTGAGTGGTGAGAAAACGCCCCGGAAGTACCTCAACTCCGCTTGACCCGAGGGCGGTACAGGTCTTACGTTCTCAATGTGCGGCTTTTCGGAGCCCCCACAGACACGAAGCCCCCGGTTGTTCCCCCGTGATCGGGGGCTTCGTTCTGCCCTCGCACCCTCGTTCCCACGCCGGTTCGGCGGATTCCGCTCACCCTCGGTCACGGTCTCCCTTCTGCCTGCGGCGCTCTTAGTCGCACACTCCCTGCGCAGGTACGATGCCTCTCGGTGCGGTCAATTCCCGTCCGTGGCACAGCGATTCAGCGCGCCTCGGCGGGCAGGTCGTGCGGCGGGACATCCTGGGGGCACGGTTTGTGGGGGACCAGATGGACATCGGCACGCAGGGCGCACAGGCCCCGGCCGACCTCGCCTGGCTGCGCGGCGTGGACGCCTACACCATGGGCGCCTACCCCCAGGCCGAAGAGGAGTTCAAGGCTGCGGTACGGATCGATCCCGGCATGGCGGACGGCTGGCTGGGCCTCCATGCACTGAGGGTCGACACCACGACGGCGCTGCTGCGCATGTACCGCCATCGCGAACGCTTCGGCGAGCAGCGCGCCCGCCATCGGCGCACGCTCAACTCCTGGTACTGGCTGGGCTGGTGGGTACAGCCGGTGCTGGAAAGCCCGCGCGACCTGCTGCTCGCGCACGCCTCGCACTGGCTGGACGGGCGGCATGTCGCCGAGCTGGACCGCGCGCTGGCCGGCCTGCCGCCGGTGGACGCGGACCCGCAGGTGCGCTTCCTGCACGCCTGCCGCTCCTATCTCGTCAAGGACTGGGATCAGCTCGTACGCAACACCGAACAGCTCGTCGACGACCCGATGCTCGGCATCGAGGCGGGGCTGTTCGGCGGGATGGCACGGGTGCGGCTGGAGATGTACGGGCAGGCCGAGCCACTGCTCTCCACCGCGCTGATGCGCTGCCGCAGCGAGCAGCCGCAGCGCAAGGAGCTGCGCTACTGGCTGGCCCGCGCGCACGAGGGCACCGGGCGCAGCGCGGCCGCCCTCCCGCTCTACCGGGCGGTGCACCGGATCGACCCGGCGTTCATGGACACCTCGGCGCGGCTCGCCGCGATCGCGGACTACGACGGCCTCGACGGCGCCGACGAGGCCGCCGGTCTCACCGCCGTCTCGCTGGCCGGGCCCGGCACGGACGCCGTGGCGGAGGCGCAGCCGGACGGGGATTCGCTGCTCGGCACCGATCTGGTGGACGGCCGCGAGCTCCGGCCGGGCGGCGAGCCCCCGGGCCTCGTCGGCATCGGGGTGCCGCCGCCGTCCGACGGAGCGCGTCGCAAGACGGCGGTGCCCGGCCAGCCGCCGTCCCCCTTCCCGGCCGGGCCCAGCGATCCGGTGCTGCTCGCCGAGGCGCTGGCGGAGCTGGAGCGGATGGTCGGTCTGGAGCCCGTCAAACGCCAGGTCAACGCGTTGTCCGCGCAGTTGAACATGGCACGGTTGCGGGCCGGTCAGGGGCTGCCCGTACAGCCGCCGAAACGCCATTTCGTCTTCTCGGGTCCCTCCGGCACCGGCAAGACCACGGTGGCCCGCATCCTGGGCCGGGTCTTCTACGCCCTCGGCCTGCTCGGCGGTGACCATCTCGTCGAGGCCCAACGGGCCGATCTGGTCGGCGAGTTCCTAGGCCAGACCGCCGTGAAGGCCAATGAGCTGATCGATTCGGCGCTCGGCGGGGTGCTGTTCGTCGACGAGGCGTACAGCCTCTTCAACACCGGCTACAGCAAGGGCGACGCGTACGGCGACGAGGCGCTCCAGGTCCTCCTCAAGCGGGCGGAGGACAACCGGGACCACCTCGTCGTCATCCTCGCGGGCTATCCGGAGGGCATGGACCGGCTGCTGGCCACCAATCCGGGGCTCTCCTCGCGCTTCACCACCCGGGTGGACTTCCCGAGCTACCGGCCGCTGGAACTCACCTCGATCGGTGAGGTGCTGGCCGCGGAGAACGGTGATGCGTGGGACGAGGAGTCCCTGGAGGAGCTGCGCTCCATCAGCGGTCATGTCGTCGACCAGGGCTGGATCGACGAGCTGGGCAACGGGCGGTTCCTGCGCACCCTGTACGAGAAGAGCTGCGCCTACCGGGATCTGCGGCTCTCCGGTTACGCGGCCCTGCCGAGCCGGGACGATCTGGCCACACTGCGGCTGCCGGATCTGATGCAGGCGTACGGCGAGGTGCTGTCCGGCCGGGGGCCGGTGGACCGCGGCCCGCAGGAACCGCCGGTGTTGTGAGGGCGGTCCGCCGGGGGCCCGGCGGCCGTTGTTCTCGACCGCCGGGCCGGCCGAGGGCCGCGCATCGGCCCGCCCGGCGGTCGGGAACTCAGTGGACCGACGCGGTGAGTTCGCCGGTGCCGGTCGTCGTCTCCGCCGCCCGGCGCGGTACCGAGACCCGGTGGGCCGGGTCGCGCACCTCGCCGACCAGCATCTCCAGGACGTCCTCCATGGCGACCAGGCCGAGGATCCGGCCCGACGCGTCGGCGACCTGCGCCAGATGCGTGGCCGCGCGGCGCATCACGGTCAGGGCGTCGTCCAGGGGCAGCTCCGCCCGTACCGTCGCCATCGGGCGCCAGACGTGCTGGGGGACGGCCCGCTCGCCGTCCTCCAGGTCGAGGACGTCCTTGACGTGCAGATAGCCCATGAACGGACCGCCGCCCTCCGCGCACACGGGAAAGCGCGAGTAGCCGGTCCGTACGGTCAGCTCCTCGATCCGCTGCGGGGTGACGGAGGGGTCCACCGTCACCAGGGAGGCCCGGTTGAGCAGCACATCGGTGACGGGCCTGCTGCCCAGTTCCAATGCGTCCTCCAGCCGTTCCTGCGCCTCCGGCTCCAGCAGTCCCGCCTGGCCGGAGTCCTCGACGAGCCGGTTGAGCTGCTCGCTGGTGAAGACGGCCTCCACCTCGTCCTTCGGTTCGACGCCGAAGAGCCGGAGCACCAGCCGGGCGCAGGCGCCCAGCGCGGAGGTGACCGGCCGGCAGACGCGGGCGAAGCCCACGAGGCCGGGGCTGAACCAGAGCGCGGTCTTCTCCGGCGCCGCCATCGCGAGGTTCTTCGGGACCATTTCGCCGATGACGAGATGGAGGAAGACCACGAAGACCAGCGCGAGGACGTAGCCGAGCGGGTGGATGAGCCCCTCGGGCAGGTGAACCGCGTGGAAGACCGGCTCCAGCAGCCGGGCGACGGTCGGTTCGGCGACCGCGCCGAGGGTCAGCGAGCAGACGGTGATGCCGAACTGGGCGGCGGCCATCATCTGCGGCAGGTTCTCCAGGCCGTACAGCACCTGGCGGGCCCGTGCCGACCCGGCCGCCGCGAGCGGCTCGACCTGGCTGCGCCGTACGGAGACGAGGGCGAACTCGGCACCGACGAAGAAGCCGTTCGCCAGCACGAGGAGCCCGGCGAAGATCAGCTGGACCAGGCTCATCGCACGGCCTCCAGGGCGTCCTGGGTCAGCGGCGCCGTGGTGACGGGATCGGTCGCCTCCGCCGTGCGTACGAAGCGGACCTTCTCGGCGCGGTAGTGGCCGACCTGGCGGACGGAGATCCGCCAGCCCGGCAGCTCGGCCCGGTCACCGGGGGCGGGGATGCGTCCCAGCAGATCGGCGACGAGTCCGGCGACGGTCTCGTACGGGCCGTCGGGGACGTCGAGCCCTATCCGGCGCAGGGTCAGAACCCGGCAGCTGCCTTCGGCCTCCCAGGCCGGGCGGCCGTCCTCCGCGGCCGCGGGGGCGAGTTCGGGGCGGTCGGCGCCCTCGGCGTCGTGCTCGTCCCTGACCTCACCGACGAGTTCCTCGATGATGTCCTCAAGGGTGACGACTCCGGCGGTGCCGCCGTACTCGTCGACCACGACGGCGATCGGCTGCTCGTTGCGCAGCCGCTGGAGCAGCTGTTCGACGGGCAGGGACTCCGGCACCAGCAGTGGCGGTACAGCGATCCGGCCGGCCGGGGTGCGCAGCCGGTCCTGGGCGGGCACGGCGAGCGCGTCCTTGAGGTGGATCATGCCGACGACCTCGTCGATGCGCTCCCGGTAGACCGGGAAGCGGGAGAGGCCGGTGGCGCGGGTGAGGTTGAGGACGTCCTCCGCGGTCGCCGAGGACTGCAGGGCACTGACCTTCACCCGCGGGGTCATGACGTGCTGGGCGGTGAGTCCGGCGAGCGACAGGGTCCGTACGAAGAGATCCGCGGTGTCCTGTTCGAGGGTGCCGGCCTCGGCCGAGTGCCGGGCCAGGGAGACCAGTTCTCCCGGGGTGCGGGCGGAGGCCAGCTCGTCGGTGGGCTCGACGCCCAGCAGCCGCACCAGCCGGTTGGCGACGGTGTTCAGCAGGCTGATCACCGGCCGGAGAGCGGCGGAGAAACGGTGCTGGGGACCGGCGACGAACCGGGCAACCTGGAGCGGCCGGGAGACCGCCCAGTTCTTCGGCACGAGCTCGCCGATGACCATCTGGACGGCGGAGGCGACCAGCATCCCGATCACCACGCTGACGCCGGGTACGGCACCGTCGGGCAGACCGGTCGCGGTGAGTGGGCCGTCCAGCAGCTGGGCCAGCGCCGGTTCGGCGAGCATGCCGACGACCAGTGAGGTGATGGTGATGCCCAGCTGGGTGCCGGAGAGCTGGAAGGAGAGTTCGCGCAGGGCTTCGACGACGGTGCGGGCCCGCCGGTCGCCCTCGGCGGCGGCGCGCTCGGCGTCCGGCCGCTCCACCGTGACGAGCCCGAATTCGGCCGCCACGAAGAATCCGTTGGCGAGGATGAGAAGGAACGCTGCGCAGAGAAGCAGCAGGGGGGTGGTCATGCCGCCGCCTCCGGAGAAGGGGCGGCGCAGGTACTACCGGACGATCCGTCCATTGCTGGAAGGAGTCACTCCTTGGGTCGCAGGAAAGCCCCGCCGGCCTCGTGGACCTTCTCGTGCGGGGCGGGGCGCACAGGGCGCCGCCGCCCTCCAGAGTAATCAAGAAGAGGCCGTACGGGGCAGGGGGCTCAGCCGATGTCCGTACCGGTGCCGTGGTTCTCGGCGAGGGCGCGGAGCGCGCGGGCGTCGCGGATGGCCTGCTGCTTGGCGATTCCGGGCTGGATTCCGAGGGCGGGCATGCTGGTCCCGTCGCTCAGGTCCAGAAAGACCCAGGGGTCGCCGACCCGCAGGTTGACGCGGAGAATCTCCGCCCAGGAGAGTTGGCGCGTCCGGGTGAGATTGACCACGGTCACGCCGTCCTCGTTCGCGACGATCTTCGGACGGCTGAGCAGTGCGAGCACGCCGAAGAACAGCAGCGCGGTGAAGATGAAGCTGGACCGCTCCCCCGCGCTCAGCTGCTCCAGGGTCAGGGCGATGACGGTGATGACGACGAACATCGCCGCCCCCACGGTCAGCAGGACCACTCTGGTTCGAGTCGGCCGGAACGTGACCGGGAGTGTGGGGAGTTCGGACCGGGGCGCGGGGGCGGACATGGTGTTCTTCAGTCTTCCGGGTGGTCGCCGGGCCGTCAGAGGCGGCAGGCGTGGATGGCGGTGGTGAGGATGGCGCGGGCGCCGAGGTCGTACAGATCGTCCATGATCCGCTGGGCCTCCCGGGCGGCGACCATGGAACGGACGGCGACCCAGCCCTCGTGGTGCAGCGGGGAGATGGTCGGCGACTCCAGGCCCGGGGTGAGGGCGACCGCGCGCTCCAGGTGCTCGACGCGGCAGTCGTAGTCCATCATCACGTAGGAGCGGGCGACCAGGACGCCCTGGAGGCGGCGGAGGAACTGCTGGACCTTGGGGTCGTCCTCCGGTGCGCCGGTGCGGCGGATGACGACGGCTTCCGACTTCATGATCGGCTCGCCGATGACTTCGAGTCCGGCATTGCGCAGGCTGGTGCCGGTCTCCACGACATCGGCGATGACCTGGGCGACTCCGAGTTCGATGGCGGTCTCGACCGCGCCGTCGAGGTGGACGACGGAGGCGTTGACGCCGAGATCGGCGAGGTGCTTGGCGACGATGCCCTCGTAGGAGGTGGCGACCGTCTTGCCGTCGAAGTCCTGCGGGCCCTGGGCCGTGCCGGGCTTGGTGGCGTAGCGGAAGGTGGAGCGGGCGAAGCCGAGCTGGAGGATCTCCTCGGCGTCGGCGCCGGAGTCCAGCAGCAGATCGCGGCCGGTGATGCCGATGTCGAGGCGGCCGGAGCTGACGTAGATCGCGATGTCGCGGGGCCGCAGGTAGAAGAACTCGACCTCGTTCTCGGGGTCGACGAGGACGAGTTCCTTGGACTCCTTGCGCTGCTGGTAGCCGGCCTCATGGAGCATCGCCATCGCAGGCCCGGAGAGTGAACCCTTGTTGGGAACGGCGATGCGCAGCATGAGGTCGGGTTTCCTTTGCGAGGAGGAGGTCTGTGCGGTCTGCGGTGTGCGGGTGTACGTGGGGCGTGCTCAGAGGTGGGCGTAGACGTCGTCGAGGGAGATCCCGCGGGCGACCATCATCACCTGGACGTGGTACAGCAGCTGGGAGATCTCCTCGGCGGCGGCGTCCTTGCTCTCGTGCTCGGCGGCCATCCAGACTTCGGCGGCCTCCTCGACGACCTTCTTGCCGATGGCATGGACCCCCTTGTCCACCAGCTCGGCGGTGCGGGAGGTGGAGGGATCGCCGTCGGCGGCCTTGAGCTGCAGCTCGGCGAAGAGCTCTTCGAAGGTTTTGTTCGCCATGATGGTCCTTAGAGTACGGGGTCCGGGCCCTTCGATCAGCGCCAGGGCTCGCTGACGGTGCGCAGTGTGGCGGCGGTGGCGACGGCCGCGGTGACCGCTTCGTGCCCCTTGTCCTCGTTGGAGCCCTCCAGTCCGGCCCGGTCGAGCGCCTGCTCCTCGGTGTCGCACGTGAGTACGCCGAAGCCGACCGGGACGCCGGTGTCGACGGCGACCTGGGTGAGGCCGTTGGTGACGCCGTGGGAGACGTACTCGAAGTGCGGGGTGCCGCCGCGGATGATCACGCCGAGGGCGACGATCGCATCGTAGCCGCGACCGGCGAGGACCTTGGCGACCACTGGGAGCTCGAAGCTGCCGGGCACCCGGAGCAGGGTCGGCTCGTCGATGCCGAGCTCGTGCAGGGCGCGCAGCGCGCCGTCGACGAGTCCGTCCATGACCTTCTCGTGCCACTGGGCGGCGACGACCGCCACGCGCAGGTCACCGCAGTTGCGTACGGACAGTTCGGGTGCGCCCTTGCCGCTCATGTCTCTCCTACCGCTCGTTTCCGTGATCGTTCACTGGTTGCCACAGGTCGACGCCGTGGTGGCGTCGAGCCAGGGAAGGTCGTGCCCCATGCGGTCGCGCTTGGTGCGCAGGTAGCGCAGATTGTGTTCGCCGGCCTGGACGGGCATCGGCTCGCGGCCGGTGACGGCCAGACCGTGCCGCAGGACCGCGGTCGTCTTGTCGGGGTTGTTGGTCATCAGCCTGAGGCTCCGGACGCCGAGGTCCTTGAGGATCTGGGCGCCCGCCGCGTAGTCGCGGGCGTCGGCGGGCAGGCCGAGTTCCAGGTTGGCGTCGAGGGTGTCGCTGCCGCGCTCCTGGAGTTCGTAGGCGCGCAGCTTGGACAGCAGGCCGATGCCCCGCCCCTCGTGGCCGCGCAGGTAGACGACGACGCCGCGGCCCTCCTCGGTGATCCGGCGCATGGAGGCGTGCAGCTGGGGCCCGCAGTCGCAGCGCTGGGACTGGAAGATGTCGCCGGTCAGGCACTCGGAGTGGATCCGCACCAGGGTGTCGTCGCCGTCCCCGATGTCGCCGTGGACGAGCGCGACGTGCTCGACGCCGTCGGCCGTGGAGCGGTAGCCGTACGCGGTGAACGCGCCGAAGCTCGTCGGCAGCCGTACCTCGGCCTCGCGGCGGACGGTCGGCTCCGAGGCGCGGCGGTAGGCGATCAGGTCCTCGATGGAGATGATCGTGAGGCCGTGCTTGCGGGCGAACGGGACGAGCTGGGGCAGGCGCAGCATCACGCCGTCCTCGCCGGCGATCTCGACGATCGCCCCGGCGGGCCGCAGTCCGGCGAGCCGGGCGAGGTCGACGGCGGCCTCGGTGTGGCCGTTGCGGACCAGCACGCCGCCGGAGCGGGCGCGGAGCGGGAAGATGTGGCCGGGGCGTACGAAGTCGCCGGGGCCCGCCTCGCCGCCCGCCAGCAGCCGGAGTGTGGCGGCCCGGTCGGCGGCGGAGATGCCGGTGCTCACGCCGTGCGCCGCCGAGGCGTCGACGGAGACGGTGAACGCCGTGCGCATCGACTCGGTGTTGTGGGAGACCATCTGCGGCAGTTCGAGCCGCTCCAGCTCGTCGTTCTCCATGGGCGCGCAGATCAGGCCGCGGCACTCGCTCATCATGAACGCGACGATCTCGGGGGTCGCCTTCTCGGCCGCGACGACGAGGTCGCCCTCGTTCTCGCGGTCCTCGTCGTCGACGACCACCACGGGCCGTCCGGCGGCGATGTCGCGGATCGCCTGCTCCACGGGGTCGAGCGCGAGGTCTTCGACGGCGCCCTCGTGTTCCCGGTGCAGCCAAGTGGGCTGGGCAGTCATGCCGTGGCTCCTTCCAGAGCGGGTGTCCGCGAACGCAGCCACCAGTCGCGCATGCCCCACAGGACGAGGGCGCCGTACACGACGTAGATGAGACCGGAGAAGGCGAGGCCGCTGTGGAAGTTCAGCGGCACGCCGACCAGGTCGACGAGGAGCCAGGCGAACCAGAACTCGACCATGCCGCGGGCCTGGGCGAACATCGCGACGAGCGTGCCGGCGAATATGTACGCGTCCGCCCACGGGCTCCAGGAGAGCGAAGGGAACGCGGTGAACAGGCCGCCGACCGCGAGGGTGCCGAGTGCGGCGCCGCCCAGCAGCCAGCCGCGCTCGCGCCAGGTGGCGAACCGTACGGCGATGGAGCCGTCCTGGGCCTGCTGCCTGCCCCGGGTCCACTGCTGCCAGCCCCAGACGGCCACGGCGATGACCACGAGCTGCTTGCCGACGCTGCCGGCCTGGTGCACGGAGACATTGGCGGCGACCAGGACGACACCGGACAGGAGCTGGGCGGGCCAGGTCCAGATGGAGCGGAGCCAGCCCAGGGTCAGCGCGATCAGTCCGACCGTGTTGCCGATCATGTCGGACCAGATGATGTGCTGCCCGAAAGCGCTGAACGCCTCCGAGTTCAGCCAGTTCAGCGCGGTCACTTCGCCGGCTCCCCGGGCTCCCGCGCGCTGTCGCCGAGCAGCCGCTCGACGTACTTCGCGATGACGTCCACCTCCAGGTTGACCGGGTCGCCGGGCTGCTTGATGCCGAGCGTGGTCA
Source organism: Streptomyces sp. NPDC057963 (assembly GCF_042887155.1). Lineage (NCBI taxonomy): Bacteria > Bacillati > Actinomycetota > Actinomycetes > Kitasatosporales > Streptomycetaceae > Streptomyces > Streptomyces sp. NPDC057963. The sequence goes on from NZ_JBHVPX010000013.1 coordinate 56,571, forward strand.
GGGCGAGGGTGGTGGGGATGAGGCTGATGGTGAAGTAGTCGGGTCCGGCGTCCACGACGGTCAGGCTGACGCCGTCGACGGTGATCGACCCCTTCTCCACCACGTAGCGGGTCAGGTCCGCGGGGAGGGAGATCTTCACGATCTCCCAGTTCTCGGAGACCTTGCGCTCGACGATGCGGCCGGTGCCGTCGACATGGCCCTGGACGATGTGGCCGCCCAGCCTGCCGCCGACCGCCATGGGCCGTTCCAGGTTGACCCGGGAGCCGGTCTCCAGGGCGCCGAGGCTGGACCGGTTGAGGGTCTCGGCCATCACATCGGCGGTGAACTCGCCGTCGCCGAGGTCGACGACGGTGAGGCAGACGCCGTTGACGGCGATGGAGTCGCCGTGCTTCGCGCCTTCGGTGACCACGGGACCGCGCAGGCGGAAGCGGGAGGCGTCGCCGAGTTCCTCGACGGCGGTGACTTCACCCAGTTCTTCGACAATTCCGGTGAACACTCAGTTTCCCTTCCGGGCAGGGCCGGGGACGGCGGTGATGCGCAGATCGGGGCCGATACGGACGGTCTCGGTCACATCGAGGCGCAACGCCTCGGCGATGGTGGAGATTCCGGCGTCGGCGAGGGCCGCGGGGCCGGCGCCGAGAAGCACGGGGGCGAGATAGCCGACGACCTTGTCGACCGTTCCCGCGGCGACGAAGGCCCCGGCCAGGGTCGGGCCGCCTTCGAGGAGTACGGAGCGGATGCCCCGCCCGTACAGGGCGGTGAGCAGGGCGGGGATGTCCAGGCCGGGGCCGGTGGCGGCGCGCGGCAGCCTGAGCACGGCCGCTTCGGGAAGGTGGCGGGCGTCGGCGTCCTCGGCGACGGCGACCAGGGTGGGCGCGGTGCCGTCGAGGACGCGGGCGCCCGGACGTACGGCGGTGGCGCCGGTGTCCACGACCACCCGCAGGGGCTGCACGGCGCCGTCGACACCCCGTACACCGAGCTGCGGGTCGTCGGTGCGGGCCGTGCCGGAGCCGACCACGACGGCGTCGGTCTCGGCGCGCAGGCGGTGGACGTCCGCGCGGGACTCGGCAGAGGTGATCCAGCGGCTGGTGGCGTCGGCGGCCGCGATCCGGCCGTCGAGGGTCGCCGCGTACTTCCACAGGACGTACGGGCGGCGGAGGCGCGCCGAGGCCAGCCAGGCCGCGTTGCCCGCCTCGGCCTCGTCCGCGAGAAGCCCCTGCTCGGCCTTGATCCCGGCCGCGCGCAGGGTGTCCGCGCCGCCGGTGGCCTGCGGGTTCGGGTCGCCGACCGCGTAGACGACCCGGGCGACCCCGGCCTCGATCAGCGCCTGGGCACAGGGGCCCGTGCGGCCGGTGTGGTTGCAGGGTTCGAGGGTGACGTAGGCGGTGCCGCCCCGGGCCCGGTCGCCCGCGGCGCGCAGGGCGTGGATCTCGGCGTGCGGCCCGCCGGCGCGCTGGTGGAAGCCTTCGCCGGCCCGGTGGCCCGCGGCGTCGAGGACGACGCAGCCGACGACCGGGTTGGGGCTGGTGGAGCCGAGACCGCGGGCGGCGAGCGCGATCGCTCGGCGCATGGCAGTGATGTCGGCTGCGGTGTCCACCGGGTCCTCCTGCCTCTTCGGGCACGGACTCCGGGGCCTGTCGATGACGACAGATGAAGCGGGAACGCAACAGGGGAACGCCGAATGCCGGAACGCACGGATGGGATCGGTTGCCCGAAGACCATCCGCCGACGGCGGCGTACCCGTGAAACGGCCCGCCGCGCACTGCCTCCCATCCGGACTTTAACCGTCGGTCCAGGAATTTCACCTGGTCAACCGGCCGCTGGCTGCGGACGGGTCGCGGACTATAACCGCCGGTTCGGAATTGCACCGACCCCGGAGTGCGCTGCTACTGGTACACGGTCAGTGTGCCATGCCTGCCGAGAGGCCATATGGGTGAGTGTGTGTGGAGTGGCTCACAGCGGCCGACAGCGGCGGGCGGGCGGGCTCCGGCGGCTTCCCCCGATGGCGACCAAGGCCGACGGGTCGGTGAACGAGGCGGGCATCGACACCTTCGCCGGCTCGGCCGTCGGCCTCGTCCAGAAGTACGGGTTCAGCGGCGTCGGCATCGGAAGTACCGCTTCAACGGCGTCGACATCGACTGCGCGTACCCGACGGCCATGAGGGCCGGCCGCCCGGACAGGGGCGGTCCCGGAGATCGGGGCGCTTCCCGGTCCGGCCCGCGCCCGTCCGCGGGCGACCGGACCGGGACGGCCCCTGCCGTTCGTACGGCCGCCGGGCCGGGCGTACGCCGGGCAGCGGCGCGGAGACCGCTTGAGCCCCGAACGGGGAGCGGGCACGGCGGCGCCCGGGGAACATCTCGCCGCGCGGTTCAGCCGGCCGGAGTGAACAACTCGTCCTGAGCCGCCTCCCGGGCCGCCAGCAGCGCGCCGCGGAGCACCGCGGCGCCGCCCAGCCGCCCCGCCCTGACCTCGGTGCGCAGCGGAGACATCCCCGCGAGCCGTTCCTCGACCCGCGCCGCGAGCGCGTCGCCGCCCGCGTGACCGACCTCGCCCGCGAGCAGCACACAGCCCGGGTCGAGGACCGAGGCGATGGCGGCGGCGCCGAGCGCGAGGCGTTCGGCGAGGGCGTCCAGGAACGCCTCGCTGTCCCCCTCCCCCGCCAGCGCGGCCCGTACGGCGACCGCGGCGCCCGGCTCCTTGTCCCCCTCGGCCGCTCCCTGGGGCACCTGGATCCCGTGGGCGGCGGCCAGTTCGCAGACCGGCGCGGAGCCTGCCAGCGAGTGGAACCCGCCGTCGCAGTTGACGGCCGACGGAGTGCCGGTGGTGCCCGGCACCGGCAGGAAGCCGATCTCGCCCGCGCCGCCCGAGGCCCCGCGGCGGAGCTTCCCGTCCAGCATGACGGCGGCACCGACGCCGTGGCCGAGCCAGAAGAGGACGAAGGTGTCGCGGTCGCGGGCCGCGCCGATGCGGTGTTCGGCGACGGCGGCGAGATTGGTCTCGTTCTCGACCAGCACGGTGGCGGGCAGCCGCTGCTGGAGCACCCGGACCAGCCGCCGGTGCCAGGCGGGCAGCCCGGTGGTGTCGCGCAGCTCGCCGGTGACCGGGTCGATCAGCCCGGGTGCGCCGATGCCGACGCTGTGCAGCGGGGCGGCGCCCGCCTCGCGCGCGGTGCGTTCCAGCAGTGCCGCGGCCTGCTCGGCGGCGGCCTCGGTCCCGGTGTCGCTGCCGATGGGCAGGGTGGCCTCGGCCAGCGTGGCACCCAGGAGATCGGCGACGACCACGTCGACGCTGCCGGTGCGTACGTCGAGCGCGGCGAGATGGGCGCGGTCGGCGGCGATCCCGTACAGCCGGGCGTTGGGGCCGCGGCGCTCGGCGCCCGCCTCACCGACCACCCGGACCAGGCCGGCCCCCTGGAGCCGTTCGACGAGGTCGGCGACGGTGGGGCGGGAGAGTCCGGTCAGGGTCTTCAACTGCGTGGCCGTCAGCGGGCCGTCCTGCTGGAGCAGTCGCAGGGCGAGCCGGTCGTTGATGGCCCGAGCGGTGCTCGGTGATGCGGGCATGCCGGGATCCTTCCAGATCGCTGCCGTACGGGACGGAGGGGCGGGCCTGAGCAAACACACTATTTATCAGGCAGGGTTCCTGATAGTTTACGGCCCGCAGCGTGGAGACGGGCGCCGGGGTCGCCGGCGGCAGAGGATTCCCAAGGGAGGGCACGGCGGTATGACAACGGATTCCACCGAGGCGGTCTTCGGCATGGAGCAGGTGAGACGGGCCAGGTTCGCCGTCGCCGCGGTCTTCACCGTGCACGGCGCGGTGACCGGCAGCTTCGCCACCCGGGTGCCCTGGATCCAGGACCACGCCGGGGTCAGCGCCGGGCAGCTCGGACTGGCCCTCGCCTTCCCCGCGATCGGCGCCTCGCTCGCGATGCCGCTGGCCGGCGCGATCAGCCATCGCTTCGGCGCCAGGACCGCGCTGCGCGGACTGCTGGCCCTGTGGACGCTGGCGCTGATCCTGCCGGCGATGGCGCCCAACCTGCTGACGCTGTGCGCGGCGCTCTTCGCGTACGGGGCGTCGGCCGGCATGTCGGACGTGGCGATGAACGCCCTCGGCGTGGAGGTGGAGAACCGCCTCGACAAGTCGATCATGTCCGGGCTGCACGGCATGTGGAGCGTGGGCGCCCTGATCGGTTCGGCGGCGGGCACGGTGGCCGCGCATCTGGGCACCGACGCCCGGCTGCACCACTGCGTCGCCGCCCTCGTCCTCACCGCACTGGGCCTGCTCGCCTGCCGGGGCGTACTGGACCTGCGCAGCGAACCGGACGAGGAGCCGCCGCCGCGCTTCACGCTGCCGCCGAAGTCGGCGCTGATCATCGGTGCGGTGGGCTTCTGCGCGGTGTTCGCGGAGGGGGCCAGCCTGGACTGGTCGGCGGTCTATCTGCGGGACATCATGGACACCTCCGCGGGGCTCGCCGCGGCGTCCACGACGGCGTTCGCGCTCACCATGGCGGTGGCCCGGATCGTCGGTGACAAGGTCGTCGACCGCTTCGGTGCGGTCAGGACGGTACGGGTGGGCGGCGTCCTCGCAACGGTGGGCGGGCTGCTCGTGGTCGCGTCGCCGAGCGCGGCACCGGCCATGTGCGGTTTCGCGCTCCTCGGTCTCGGTGTCGCCGTGGTCGTGCCGCTCGCCTTCGCGGCGGCCGGGCGCAGCGGCCCGAACCCGAGTCAGGCGATCGCGGGCGTCGCCACCATCACGTACACCTCCGGGCTCATCGCCCCGTCCGCGATCGGCTCACTGGCCGAGGCGACGTCGCTGGTGGTGTCGTTCGGCCTGGTGACGGTGCTGGCGTTCGGCCTGGTGCTGGGGGCCGGGGTGCTGCGGGCGGGCGACCGCAGGGCCGCGCCGTCCTCGGACACCGGTGCTCCGAGTGCGGCGGCGGCCGAGCCGCGCCCCTGAGCCGCGGTACGGGCGGGGCGCGGGCCCCCGCCCGTACCGCGGGCCGCGCTCCCGCGTCCACGGCCCGACCGCGGGCGCGCCCCGATCCGGCATTACCATGGCGCTGATCATTTTCCGCGGTGTGCACCATGCCGGGCGAGGCACTGGACTCCGCACCTACACACTAGGGAGCGACCATGGGCCTCGGCGTGCGCTGGACCTTGCACGGCGACGGGAAGACCCCCGCACCGGGGGCCGTGGTCCGGCCGGACGAACGGCTTTCATGGCCTCGTACGTTCGGGCTCGGCGCCCAGCACGTGGTCGCGATGTTCGGCGCGTCGTTCGTCGCTCCGGTGCTCATGGGTCTGGACCCGAACCTGGCGATCATGATGTCGGGTGTCGCGACGGCCATCTTCCTGCTGGCCACGCGCGGCCAGGTGCCCAGTTACCTCGGCTGTTCGCTCTCCTTCGTCGGGGTCGCCGCGACGATCCGGGCGAGCGGCGGCTCCAGCGCCGTGGTCACCGGTGCGGTCTTCGTCGTCGGTGTGGTGCTCTTCCTCGCCGGGCTCGCGGTGCAGCGGTTCGGTGCGCGGATCATCCACGCGGCGATGCCGCCGGTGGTTACCGGCGCCGTCGTCATGCTGATCGGCTTCAACCTGGCTCCGGTGACCGCGTCGACGTACTGGCCGCAGGATCAGTGGACGGCGCTGCTGGTGATGCTGTTCACCGGATTGGCCGTGGTGTGCCTGCGGGGATTCTTCTCGCGTATCGCGATCTTCCTGGGCCTGGTCTTCGGGTACGTGCTGTCCTGGGTCCTCGACCGGGTCTTCGGGAAGATCCACTCCCCGGCGGGCGGCGCCGGGGCCGTCGACCACTGGCGGCTCGATCTGTCGGGTGTCGCCAAGGCCGACTGGATCGGCCTCCCGTCCTTCCACGCGCCGAGCTTCGAGTGGTCGGCGATCCTGGTCGCCCTGCCGGTGGTCATCGCGCTGATCGCCGAGAACGCCGGACATGTGAAGGCCGTCGGCGAGATGACCGGCGCCTCGCTGGACGACAAGCTGGGCACGGCGATCGCCGCCGACGGTGCCGCCTCGATGCTGTCGACCGCGGTGGGCGGCCCGCCGAACACCACGTACTCGGAGAACATCGGCGTCATGGCCGCGACCCGCGTCTACTCCACCGCCGCGTACTGGGCCGCCGCCTGCTTCGCTCTGCTCTTCGGGCTCTGCCCCAAGTTCGGCGCGGTCGTCGCCGCCGTCCCCGGGGGTGTGCTCGGCGGCATCACCGTCATCCTGTACGGCATGATCGGCCTCCTCGGCGCCCAGATCTGGCTGCACGCCGGGGTCGATCTGCGCAATCCGCTGAACCTGGTCCCGGCCGCCGCGGGCATCATCATCGGCGTCGGCGGGGTCAGCCTGAAGGTCTCCGACAACTTCGAGCTGAGCGGCATCGCGCTCGGCACCATCGTGGTGATCACCGGCTACCACGTGCTGCGGGCCTTCGCCCCCGCCCACCTCAAGACCCAGGAACCCCTGCTGGACTCGGGGACGTCCGCGTACGACGAACAGCACCCGGACGACAGGTCCTAGTACGACGCCCCTGCGCCGAACGCCGACCGGTCCCCCCGGGCGCCGCGGCCCCACCGGGTGACGGCGGCCTCGCCGCGCCGGTGGCCGCCGTACGGGAGGTGCGTGCGCCGGCGGGACCGTTCCGCGACCGGCCGCGGAAGCCGGGCCGGGCGCGGAAGCCGGGCCGGGCGCGGAAGCCGGGCCGGGCGCGGGTCTCACGCGGTGGACAGGACGCGGTGCAGGACCTCCGCGAGGGCGGTGCGCGAGGAGCCGGAAGCGCACCAGGCGACATGCCCGTCGGGGCGGACGAGGACGGCGTCGTCCGACTCCGCGCCGCCGCGGTGGCGGGCCCACTGCCCGGGGACGGCTTCGCGCTGCGTGCCGGTGTCGAGCGGGCGGACGACGACCGGGATTCCCGTCCCGCGGACGATGTCGGCCTGCCGGCGCCATGCCGGACTGTCGGTCCTCGTGAGGAGCGTGAAGCCGGGGCCGACGAGGTCGAGGGTGGAAGTGACTCCCGGCGGCCCGCCGACCAGGCCCACGTGGGGCGCGCGCCGCCCGGGGGCGCAGCCCGGGTGGCAGCCCGTGGGGTCCAGTGCTTCGTGACCGGCCGTTCCGGCAGGGGCGACGACGGCGGTGGACCGGTAGTCGGCGGTCAGCAGGAGTTCGTCGTCGATGCGGTAGCCCGCGCGGTTGCGGGCGTTGTCGGTGGAGATGTCGAGGACCCGGCGGGCGACCGGCCGGCGTTCGGCCTCGTAGCTGTCGAGCAGGGCGTCGGTGGCGTGTCCGGCGACGACGGCTGCGAGCTTCCAGGCGAGGTTGTCCGCGTCGCCGATGCCGGTGTTCATTCCGTGCCCGCCCGTCGGCGGGATCGCGTGAGCCGCGTCGCCCGCGAGGAGGACGCGCGAGCTGCGGTAGGCGGCGGCGAGCCGGGCGTCCATCCGCCAGGTCATCGTGTCGCGCACGGTCACGTCCAGATCCGGGATGCCTGCCGCTGTGCGGATGAGTCCGGCCAGGTGTCCGTGGTCGGAGAGGCCCTGCGGCTGATCCGCCTCCGGATCCAGCGGGTACTGGTAGATCCAGTGCCGGTCGTTGTCGACGGCCATGAAGCCGCCGCGTCCCGGCACCGTGAGGAAGTACGAGGCGCTCGCACGGTCGGCCACGACATCGCCCAGGGGCGCCTCGAAGCGGACGCTGAGGTACCGGCCCAGACCGGTGGGGCCTTCCCTCGCGATTCCCGCCGCGGCGCCTACGGTGCCGGCGGCGCCGTCACAGCCGATGGCCCAGTCCGCGCGCACGGGGTGCCGGGTTCCGGTGGCGGTGTCCTCGACGACGGCTTCCACGCCGCGGCCGTCGTCGTCCAGGGACACCAGCCGCGTGCCGAACCGGATCCGCGAGCCGGCCAGGTCCTCGGCGCGCCGCAGCAGGATCGGTTCCAGGACGTCCTGGGAGCAGATCAGACCCGGTGACGGGGTGTGCTCCTCCCCGCTGTCGGCAGACCCGTGCGCCGGCTCGGTACGGACGAAATCCGGATCCACGAGGTCGCGCCCGCGGTAGAAGAAGACCTGGGACGCGGGGAGACCGGCCTCCCGGATGGCAGCCTCCAGGCCCATCCGCCGGAAGATCTCCATGGAACGGGCCGACAGACCGCGCGCCTTCGGATGACGGGAGGTCTTCGGGCGGGCCTCGACCAGCAGGTGGTCGACCCCGTATCCGGACAGCAGGGCCGACAGGGTCAGGCCGACCGGGCCGCCCCCGGCAATCAGTACGGACACTTTCGAAGGAACAGACATGACCCTCCCCATGCGCATGACCCGCCGGCCAAGTAACGACTAATTCTCGATTTGACGTTACCATGGGGTGGGACAGGACGGCGCGAAGCAAAAGGAGACGCGATGAGCGGCAGCAGCCCCGGTGACGGCAATCCACGTGGTCTGTACTTCCTGACCGACCTGGTCAACACGGTCCGGGACGGCGGACCGGCGAACGCGGCCGATCTCCGAGCCGTGGTGGAACGCCACGGCGGACCGCCGATCGCGCTGACCGACACCACCGCGCGGGAACTCCGCGACGCGGCCGTCTCCCTCATCCGGATCCTGGACCTGGACGACGAGGACCGGGCGGCCGATGCCATCAACACCCTGCTCGACCGGTACCCCGCCCGGCCGCGGCTGGCCCGCCTGCCCGGACGCCCCTGGTCACTCCACGCCCAGGCTCCCCACGACGCGGAACCCGCCCACTGGCTCCTGTCCACGGCCGCCCTCGCCCTCGCGCTCTGGCTCGGCGAACGCGGCTACTGCGCCTGGGGCCGATGCGCGGCACCGGGATGCCACCGCTACTTCATCGACACCGGCCGCCGCTCACCGCAGCGCTACTGCACGCCCCGCTGCGGCACCCGCGTACGCGTCGCCGCGCACCGCGCCCAGCGCGACCAGTGAGCCGACCGGGGCCGCCTGCGCCACGGCGCCCGCCCCGGCACACGGGGCGCGGCCGCTCCCCCGCCCCGATGCCTCCGGCCGGTCGCTGCCGTGGCGGGTCCGCGGCGGGGGCGCCGGCCCACGGCGCGGTTCGCGCCGGAACGCACGGACCCGCCCGCTCCCTGCCCTTCTGGCGGACCTGCCCGCCCCGGCCCTCCTAGAAGCAGTCGCCGTACCAGTGCACCGCACCGGGCGCCGTGACCGTGGCCCGGACGGATTCGGCGGTGGCGTGCAGCGGGCGCGCCATGCCCACGTGCTCCTCGACCGGCCGGGGGTCCGCCAGCAGGGCCGGCAGGGCCGCCCGGACCCCGGGGCCGTCGGGGATCCGGACCCGGGCCCGGCTCAGCCCCGCGCCCCGGCCCTGCTCACCGACGGCGGCGAGCAGTTCGCCCAGACACCCGGGTGCGCCCGCGAACTCCCGCACCTCCACGTACTCCCCCGCGTGCTGGGCCACGATCCAGCCGACGAGAGCCCCCGACGCGGGGTCCTCCGCCACGAGCGACCGCTCGGCCGGGCCGTACCAGGCGGGTACCCGCACCGCCCAGTCCTCGGGTGCCCGCAGCGAACTGAGTGCCCGGTTCGCGTTGTACGCGTGGTGCAGGGCGACCACCTCCGCACCGTCCTGAGCAGTGGCCGCACGGACCCGGAACGCCCCGGGGGCGGCCCGGGGCGCCAGCGTCCCCTCGGTGTACGCGCTGCCGAACTCCTGCCATCCCGAGCCCCGGTAGACGCCGGGCGTGCCGGTGAACAGCAGGGACCAGGCGCACTGTTCGGCCCTCATGGTGCGCTCCGCCTCCACCAGCAGCCGTCGCACCAGGCCCTGGCCCCGGGCTTCGGGCCGGGTGGCCACGCTGCCGATGCCGCCGACCCGCTGCGGGGTGCCGTGCGCGTCGCGGATCAGCCGGGGTACGTAGACGACGACCGCGTCGATCCCGCCTCCGGGACCGTTCTGCGCGACGAACGTGTGCCGGTGCCGGTCCGGGTCGAGGGCGTGCAGGGCGGCGATGTGCGGGGCGTCGAAGCACCGTTGCCACAGGGCGGCCAGGGCCGGATCGTCGGCCGCGGTCGCGGTCCGCAGGACGGCGGTCACAGGATCAGGTTCCCGTCCGTGCGGACCGAGTCGCCGTCCGCGGGCATCGCGGCGCGCTTCGTACCGTCCTCCACGCACGCCGTGTGCAGGACCGAGTCCAGGGCCTCCGGGGCGAGATGGAGCGTGCCGCCGGTGAAGCGGCTGCCGGTCGCCGCGTAGTGGTTCGTGCCGTCGGTGATGCGCACATGGGCGGTGTCCGGTCCGGAGGCGGCGCTGCTGAGCGCGGTGATGTCCCAGGTCACCTTCCCCGGGCCGGCCGCCCGGCCGAGCAGCGCCTTGGCCTTGTTGCTGCCGGTGAGGCGGGCCCCGCCGGTGACGGTGAGCCGCTGATCGCGCACGGCGCTGAGTTCGATGCCGGTGTTGTCGTAACTGCCGCCGTCGATCCGCAGATCGGCCGATCCGACCGAGAGCGGGGCGGCGTTCTCGGCGCCGGTGACGGTGCAGTCGGTGAAGTGGACGGGCCCCGCACCGCGCAGGACCGCGCCGTCGACACCCTTGAAGGTGCAGCGTATGAAGTGGACGGGAGCGGTGACCGGCGTCTGGACGAGGACGGCGCCCGCGGGCAGCTCGAAGGAGCAGTCGCTGATGGTGGTCGGGCGGGTGGAACGGGCGGAGCGCTGGGCGACCGCGAAGGTCTTGGCGGTGCAGCCGCGGACCTGGGCGCCGTCGGCGTTGACGGTGAGGGTGCCGGCCTGGTCGAAGGTGGGGCGCGCGATCACCGTGATGTCTTCGAGGGTCAGATCGGTGATCTTGGTGTTGGCGGTGAACCAGGAGCAGACGTGTCGGCGTACGGTGATCCGCTTGGCGGAAATGCCCCACTGCGCACCGGAGTTGGCGATGTCCATCAGCCCGGAGTTGCCGTCGAAGAGCAGGTCGTGCTCGTACTGCCCGTGGGTCGTGAAGGGGTTGCCGCCCGCGTCGTCGCCGTCGCCGTGGCAGTTCACGACGGTGCAGTAGGCGGAAGCGGTGAGGTCGTTGAGGTGGCGGACGTTGCTGGTCGTGCAGTCCGCGACCCGTCCGTACAGGCAGTAGATCTGCTGGGTGAGGTAGCCCGCGCCGCCGTACTCGACGGTGGGCGGGTTCTTCAGGCTGCACTCCTCGGTGCGGAACCGGGTGCACCAGCGGCGCATGATGACCGGCCAGAAGGATCCGGTGGCGTGGATCCCGGAGACGTCGCAACCGACGGCGTACTCGAAGCTGACGGGGTGGGAGCCGGTGTACTCGTCGGGCCCCGCGCCCTCGAAGGCGATGTTGCGGATGTGGGTGTTGCGGACCGGCTCGACGCGGGTCCAGGTGAGGGTGCGGCCCGCGGCGAGTTCCCAGCCGTTGAGGTAGCCGATCCGGATGTGGTCCGCGTCGACGATCTCGGTGATCTCGACCAGCTTCTGCAGCTCGCGTTCGTCTCCGCCGCCGCCCGCGACCGGGTCGACCTGCACGGCCCACCACTGGCCGACCTCGAACGCCTTGGCGTCGGGGACCGGGAAGGTGTCGGTGAGTTCGATGACCTTGCCGGAGAGCGTGTGTTTGACGGTGGTGTCGGTGACGGTGCCGCGGAAGGAGAGGACGGCGCCGAAGGGGTTGTCGTGGGTGTTCTTCTCGATGCCTTCGGTGCGCATGCGGTGGCCGCCGAAGTCGAGTTCGATGTGGGAGCGGTCGAAGAGGTGGCGTTGGGTGAAGAGGAGGTCGGTGTGGGCTTCGATGCGGTGGACGCTCCGGTCGGCGATCATCGCGTCGAGGGCGGCGTCGGCGGGGGTCTTGGCGTCGAAGTGTCCGAAGGTGCGGAAGTCGAGGGTTCCGGTGTGGAGCTGGAGCCAGCGGCCGGTCCTGGTGTCTTCGGGGGCGAGGACCGTTCCGCCGTTGTGTGCGGCGGTGGACTTCCGGTCCCAGCGCACGGCCATCGCGCCGCCGTCGCCGGGGGTGTGGTAGCCGGCGATCAGGACCTGGGTGCCGTGGTCGAGCGGCTTGGTGTTCAGCCTGCGCAGCTCGGCGACGGTGTCGACCCGCAGCACGTCGCCCGCGTGCGCGGGTGCGGCCTGTGCCGAGCCGGTGGCCACGGCCGAACCGGCCATGACCAGACCGGCCAGTCCCGAAGCCCGCAGCAGAGCACGACGGGACGAAGCGGAGGAGGAGGCGGAGGAGGAGGCTGGGGACGATGCATGGACGGACATGGCGGAGGTGCTCCTCGCGGTGTCGATGCGTGCTCGATGAGGACCGACTGCCGGCCGGTCGCGGTCAGATCGTGTTGCGGTACGGCGGCATGAAGCGCATACGCGGCATCTGGTCGGCCAGCACGCCCCCGTCGACGACGATGCGTGCCCCGGTGAGGTACGCCCCGGCGTCCGAGGCGAGCAGCAGCAGTGCGCCCACGCACTCGTCGGGCTGTGCGTACCGGCCGAGCGGGATGCGCTCGCGGTACGCGGATTCGAAGGCCTCCCGGTCGAAGGGGAATTCACCGTCGATGGGCGTCTCGACCATGCCGGGAGCGAGGGTGTTGGCGGTGATGCCGTGCGGGGCGAGTTCGACCGCCAGGGTCTCGGTGAGCAGTTGGGCAGCGGCCTTGGAGGCGTTGTAGTGGGCCAGGCCCGCCTCCGCCACCAGCGCGTTCTTCGACGTGATGGTGATGATGCGGCCGGCGACGGAGTCCGCCGTCATGTGCTCGGCGACGCGCTGGCTGAGGAAGAAGACGGCGTCGACGTTGACCCGCATGATGTGCGACCAGCTCGCGGGGGTGATCTCGTTGAAGCGCTCCAGCGCCGCCGTTCCCGCGTTGTTGACCAGGATGTGCAGCGGTCCGGCCTCGGCGCGCAGGGCGTCGACGAAGCCGGGCAGCGCGTCGATGTCCGCGAGGTCCTGTCCGTAGGTTCGGACTTGGCGGCCCAGTGCCTCGACGGCCGCCGCGGTCTCGGCGACGCCGTCGGCGCCGGGGAGGTCGACGAGGACCAGATCGGCGCCCGCTTCGGCGAGCCCGACGGCGAAGGACCGGCCGAGGCCCCTGGCGGCTCCGGTCACGACCGCGGTGCGGCCGGTCAGGTCGAAGCGTTCGGTTCCGCGGGGCGGGGCGGCAGCGGTCATGGCGGGGGTTCCTCCAGGCGGAGAGGTACGGAGAAGGGTGCGGCGGGTCGGGCCCTGATCCGCCGGAGGAATCCGGGCCGCCGCGCAGGGACACTGGGGTGGGAGCGCGACGGCCCGGCTGCCGGCCGGCGCCCTCGGACAGGGGGTTGACCCGGGCGCGGGCCGGCAGGTTCGTGGGGAACGGCCCAATCAGCCGTTCAGGCCCAGCAGGTCCAGCGACGGGCGGTGGATGATCTCCTCCACCGCGTCCGCGTCGAGCGGCGGCAGTCCGGGGATGCCGGGGATGCGGGCGATCTCCCGCAGCCCCTTCACCGAGTCGTCGACCGTCGTGAACGGGTAGTCGCTGCCGAACATCAGCTTGTCGAAGACCCCGTAGTCCTGGACGAGCCGGAGGCTGTGCCAGAGCTGGAAGGGCCGGTAGTGCAGGGCGCTGATGTCCGCGTACACATGGGGGTGCTTGCGGATGACCGCGATGCACTCGCCCTCGAAGGGGTGGCCGAGGTGGGCGAGGACCATCCGCAGTTCCGGGTGGCGGATGGCGACCGCGTCCAGGTGGCGGGGCATCGCCCACTCCAGCGGCGCCTTCGACACGAAGGTCGTCCCGGTGTGCACGAGGAGCGGGAGGCCGTGCCGTTCGGCGTAGCCGTACAGCTCGTCGTACTCCTCGGCGGCCGGGTCGAAACCCGCGTACATCGGCATCAGTTTGATGCCGCGCAGGCCCAGTTCCTGGTGGCCGTAGCGGAGTTCGTCCTGCCAGCCGGGCTGGGTGGGGTCGAGGGAGAGGTAGCCGATCAGCCGGTCGGGGTGCTGTCCGGCGTACGAGGCGACAGCCGCGTCGTCGACCCAGAGGCCGCTGCGCCGGGCCTTGCCCCCGACGACGATCGTGCGGGTGCCCTCGGGTGCGGTGGCGGCGTACTCCTCCCACTTCACCGTGAGGTCGACCTCGCCCGCGTGAGCGCGGGCGGAGTCGGACTTGAAGGGGTCGGTGAAGTCGTGGCTGTGCCGGAAGAGGTGCGAGTGGACGTCGACGATCATGTCCGGTTCCGCTTCTCCCAGCCGTCCGCGAACATGTTCCAGAAGCGGTGGCTGGGCGGGTGCTCCTCGAAGACCTCGTCGACCAGCTCGACACCCAGGCCCGGGGCGGTCGGCAGGCCGATGCGGCCGTCGACGATCGGAAGGGTGCCCTTGAGCGCGTCGAAGACGTAGTCCTCCAGGAGTCCGTCGAAGGTTTCGAGGATCTTGAAGTTGGGGACGCCGAGCGTCGCGTGCACCGAGACGGTGGTGCAGAGCGGCGAGTTGGAGTTGTGCGGGGCCACGAGCATGCCGTGGGTGTCGGCGATCGCGGCGAGTTTCCTGACCTCGGTGAAGCCGCCGGCCATCGAGAGGTCGGGCTGGATGATGTCGACCGCGTTGGTGGCGAAGAGCTGCTTGTACTCGTAGCGGTTGTGGAAGTGCTCACCGCCGGAGATCGGGAACGCGGCGCGCTGGCGCAGTTCCGCGTACCGCTCGATGTGGGTCCAGGGCATCGGCTCCTCGAACCAGCCGATGTCGAAGGGTTCCAGCTCCCGTACCAGTCGGGCCGCGGTCGGCATGGCGAATCGCGCGTGGCCCTCGATGAAGAGGTCCACGTCCGGTCCGATGGCCTCGCGGACGGCGGCCACGAGGTCGACGGAGCGGCGCAGTTCGGCGCGCTCCAGCTCGTGCAGACCGGGGCCGAAGGGGTCGAACTTGAGGGCGGTGAAGCCCTTCGCGACGGTCTCCTTCGCCTTGGCGGCGAAGGTCTCGGGCTCGCGTTCGCCGGTGTACCAGCCGTTGGCGTACACGCGCACGTCGTCCCGGCAGGCACCGCCGGTCAGCCGGTACGCGGGGACGCCGAGCGCCTTGCCCATCAGGTCGTACATCGCCTGGTCGAGGCCGGACAGGACGATGCCGCCCATGTCTCCGCCGCGCAGGAAGTCGCCCTGGTAGACGCGGAGCCAGAGCTCCTCGATGTCGAAGGGGTCGGCGCCGATGAGGTGCCGCTGGGCCAGCGCCTCGGTGAGCGCGCAGACCTCGCGGACCCGGTAGGGGTGGGTGATCTCGCCGATGCCGGAGAGGCCCTCGTCGGTGTGGACCCGGACGTAGCCGAAGTCGCGCCACGAGGTGCCGAGCATCAGCGTCTCGACCCGGGTGATCCGTCCGGCGGGGCCCGCCGGGCGGGTGCGGTTGACGGTAAGCATCAGCGGGTCGCTCCACCCATGGTCGAGGTGTTCTCCAGGTCACGGGCGCCGCCGTCGGCGAGGACCGCCGTGACGGCGGCCTCGGTGCCTTCGATCAGGCGGTCCACGTCGGCGTCGGTGTGGGCGTAGCTGATGTGGCTGCGCTTGAGGTTGAGCGGCAGCTCGAACAGGCCGTGGTCCAGGAGCCTGCGGCGGTAGCCGACGAAGAGCGAGGCGTCGTTGTCCAGCAGGTCCGCGTAGGTGCGGGGGGCCTCGCCCGGCATGAAGTAGCTGACGAAGACGGAGCCGTAGCCGGTGACGACCGCGGGGACGCCGAGGCGCTCGTACAGTCCGGTCAGCTCGGTACGGACACGCTCGCCGAGCCGGAAGACGTGCTCGTGGACCGGCTCCTCGCGAAGCTTGCGCAGGGTGGCGAGGGCCGCGGCGACGACGGACGGGTGGCCGTTGTACGTGCCGGCGAAGAAGGCGGGGGCGCCGGGGCGGGTGGAGAAGAGGTCCATCAGGTCGGCGCGGCCGCCGATCGCGCCGACGGGGGCGCCGTTGGCGATGGCCTTGCCGAGGGTGGTGAGGTCGGGGGTGACGCCCGAGATCTTCTGCCAGCCGCCGATGTCGTGGCGGAAGCCGGTGATGACCTCGTCGAAGATCAGGACGCTGCCGGCCTTGGTGGTCTCCTCCCGCAGCGTGGTGAGGAACTCCTGGTACGGCAGGAGCGCGCCCACGTTGTGCGGGACGGGTTCGACGATGACGGCGGCGATGTCGGAGCCGTGCTCGGCGAAGGTGCGGCGGACGGCCTCGCTGTCGTTGAAGGGCAGGACGAGGGTGGCTTCGAGGACCTCGGGCAGGATGCCGGTGGAGATCGGGTCGTGGCCGCCGACCTTTTCCGGGGCGGAGATGACATTGAGGCTGACCGCGTCGTGCCAGCCGTGGTAGCAGCCCTGGAACTTGACGACCAGGCGGCGGCCGGTGGCGGCGCGGGAGACGCGCAGCGCGTGGAACGTGGCCTCGCTGCCGGTGCTGGTGAGCAGCACCTTCTCGATCGACGGGATGAGCTCGGTGAGCTGTTCGGCGAGGAGGACCTCGCCCTCGGTGACACCGACGCCCATGTGGCCGAGGGTGGCACCGGCCTCGGCGGTGGCGCGGGCGACGTCGGGGTCGTTGTGGCCGAGCAGCGGCGGGCCGAACGCCGAGTGGAAATCGGTGTACTCGCGTCCGTCGGCGGTACGGAACCGTGCGCCGTCGGTCCCGGTGACGACCAGGTCGGTCAGTCCGGGAACGCTGCGCTGACCGCTGTTCACGCCGCCGGGTACGACCTGGCGGGCGCGCTCGGCGAGTCGGGCTCCGGATTCGTTGCCTACCGGGCCTGAACTCATGATGCTTGCTCCTTGCGTCGAGAGTCGTCGGTTTTCGCAGGCCCTGCCCGGCCTGTGAGTCCCTGGCGCCATCCGCCCGGCAGTCGCCGCAGGAAGAGGGTGAATCCGTGGTGCTTGGGTGGTGCGTTTCGCTTTTTCTGAACGCTGTTCTGTAGAGCAGAACAGTGCCTGGATATTACGTGCGCCCTCAGGGTCGGTCAACCCCTTTCGGGACGCAATAAGGCCGGTTCTCAGGCTTTCTTGGCGGAGAAAGCACCTTCCGACTTCCCGAAAGGCACTAGGCTGTTCTGCTATGACGAACAGTGCTGCCCCAGAAGAACCGAAGTACTGGGTCAAGAGCGTGGCCAGGGCAGCGGACATCCTCGAAGCGCTCGCCGCCCCCGCGCAGGGGAACGGCCTGAGTGTCACGGAGGTCGGCCAGGCCTGCTCCATCTCCAAGAGCGCCGCCTTCGGCATGCTCCAGACCCTGCGTGCCTACGGCCTCGTCTCGGACGACGGCGAGGGCATGAACCGCCGCTACCGGCTCGGCATGAGCCTGGCCCGGCTCGGCGACCGGGCCCGCTCCCAGGTGTCCCTGCGCGGAGTGGCCCACCCCGTCCTGAGCGAGCTCACCCGGACCACCGGCATGGCGTCCAGGCTCGCCGTGCCCGAGGACGGCCACGCGGTCGTCGTGGACCAGGTCGAGCTCGACCAGCGCGTCCGGCTCGATCTGCGGATGGGCCAGCGCGAGCTGCCGCACTGCACGGGCCTGGGCAAGGCGCTGCTGTCCGCGATGCCGCCGAGCGAGGCCGCCGCGGTCGTCGAACGGTTCGGGCTGCCCCGGCGCACGTCCCGCACGATCACCGACCCGGCCACCTTCCTGTCGCATCTGCGCGACATCGCCCGGGTCGGCTACGCCCTGGACGACGAGGAGGACGCCGAGGGCATCATCTGCATCGGCGCGCCGGTCTTCGACGACCGCGCGGTATGCGCCGGAGCGGTCTCCATCACCGGCCTCAAACTCGGCCTGCCGGCCTGGCGCTACCAGGAGCTGGGCGGCCAGGTACGGGACGCGGCCCGGCGGATCAGCCTCTCGCTGGGCTGGGTCGACGACGCCGAGGACACCGCACCCGACACCGACACATCGCATTCCGACGGGTTCGGGTCTTGACCAATCGGCTCAACCCGCCGTAGGTTCCCTGCCAACCCCAGTGACACTCGCACGTCACCGGCGATTTACCCCTTCCGGTCCCCTTCCGACGCCTGCCCATCGCGTCGTGAACATCCGACGACCGGACCCTTTTCAGCCATCCGCCCATGGCAGTCCACCGCAGGAACGCTCCCTCTTTCTCGGCACTTCTCGGAAGGCGAAGTCCGCATGAGCGTTCCGCACCACCCCTCCTCCGCTTCGTCCCGTCGTGCTCTGCTGCGGGCTTCGGGACTGGCCGGCCTGGTCATGGCCGGTTCGGCCGTGGCCACCGGCTCGGCACAGGCCGCACCCGCGCACGCGGGCGACGTGCTGCGGGTCGACACCGTCGCCGAGCTGCGCAGGCTGAACACCAAGCCGCTCGACCACGGCACCCAGGTCCTGATCGCCGGCTACCACACCCCCGGCGACGGCGGCGCGATGGCCGTGCGCTGGGACCGGAAGTCCACCGCCGCACACAACGGCGGAACGGTCCTCGCCCCCGAAGACACCAGGACCGGCCGCTGGCTCCAGCTCCACACCGGAACCCTCGACTTCCGCACCTTCGGCCACTTCGACGCCAAGACCCCCGCCGACACCGCCCTCGACGCGATGATCGCCGACCGCAGCGTCCACCGCATCGAAGCCCACACCGACCTCCTCTTCACCCAACGCCACCTCTTCGACCGCTCCCACATCGAACTCGACTTCGGCGGCCACCGCATGCGCACCGAAGGCATCGAGAAGAACACCCACGACAACCCCTTCGGCGCCGTCCTCTCCTTCCGCGGCACCGTCACCGACACCACCGTCAAACACACGCTGAGCGCGGCGATGCCGGATCTCTCGGACCTCTTCGAGGTCGGCGACTCCGCGAAGTTCTCCGTCGGCCAGTGGTGGGCCGTGGAGATCAACGCCCTGTCGGGGCAGTACGAGAAGGAGATCCAGCGTCTCGTCCAGGTCACCGATGTCGTCGACTCGACGCACATCCGGGTCAACTACCAGATCGGCTGGGACCTGGCCGCCGGCCGCACCCTCACCTGGACCCGCGTCGAGCCCGTCGACCGCGCCCACGTCCGCAACCTCGTCTTCGAGGGCTGGGGCGAGGACGAGATGACCGGCTCGCACCCGGTCGCGTACGAGTACGCGGTGCGCTGCGACGTCTCCGGGATCGAGGCCATCGGCACCTTCTGGCCGGTCGTGATGCGCCGCTGGTGCACGTACTACCGCACCGAGCAGTGCTCGCTGACCAACCCCAAGTCCGTGACGTACGGCGGCGCGGGCTACCTCACCCAGCAGATCTACTGCCTGTACGGGCACGTCGAGGACTGCCACACCTCCAACGCCCGCCACCTCAACGACTTCACGGCCTCCGCCTACTGCTACGTCACCAACTGCCACGGCGACGGTGACGACGAGGGCCCGTTCGTGACGCACGGGCAGTTCGAGCACGACCTCGTCTACACCGGCAACTCCGGCCTGATGACGTTCGCCAACTCCGGCGCCGCCTGGGGCGGCAGGGCCAAGCGGATCACCGTCCGCCGGCACGCCTGCTCCTGGTTCGTGGCCCGGGTCAAGATCACCGATCTGACGCTGGAGGACGTCCTGGTCATCGGCAAGAAGTCCCTGGCCGGCTCCGGCATGCTCTGGGTCAACGCCGACGGTGTGCAGATGCGCGGTTGCACGGCCTCCGGTCCGCTGATCGTCTCCCGGGCCTCCGACCTCTCCGCCCGCCCCAATGTGATCGCCGACTCCTCGTTCGCCTTCGCGGCGGGCGCGGAGATAACCCAGGCCAATGTGACCGCCCCGCTCACCCTGCAGCGCAATACCCTGAAGGGCGTCGACGGCGCGGTCCTCAACGGCACCGGACCGCTCGTCCTGGACCAGTGCACCCTGACCGGCTCCAAGGACACCGCCCCGGTCTCGCTCGCGCACGCCGACATCACCGTCCTCGGCGGCGAACTCCGCGACACCGGCCTGAAGCTGACCTCGTCCAAGGACCAGCGCCTGCGCGTCGACGGAACACGGCTGACCGGAACCAACAAGGACGGCGCCCTGCTGGCCCGTACCGGCTCCGGACGGACCGTCGACTGGCAGCTGGCCGGCCTCGACTCGACCGCGCCCGAGGGCACCGCCCATGTGCTGGTCACCGAGGGCGCCAACCGCTACCGGGCCACCGGCTCCACCTTCACCGGCGGCCGGCTCGAACTGCGGCCCGCGGCCTTCGGCGGCACCTCCAGCCATCTGCTGCACACCGGTTGTGTCGAGGACGGCACCGAGCGCACCGCGATGCCCGACGAGGGCGACCGCGTCGCCCACACCGCGGCCACGCTGCGCTTCTGACCACCTCGGGGACTCCCGTCCGGATCAGGCCGGGCTCGCGGGGTCTGGCACCCGCGCTCTCCGGTCCGGCCTGATCCGAACGAACAGCCCCACCCCTCCCCATCCATCGAGTACCAGGGATTCCCGTGTCCACGCATACCCCGATCACCGGCCGGCCCGTACGGGTCGCGCTCGTCGGCGCCGGCAACCGCGGTCTGACGTACGCCGAGTGGATCAAGGCGCACCCCGAGCGCGCCGAGCTCGTCGCCGTCGCCGATCCCCGCCCCGCGGCGCGGGCCGCCGCCGGTGCGCCCGTCGAGTTCGACGACTGGCGGCCGCTCGTCGAGAACCGCATCGCCGACGCCGTCATCGTCGCCACCCAGGACCGCTTCCATGTGGAGCCGGTACTGGCCCTGGCCGAGGCCGGATACGCGATCCTCGCCGAGAAGCCCCTCGCCCCGACCGAGGACGAGACCCGGCGCATCGTCGAGGGCGTGGAGCGGGCCGGGGTCCTGTTCGCGGTGTGCCACGTCATGCGGTACACCCCGTACACCGACCTGGTGAAGGAGGTCGTGGACTCCGGCGTGCTCGGCCAGCTGGTCTCCCTCGACCATCTGGAGCCGGTCGGCTGGTGGCACTACGCCCACAGCTATGTGCGCGGGCCGTGGCGCAGCGAGAAGGACTCCTCCCCGATGCTGCTCGCCAAGTCCTGCCACGACCTGGACTGGATCACGTACGTCATGGGCGGCCGGATCGAACAGGTCACGAGTTTCGGCGGGCTGAAGCACTTCCGGCCGCAGAACGCTCCGGCCGGGTCCGCCGACCGCTGCCTCGACTGTGCGGTCGAGTCCGACTGCCCGTACAGCGCGCTGAAGCTGTACATGCCGACGCTGCGCGAGAAGGGCGCGGTCTGGCCGGTCACCCATGTCACCGAGGCGACCGACGAGGCCGGGCTGGTGCGGGCGTTGCGCGAGGGGCCGTACGGCGTCTGCGCGTACCGCAGCGACAACGACGTGGTCGACCACCAGGTGCTGGCGATGCAGTTGACGGACGGGGTGACCGCGACCTTCCAGATGGTCGCGTTCACCGAGCAGACGCATCGCCAGACCCGGATCTTCGGCTCGCACGGCTGGCTGATCGGTGACGGTGAACGGGTCACGGTGCAGGACTTCCGGACCGGCGAGTCCACCGTCCATGAACTCGGCGCGTCGGGTTCGAACGCGGCCGACGGGCACGGCGGCGGGGACGCCGCGCTCGTCGAGGCGTTCGTCGCCGCTGTCGCCACCGGTGACGCCGGGGCCGTCCGCTCCGGTCCCGCCACCTCGCTCGGCAGTCATCTCGCGGCGTTCGCCGCCGAACGTGCCCGGCACACCGGCACCGTCCAGACGGTCCCGGCCAAGTGACACCCCCTCTTCCCCGTCCCACCCTCACGTCCTCGGAGGACCGCCTCATGTCCCGTCTTCTCACCCGCCGTTCCAGAGTCCGCGCCGTCGCCGCCCCCGTCCTGGCCACCGCGCTCGCCGCCGGTGTGCTGGCCGGCTGTTCCAGCAGCGGCGACGACAACACCGTCACCATGTGGACCTACCCGGTCATCTTCGACGAGGCCAAGAACAAGGCGTACTGGGACGGCCTGGTCAAGGCGTTCGAGAAGGAGCACTCGGGCGTCAAGGTGAAGGTGGAGACCTTCCCGTGGGCCAACCGCGACACCGCGCTGGCCACCGCGATCGCCTCCGGCAAGGGCCCGGACGCGGTCTACCTGATCCCGGACCAGCTGCCGAAGTACGCCAAGAGCATCGTCCCGGCCGACGACTACATGCCGGCCGACGCAAAGTCGGACTACACGGACTTCGCGCTGAAGTCCGTCACGATCGACGGCAAGGCGCTCGGCACCCCGGTCCTGACCAGCGCCAACCCGCTGATCTGCGACAAGCGGGTGTTCGCCGCGATCGGTGAGAAGAACTACCCGACGAGCTGGGCGGACCTGGAGGCACTGGCTCCGAAGCTGAAGGAGAAGGGCTACTACGCCACCACCTACTACGGCGACACCCAGCAGACCCTCAACATGACCTTCTACCCGCTGCTGTGGCAGGCCGGCGGCGACGTCTTCTCCGAGGACGGCAAGACCGTCACCTTCAACGACGCGGCGGGCGTCAAGGCCCTGACCTACCTGAAGAAGCTCGTCGACGGCGGCTACACCGACAAGGACCTGGTCACGACCACGCCCAAGCTGGAGCAGACCCCGACCGCCAAGGGCAAGGTGGCCTGCACCTGGCAGAACACCCCGACGGACGTCGAGCCGTTCTGGGGCAAGGAGAACATCGTCGTCCAGCCGCCGCTGAAGGACGTCGAGCCGGTCGGCTACGGCACGGTCGGCGCCCTGTCGATGCTGAAGGGCGCCGGCAAGAAGAACACCGGCGACTGGCTGAACTTCGTCGCCGAGTCGAAGAACGCGGCCGGTCTGCAGAAGGCCGCGGGCTACTTCCCGGCCCGCAAGTCCGGTGGCGACCTGTACCCGGGCGACGCGCTGCAGACGGCGGTCGGCGCCACGCTGCCGAGCATGACCGTGGGCCCGCTCCAGGACAAGGCCCGTGAGGTCCAGGGCATGCTCGCGCCGGAGATCCAGGCGGCGCTGCTGGGCAAGAAGAGCCCGCAGGAGGCGCTGAACGCCGCGCAGAAGGCCGCGCAGGCGATGCTCGGCCGCTGATCACGCGCGGGGCCGGGGTCCGGCCGCACCCGGACCCCGGCCCCGCACCCTCCCCGGGGGAACCCTCCCCCGACCCCCCGCAATCCCCCGTACCGCAAGGAGATCCCCGTGGCAGTCGTCGCGGAACCCACCCGCCGCCGGGGCCGTCGCAGCGGGCCGCAGGCGCGCCGCGAGGCCCGGATCGGCCTGCTCTTCGTCCTTCCGTGCTTCCTGCTCTTCCTGGCCTTCCGGTTCGGTCCGGGTGTCGCCGGTGTGCTGATGAGCTTCACCGACTACTCCCTGACCGGCGGCGGCAGCTTCGTCGGGCTGGACAACTTCACCCGCCTGTGGGACGACCCGCTGTTCTGGCAGGCGCTGAAGGTCACGGTCCTCTACACCGTGCTCGCCGTGCCGGGCACGCTCATCGCGTCGGTGTCCCTGGCACTGATCACCCGCCGTGCGTTCCGCGGCGCCAAGTTCTTCCGTTCGGTGTTCTTCCTGCCGGTCGTCACCTCGCTGGTGCTGGCCGCCACCGTCTTCGTCTGGATCTTCTCGACCGGCGGCCCGTGGTCCACGCTGATGAGCTGGTTCGGGATGTCCGAGGGCTCCTGGCTCTCCGACGACGTGCTGGTGCTGCCCGCGCTCGCGATCGTCGGCGTCTGGTCCCGCTTCGGGTACGGGATGCTCATCCTGCTGGCCCGGATGCAGGACATCCCGCGGGAGCTGGAGGAGGCGGCGCTCACCGACGGCGCCGGTCCCTGGCAGCGGTTCCGGTACATCGTGCTGCCGCAGCTCAAGCCCGCCCTGTTCTTCCTCGCCGTGATCGAGACGACGGCCTCCTTCCAGGTCTTCGACGCGGTCTACACGATGACCGGCGGCGGCCCCGCCAACGCCAGCTACACGCTCGTCTTCCAGCTCTACGACGCGGGCTTCAAGTACTTCGACCTGGGTTACGCCTCCGCCATCGGTGTCGCGCTCTTCGCGCTGACCGTGGTGGTCGCGGTGATCCAGCGGCTCGTGATCGGGAAGGACCAGTGACCATGACCACAGCACCCGTCAAGACCGGGACCCCTCCGCCGAGCAAGGCTCCCGCGGCACCCGACCGGGCCGCGCGCCGGGCCGAACGCAAGCTGCGCAAGCTCTCGGAGCAGGACACCGTCCCGCACGGCATGCGCCCCACCCGGGCCGGCCGGATCGCGCGCGCCGCGTTGCTGACGGTGGCCGCGATCGCGACGGTCTTCCCGTTCTACGCGATGGTCGTGCTCTCCCTGAAGCCGTCCGCGGCGGTCGAGTTCCCCGGCAGTCTGCTGCCGTGGCCGCTGACCGGCGAGGCGTACGACACCGTCATGAACGCCCAGGACGTACCGCGCTGGCTGCTCAACACCCTGGTCTACTCGGTCGTCTCGGTCGTCGGCGTGCTGCTGCTCGCCTCGCTCGCCGGGTACGCCTTCGCCAAGAAGCGCTTCCCGGGCCGGGAGGCGATGTTCTGGTCGTTCCTGTCGATGGTGATGGTCCCGTACCACGTCACGATGATCCCGACGTTCGCGATGATCGCGAAGCTGGGCGGCGTGGACACGTACTGGGGTCTGATCGTGCCGACCCTGGCCAACGCCCAGGCGGTGTTCCTGATGCGCCAGTTCATCCAGGGACTGCCGGACGAACTCTTCGAGGCGGCCCGGCTCGACGGCTGCAGCGAGTGGCAGATCTTCTACCGGATCGTGCTGCCGCTGCTGAAGCCGATCCTCGCCACGCTCGGCGTCTTCGTCTTCCTGTGGCACTGGAACGACTTCCTGTGGCCGCTGGTCATCGGCCAGTCCACCGACATGCGCACCCTCACGGTCGGCATCGCCTCGCTCCAGCAGCAGAACGTGCCGCTCAATGTGGTGCTCTCCGGCTCCGTCATCGCGTTCGTGCCCATCTTCGCCGCGTACATGGTGGGCCAGCGCTACTTCACCGAGGGCGTCACCGCGTCCGGAATCAAGGGATAGTCACGCATGTTCACCGATGAGGCCGCTCTCGAAGAGCGGCTCGCCACCCCCTCCCCCGCACTCGTCGCCGACCTCGGCCGCCTGGAAGGCGATCTGCTGGTGCTCGGCGCTGGCGGCAAGATGGGCCCCAGCCTGTGCCGGCTGGCCCGACGGGCACTGGACGCCGCGGGCCGTACGGACGTGACCGTGTACGCGGTCTCCCGCTGGTCCGACAGGTCCGCCGCAGACGAGCTGGAGGCCGCCGGGGTCTCCACCGTCGCCTTCGACCTGATGGACCCGGCCGCCGACCTGGCCGAACTGCCGGACGCCGGGAACGTGATCTTCATGGTCGGCGCCAAGTTCGGTTCCGCCGGGGCCCCTTCGCACGCCTGGGCCGTGAACGCCGCGATGCCGGACCGGGTGGCCCGCCGCTGGTCGGATTCGCGGATCGCCGCGTTCTCCACCGGCAACGTGTATCCGCTGGTGCCGGTCTCCTCCGGCGGCTGCACCGAGGCCGACCCGGTCGGTCCGGTCGGGGAGTACGCCATGTCGTGCCTCGGCCGTGAACGGATCTTCGGCCACGCGGCGCTG
The DNA here is from genome assembly GCF_042887155.1 of Streptomyces sp. NPDC057963. Taxonomy (NCBI): domain Bacteria; kingdom Bacillati; phylum Actinomycetota; class Actinomycetes; order Kitasatosporales; family Streptomycetaceae; genus Streptomyces; species Streptomyces sp. NPDC057963. The sequence continues at coordinate 82,027 of NZ_JBHVPX010000013.1, forward strand.
ACCCGCGGCACCAAGGTCGCCAACATCCGCCTCAACTACGCCGTCGACCTGCGCTACGGCGTCCTCGCCGACATCGCGTACCGCGTGCAGGCGGGCGAGCCGGTCGATGTGACGACCGGCCACGCCAACGTGGTGTGGCAGGGGTACGCCAACGAGGTCGCCCTGCGTTCCCTGCTGCACGCCACCGACGGCGAGGCGTTCACCCTGAACCTCACGGGCCCGGAGACCGCTTCGGTGCGCCGCATCGCCCAGTGGTTCGGCGAGGAGTTCGGCAAGGAGCCGGTCTTCGCCGGTGCGGAGGCTCCCACCGCGCTGCTCTCCGACGCGAGCCGCTGCCACGCGCTCTTCGGCTACCCGGACGTCGCCCTGCGCACCCTCGTCGAGTGGCAGGCCGACTGGCTGCGCCGCGGGCTGCCGCTGTCCGGCAAGCCCACCAAGTTCCAGGTCCGTGACGGAAGGTTCTGATCCACTCCATGTCCACTCCCTCCTCCCTCACCACCCCTGCCCTGGACGCGCTCGCCCGCGGGGCCGTGATTCCCGCGCACCCGCTGGCACTGCACGACGACGGAACCTTCGACGAGCGCCGCCAGCGTGCGCTGACCCGCTACTACCTCGCCTCGGGAGCGGGCGGCGTCGCCGTCGCCGTGCACACCACCCAGTTCGAGATCCGCGAACCCGAGGTCGGTCTGCTGCGGCCGGTCCTGGAGCTCGCCGCCGAGACGATCGACGCCGAGGCCGGCCGCCCGTTCATCAAGGTCGCCGGTGCCTGCGGCTACACCGCGCAGGCCGTCGCCGAGGCCGAGACCGCCGCCGGCCTCGGCTATGACGCGGTGCTGCTCAGCCCGGCCGTGCCCGGTGCCGACGAGAAGGGTCTGCTGGACCGCGCCCGAGCCGTCGGCGAGGTGCTGCCGGTGATCGGCTTCTATCTCCAGGAGGCCGTCGGCGGACGGTACCTGTCGCCAGGTTTCTGGTCCGCCTTCACCGATCTGCCGAACACGGCCGCGGTGAAGATCGCCCCCTTCGACCGGTACCGCACGGCCGATGTCGTACGGGCGGTGGCCGCCGCGGACCGGGCCGACGAGGTGGCGCTGTACACCGGCAACGACGACGACATCATCGGTGATCTGCTCACCCCGTACGAGACGGCCGGCGGCAAGCCGCGCTGGTTCGCGGGCGGCCTGCTCGGCCAGTGGGCCGTGTGGACGAGCTCCGCGGTGACGCTCCTCGACGACGTCCGCAAGGCACGCGGCGGCGACCACGAGGCGATGGTGCGCTGCCTGGCGCGCCGCTCCGAACTGACCGATGCCAACAGCGCGGTCTTCGATGTGCGCGGCGCCTTCCGCGGCTGCATCGCCGGGGTCCACGAGGTGCTGCACCGTCAGGGCCTGCTGGCGAACATCCGGTGCCTGGATCCGGCCGAGACGCTCTCCCCCGGACAGGCCGAGGAGATCAGCCGGGTGGCCGCGGCCTACCCTTGGCTGACCGATGACGCCTTCGTTGCGGAGCACCTCGATGCCTGGCTCTCCTGATCCTGCCGGCCGTTCCCGGGTGGTCGTCGCCGTACCGCCGGGGCTGCGGGCCCAGTTCTTCACCCCCGAGGTGTGGCAGGAGCTGGAGCGGGCGGCGGAGCTGACGGTCCTGGACGACCACGCGGACCGGGCGGCGGTGGCCGCGGCGCTGCCCGGTGCCCGCGCGCTCATCACCTCGTGGCGGGCACCCCGGGTGGACGCCGGACTCCTTGCCTCGGCCGACCGGCTGGAGCTGGTGGCGCACACCGGTTCGGCGGTCGCGCCCTATGTCACGGAGGAGGTGTTCCGGCGGGGCATCCTGGTCACCCAGGCCGGGGACGAGATGGCCCGCCCGGTCGCCGAGGTGGCTCTCGCGTTCACGCTCTCGCTGCTCCACCGCATCCAGCGCTTCGACCACGCCCTGCGCGGCGGGCTGGACTGGACGGCGGCGAGCGAGGCCCCGCCGCGCCACGAGATCCACGGCAGCGACATCGGTGTGATCGGCGCCTCCCGCACCGGGCGCGCCTACATCGCCCTGGTCCGGGCGATGGGGGCACGGGTGAGTGTCACCGACCCGTACCTCTGCGACGCGGACGCCGAGGCGCTCGGTGTGCGGTCCGTGGAGCTGGAGACGCTGCTGTCGCACAGCAGGATCGTGGCCGTGCACGCGCCGGTCACCGAGGAGACCCGCAGGATGATCGGCGCCGAGCAGCTGGCGCTGATGCCGGACGGCGCGGGCCTGGTGAACACCGCCAGGTCATGGCTGGTCGACGAGGACGCGCTCCTCGCCGAGGTGTCGTCGGGCCGGCTGGACGCGGCGATCGACGTCTTCGACGCCGAACCGCTGCCCGTCGCCCACCCCTTCCGCTCCCTGCCGAATGTGCTGCTCACCCCGCACCAGGCGGCGGGCAGCGTCGAATGCCGGCAGCGGCTCGGCAGGAGCGCCGTCGGCGAAGTGCTCCGGCTGCTCGCCGGACGCCCCCCGGTCCACGCCGTCACCGCCGACGCCCTCACCCGTCTGCACTAGGGCATGTTCTGAACGTCCGCGAACGCCCGCAGTCCCTCCCCAACCCCCGTACCTGTCAGGAGAATCCACCGTCATGCGACTGATGCGCATCGGCGAGCCGGGCCACGAGCGCCCGGTCGCCGTCTGCCCCGAGGGCCGGCACCACGACCTTTCCGGCATCACCGACGACATCGACGGCGCGTTCCTCGCCGCGCTCGCCGACAATCCGCACCTGATCCCCGCCGAGCCGGCGCTCCCCGAGACCGACATCACGGGCCTGCGGGTCGGTGCCCCGGTGGCCCGTCCCTCCGCGCTGCTCTGCATCGGCCAGAACTACGCGGCCCACGCCGCGGAGTCGGGCAGCGAGCCGCCCGAGCAGCCGATCCTCTTCTACAAGTCGCCGAACACCGTCGTCGGCCCGTACGACGACGTGCTGATCCCGCGCGGCTCGAAGAAGACCGACTGGGAGGTGGAGCTGGCCGTCGTCATCGGCCGCCGCGCCTCCTACCTGGACTCCCCCGCCGACGCCGCCGCGCACATCGCGGGCTACGCCGTCAGCAACGACGTCTCCGAGCGTGCCTTCCAGCTGGAGGAGTCGGGCGGCCAGTGGTCCAAGGGCAAGAGCTGCGCCACGTTCAACCCGCTGGGTCCGGTGCTGGTGACGGCCGACGAGGTCGGTGACCCGCAGCGGCTGCGGCTGCGCAGTTATGTGAACGGGGAGCCGCGGCAGGACTCCAGCACCGCGGACATGATCTTCAGCGTGGCGCACCTGGTGCACCATCTGTCGCAGTACCTGGTGCTGGAGCCCGGCGACGTCATCAACACCGGCACCCCGCAGGGCGTGGCGCTGTCCGGCCGTTTCCCCTACCTGGGTCCGGACGACGTGATGGAGGTCGAGATCTCGGGCCTGGGCCGGCAGCGCAGCGTCTGCCGGCCCGCGTAGCCCGGAACGGATCCGGGACCGGCCGGTCTCAGTCCTCCGGGAGTTCGACCGGGGCGATGTCGTCGAAGACATCCCCCGGGCCGGGGTTCGTCGCATCGGTCGCGCCGCCGAACTGGGTCATCACGCCCCAGACGGCGTTGAGCGCGGTCTGTACGGCGCCCTCGGCCCATCCGGCCGTCCAGGAGATGTCGTCGCCCGCGAGGAACAGGCCCCGCCGGTCGGCGGGCAGCCGGTCCTGCATGAAGTGGGTGAACAACCGCCGCTGGTAGCGGTAGTGGCCCGGCAGATTGGCCTTGAACGCACCCATGAAATAGGGCTCGTTCTCCCACGAGACCGTCACCGGGTTGCCGATGACGTGCTTCCTGATGTCGACGTCCGGGTAGATCTCCCCGAGCGACTTGAGCATGACGTCCATGCGCTCGTTCGGGGAGAGCGGCAGCCACTTCAGGCTGTCGTCGCACCAGGTGTACGAGAGGCAGATGACGGCGGGCCGGTCGGGGCCGTCGTCCAGGAGGTACGTCCCCCGGGTCATCCGGTCGGTGAGCGTCATCGACATGGTGTCCCGCCCGGTCGGAACCCCCCTGTCGTCGACGGCCTCGTCCAGCCAGAACGGACGGTCGACGGGGACGAACAGCTTGGACGACTCCATGTAGTGGGTGCGCTCCATCGCCGTCCAGTGGTCGATCGGGAAGAGCGCGTCGTCGCAGTCGATCTTCGAGAGCAGCAGCCAGGACTGCCCGGTGAAGATCGCGGCCGGGTAGGTACGGATGTCGCCGGCGGCGTCGGTGACGGTGATCCGGTTCCCGGCGGTGCGGTGCAGCCGGGTCACGGCGGGGCGCGGTTCGCCCCCGTGCAGCGAGGACAGCGACGTGCCGAGCGGCCAGTGGACGATCTTGCGGGGTTCGCGGTCCCAGAGCCGCAGCGGAAGCTGCTGGCTGCCGCCGACGATGCCCCGGTGGTGGTCGTCCGCCTCGGTGTAGACGACGCGCAGGATCTCCAGGATGGAGTTGGGGAAGTCGGTGTCCCAGCCGCCGGTGCCGAAGCCGACCTGGCCGAAGATCTCCCGGTGCCGGAACGACGTGAAGGCGTCGGAGTCGCAGAGGAATCCGTAGAAGGTCTGGTTGTCGAGCTTCTGGACGAGCTCCGCCCAGATCTCCCGGATGCGCGGCACATCGCGTTCCCGCATCGCGCGGTTCATGTCGGAGAAGTCCGCGCCCTCCTCCAGGCACCGGTTCCAGGCGTCCATCACCTCGCGGTAGACCTGCGGCAGGTCGTCGATGGTGCGGGCGTAGTGCGAGGTGCCCTTGAGGTCGACGACGGTCGACGGGGTGGCCGGGGAGAGCGGGTTGGGGAACGGCTTCGTCTCCAGGCCGACCAGGTCGATGTAGTGCTGGAGCGCGGTGGAGGACGGCGGGAACCGCATCGCGCCCATCTCGGCGGTGAGTCCCGGGTCGCAGCCGTCGAATCCGACGGTGCGCAGCCGGCCGCCGATCTCGTCCGCCTCGTAGACGACGGGCCTGAGCCCCATCTTCATCAGCTCGTACGCGGCGATGATGCCGGAGAGTCCGCCGCCGATGACGGCGACCTCGGTGCCGTGCTCCGTCGCCGGTACCTGCCCGATCCCCGCGGGGTGCGCCAGGAAGTCGTCGTACGCGTAGGGGAAGTCCGGCCCGAACATGGTGATCGGCTCGGTGGCGTCGGTGTGCTGGACGGCGGTGGGCACCGTGGACGTCATGGGGTACGGACTCCTTGCGCGGGTGAAGAGTTGGAACGGGGAGGACGGGCTCAGACGAGGGAGCCGTACAGACCGGGGCGGCGGTCGTGCAGATACGGGTTGGCGGCGCGCGACGTGTCCAGGAACTCCGGGTCGACCTCACCGACGACCAGTTCCTCGCCGCGTCCGGCGCGGGTGCGGACGGTGCCGTCGGGACCCGCCAGGCAGCTCAGCCCGACGAACTCGAACTCGCCCTCCGGGCCGGTCCTGTTGACGTACGCCACGTACATCTGGTTCTCGAAGGCGCGGACCGGCACGACGGATTCGGCGACGAACTGGAAGGGGTGCATCTGCGCGGTGGGCACGAGCAGCAGATCGGTGCCCGCGAGGGCGTGCGCCCGGACGTTCTCCGGGAACTCGACGTCGTAGCAGATCATGATCCCGATGCGGACGCCGTCGAGTTCGGCCTGGACGACGGGCTGCTCGCCCGGGGTGAACCACTCCTGCTCGAAGCAGCCGAAGAGGTGGGTCTTGCGGTAGTTCGCCGACGTCGTGCCGTCCGGCCCGACGAGGCGCGCGGCGTTGAAGATCTGCTCGCCCGCGCGCTCCGGGTAGCCGTAGAGGACCGCGAGCCCGTGCCGGGCGGCGATCTCGTCGACGGCACGGGCGGAAGGACCGTCGGCCGGCTCGGCCAGCCGGGACACATCGGCCCCGATCGCGTACCCGGTCAGGAACAGCTCGGGACAGACCAGCAGCCGGGCCCCGGCGTCCGCCGCCCGCCGCGCCGCTCCGTCGAGCACGTCGATGTTCTCGTCCACGTGCCCGGGTCGTCCGGAGCTCTGGAGCAGGGCGGTGCGCAACGGCGGCATGGCTGACCTCGGACGGTGCGGGCGGGGTGGGGACGTATCGACGGTACGGTCCACCGCGCGGGCCCGACAAGGCGCGACCGTTGCGCGTACACCGTCGATCCATTGCGCCCGGACAGCCTGTCCCGGCGATTCATTGCGCACCCTGTCTTCGCAGGTCAGGCAGGTGACTCAGGTCTCACCCCGGCGTGCCCCGCCCGATACGGCCAGGCCCGCCCGGCGCACGTCGAGCCGGCCGGCCGAGGGTGGAGACGGCACCGTCACCACGGCGCTCCGGCGCCTCTCCCCGAGACTCCGCACCCGGTCTCCCGAACCCGTCGGGCGATCGAGGACGGAGCGGCCGCCGGGCGGCCGTCCGGCACCGTTACTCCGGCGACCCCGACGAGTACCGCCGCAACAGCGGAGACAGCACCAGCACGGACTTCGTCCGCTCCACGTACGGCTCGCCCGCGATCCGCTCCAGCACCTGCTCGAAGTGGCGCATGTCCGCGGCGAAGACCTGCACGATCGCGTCGGCCTCCCCCGTCACCGTGGAGGCCGACGCGATCTCCGGATACCGGGCGAGTCCCTGCTTGATCGCCTCCGGCGATGTGTTGCGGCTGCAGTAGATCTCGATGAACCCCTCGGTCTCCCACCCCAGCGCCGCCGGGTCCACCCGCACCGTGAAGCCGGTGATCGCACCCTCGGCGCGCAACCGGTCCACCCGGCGTTTCACGGCGGGCGCGGACAGGCCGATGATCGCGCCGATGTCCGCGTAGGAGCGCCGGGCGTCTTCGGCGAGGGCGTGGACGATGCGTTCGTCGAGGTCGTTCAGGCGCACTTCGGGCGGTTCACTTCTCTGCGATGGCCGGTGTCGGGGGCGGCAGGGCCGCCCCCGAAGTAGACCACGGCGCCGCCCCGCCGGGCGCGCCCACCGCAGTGGGTGACCGGTCAGAACGGGAACTGCGAGCGGCCGTGCTGCACCGAGATCCACTTCTGGGTGGTGAATGCCTCGACCATCGAGTCGCCGTTCAGCCGGCCGAGGCCGGAGCTCTTCTCGCCGCCGAACGGGACGATCGGCTCGTCGTGGACCGTGCCGTCGTTGATGTGGATCATGCCGGTGTGGACGCGCTGCCCGAGCCGTACGCCGCGCTCGATGTCACCGGTGTGCACCGCGCCGCTCAGGCCGTACGGGGTGTCGTTGGCGATCCGTACCGCCTCGTCGTCACCGTCGAACGGAACCAGGAGTGCGACCGGCCCGAAGATCTCCTGGGAGAGGACGGGGGAATCGGCGGCCAGCCCGGTCAGCACGGACGGGCTCACCACGTTGCCGTCGGCCCGGCCGTGCAGCAGGGCGGTGGCACCGGCCTCGACGGTCTGGTCGACGAGCGACGAAATGGCCTCGGCCTGCGAGGAGTTGATCAGCGGGCCGATCACCGTCTCCGGGTCCGCCGGGTCACCGACCCGCAGCGAGGCGACCTTGGCGACGAATTTCTCGGTGAACTCCTTCTCCACCGCCCGGTCGACCAGGATGCGGTTCGCCGCCATGCAGACCTGGCCCTGGTGCACGTACCGGCTGAAGACGGCCGCGTCCACGGCGTAGTCCAGATCGGCGTCGTCGAGCACGATGAGCGCGCTGTTGCCGCCGAGTTCGAGCACGGCGCGCTTGAGGTTCGCCGCGCACACCGTGGCGACGTGCCGCCCCACCTTGTCCGAACCGGTGAAGGAGATGACCTGCGGAATGGGGTGCTCCAGCAGTGCGTCGCCGATCTCGGCGATGTCGGTGACCACGACGTTCAGGAGCCCGGCCGGCAGTCCCGCCTCCTCGAACACCTTCGCCACCAGCGTGCCGCCGCAGACCGGGGTGTTCTGGTGCGGCTTGAGCACGACGGCGTTGCCGAGCGCCAGGGCGGGGGCGACCGACTTCAGCGACAGCAGGAACGGGAAGTTGAAGGGGCTGATGACACCCACGACACCGACGGGCAGCCGGTAGACGCGGTTCTCCTTGCCCTCGGTCGGCGAAGGCAGTATCTGTCCGGAGGGCCGCAGTGCGAGCTGGACCGACTCCCGCAGGAACTCCTTGGCGAGATGCAGCTCGAAGGCCGCCTTCAGCCGGGTGCCGCCCAGCTCCGCGACGATCGCGTCGCTGATCTCGGGCTCGCGTTCCTCGACGATGCGCAGCGCCCGCTCCAGCACCAGCCGCCGGGCGTACGGGTTGGTGTCGCCCCACGCCCGCTGGGCGGTCTCGGCGGCCCGGTACGCCTGGTCCACCTCGTCGGCCGTGGCGACCGTGATCGAGGCGAGCTTCTCCCCGTCGTACGGATTGAAGTCGACGATGTCCCAGGACCCCTTGCCCTGCCTCCACTCTCCGTCGATGTACTGATGGGCCAGGTCGGTGAAGAAGGACATGAGATCCCTTACCACAGAGGAACGGGCGGCTGATTGGGGTTCATGTTACTTACATCCCAACGGGGTTGAGGTGCGGAGTCACGGTATCCGAGGGCCCGGAATCGGACATCCGCGCCGCCCCGCGGCCACCTGCGAAGACACCGGTGCCCCTCCGGGCACGAACGGCCCGGAGGGGCACCGGCGTCGGGTGCGGCCGCGGGATCAACTCCAGCTGGCGTGCAGCGGCTTGCCCTCGGCGTAACCGGCGGCGCTCTGCACCCCGACGACCGCCTTCTCCGCGAACTCCTCCAGGGAGGCCGCACCGGCGTAGGTGCAGGAGGAACGGACGCCCGCGATGATCGAGTCGATCAGGTCCTCGACGCCGGGACGGGTCGGGTCGAGGAACATCCGGGAGGTGGAGATGCCCTCCTCGAAGAGCGCCTTGCGGGCCCGGTCGTACGCCGACTCGTCCGACGTGCGGTTCTTCACGGCGCGCGCGGACGCCATGCCGAAGGACTCCTTGTAGAAGCGGCCGTCGGCGGACTGCTGGAGATCGCCGGGCGACTCGTACGTACCGGCGAACCAGGAACCGATCATCACGTTGGACGCACCCGCGGCGAGCGCCATCGCGACATCGCGCGGGTGGCGGACACCGCCGTCGGCCCAGACGTGCTTGCCGTACTTCTTCGCCTCGGCGGCGCACTCCAGGACGGCGGAGAACTGCGGCCGGCCCACACCCGTCATCATCCGGGTGGTGCACATGGCGCCGGGGCCGACACCGACCTTGATGATGTCCGCGCCGGCCTCGACGAGATCGCGCACGCCCTCGGCGGCGACGATGTTGCCCGCGACGATCGGCACCTGCGGGTCGAGCGCACGGACGGCCCGGACCGCGTTGATCATGGACTCTTGGTGGCCGTGGGCGGTGTCCACCACCAGCGTGTCGACGCCCGCGTCGAGCAGCTGCTTGGCCTTGCCCGCGACATCGCCGTTGATCCCGACGGCGGCGGCGATCCGCAGCCTGCCGCCGGTGTCGGTGGCGGGGGTGTACAGGGTGGCGCGCAGTGCGGCCTTGCGGGTGAGGATGCCGACGAGCCGCCCGTCCGCGTCGACCGCGGGGGCGAGCTTGCGGTGGGCGCCGTCGAGCTTGTTGAAGGCGTCGCGCGGGTCGATGTCCGCGTCGAGCAGCACCAGGTCCCTGGACATGACCTCGGACAGCTGGGTGAAGCGGTCGACCCCGGTCAGGTCGTGGTCGGTCACGACACCGACGGGCCGCTGCTCCTCGTCGACGACGACACCCGCGCCGTGCGCGCGCTTGGGCAGCAGGGACAGGGCGTCGGCGACCGTCTGGCCGGGGGCCAGCACGATCGGCGTGTCGAGCACCAGGTGGCGCGTTTTCACCCAGGAGACGACATCGGTGACGACCTCGATCGGGATGTCCTGGGGGATGACGACGAGCCCGCCCCGGCGGGCGACCGTTTCGGCCATCCGGCGGCCCGCGATGGCCGTCATGTTCGCGACGACGAGCGGGATGGTGGTGCCGGTGCCGTCGGGCGAGGAGAGATCGACACCCTGGCGGGAACCGACCGCCGAACGGCCCGGAACCATGAAGACGTCGTCGTAGGTGAGGTCGTACGGGACCGAAGGAGAGTCTGTGTAGCGACCGGTGCCGGGCTCAAGAAAACGCATAACGCTCATTTTTTCATACGAAACGGAGCGGGTCGCTTCCCCGAAGGCACAACGAACGACCCCCGCGTTCGTATGTTCCTCCAGGGAACCGGGCGGGGGCTCGGGCAAGCGGAACCTGCCGTGCCGGCGGACCCTGTCCGAGCGGCATCCGAATCATTCGCGATCATCTTCCCTGGACCTGGTGACAAGGGGTCCGGTAGCTTCAAAACCCGCAGGTCCCGTGGGTCGCCACGACGCCCCGGAGGGAACAGTCGGAAGGGTCACAACTTCCGTCACACGTACGACCGGAGAGGATCACGACCCACCCGTGGAGAGCGAACTGCCGGACATCTACTGCCCGTTCCCCCAGCGGACGAATCCGCACGTCGGGCACACCAGGGTCCACCTCGGCGCCTGGACCCGCGACACCGGTCTGGTGCACCGCGATTCAGCCAGGGAACGCTTCGAGCAGGCGGACTTCGGGGCGTTCGTCGGCATGGTGTACCCGACCGCCGACGACAGGAATCTCGACCTCGTCGCCGACTGGTTCGTTTGGCTGTTTCTCGTCGACGACCAGCTCGACGACGGTCACCTCGGACGCAGCCCGGAGCGGGTGCGGGACGTGGTCGACGTGATGCGGTCCGTGATCCACGGCAACGGCACGGGCGACCTGCCGGACGAGGAGCTCCCCGCCGCCGTGGTCGCCCTGGTCGATCTCTGGCAGCGGACGACGCCGACCGCGGCCCCGCACTGGCGCACCCGGTTCGGCTGGCACCTGACCACGTATCTCACGACGGCCACCACCTGGGAGGCCGGGAACCGGGCCGCGGGCGTGGTGCCGTCCGAGGAGACGTACATCGCCAAGCGCCGCCACACCGGCGCGATACATGTCTGCATGGACCTGATAGAGATCGTGGCCGGGATCGAGGCACCCGAGTCGATCCACAACGACTCCCGGTTCATCACCGCGCTGGAAGCCTCGTGCAACGTCGTGTGCTGGGCCAACGACGTGTACTCGTACGAGAAGGAGCAGGTGCTCGGCGAGATCCACAACCTCGTCCACCTGGTCCGGCACCACCGCGGGTACGGCGAGCGGCAGGCTCTCGAACACGTCTGCGCCCGGATCGCCGCGGAGACGGAGCGGTTCCTCGCCGCCGAGGCCGAGCTGCTGGCCGCGTACCCGCAGCTGGGCTCGATGCTCGTGCCGTACCTGGACGGGATGCGGAGCTGGATGCGCGGCAACCTGGACTGGTCGCGGCAGACCCCCCGCTACAACCCGGCCGATGTGAGCCAGTACGAGGAGCCGCAGGAGTACCTGGAAGCGACGGTCCTGGGTGTGGCCCGGGACTGAGCCGCCGGGCCGGACACCGCCCGGACAGCGCATCCACTGTCCGGGCCCGTCTCCGCAACGGCCTCAGGGCGGCCCCGGCAACCGGTCACCGGCGCCCGCCACCCGCGTCAGACTCCGTCCGGATCCGCCCGCTCCAGCGCCGGACGCCGCGGCGCCGCCGACTCGGTCAGCAGGTACTCCGCCGCAGCCGTGTCCGTCACCAGGCTGGTGACCAGCCCGGACCGCAGCACCGCACCGATCGCCGCGGCCTTGCGCTGGCCGCCCGCGATCGCCACCACCTCGGGAATCCGGCGCAGCCGGTCGGCCTCGACCGTGATGCACCGCTCCCCCAGGTCCCGGCCGACCCGCCGCCCCTCCGCGTCGAAGAGGTGCGCGGACATCTCCGCGGCGACGCCGAGCGACGCGTAGTGCGCCCGTTCCTCGTCCGTGAGCATGTCGTGGACGGTCGAGATGCCCGGCTCCCAGGAGCCGATGGACACCGCGGCGACCGTCACCTTGTCGAAGTACTCGAAGGCACGCGCGATACCGGTCTGGTGGCGCAGCGCGGCGGCCGTGGCCGGGTCGGGGAGCAGCATCGGCGCGTAGATCGGGTGGGCCTCACCGCCGGCCACCTGGGCGGCCCGGCGGACCGCCTCGACCGAGCCGCGCTCGGCCGTCCCCGCGTCGTACACCCCGGTGAGCTGCACGACCGTGCACGGCGGCAGCCGGTCGAGAGCCGCGGCCATGTGGATCGTGGAGCGGCCCCAGGCCAGGCCGAGCACATCGCCCTCGTTCACCAGTTCGCCGAGGAGATCGGCCGCGACCTCCCCCAGGTTCTCCGGGTCGGGTGCGTCGTCCTGCTCCTCCGCCGGGGATTCGACGACGACCGCGTGACGCAGCCCGTAGCGGGCCCGGAGCGCGTCGGAGCGCTCGGCGTCCAGCTCGGCGGGGACACGGATCTCGATCCTCACGAGGTCGCGCTCAAGAGCCGTCTCCAGGACCCGGGCCACCTTGAAGCGGCTGACGCCGAATTCCTCGGCGATCTGGATCTTCGACTTTCCTTCGAGGTAGAAGCGGCGGGCCATGGCCGCCGCCTGCACCAGCTCCGCGGGCCCCATCCGCAGGGCGGACCGTCCCGCCGACATTGCAGACACCGCGATCTCCTCACTGCTGTTCACACTCTCGATACGCCGTTCATCCTGTCAGATCCGGCGACCCTTGATCGGTCCCGTCGGACCACGTTCATCTGCCCTTGGCCGGGCCGACCCGCAATCGGGGACCGGAGAGGGTTCCGGCTCCCGTTCCGGCTTCAGTGGCGGCACGCCCAGGCCGACGAGGCGGTGGCCTCGTCGGCCCTGGCCCGCAGTGCGCGCACCGCTTCGGCCGGGTCCTGGGCCCCGTACACCGCCGAACCCGCGACGAACACATCCGCGCCGGCCTCGGCGCACCGCTCGATGGTCGACTCGGAGACTCCCCCGTCGACCTGGAGCCAGAGTTCGAGTCCGTGCTTCGAGATGAGCTCACGGGTGCGGCGGATCTTCGGCAGCATGATGTCCAGGAACGCCTGACCGCCGAAGCCCGGCTCCACCGTCATGATCAGCAGCATGTCGAGCTCGGGGAGCAGGTCCTCGTACGGCTCGATGGGAGTCGCGGGCCTGAGCGCCATGGAGGCGCGGGCGCCCTTGGCCCGGATCTCCCGCGCCAGTCGTACGGGGGCTGCCGCCGCCTCCACGTGGAAGGTGACGGAACCGGCCCCCGCCTCGACGTACTGCGGCGCCCAGCGGTCCGCGTCCTCGATCATCAGATGGCAGTCCAGCGGCGTGTCCGTGGCCCGGCTGAGCGATTCCACGATGGGCACGCCGAGGGTCAGATTGGGCACGAAATGGTTGTCCATCACGTCGACGTGGAGCCAGTCGGCGCCTTCGACCGCCTTCGCCTCCTCGGCGAGACGGGCGAAATCGGCGGACAGGATGCTGGGGTTGATCTGGGCCATGTGCCAAGCCTGCCATGTTCCGCGCCACTTCCCCGCCCCAGTGCGGGCCAAAGCCTCACGGGATCATTACAGTTCGGGGGACCCGGGCCTCCCGCGCTGCGCGATCCGGGGTGCGGGTGCCCTTCGGGGTGCCCCATTCCGCGCCGATGACCTGGGGTTATACCGACCGTCTCGGACCTGGGCCGGGCGATGGCGTCTCCCGATCCCGGCCCACCGCCGGGCCCGCCCGCCCGCGACTCCAGTCGGCCGGGTCGCCCGATTCCACGTACGCGGCCCGATGCGACCGCTCCCCGCCCCGCCGCCTCCCTCGCGCGGGCCCTCGCGCACGGCGCCACCCGCTTCGCCGCTTGATCCACCACGTGCGCAGACGGGGCGGGCGGACCGTCGGCCCGGACCGCCGTCGGATTCCGGTCCGCGGTGCGTCCCCGGGTGTTCCGGGCGGCCCCCACCGCCCGGTCCCGTGGGCCGACGGCCCGGCATGATCGGTCAGGCGTAGTAGTGGATGGTGCCGTGGAGAGCCGCTGTCGTTCCTTCACAACGCTGCAGGAAGGTGGCCGCGAGGGCCTTGACCTTGCCCTGGCCGTCGATGGCGAGCCGGGTAATGGTGAGCTCCCCCGTACTGACGCCGCAGCCGCGGCTGCCGTGCGAGACGGAGAGGAACGCGGCGGTCTCGTCTCCGATGTCGGCCGTCTGATAGGTGCGGCCCGCCTGAAGCTGCTCGCCCTCCGGTGCCGCGAACCGCACACTCCACGTTTCGCGTTGGCCCGACCCCGTGTAGCCGACGATGCCGTCCGCGGAGCCGGTGAGCCGGAAGAGGCTGGTGGCTCCGGTGTAGCTGTTGCTGGTCCCACCTCCGATGTAGTCGCCGGCCTCGCTCGTATAGGCGTAGGAGAGAGGGAACGCCCGGTACTTGATGTCCCCGGTGAGCGCGGGCGCGTCAGCGCTCTCGCATCGCTGCGTGAAGGTCAGGTCCACCAGCGTCGCCAGACCCGATGCGTCGAACTCGATCTGGTTGACGGTGAATCCGCCGAATACCTCGTTGCACCCCCGGTCGAAGCCGGTGGCGTCCAGGCCCGGCGCCCGCCCGGAACGAACAGAGACACGCTCGGCGTCCCGGAAGACCCCCGGCCGCAGCGGCTCCCCTCGGGGCGCGGCGAGTTTGATCGTCCAGAAACTCGTGGAAAGCACGATTTTCTCAGGGCTGGGGTCGACGACATTGTTGTTCACCGTCACACTGCCGTAGCTGCCCGACCCGCCGCCGCCGACCCAGTCACCCTGTTCGCTTCGGTACGAGTACGACGAGACCGCCACCGGCTCCGCGTCCGTCGCCCCGGCCGGTGCCGCCTGGGCCCGGGCCGGTGTCGCCTGGACCCCGATCCCGACCCCGGCGAGAGCGAGCCCCGCTGCCAGGGCCACGCCGATCCGTCTCGCGCGCATCCAGAACTGCATGAGAATCCCCTCCCTAGAGCACCTGTTCTATACAGGCGGTCAATCCCTACCCGCCCGCCCCGGGCGATGACACCCCACATCGGTGACATCGGTGGATCAAGACCTCCAGGGCGCCACGTCGCCGGCTCCGGAATCGCGTACCGGCAGAGAAGGGCGCGATCGTCCCCGTCGAGGGATGGTCGCGCGTACCGAGTGACGCGGGTTCATCGCCGGCATCCGGACATGCCGGCCCCGGGGGCAAGGGCGATGTGATCCGGCGGTGGGCCGGGCCCGCCGGGCCCGGTGGCTCGCCGTCGCTCGGCGCACCACCGGAGCCGGAACCCCGATGTGACAGCACGGGATGCCCGCCAGGAGTACGGGGCGGCGTTGTCGCACGGCAAGGAGAGCGGTGGACGTCCCTCGTCCCGCGGCCGCAACGGGCTCAGCGGGCAGGTCCGCCGCTCGCGTCGGACTGTGTGAGGACGCGCCTGAGCCAGCGGGAACGGGCGTCGCGGGCGTCCTGGCTGAGAGCTGCCCGCGGTGCGAAGGTGTCGAAGCCGTGGAAGGCTCCGGGCCATACGTGCAGTTCGGCTTGGCCACCGGCCTGCCAGATCGCATGGGCGTACGCCACGTCCTCGTCCCTGAGGGTCTCGGCCGACCCGACCTCGATGTAGGCCGGGGGCAGCCCGGACAGGTCCGTGGCGCGGGCGGGAGCCGCGTAGGCAGGCAGGTCCGCAGCGCCGTACCGGTCACCCAGCAGCGCCTGCCACGCGGTTGCGTTGGAGGTTCGGTCCCAGGTGTCGATGCCGGCCATCTGGTGGCTGGAGAAGGTGTTGCTGCGGTCGTCGAGCATGGGACACAGGAGCAGTTGCCCGATCGGTGCGGGCCCGCCTCGGTCACGGGTGAGCAGGGCCAGTGCCGCGGCGAGCCCGCCACCGGCACTCTTTCCTCCGATGACGATGCGGTCCGCGTCGATACCCAGTCCGGCCGCGTGCGCAGCCGCCCAGACGAATCCGGCGTAGCAGTCCTCCACCGGTCCGGGGTACTGCGCCCGCGGTGCCAGCCGGTACTCGACGGAGATCACGGCCAGCTCCAACGCGAGGGCCCATTCGCGAAGCAGCTGCGGAAGTACGGACCACGCGTTGCCCATGATCATTCCGCCGCCGTGCATGTAGTACAGCAGCGGCAGCGGCCCGGCGATCCCGGCGGGCCGTGCGCTGACGAGTGTGACGTCCTGCCCGCCCGGCGCTCCCGGCACACACAGCTCGTCCACCTCGAAGCGGCCGTCGGCCCGGAGATCCCGGACCGTCGGCCTGGGCCGGGCCGCGGCATCCCGTTCCTGCCGGGCCGCAAGGTTCTCCGGGGTGAACGGCTCCCTCGCCTCGTCCCCCAAAGCCGCCAGCGCCGCGCCGAGTTCGCGGTCGAAGGCAGGCGCGTCCCGGGCCGCCGAGGCGGGGCCGGGGTCCGACGGCATGCCACCGGCACTCACGCCAGGCCGTCCCACCGGGCGAGGAAAAACCGGAGGAAGCACCGGTCGCCATCCCGACCGGAACAGCCCGTCAGCACGTCCGTGCACACAGGGAACGCTCGCGCGAGGTCCATACGGCGTAGTCAATCACCTGCCGGGCGGAGGCCACCGCTCCTCAGCGAAGGAAACAGGTCGCGCGGCTCGGGCCCCGCCAACGACTCCGCCGCCGCGGCCCGGTACCGGCCCGGAATGTGCCGCTTCCCTCGGTGGGACGCGAACCACCGGACCGGGGCACCGGCTCGAACACCACCCGGGCCGCTGCCCCGGGCACCGGCTTCCGTGGCCCACCACCGTCCCCGGCCCCACCGTCCGGGCAGGGGCCGGACCGAAGGGGAACGGGCCGGTGCGCAGGAGGCGCTCCAACGTCGGACGCGGACACGGACACGGGCGGGCGGGCGGGTCAGGCGGTACGCCGCAGCAGCGCCAGGTACATCGCGTCCGTGCCGTGCAGGTGCGGCCACAGCTGGACGTCGGGACCGTCGCCGAGCGCGGGCACTCCGGGCATCAGCGGGCGGGCGTCGACCCACTCCGCCTCGACCGGCTCCCCGCCTCGCCCCTTGAGCACGTCCTCGACGACGACCCGGGTCTCCGCGAGATGCGGCGAGCAGGTCGCGTAGCCGACGATGCCGCCGACCCGTACCGCCTTCAACGCCTCGCGCAGCAACCCGCGTTGCAGCGGTGCGAAGCCCTCCAGGTCCTCCGGGCGGCGCCGCCAGCGCGCCTCCGGGCGGCGGCGCAGCGCGCCGAGGCCGGAGCACGGCACGTCCATCAGGATCCGGTCGAAGGTACCGGGCCGCCACGGCGGGCGGGTGCCGTCGGCGGTGATCACCTGGTACGGGCCGGGGTTGCCGGCCAGCGCGCGCGCCACGAGGCGGGCCCGGTGCGGCTGCTTCTCGGCGGCGAGCAGGGCGGCGCCCCGTTCGGCGGCCAGGGCTGCCAGCAGGGCGGCCTTGCCGCCGGGCCCGGCACAGCCGTCGAGCCAGCGGGTGTCGCTGCCCTCCACCGGCGCGTTGGCGAGGGCGACGGCCACCAGCTGGCTGCCCTCGTCCTGGACCCCGGCGCGGCCCTCCTGCACGGCCGTGAGGGCGCCGGGCTCGCCGCCCTCGCCCATCCGTACGGCATGGGGCGACCAGCGGCCCGGCAGGCCGTTGCCGTCGCCGAGGGCGGTGAGCAGCTCATCGGTGGTGGCACGGCCGGGACGGGCGACCAGCGTGACCTCGGGCCGTTCGTTGTCCGCTTCGAGGAGGTCCTCGATCCCTGCGCGGCCACCGCCCAGCGCGTCCCAGAGGGCGGAGACGACCCAGCGCGGATGCGAGTGCACGACCGCGAGGTGGTCCTCGGCGTCCTCGTCGTACGACGGGGCGACGCGCGCCACCCAGCCGTCGAGGTCGTCCGCGGAGACCTTCCGCAGGACGGCGTTGACGAACTTCGCCCGCCCCTCGCCGAGCACCACCCGGGCCAGCTCCACGCTGGCGGAGACGGCGGCATGGGTGGGGATGCGGGTGTCGAGCAGCTGGTGCACACCCATGTCGAGCACATCGAGGACCGGCGGATCGACCTCGCGCAGCGGCCGGTCGATGCAGGCCGCGACGATGGCGTCGTACGTCCCCTGGCGGCGCAGCGTCCCGTAGACCAGCTCGGTCGCCAGCGCCGCGTCCCGGCTGTCGAAGTCGCCCTTGGCCCGGGCCTTCTTCAGCAGCGGGGGCAGGACGAGGTTGGCGTACGCATCGCGTTCGTCGACGGCCCTGAGCGCTTCGAAGGCGAGGAACCGGACGGGGTCCTTCTTGGGGCGGCGATGCGGCTTGGCGGGACGGCGACGCTGCTGGTCGTTCACGTGAAAGGTGCTCCGCTGATGGTGAGGGGGCGAACCCTCCCAGCGTACGTCGCCGCCCCGGACCGGGTCCCGCCAAGGGTTGTCCCGTGGTCCCTGGTGGCCCGCCGGGGATGATGGGACAGCCCTCAGCTGCCCAGCAGCTCGCCGTGGACGATCCGCACCCCGCGGGCCCAGTCCGCGGCCCGCATCGGCTTCTTGCCCTGCGGCTGCACCCAGAGCAGCTCGACGGCGTGGGATCCGGTGCCCGCGTACACATTGTTCTTGGCTGCCGACAGTTCGCCGGGGGCCAGGTCGGCGCGGTCCAGTACGGGCACCGCCTGGATCAGCTTCAGCCGTTCCCCGCGGAACAGCGTCCAGGCCCCCGGGGCGGGTGTGCAGCCGCGCACCACCCGGTCGACCCGCAGAGCGGGGGCGGACCACTGCACCTGGGCGTCCTCGACGGTGATCTTCGGTGCGAGGGTGACGCCGTCGGCGGGCTGCGGCACGGCGTGCAGCGTGCCGTCCTCGATGCCGTCCATGGTCGCGACCAGCAGCCCCGCGCCGGCGAACGCCAGCCGGGTGAGCAGGTCGCCGCTGGTGTCGGTGGGCCGCACCTCTTCGGTGAGGACGCCGTACACCGGGCCGGAGTCGAGTCCCTCCTCGATCAGGAAGGTCGACGCACCGGTCACCTCGTCCCCGGCCATGACCGCGTGCTGCACGGGAGCCGCGCCGCGCCAGGCGGGCAGCAGGGAGAAGTGGAGGTTGACCCAGCCGCGGGCGGGTACGTCGAGCGCGGTCTTGGGCAGCAGTGCCCCGTAGGCGACGACGGGACAGCAGTCCGGGGCGATCTCCCGCAGCCGCGCCAGGAAGTCCTCGTCGCGCGGACGGGCGGGCTTGAGCACCTCGATCCCGGCCTCCTCGGCACGCTCGGCGACGGGGCTGGCGACCAGGCGGCGGCCCCGCCCGGCGGGGGCGTCGGGCCGGGTGACGACGGCGGCCACCTCGTGCCGGCCGGAGGCGATCAGGGCGTCCAGGGCGGGTACGGCTACCTCGGGGGTGCCTGCGAAGACGAGCTTCATGGGTGGCTGACTGCCTCTCAGGCCGAAACGTACGGTGACGAGCAACGCACAAGTCTATGGGCCGGGCGCCCGGGGGGCGTACGCACCACTGCGCGCCCCTTGGATATGCGCACGCGCCCCTCCAGCGTGACCAGATCCACGGCTGACGCGTTGGTCAAGAGAGATTGACCGAAGCGAGCCGCCACGGTGCGGCCCGATCCCTTTCAACGCCGGTTCGAGAGGCTTCTTCATGGCCGACCACGCAACCCACGACGCCCAAGCGAGGGCCAGCCTGCATCTGCTGGTGCGGGACATCGAGCGGGTCCGGCGGCAGGTGGACGCACTGCGCACGCTCACCGCCCAACTCGGCAACGTCTACCGTCCGCGCCGCTCCGGCCCGTCCACGGGCTTCGTCGTCTACGGCAGGGCCCCGGCCCCCACGGTCAGGCTGGCCCAGGAGCTGCGCGACAGCGTCGAGACCCTGGTCACCGCGGCGGTGGACTTCGACCGCTCGCTGGGCTTCTCCTGGGACGCGGTGGGCTCCGCGCTCGGGGTCACCAAACAGGCGGTGCACCGCCGCTACGGCGCCCGCCGCAACGCCCGGCAGCCGGGGCCGGCCGACACCGCCGCGGAGACCGCGGTGCCGCGCCCCCTGCCCATGGCGCCCGGCTCCACCGGCGCGCCGACGCTGCCCGCCGTACCCGCCGCGCGCTCCATGCCCCCGCAGCCGTTGGCGGACCGCCCGTCACTGCGCGAGGATCTGCGCCCCGGCGCCTTCCCCAGCCCACGCAACGGCTGACCCCCTCGTCCGTCCCTGCCCCGCCGCGCCCGACGCACGGCGGGGCAGCCGCATCGAGGGCGGCCCGGCCGCCTGGTGGCCACCGGCCGCACCGCGTCCGGCCCGCGCCACGTGCCCGTCCACGCGTCGTCACCCGATGTCCGGCGGGTCCACCCTGATCCGGACCTGCTCGCCGCTCCCCCGGGACATCCGCGCCGCCTGCGCCGCCTTCAGCGCGGCCGCGAGTGCCGCCCCGTTCCCCGGAGGCACCCTGAGCAGCACCCGCTCCCACGACTCCCCCGGCGGCGCGTCCCCGGGCCTGCGAGGTCTGCCGGGTTCGGTGCCCGGCACCGGGACCGGGCCGAGCACCTCGGCCTGCGGCGGCAGTTCGGCCGCCGCGAGAAACGCGGCGAGCGCCTCCGGCGAACCGGTTACCGAGGCCATCCGGGAGACCGGCGGAAAGCCGAGCTCGGCCCGCTCCGCCAGCTCACGGCGGGCGTGTCCGACCGGGTCCCAGCGCACCAGGGCCTGCACCGCCCGCAGGGTCGGCTCGGCGACGACCACCACCGTGCCGCCCTCCGGCCGGCCCCGTACCAGCGAGGCCGCGGCCGTCCAGCGGCGCAACGCCTCCTCGCCGGCCCGCAGGTCGGGGCGGCCGACCATCGCCCACCCGTCGAGCAGCAGCGCCGCCGCGTAGCCGCCCTCGGCAACGGGTTCGGCGCCCGGGGTACTGACGACCAGCGCCGGCACGTCCGGCACCGAGTCCAGGATGTGGTCGCGGCCGGACGTCCGTACCGGCACGGCGGGGAACGCCCGGCCCAGCTCCTCCGCGGTGCGGCGGGCGCCGACGATCTGGGCCCGCAGCCGCTGGGAGCCGCAGGCGACGCAGTACCAGGCGGTCTCGGCCCGTCCGCACCAGGCGCAGTCGAGATCCCGTTGGTCCGGCGCCTGAAGCGGCCCGGCGCAGTGCCGGCACCGAGCGGGTTCACGGCAGCGCTCGCAGGCCAGCCGGGGCGCGTATCCGCGGCGCGGCACCTGGACGAGGACGGGGCCGCTGCGCAGCCCGTCCCGCACGGTCTGCCAGGCCAGACTGGGCAGCCGGGCCGTCCGCGCGGCCCCGTCCCGTGCCAGCTCCCCGTCGCCGACGGTACGCACCAGGGGCGCCGCCGTCCGCAGCTGCTCCCGGTCCGCGCGCAGCGGCAGCGCCCAGCCGCTCTCCACCAGCTGGGCGGCCTCCACCGTGCAGTTCGTACCGCCGAGCAGGAACGCGCACCGGCCGTGCGCGGCCCGTAGTTCGAGTACCTCGCGCACATGCGGGAAGGGGGCGTTGTCGTCGCTGTGGCTGGAGTCACCGTCGTCCCAGACGGCGACCAGTCCGAGGTCGGCGACGGGCGCGAACATCGCGGCCCGCGTTCCGACGACCGCCCGCACGGAGCCCCGCCGCACGGCGAGCCACTCCCGGTACCGCTTCTCCGGCCCGGAGTCTGCGGTCAGCAGTGCGTGGCGCCCCCGGCCGAGCAGTTCGGTCAGCGCGGCATCGACCCGCCCCGCCCCCCGGCCGTCGGGCACGACGACGAGTGCGCCGCGCCCGGAGGCGAGGGTCGCGGCCATGGCCCTGGCGATCTCCTCGGGCCAGTGCGGGCCGGGCAGCGCCGTCCAGACGGCGCGGGGCGCACCGCCCTCGGCCAGGGCCCGCAGAAACGCGGGCCCCTGTGCGTATCTCTCCCAGCTGCCCGCCGACGGGGCGGGCGGCGGGGGCAGCGGCTCGGGCGAGGGCTTGGCCTCGGCCCGTCCGTTCCTGGGGGGCACGGCGAGTTGCAGCACATCGGCGAGACTGCCCGCGTAGCGGTCCGCGACGGCCCGCGAGAGGGCGAGCAGCTCCGGTCCCAGCACCGGCTCGGGCGATACGACGTAGGCGAGCGCGGCGAGGGCACCCGTGTAGTCCGATTCGGCGCGCCGCTCGACGAGGAACCCGTCGATCAGCCCGCCGCCCTCGCGCCGGCCGCCGCGGACATTGCGTGCCCCGGCTCCGAATCGCACCCGCACCCGCACGCCGGGCTGTGCGGCGGCGTCGAGCTCCTCGGGGACGGCATAGTCGAAGTACTGGTCGAGATGGAGCACGCCCTTGTTGACCAGCACCCGGGCGACGGGCAGCTCCTCGGCGAGTGCGGCGCCGCGCCACGTCCGCGGCTTCGCCCGCGGCACCTTGGCCTTGCGCACCGTCTCCCGAATCAGCGCAAGCTGCTCCGGGGCCCCGCTCCCGGGGTCCTCGGACCGCTCGTTGTCGCTGCTCACAGCCAAATTCCTACCAGACACCACGGACAGCGGCCCCGGCGCGAGCGCACCGGCGGCCGCACGCGCCGGGGCCCGGACACCGCGTGCGGTGTCCGGGCCCCGGCGTACAGACGGAGAGCGGCAGGCTTACGACACCCAGGTCGTCACAGCCCGGCCGCGGTACGCAGCGCGTCCACGCGGTCCGTGCGCTCCCAGGTGAAGTCGGGCAGCTCGCGGCCGAAGTGGCCGTACGCCGCGGTCTGGGCGTAGATCGGGCGCAGCAGGTCGAGGTCGCGGATGATCGCGGCCGGGCGGAGGTCGAAGACCTCGCCGATGGCGTGCTCGATCTTCTCGGTCTCGACCGCGGCGGTGCCGAACGTCTCGACGAACAGGCCGACGGGCTCGGCCTTGCCGATCGCGTACGCGACCTGCACCTCGCAACGGGCGGCGAGGCCCGCGGCGACGACGTTCTTGGCGACCCAGCGCATGGCGTACGCGGCGGAGCGGTCGACCTTCGACGGGTCCTTGCCCGAGAAGGCGCCGCCGCCGTGGCGGGCCATGCCGCCGTAGGTGTCGATGATGATCTTGCGACCGGTCAGACCGGCGTCGCCCATCGGGCCGCCGATCTCGAAGCGCCCGGTCGGGTTGACCAGCAGCCGGTAGCCGTCGGTGTCCAGCTTGATGC
Source organism: Streptomyces sp. NPDC057963 (assembly GCF_042887155.1). NCBI lineage: Bacteria > Bacillati > Actinomycetota > Actinomycetes > Kitasatosporales > Streptomycetaceae > Streptomyces > Streptomyces sp. NPDC057963. The sequence goes on from NZ_JBHVPX010000013.1 coordinate 104,986, forward strand.
CGTCCTCGACCAGCTGCGCGAGCACGTGCTCGACGACGAACTCGCGGATGTCGGGCGCGAGCAGCGAGTCGAGGTCGATGTCGCTGGCGTGCTGCGAGGAGACGACGACCGTGTCGAGACGGACGGCCTTGTCGCCGTCGTACTCGATGGTGACCTGCGTCTTGCCGTCCGGGCGCAGGTACGGGATGGTCCCGTTCTTGCGGACCTCGGAGAGCCGGCGCGAGAGCCGGTGCGCGAGGTGGATCGGGAGCGGCATGAGCTCGGGCGTCTCGTCGCAGGCGTAGCCGAACATCAGGCCCTGGTCGCCAGCGCCCTGCTTGTCGAGGTCGTCCCCTTCTTCACCTGCGGCGGAACCCTCGACCCGCTTCTCGTACGCGGTGTCGACGCCCTGTGCGATGTCGGGCGACTGCGCACCGATGGACACCGAGACGCCGCAGGAGGCGCCGTCGAAGCCCTTCTTGGAGGAGTCGTAGCCGATTTCGAGAACCTTGTTGCGTACGAGGGTCGGGATGTCGGCGTAGGCCTTGGTCGTGACCTCACCCGCAACATGCACCAGACCGGTGGTGATCAAGGTCTCGACGGCGACGCGGGACCGGGGGTCCTCACGGAGCAGTGCGTCGAGGATGGTGTCGCTGATCTGGTCAGCGATCTTGTCGGGGTGGCCCTCGGTGACAGATTCCGAGGTGAAGAGACGGCGGGACACATCGCTCCCTGGGGTTGCAGCGGCTGCTGGCTGATCATTTGGCGGACGGCCGGGAGCTGCGCCCGACACCGTCCGCAGGTCAGTTTATCGGTCGCTTTCCTTCGGCGGACAGCGTGTCTCGCCCTTTGGGAGTTCTGTGACCTGTCGCACGGTCCTCAGCTGTACGGAAATCGTCGGTCGAGAAAGCCATTTACGCCCATATTTCAAGGGTTTCGGCCGCTGCGAAGACAAGAAACGAGAATTTCACGCGAATCGCGACGACACGAGATCCCAGACCGTGTCGGCGAGCGCCTCCTTGGGGCCGTGAGGCACCGGGGTCTCACCGCCGTCGGCCGCGAGCACCACCGCTTCGTTCTCCTCGGAGCCGAAGGTCCTGCGCTCCCCCACCTCGTTGACGACGAGGAGATCACAGCCCTTGCGGCGCAGCTTCTCGCGGCCGTTGGCGAGGACGTTGTCGGTCTCGGCGGCGAATCCGACGACGATCTGGCCCGGCCGGGCGCGTTCACCGGCGACCTCGGCGAGGATGTCGGGATTGCGGACGAGCTCGATGGGCGCGGGCTCCTGGCCGTCCTTCTTCTTGATCTTCCCCGTCGCGTACGCGGCGGGCCGGAAGTCGGCGACCGCCGCCGCCATCACGACCACGTCGGCGTCCGCGGCGGCCTTGAGCACCGCCTCGCGCAGCTGTACGGCGGTCCCTGCGTGCAGGACGTCGGCGCCGGCCGGGTCGGGCAGGGCGGTGTTGGCCTCGATGAGGGTGACCCGGGCGCCGCGGGCGACCGCGGTGCGGGCCAGGGCGTAGCCCTGCTTGCCGGAGGAGCGGTTCCCGAGGTAGCGCACCGGGTCGAGCGGCTCGCGCGTACCGCCCGCGCTGATCACGACGTGGCGGCCGGCCAGGTCGGCCTCGACGGGCCCGCGGGCCAGCACCCGGCGGCAGACCTCGAAGATCTCCCCGGGGTCGGGCAGCCGGCCCTTGCCGGTGTCGACCCCGGTGAGCCGGCCGACGGCGGGCTCGATGACGACGGCGCCGCGGCGGCGCAGCGTGGCGACGTTCTCCCGGGTGGCGGGGTGCTCCCACATCTCGGTGTGCATGGCGGGCGCGAAGACGACCGGACAGCGGGCGGTCAGGAGCGTGTTGGTGAGCAGGTCGTCGGCGAGACCGTGGGCGGCCCTGGCGAGCAGGTCGGCGGTGGCGGGAGCGACGACGACCAGGTCGGCGCCCTGTCCGATCCTGACGTGCGGCACCTCGTGGACGTCGTTCCAGACCTCCGTGGAGACCGGGTGCCCCGAGAGCGCCGACCAGGTGGCCGCCCCCACGAAGTGCAGCGCCGACCCGGTCGGGACGACGCGCACGTCGTGACCGGACTCGGTCAGCCTGCGCAGCAGCTCGCACGCCTTGTACGCGGCGATGCCCCCGCTGACCCCCAGAACGACCTTCGGCTTGTCCACTGCGTCTCCCCGCACTCGGATACGAACACCCCCATGCTGCCTCACCGCGCCCGGTCCGATGCCGTCGCCCCGGACACACCACAGGCCCGGCTGCCGCAGCCGCCGGGCCTGTGGTGAAGGTGCTGCTCCTGCTTACTGCGCGGGGCCCTCGATGGCCTCGGAGGTGAGCAGGCCCGCGTTGATCTCGCGGAGCGCGATCGAGAGCGGCTTCTCGTGCACGTGGGTGTCGACGAGCGGACCGACGTACTCCAGGAGACCCTCGCCGAGCTGCGAGTAGTACGCGTTGATCTGGCGCGCGCGCTTGGCGGCGTAGATCACGAGGCTGTACTTCGAGTCGGTGGCCTCGAGGAGCTCATCAATCGGCGGGTTGATGATGCCCTCGGGCGTGGTGATGGAAGAGGACACTCTCTGCCTTCCGAAGGGGGTAAAGGTCAAAGAAATCTTTGACAGTGCGGAGTTCCGTGGTGCGTGGTTCCGTGGTGCGTGTGCGTCGGCCGCGTCACTCACCGCCGGCACGGTGGCCGGAAACCTCCAGCATCAAGGCTAGCAGCTCACGGGCCACGTCCTCGACGGAGGTGTTGACCAGTGTCGCATCGAACTCGGACTCGGCGGCCAGTTCGATCCTGGCGGCGGCGAGGCGGCGCTCGATCACCTCGGCGGACTCGGTCCCGCGGCCGGTGAGCCGGCGGACCAGTTCCTCCCAGCTCGGCGGAGCCAGGAAGACGAGCCGGGCGTCCGGCATCGACTGCCGGACCAGCCGGGCGCCCTGGAGGTCGATCTCCAGCAGCACCGGCTCGCCCGCCTCCAGGCGGTCGAGCACGGCGCGGCGCGGCGTGCCGTACCGGTTGCCCGCGAACTCGGCCCACTCCAGCAGTTCGCCGTTGGCGATCAGCTTGTCGAACTCGTCGTTGTCCACGAAGAAGTAGTGGACACCGTTGCGCTCACCGGGACGCGGCTTGCGGGTCGTCGCCGACACCGAGAGCCATACCTCGGGGTGGGCCTTGCGCATATGGGCGACGACCGTGCTCTTGCCGACCCCCGAGGGGCCGGAGAGCACGGTCAGCCGCGGACGTACGTCCGGGGGTACGGGGGACGTCCCCCGGGATGTTGCAGCCATGGAGCGATTATCCAGGTTCTCAGGAGTGCCTGAGAACGTCAGGCGGCCTTGTCGCCGAACTCGCGCTCCAGGGATGCGATCTGGTTGGAGCCGAGACCCCGGACCCGGCGGCTCTCGGAGATGCCGAGCCGCTCCATGATCTGCTTGGCGCGGACCTTGCCCACGCCCGGCAGGGACTCCAGGAGGGCGGAGACCTTCATCTTCCCGATGACGTCGTTCTCCTGGCCCTGCTTGATGACCTCGTTGAGGGAGGCGCCGGAGTGCTTGAGTCGATTCTTGACCTCGGCCCGCTCCCGGCGAGCCGCGGCGGCCTTTTCGAGCGCGGCTGCGCGCTGTTCAGGGGTAAGGGGCGGAAGAGCCACGCCTACGTCACCTCGGATGTCGATCTGTCGGATACGGACCGGTGAGGAAGCTGGACGCTCCACACCAGGTGAGCGACGGACAACGTGCGTACGTCGGCTCTCGACGGAGACTAGCGGCCAAGGCCGCCCGAGTCAGCGAGAACCAACGAAAAGTCCTGGTCAGCCTCAGCCGACCAGGACATTTCAGGCATAACAACCGAGATTTTTGGTCAGGATTCAGTCAACGCCCTGTTACATGGCATGGTCATGTACCTGCGACGGCCGTCCGGACCTCGTCCGCGAGCCGCTCGGCTGCCGCGCGCAGCCCCGCCACGTCCGGTCCCCGGCTCAGCACCCCGCGGCTCACACTGGGCACCACATTGCCCACGGCTTCGCCGAAGACACCGGGCAGATCGGCGGGCGTCGCCCCCTGGGCACCGATCCCGGGGGCGAGCAGCGGGCCGTTGATGGCGAGATTCACACCCGCGTCCTCGAGCGTGGCACCGACCACCGCGCCGACGGAGCCGAGCGGAGTCGCCCCCTCGTTCTCGGCGGCCATGTGGTCGAGCATCAGCTGGGCCAGCGAGCGGCCGTCGGCGGCGGTGGCGCGCTGCACCTGAGCCCCCTCCGGGTTGGAGGTCAGGGCGAGCACGAAGACGCCCGCACCGGAGAGGACCGCCGCGTCGAGCGCCGGACGCAGCGACCCGAAGCCGAGGTACGGCGAGACGGTGACCGCGTCCGAGAACAGCGGCGAGCCCTTCTCCAGATAGGTCGCCGCGTAGGCGCCCATGGTGGAGCCGATGTCGCCGCGCTTGGCGTCCATCAGGACGAGTGCGCCGGCCGCCCGCGCCTCCTCGACGGCCTTCTCCAGCACGGCGATGCCGCGCGAGCCGAAGCGCTCGAAGAACGCGGACTGCGGCTTGAGCACCGCGACCCGGTCCGCCAGGGCCTCGACGACGGTGCGCGTGAACCGCTCCAGACCCGCGACGTCGTCGTCCAGGCCCCAGGCGGTGAGGAGCGAGGCATGCGGGTCGATGCCGACGCAGAGCGGCCCGCGGGTGTCCATGGCCCGGCGCAGACGTGCGCCGAACGGTTCCGGGATCATGCGGTGGCCTTCCTGGTCGCTGCGCCGACGGCCTCGGCGAGGGTGGCGTACGGGGATGCGGCCAGGCGCGCGGCCAGGCCCTTGTGGATCGCCCGGGCGTAGAACGGGCCCTCGTAGATGAAGGCGCTGTAGCCCTGGACGAGCGTGGCCCCGGCGAGAATGCGCTGCCAGGCGTCCTCGGCGTTCTCGACGCCCCCGACACCGACCAGGGTGATCCGGTCGCCCACCCGCGCGTACAGGCGGCCGAGGACCTCCAGGGAGCGTGCCTTGAGGGGCGCGCCGGACAGCCCGCCGGTCTCCTCGACCAGGGACGGCGAGGACTTCAGGCCGAGGCCGTCCCGGGCGATGGTGGTGTTGGTGGCGATGATGCCGTCCAGCCCCAGCTCGACCGCGAGATCGGCGACCGCGTCGACGTCCTCGTCCGCGAGGTCCGGGGCGATCTTGACGAGCAGGGGGACCCGCCGGCCGGTGACGGACCGGTCGGCCGCCTCGCGCACGGCGCCGAGCAGCGGCCGGAGCGCCTCGGTCGCCTGGAGGTTGCGCAGGCCGGGCGTGTTGGGCGAGGAGACGTTCACCACGAGGTAGTCGGCGTGGCGGGCGAGCCGCTCGGTGGACTTCACGTAGTCGCCGACCGCTTCGGCCTCGGTCACGGCCTTGGTCTTGCCGATGTTGACGCCGACCGTGGTCCTGAAGACCGGCCTGCGGGCGGCCAGCCGGGCGGCCACGGCGGCCGAGCCCTCGTTGTTGAAGCCCATGCGGTTGATCAGCGCGCGGTCCGGGACGAGGCGGAAGAGGCGCTTCCTGGGGTTTCCGGGCTGCGGCTCGCCGGTGACCGTACCGATCTCGATGTGGTCGAAGCCGAGCATCGACATGCCGTCGATCGCGACGGCGTTCTTGTCGAAGCCGGCCGCGAGGCCGAAGGGGCCGTGCATCCGCAGGCCGAAGGCCTCGGTGCGCAGCTCCTTGTGGCGGGGGGCGAGCACGGCGGCGACGAAGGTGCGCAGCACGGGGATGCGGGCCGCGAGGCGGATCCAGCCGAAGGCCAGGTGGTGCGCCTGCTCCGGGTCCATCCGCCGGAAGACCAGCTGGAAGAAGAATGCGTACATCGGGGGTGTCCTCACAGAGAGGGGGACACCGTTTCCGGTGTCCCCCTGCCGGTCTGCTAGTCGCGGGCCGCGGTCAGACGTTCCGCGTGTTCCTGGAGGGAGCGGACGCCGACGCCTCCGTGGTTGAGCGCGTCGATGCCCTGCACGGCGGCGGCGAGCGCCTGGACCGTCGTCAGGCACGGCACGGACCGGGCCACGGCGGCGGTGCGGATCTCGTAGCCGTCGAGGCGGCCGCCGGTGCCGTACGGCGTGTTGACGATCAGGTCGACCTCGCCGGCGTGGATCAGCTGGACGATGGTCCTCTCGCCCTGCGGGCCCACGCCCTCGGACTGCTTGCGCACGATCGTGGCGTTGATGCCGTTGCGCTTGAGGACCTCGGCGGTGCCGGAGGTGGCGAGCAGCTCGAAGCCGTGGGCGACGAGTTCACGCGCCGGGAAGATCATCGAACGCTTGTCGCGGTTGGCGACCGAGATGAACGCGCGGCCCTTGGTCGGCAGCGGGCCGTAGGCGCCGGCCTGCGACTTGGCGTAGGCCGTGCCGAAGACCGAGTCGATGCCCATGACCTCACCGGTGGAGCGCATCTCCGGGCCGAGGACGGTGTCGACGCCGCGGCCGTGGATGTCGCGGAAGCGCGACCACGGCATGACGGCCTCCTTGACGGAGATCGGCGCGTCGAGCGGCAGGGTGCCGCCGTCGCCGTTCGCCGGGAGCAGTCCCTCCGCGCGCAGCTCGGCGACGGTCGCCCCCAGCGAGATGCGGGCGGCGGCCTTGGCGAGCGGGACCGCCGTCGCCTTCGAGGTGAAGGGGACGGTGCGCGAGGCGCGGGGGTTGGCCTCCAGGACGTACAGGATGTCCCCGGAGAGCGCGAACTGGATGTTGATCAGCCCGCGGACGCCGACGCCCTTGGCGATGCCCTCGGTGGAGGCGCGCAGCCGCTTGATGTCGTAGCCGCCGAGCGTGATCGGAGGCAGTGCGCAGGCGGAGTCGCCGGAGTGGATGCCGGCCTCCTCGATGTGCTCCATGACGCCGCCGAGGTAGAGCTCGGTGCCGTCGTAGAGCGCGTCGACGTCGATCTCGATCGCGTCGTCGAGGAAGCGGTCGACCAGGACCGGCCGGGTGGGGCTGATCTCGGTGGACTCGGCGATGTACGAGGAGAGCCGCGCCTCGTCGTACACGATCTCCATGCCGCGGCCGCCGAGCACGTACGACGGGCGCACGAGGACGGGGTAGCCGATCTCGTCGGCGATGGCCTTGGCCTCGTCGAACGTGGTGGCGGTGCCGTGCTTCGGGGCCGGCAGCCCGGCCTCGGCCAGGACGCGGCCGAAGGCGCCCCGGTCCTCGGCGGCGTGGATCGCCTCCGGGGACGTGCCGACGACCGGCACGCCGTTGTCCTTGAGCGCCTGCGACAGACCCAGCGGGGTCTGGCCGCCGAGCTGGACGATGACACCGGCGACCGGGCCCGCGAGGGTCTCCGCGTGCACGATCTCCAGCACGTCCTCCAGCGTCAGCGGCTCGAAGTACAGGCGGTCGGAGGTGTCGTAGTCGGTGGAGACGGTCTCCGGGTTGCAGTTGACCATCACGGTCTCGTAGCCCGCGTCGCTCAGCGCGAAGGAGGCGTGGACGCAGGAGTAGTCGAACTCGATGCCCTGGCCGATGCGGTTGGGGCCGGAGCCGAGGATGATCACCGCGGGCTTGGTGCGGGACGCGACCTCGCTCTCCTCGTCGTAACTGGAGTAGAAGTACGGCGTCTTCGCGGCGAACTCGGCGGCGCAGGTGTCGACGGTCTTGTAGACCGGGCGGATGCCCAGCGCGTGCCGCACCTCGCGTACGACGTCCTCGCGCAGACCGCGGATCTCGGCGATCTGGGCGTCGGAGAAGCCGTGCCGCTTGGCCTCGGCGAGCAGCTCGGGGCCGAGCTTGTCGACGGCGGCCAGCTCGTCGGCGATCTCCTTGATCAGGAAGAGCTGGTCGACGAACCAGGGGTCGATCTTCGTGGCGTCGAAGACCTCCTCCTGGGTGGCGCCGGCCCGGATCGCCTGCATGACGGTGTTGATCCGGCCGTCGGTCGGGCGGACCGCCTCGGCCAGCAGCTCGGCCTTGTCGCCGGTCTCACCGGTGAAGGAGAACTGCGAGCCCTTCTTCTCCAGGGAGCGCAGCGCCTTCTGGAGCGCCTCGGTGAAATTCCGGCCGATCGCCATGGCCTCGCCCACGGACTTCATGGTGGTGGTGAGGGTGGAGTCGGCGGAGGGGAACTTCTCGAAGGCGAACCGCGGGGCCTTGACGACGACGTAGTCGAGGGTCGGCTCGAAGGAGGCCGGGGTCTTCTCGGTGATGTCGTTCGGGATCTCGTCGAGCGTGTAGCCGACGGCCAGCTTGGCGGCGATCTTGGCGATCGGGAAGCCGGTGGCCTTCGAGGCGAGCGCCGAGGAGCGGGAGACGCGCGGGTTCATCTCGATCACGATGACCCTGCCGTCGGCCGGGTCGATGGCGAACTGGATGTTGCAGCCGCCGGTGTCGACGCCGACCTCGCGGATGATCGCGATGCCGATGTCGCGCAGCCGCTGGTACTCGCGGTCGGTGAGCGTCATCGCCGGGGCGACGGTGATCGAGTCGCCCGTGTGGACGCCCATCGGGTCGAAGTTCTCGATGGAGCAGACGACCACGACGTTGTCGTTCTTGTCGCGCATCAGCTCCAGCTCGTACTCCTTCCACCCGAGGATGGACTCCTCCAGGAGCACCTCGGTGGTCGGCGAGAGCGTGAGGCCCTGTCCGGCGATCCGGCGCAGCTCGTCCTCGTCGTGCGCGAAGCCGGAGCCGGCGCCGCCCATGGTGAAGGACGGGCGGACGACGACGGGGTAGCCGCCGAGGGTGTCGACGCCCTGGATGACGTCGTCCATGGAGTGGCAGATGACCGAGCGGGCGGACTCGCCGTAGCCGATCTTCGCTTTGACGGCCTCGACGACGCCCTTGAAGAGGTCGCGGTCCTCGCCCTTGTTGATGGCCTCGACGTTGGCGCCGATGAGCTCGACGCCGTACTTCTCCAGGACACCGTTCTCGTGCATGGAGATCGCGGTGTTGAGCGCGGTCTGGCCGCCCAGCGTGGGCAGGAGCGCGTCGGGGCGCTCCTTGGCGATGATCTTCTCGACGAACTCGGGGGTGATCGGCTCGACGTAGGTGGCGTCGGCGATCTCCGGGTCGGTCATGATCGTCGCCGGGTTGGAGTTGACCAGGATGACGCGCAGGCCCTCGGCCTTGAGGACGCGGCAGGCCTGGGTGCCGGAGTAGTCGAACTCGGCGGCCTGGCCGATGACGATCGGGCCGGAGCCGATGACCAGGACGGACTGGATGTCGGAGCGCTTAGGCACGCTGGCCCTCCATCAGGGAAACGAAGCGGTCGAAGAGGTACGCGGCGTCGTGCGGGCCGGCGGCTGCTTCGGGGTGGTACTGGACGCTGAAGGCGGGCTGGTCGAGGAGCTGGAGCCCCTCGACGACCTGGTCGTTCAGGCAGACGTGGGAGACCTCGGCACGGCCGAACTCCGTGTCGGACACCCTGTCGAGCGGGGCGTCGACGGCGAAGCCGTGGTTGTGCGCGGTGACCTCGACCTTGCCGGTCGTGCGGTCCTGCACGGGCTGGTTGATGCCGCGGTGGCCGTACTTCAGCTTGTAGGTGCCGAAGCCGAGGGCGCGGCCCAGGATCTGGTTGCCGAAGCAGATGCCGAAGAGCGGGGTCTTCCGCTCCAGGACGCCCCGCATCACGGAGACCGGGTGGTCGGCGGTGGCCGGGTCACCGGGTCCGTTGGAGAAGAAGACGCCGTCGGGCTCGACCGCGTACACCTCCTCCAGCGTGGCAGTGGCGGGCAGTACGTGCACCTCGATGCCGCGCTCGGCCATCCGGTGCGGGGTCATGCCCTTGATGCCGAGGTCGATCGCGGCGACGGTGAACTTCTTCGTGCCGATCGCGGGGACGACGTACGCCTCCTTGGTGGCGACCTCGGCGGAGAGGTCGGCGCCCACCATCTCGGGGGCCTGCTGGACACGGGCCAGCAGCGCGGCCTCGTCGGCGACGGCGTCGCCGGAGAAGATCCCGACGCGCATGGCGCCGCGCTCACGCAGGTGGCGGGTGAGGGCGCGGGTGTCGATGCCGCTGATGCCGACAACACCCTGGCGCTCCAGCTCCTCGTCGAGCGAGCGCCGCGAGCGCCAGTTGGAGGGCACCCGGGCGGGGTCGCGGACGACGTAGCCGGAGACCCAGATCCGTCCGGACTCGGGGTCCTCGTCGTTCACGCCGGTGTTGCCGACGTGCGGGGCGGTCATCACGACGACCTGGCGGTGGTACGAGGGGTCGGTCAGCGTCTCCTGGTAGCCGGTCATGCCGGTGGAGAACACCGCCTCGCCGAAGGTCTCCCCCACGGCCCCGTAGGCACGGCCGCGGAAGGCGCGGCCGTCCTCCAGGACGAGTACGGCGGGAGCCCCTCCTGCCCTCTGCGAGGCGTTCCCCGGCTTGGAGATCGTCATCGTGCGGTGCCTTCCGTAGTGCTGGTGAGATGGGTGATGGCCTCGACCCAGGCCGGGTGCTCGGCCGAGCGGTCGGAGCGGAATCCGGAGTCGATCAGCTTGTCGCCGTGCGCCCAGGTGATGATCAGCAGGCCGCCCTCGGGGAGGACCTTGCCGGCGATGCCCTTGTCGAGCCTGGCCTCGCGCAGTGCGGCGGCCGGGACGAAGAAGTCGGCCGCCCCGGGTCGTACGACGTCGAGTCCCTGGTCGGTCAGGGTGAGCTCGACGCGGCTGCGGGTGCCGAGGCCGTGGGCGACGATCCGGTCGAGCCACTGCCCGGCGGTCGTCGAGGCGTGGTAGCGGCCGGTCAGCGTCAGCAGCTTCTCGCCGTCCGCGAAGCCCTCCGGGGTGGAGCCGAGTTCCGGCAGACCGGACTGGAGGCTCCCCCGCCACTTCCATCCCTGGCGCATCAGCCAGTAGACGAAGGCGATGAGGACGATCAGTCCGACGACCCAGCTGATGCGAGCGGACCAGTCGGTCACTTCGGCCGACTTCTGCTCGGCGGCGAGCTGGAGGTGCAGGGGGGTCAGTGATGTCACGCGAGCTTCCCGTCGACGACCGTGGCACGGCCCCGCAGGAAGGTGTGGGTGACTCGCCCCGGCAGCTCGCGGCCCTCGTACGGAGTGTTGCGGCTGCGGGAGGCGAAGCCCGCGGGGTCCACGACACCACGGTAAGCCGGATCGACCAGGGTGAGGTTGGCGGGCTCACCGGCCGAGACGGGCCGGCCGTGTCCGTCGAGACGGCCGATGGCGGCCGGGCGGAACGACATCCGGTCGGCGACGCCCGCCCAGTCGATGAGGCCGGTGTCGACCATCGTCTGCTGGACGACGGAGAGCGCGGTCTCCAGGCCCACCATGCCCATGGCGGCGGCGGCCCACTCGCAGTCCTTGTCCTCGTGCGGGTGCGGGGCGTGGTCGGTGGCGACGCAGTCGATGGTGCCGTCGGCGAGCGCCTCGCGCAGGGCCGTGACGTCGGCCTCGGTGCGCAGCGGCGGGTTCACCTTGTAGACGGGGTCGTAGGACCGTACGAGCTCGTCGGTGAGGAGCAGGTGGTGCGGGGTGACCTCGGCGGTGACGTTCCAGCCCTTGGACTTGGCCCAGCGGACGATCTCCACGGAGCCGGCGGTCGACAGGTGGCAGATGTGCACCCGGGAGCCGACGTGGGCGGCGAGGAGGACGTCTCGGGCGATGATCGACTCCTCGGCGACGGCGGGCCAGCCGCCGAGGCCGAGTTCCGCGGAGACGACGCCCTCGTTCATCTGGGCGCCCTCGGTGAGACGGGGCTCCTGGGCGTGCTGGGCGACGACACCGTCGAAGGCCTTCACGTACTCCAGTGCGCGGCGCATGATCACCGCGTCGTCGACGCACTTGCCGTCGTCGGAGAAGACCTTCACTCCGGCGGCCGAATCGTGCATGGCGCCGAGCTCGGCGAGCTTCTTGCCCTCCAGGCCGACGGTGACGGCGCCGATCGGCTGCACGTCGCAGTAGCCGGATTCCTTGCCGAGCCGCCAGACCTGCTCGACGACACCGGCGGTGTCGGCGACGGGAAAGGTGTTGGCCATGGCGTGCACGGCCGTGAAGCCTCCGACGGCCGCCGCCTTCGTCCCGGTGAGGACGGTCTCGGAGTCCTCGCGGCCGGGCTCGCGCAGGTGGGTGTGGAGGTCGACCAGGCCGGGCAGCAGGATCCGGCCCTCGGCCTCGACGACGCTCGCGTCGCCGGCCTCGATGCCGGTGCCGACCGCCGCGACGGTCTCACCGTCGATCAGGACGTCCTGGGGTTCGCCGCCGAGGATCTTCGCGCCGCGGATAAGGATCTTGCTCATGGTTACTTGTTCTCCTCGGTACGGGAGGGGGCGGTGGCGGGCGACGGGTGGGCCGGGGCGGCGGGCTCCGAGCCGCCCAGCAGCAGGTACAGGACGGCCATGCGGATCGAGACGCCGTTGGCGACCTGCTCGACGGCCGTGCACCGGTCTGAGTCGGCGACCTCGGCGGTGATCTCCATGCCGCGGACCATCGGGCCGGGGTGCATGACGATGGCGTGCTCGGGCATCTTCGCCATCCGGTCGCCGTCCAGGCCGTAGCGGCGGGAGTACTCGCGCTCGGTCGGGAAGTACGCGGCGTTCATCCGTTCGCGCTGTACGCGGAGCATCATCACCGCGTCGGACTTCGGCAGCACCTCGTCGAGGCCGTAGCTGACGTCGCAGGGCCACTGCTCGACGCCGACGGGGACGAGGGTCGGCGGGGCCACCAGGGTGACGTGGGCGCCGAGCGTGTGCAGCAGGTGGACGTTGGAGCGGGCCACACGGCTGTGCAGGATGTCGCCGACGACGGTGATCCGGCGGCCTTCGAGATCGCGGCCGAGGCCGCTGTCGGCCCCGACGAGGCGACGGCGCACGGTGAAGGCGTCCAGGAGGGCCTGAGTGGGGTGCTCGTGGGTGCCGTCACCGGCGTTGACGACGGCGCCGTCGATCCAGCCGGAGGTCGCGAGGCGGTACGGGGCACCGGAGGCGCCGTGCCGGATGACGACGGCGTCGGCGCCCATCGCCTCCAGGGTCAGCGCGGTGTCCTTGAGCGACTCGCCCTTGGAGACGGACGAGCCCTTCGCGGAGAAGTTGATGACATCGGCGGAGAGGCGCTTGGCGGCGGCCTCGAAGGAGATGCGGGTACGCGTCGAGTCCTCGAAGAAGAGGTTGACGACGGTACGGCCGCGCAGGGTGGGGAGCTTCTTGATCGGCCGGTCCGCGACCCGTGCCATCTCCTCGGCGGTGTCGAGGATCAGGACGGCATCGTCGCGGGTGAGATCGGCGGCCGAGATGAGGTGACGCTTCATCTGGGTGTTCTCCGAGAGGCTGGAGGATTCAGGCATGCGGGCGCGCGGAGGCGGCCGTACGGGCCCGGGGTGCGCCGTACGGGTGAAGTGCGGTTACTGTGCGCCCGCGGGGGCGGTCCGCTCGACACCGAGCAGCACGGCGTCGCGGCCGTCCTCCTCGGCGAGCTGGACCTTGACCGTCTCCCGCAGCGACGTGGGGAGGTTCTTGCCGACGTAGTCGGCACGGATCGGGAGTTCGCGGTGACCGCGGTCGACGAGGACGGCGAGCTGCACCGCGCGGGGCCTGCCGATGTCGCCCAGCGCGTCGAGCGCGGCGCGGATCGTACGGCCCGAGAAGAGGACGTCGTCGACGAGGACGACCAGGCGGCCCTCGATGCCCTCGCCGGGGATGTCGGTGCGGGCCAGGGCACGCGCAGGGCGCAGCCGCAGGTCGTCGCGGTACATGGTGATGTCGAGGGAGCCGACCGGCATCTTCCGGCCGGTGATCTCCTGGAGTTTTTCGGCGAGCCGGCGGGCGAGGAAAACGCCCCGCGTCGGGATGCCGAGGAGTACCACGTCGTCGGCGCCCTTGGCGCGTTCGACGATCTCGTGGGCGATTCGGGTCACTACCCGGGCGATGTCGGGAGCCTCGAGAACGGGGCGTGCCGCGTTGCCGGTGGCTTCATGCTGTGCGTCCATAAGAAACGGACCTCCTTCTCCGCCTCACTGGACGGATCTTAAAGGACGTCGAAATTGCGTCATCCACGTTACCAGGGCTTGTGCCGGGCCCCGGTCGCACCCCCGGGAGGTGCCGGTGCGGACCATTCGGCTTGACGCATCCAAGTAACGCTGCGTAACCTCACAGTGAGTTACCAGCCACGCGGCGGAGCCGCAAAATGTTCCAGCGTCCGGGGAGCCTTATGTCCAGCGAATACGCAAAACAGCTCGGGGCCAAGCTCCGTGCCATCCGCACCCAGCAGGGCCTCTCCCTCCACGGCGTGGAGGAGAAGTCGCAGGGCCGCTGGAAGGCCGTCGTGGTCGGTTCGTACGAGCGCGGCGACCGTGCCGTGACCGTGCAGCGCCTCGCCGAGCTCGCGGACTTCTACGGGGTCCCGGTGCAGGAGCTCCTGCCCGGTACGACGCCCGGCGGGGCCGCCGAGCCGCCGCCGAAGCTCGTCCTGGACCTGGAGCGCCTCGCCCACGTCCCGCCGGAGAAGGCCGGACCGCTGCAGCGCTACGCCGCGACGATCCAGAGCCAGCGCGGTGACTACAACGGCAAGGTGCTCTCGATCCGCCAGGACGACCTGCGCACGCTGGCCGTGATCTACGACCAGTCGCCGTCCGTGCTCACGGAACAGCTGATCAGCTGGGGCGTGCTGGACGCGGACGCGCGCCGCGCCGTCGCCCACGACGAGGGCTGAGGCCCCTTCGCAGAAACGTGCCGCCGTGTCGACGCGGGCCCCTCTCCGGGGGCCCGGTCGGCACGGCGTTCTCATTTGTGCGGCTGCCGGACGGGACGCCCGGCATCGGGGCGCGGACATGCCGAAGGGCCCACGGTCGTCCGACCGTGGGCCCTTCGGCGGCTGAACGCCGCCGGAGGCTACTGCTCCCGGCGAAGGTTCGGCTTGAGGTCCTTGAACCGGGCCAGCAGCCCGTTCACGAAGGACGGGGAGTCGTCGGTGGAGAACTCCTTGGCGAGCTGGACCGCCTCGTCGATCACCACCGCGTCCGGGGTGCCGTCCTCCCAGATCAGCTCGTACGCACCGAGCCGCAGGATGTTCCGGTCGACGACCGGCATGCGGTCGATCTCCCAGTCCACGGCGTAGGTCACGATGAGGTCGTCGATCCGGTCCGCGTACTGCGCGTACCCCTCGACGAGCTCCATCGTGTACTCGGTGACCGGCGGCTGGCGGTTGTCGGCCCGAGAGTGCCGCACCCAGTCCGCGAGGACCGTCTGCACGGACTCACCGCGCTGGTCGGCCTCGAAGAGGATCTGGAAGGCGCGCTTGCGGGCCTTGTTCCGGGCAGCCACGGTTAGCTGTTCACCCGGCCGAGGTAGTCGCCCGTGCGGGTGTCGACCTTGATCTTCTCACCCGTGGTGATGAAGAGCGGAACGCCGATCTCGTAGTCGGTCTCCAGCGTGGCGGGCTTGGTGCCGCCGGTGGAGCGGTCGCCCTGGACGCCCGGGTCGGTGTGCTTGACGGTCAGCTCGACGGCGGCGGGCAGCTCGACGTAGAGCACCTCGCCCTCGTGCTGGGCGACGGAGGCGGTGAAGCCCTCGATCAGGAAGTTGGCGGCGTTGCCGACAGACTTGCGGTCGACCATGAGCTGGTCGTACGTGTCCATGTCCATGAAGACGAAGTACTCGCCGTCCATGTACGAGAACTGCATGTCGCGACGGTCGATGGTGGCCGTTTCGACCTTCACGCCGGCGTTGAACGTCTTGTCGACGACCTTGCCGGAGAGCACGTTCTTGAGCTTGGTGCGCACGAAGGCCGGGCCCTTGCCGGGCTTGACGTGCTGGAACTCGACGACGGACCAGAGCTGGCCTCCGTCGAGCTTGAGCACCAGGCCGTTCTTGAGGTCGTTCGTGGAAGCCACGGTTGCGGAATCTCCTGGACTGAAGCTGGTGGAACGACCGAGGATGCGCGCTAGAGCGCGAGCAGCTCCTTGGTCGTAATGGTGAGTAGCTCGGGTCCGCCGTCCGCCTCGGGGCGCACGACGAGCGTGTCATCGATCCGGACCCCGCCCCGGCCCGGGAGGTGGACCCCCGGTTCGACGGTGACCGGCACGCAAGCGTCCAGTTTACCCATGGCCGCAGGTGCCAGCTGCGGGTCCTCGTCGATTTCGAGCCCCACCCCGTGCCCGGTCCATGGGGCGAGGCTCCCGCCGTGGCCCGCGGAGTCCAGGATGTGACGGGCCGCGCGGTCCACGTCGCGGTAGGCGGCGCCCGGTACGAGGGCTTCGCGTCCGGCCCGCTGAGCGGCGAAAACCAGGTCGTAGAGCTCGATCTGCCAGTCGGCCGGCGACGTCCCGATGACGAATGTGCGGCCGATCTCGCAGCGGTAGCCGCGATAGTTGGCGCCGAGGCAGACGGAGAGGAAATCCCCCTCCTCCACCCGTCGGTCCGAGGGCCGGTGGCGGCCCTGGCCCGAGTTCGGCCCGGTGGCCACGGAGGTGGTGAAGGCGGGACCGTCGGCGCCGTGGTCCACCAGGCGGCGCTCCAGCTCCAGGGCGAGATGCCGTTCCGTGCGGCCCACCAGGATCGATTCGAGGAGTTCTCCCAGGGCCTGGTCGGTGATCTCGGCGGCGATCCGCAGACAGGCGATCTCCTCCTCGTCCTTGACCACCCGGAGCTGCTCGACGGTGGCGCCGAGGTCGGCGAGCCGGAGCCGCGGGGCGACCGAGCCCATGGCCCGGTGGCGGGAGACCGTCAGATGGTGCTCCTCGACGGCCAGGGACTCCGCACCGGAGGAACCGGCCAGGTCCGCGGCCGCGACCGCCGGATCACCGTCGCCGTCCGCCAGCGGGGACACCCGCAGCTGATCGTCCGTACGCCCGTCGCAGGGATCGTCGGACGGGTCGCGGGGGCAGAGCAGCACATCCCCACCGGGGCCGAGCAGCAGCACGGCACCCGGAGGCGCTCCGCCCGCGAGATAGCGGACGTTGGCGGGGCGGGAGACCAGCGCGGCCGCGGATCCGACGGCGGCGCACCGGTCGCGGAGCAGCCCGCGGCGGACGGCGTACACGTCTGACATGCCACGAGCCTACGAGCGGTGGCGCGGGCCTGCTCGGTCAGCGCATCCGACCGGGGGCCGCGGCCCGCCCGTCACCGGACCGGGAAACACCGCTCGGTGGTCGTTCACCAGGCCGGTGGACTGGCTATGGAGCGGGCGAGTATGTCGTCCAGGACGCGGGCGGTGGTCTGCACGTCGTACGTCGAGTTGTCGATGATCGGCAGTCCGGAGCCGTACCACCCGGCCATCCGGCCGTGGATCCGGGCGACCTCCTCGTCCGACAGGCGGCGGTTCCCGCTGCGGGCGGCATTGCGCTCCAGCACGATCTCCAGGCCCGGCAGCAGGACGACGGGCAGCAGTCCGGGCCCCACATGGCGCTTCCAGCCGCCGAGACCGACGACCGGCCGGTCCGGGAAGACGGCGTCGTCCAGGATGCAGGAGATGCCGTTGGCGAGGAAGTTGCGGGCGGCGAAGCCGCAGGTGCGGCGGGCGAGGCGGTACTGGGCCTCGGAGTGGTCGTTCCACCCGGCCTGGGGGTCGGCGAAGCCGGAGCAGACCCATTCACGGACGTCGTCGAGACTGACGTGGGCCGTGGGGACCCGGCGGCGGCTGGCCCAGAGCTTGGCCACGGTAGTCTTGCCGGCGCCCGCGGGCCCGATCAGCAGAACGGCGAGGGTCGCGCTGCCGGTGCCGGACTCGGCGGGTGGCGACGGCAGCGGAACGGGTCCGCCGGGCGGCAGCTGGACGTGCCCGATGGTCTCCCTGGAGCGCGGGGCCGGAGCGTGCTGCGGCGCGGGTCCGCTCCAGCCCGGGGGCGTGGGGGGCGTGGGAGGGGTGCTGGGCGGCGGCCCCGGCGGTCCGGGGTGCTGGGCCTGGTGCGTCCAGCCGACAGGTCCGCTTCCGGGGCCTTGGGGCGGCGGCAGCGGGGCCCCCACTGCGTGCTGCATCCGGTGCCACTCCGTCTCGTACAGGCAACTGGCGCTGGTGGAACGGCAACCGTACCGTCCCCGGCCGCCACTGGGGGAACGGCCGGGGACGGTCCACAGTGCCCGGTCGGCCAGGTCGGCCGACCGGTGTGCCGGTCCGTCAGCCGGTCGGTTCGTCCGCGAGGGCCCGCAGGGCGAGGCGGTAGGAACCGATGCCGAACCCGGCGACGGTCCCGGTGGCGACCGGTGCGACCACGGAGTTGTGGCGGAATTCCTCCCGTGCGTACGGGTTCGAGATGTGCACCTCGATCAGCGGCGCGGTGCGCTGGGCCGCCGCGTCCCGCATCCCGTACGAATAATGGGTGAAGGCACCCGGGTTGAGAACGACCGGAATTGAACCGTCCGCGGCCTCGTGGAGCCAGCGGATCAGCTCGCCCTCGTCGTTGGTCTCCCGGACCTCGACGTCGAAGCCGAGCTCCTTGCCGAGGGCCTGACACGTCTCGACGAGTCCGGCATAGGACGTGGCGCCGTACACGTCGGGCTCCCGGGAGCCGAGCCGTCCGAGGTTCGGCCCGTTGAGGACGAGGACCCGGCGGGTCACGCCGACACCTCCCCGTACGCGGCGAGCAGCACGGCCGGGTCGGGGCCCTCCAGCACGGTGGGCTTGCCGAGGCCGTCCAGGACGATGAAGCGCAGCAGGTCGCCGCGGGACTTCTTGTCGACCTTCATGTTCTCCAGCAGCTTGGGCCACTGGTCGCCGCGGTAGGTGAGCGGGAGTCCGACGGACTCCAGGACGGCGCGGTGCCGGTCGGCGGTGGCGTCGTCGAGGCGTCCGGCCAGCCGGCCCAGCTCGGCGGCGAAGACCATGCCGACCGAGACGGCCGCGCCGTGCCGCCACTTGTAGCGCTCGTTCTTCTCGATCGCGTGGGCCAGGGTGTGGCCGTAGTTGAGGATCTCGCGCAGCCCGGATTCCTTGAGGTCGCTGGAGACGACCTCGGCCTTCACCCGGATGGCGCGCTCGATCAGCTCGGCGGTGTGGGGCCCGGTGGGCGTCCGGGCTCCGTCCGGGTCCGCCTCGATGAGGTCGAGGATCACGGGGTCGGCGATGAAGCCGGCCTTGATGATCTCGGCCATGCCGCTGACGTAGTCGTGCACCGGCAGCGAGTCCAGCGCGGCGAGGTCGCACAGGACCCCGGCGGGCGGGTGGAAGGCGCCGACGAGGTTCTTGCCCTCGGCGGTGTTGATGCCGGTCTTGCCGCCGACGGCCGCGTCGACCATGGCGAGCACGGTCGTGGGCACGGCGATCCAGCGCACTCCGCGCAGCCAGGTCGCCGCGACGAATCCGGCGACATCGGTGGTGGCTCCGCCGCCGACGCCGACGATGACGTCGGTGCGGGTGAAGCCGGTCTGTCCGAGCGCCTTCCAGCAGTAGGCGGCGACCTCGACGGTCTTGGCCTCCTCGGCGTTCGGCAGCTGGATCGCGATGGCCTCGTAGCCCTGCTCGGCGAGGTCCTGGCGGACCGCCTCACCGGTCTCGGCGAGCGCCTCGGGGTGCAGGACGGCGACCCGCTTGGCGCGGTCGCCGATGAGCGTGGGCAGCTCGCCGAGGAGCTGCCGGCCGATCAGCACCTCGTACGGGTCGGTGCCCGCGCTGCCGGCGATCTGGATACGGGTGGGGCCCTGCTCGGTCATGTGTTCTCCCGGCCGGGGGTGACGGGGGCGTCCGTGCGTTCCGGCAGTTCCAGTGCGTCGAGGACCGCCTGGGCGACCTCTTCGGGGGTGCGCTCGTCGGTGGCGACGGTCACCCGGGCCACCTCGGTGTACAGGTGGCGGCGCGCGTCCATCAGCTCGCGCCACTGCCGGCGCGGGTTGACGGCGAGCAGGGGGCGGGCGGTGTTCAGGCCGACCCGCTTGACGGCCTCCTCGACATCCATCGAGAGATAGACGACGGCGTGGTCGGCGAGCAGCGCGCGGGTCGTCGCGTCGAGCACGGCGCCGCCGCCGAGGGAGAGGACACCCGTGTGCTCGGCGACGGCGGTGTGCACGGCCTGTCGCTCCAGCTCGCGGAAGTGCTCCTCGCCCTCGTCGTAGAAGATCTCCGAGATCGGCTTGCCGGCCGCGCCGACGACGTCCGCGTCGGTGTCCCGGTAGGTGGTGCCGAGCCGGTCGGCCAGCAGTTCACCGACCGTGGACTTGCCGACGCCCATCGGCCCGACGAGGACGATCAGCGGGCCGCTCATCGGATCTGCAGGTGGTCGAGGTACGACTGCACGTTGCGGCGGGTCTCCGCGACGCTGTCCCCGCCGAACTTCTCCGCGACGGCGTCGGCCAGGACCAGCGCGACCATCGCCTCGGCGACGATGCCCGCGGCCGGAACGGCACAGACATCGGAGCGCTGGTGGTGAGCCTTGGCGGGCTCACCGGTGACCACATCGACGGTGGCGAGCGCGCGCGGGACGGTCGCGATCGGCTTCATCGCGGCGCGGACCCGCAGCAGCTCGCCGGTGGTCAGACCGCCCTCCGTGCCGCCGGAGCGGCCGGATGCGCGCTTGATGCCGTCCTCGGTGACCAGGATCTCGTCGTGCGCCTTCGAGCCGGGAACCCGGGCCAGGTCGAAGCCGTCGCCGACCTCGACGCCCTTGATGGCCTGGATGCCCATCAGCGCCGCGGCGAGCCGGGCGTCGAGGCGGCGGTCCCAGTGGACGTGCGAGCCGAGGCCGACGGGCACCCCGTAGGCCAGCACCTCGACGACGCCGCCGAGGGTGTCGCCGTCCTTGTGGGCCTGGTCGATCTCGGCGACCATCTCCTTGCTCGCGTCGGCGTCCAGGCAGCGCACCGGGTCGGCGTCCAGCCGCTCGACGTCGGCGGGCGTCGGGTAGACGCCGTACGGCGCCCTGGCCGCGGCCAGCTCGACGACATGGCTGACAATCTCGATGCCCGCGGTCTCCTTGAGGTACGACCGGGCGACGGCACCGAGCGCGACCCGGGCCGCGGTCTCCCGGGCGCTGGCGCGCTCCAGGATCGGCCGCGCCTCGTCGAAGCCGTACTTCTGCATCCCGGCGAGGTCGGCGTGGCCGGGACGGGGGCGGGTCAGCGGGGCGTTGCGGGCCAGCGCGGCCAGTTCGTCGGGGTCGACCGGGTCGGCCGACATGACCTGCTCCCACTTGGGCCACTCGGTGTTGCCCACCATCACGGCGACCGGCGAGCCCATCGTGAGACCGTGCCGCACTCCGCCGAGGAAGGTGACCTCGTCCTTCTCGAACTTCATCCGCGCACCGCGGCCGTAACCGAGCCGCCGCCGGGCGAGTGCGTCCGCCACCATCTCCGTGGTGACCGGGACACCGGCGGGAAGACCCTCCAGCGTCGCCACGAGTGCGGGGCCGTGCGACTCCCCCGCGGTCAGCCAGCGCAACCTGCTCAACGGTGCTCCTCTTGCTCGCGCCTGGAACTGCGACGGCGCGACCGGGTGCGCGGCCCTGGCCCGCCGCTTCGATCCTCCCACGCCCGGGGGCGTGAACCGGCCGCCGGTCCAGCAGACGGACGCCTTCCGTTCACCGGGCGGGAGGGGTCAGCGGGCGGCGAGTGCCGCTTCCCCGGCCCGCCGCATGGCCGCGAGCGGCGCCGGCGCGCGATCCGTCATCTGCTCGACCTGAAGGACGGCCTGGTGCACCAGAAGGTCGAGACCTCCGATGACTGCACCCTTGCGGGCCGCCCAGGCGGTGGCCAGTCCGGTCGGCCAGGGCTCGTACAGCACATCGAAGAGCGTGCCCGGCCGGTCCGGTACGGCGCCGGCCAGCGCGTCCGTGGCACCGGCCGGAGTGGTGGCGACGACCAGCGGCGCACGGAGCGCCTGCTCGGCCTCCGCCCAGTCGGAGATCCGCACGTCGACGCCGAGCCGTTCGCCCCAGCCGCGCATCTCCTGGCCCCGTTCCCGGCTGCGGACGTACGCCGTGACCGGTCCCGTGCAGATCTCGGACAGTGCGGCGAGCGCCGAGGAGGCGGTCGCTCCGGCTCCGAGGACGGCGGCGGATTCGGTCTTCTCCACACCGCGTTCCCGCAGCGCGGCAATCATGCCGGGGATGTCGGTGTTGTCGCCGACCCGTCGCCCGTCGGCCGTGAGGACGACCGTGTTGACGGCCTCCACGGACGACGCGGTCGCGCTGACGGAATCCAGCAGCGGGATGATCGCACGCTTGAGCGGCATGGTCAGCGAGAGCCCGGCCCAGGTGGAGTCGAGCCCCTCCATGAAGGCGGGGAGACCCTCCTCGTCGATCTCGAAGCGGTCGTACGACCACCCGGTCAGGCCGAGTTCGTCGTACGCGGCCCGGTGCAGCACCGGGGAGAGCGAGTGGGCGATGGGCGAACCGAGGACGGCTGCCCGGCGACGCCCGTCAGTCGAGGCCATGCTCTTCCTTGAATTTCTGGTTGAGCTTCTCGTGCTCGGCGGCCGTCTTGGTGAACTCGGTCTTCTTGCCGTCGAGCGAGATGAAGAACATCCACCCGTCACGAGTGGGATTGAGTGTCGCTCGCAGGGCTTCGTCGCCCGGATTGCTGATCGGACCCGGCGGAAGGCCCGCGTGGTAATAGGTGTTGTAGGGGTCCGGATTGGTCCGGACCTCATTCGAGCTGATCTTGATCTTGCTCTGGTTCTTGAGGTAATTGAATGCGGAGTCGAATTGAATCTTACGGTTCGTGACGATGTTGTCCGGCTTCAAGCGGTTGTAGACGACTTCGGCCATCTTGCGGAAGTCGTCGTGCGTGAGGCCCTCCGCCTGGACCATGCTGGCGACAGTGAGAACCTGCCACGGACCATCCAGCTTGTACTTCTTGGCCGTTCCTTCGAGGTCGAACTTGTCGTACTCCTCGTTGGCACGGGAGACCATCTTCTTCAGAAGTGTCTCCGGCTTGGTTTCCTTGGTGACCGGATAGGCGGCCGGGTAAAGGAATCCTTCCAGCGGGTCCTTGATGTCCTTGCCGTCGCTCACCCAGTCCGGCAGACCGAGGCCGGACGCCTTGGACGTGGCAATTCCCTTGGTCGTTCCCTTTTTGAGGCCCAGCTTCTTGTCGATCATCCCGTAGATGACGATATTGCGGTAACCCTCGGGAATCACCAGAAGATTCTGGCTGTTCGGGTCGATCATCATCTTCAGGGCCTCGGCCGCGGACATCTTCTCGTGGAGCAGATAGACGCCGGCCTGGATCGACTTGCCCTTGGGATTGTCGTTCTGCGCGGCGACGAACGCGTCGACGCTCTTGACGACGCCCTTCTGCTTCAGGATGTTGCCGATGTCGTAACCGAGGGCGCCCTTCTCGATCTCGACCTCGACGTCGCCCGTGCCCGTTCCGGTGTAGTCGGGCGCCGCGCCGAACTTGTCCTGCCAGAACGAGTATCCGAGGTAGCCCACTCCCCCGAGGCCGCCGACCAGGACCACCGCGACGACCAGGCAGGCAAAGCCGCTGCGGCTCTTCTTCTTGCCCTTGCCCCGGCGCTCGTTGCCACCCCGGCTGCCGCGGCGTGACTCGCGCGGGTCGTCGTCCTGCTCGTCGTCCTTGCCGCCCCCGTCGTCCGCGCCGGTGAAGAAGGGGTGGGTCTCCTCCGGCTGGACCTCCGGGTCCCAGTCGGGGCTCTGCGCCGGGGCCGGCTCGGGAGCGGCCTCCCGGCGGCCCGGGGGCTGCGGCGGCGGGTAGGCCTCCGGCGTGCCGTAGTAGTCGTGCGTCTCGCCGTAGCCGGCCTGCCGGCCACCGTACGGGTCGGCCTGCTGGGCGTCGTAGGGCATCGCGGCGGGCTGCTGTCCGGTGTCCCAGCCTCCGCTGTTGTACGGGGGCTGGGACTGCTGGGGCTGCTGCTGCGCGTACGGGTCCTGCGGCTGCTGGGGCTGCTGTTGCGCGTAAGGGTCCTGCTGAACTCCGTACCCGGGTTGCTGCTGGTAGGACTGCTGCTGCCCGTACGGGTCCTGCGACTGGGGCTGCTGCGCGTAAGGATCCTGGGGCTGCGCCTGGTGCGCGTACGGGTCCTGCGACTGCGGCTGCTGCCCGTACGGGTCCTGGGGGTAGGGCTGCTGGCCGCCGCCGTACTGGTTCTGGCCGTGGGCAGGCTGCTGTCCTCCCCATCCCTGCTCCCCGTACAGGGGATCCTCGGGATGCCACGGTTCGGAGCCGGGGCCCCGGCCATACTCAGTCATCGATCCCCTAGAGCCGCGAGACGACGTTCCGTCTCTGTGCTGTGCGGTTCGTTCGAACACCGCCGCATCGCGCGGAACGTTACCGTATCGCGATCAGCCAGCCACTTCGACGCCTTCACCCGGGGCTTTGCCTGACGCCCGTTCGGACTCCAGAGCGTTCTGAAGGATCACCACAGCGGCAGCCTGATCGATGACGGAACGGCCTTTCTTGGACTTCACGCCCGAAGCGCGCAGTCCTTGACTGGCCGTCACTGTGGTCATCCTCTCGTCCACCAGACGCACCGGAATGGGCGCGACCGAGCGGGCGACCTCCTGGGCGAAGACCCGGATCTTGGCGGCGGCGGGGCCTTCACCGCCGCCGAGGGACCGCGGCAGACCGATGATGATCTCGATCGGCTCGTACTCCTCGACGATCTGCCCGAGCCGCCGGTGGGCCGCCGGGACATCGCGTCCCGGAACGGTCTCCACCGGCGTGGCGAGGATCCCGTCGGGGTCGCACGAGGCGACCCCGATCCGGGCGTCCCCGACGTCGATCGCGAGTCGACGGCCGCGGCGCATCTGCGTCATCCCCGCCGTCACGCCGTCTCGGTGACGAGGCGTTCGACAGCGGCCACGGCGGCGCCGATGGCCTCGGGGTTCTGGCCGCCGCCCTGGGCGACGTCCGGCTTCCCGCCGCCACCGCCGCCGAGGGTCTTGGCGGCCGCACGGACCAGGTCGCCGGCCTTGAGTCCGCGCTCACGGGCGGCCTCGTTGGTGGCGATCACGGTCAGCGGCCGGCCGTTGGCGGTGGTGAACAGGGCCACGACGGCCGGGCGGCCGCCCTGGACGCGACCGCGGACATCGAGGACGAGCCTACGCAGGTCGTCGGCCGACGTGCCGTCGAGGACCTGACCGGTGACCAGGGCGACGCCGCGTACGTCCTTGGCGGAGTCGGCCAGGCCGGCGGCGGCCTGGAGGACCTTCTCCGCGCGGAACTTCTCGATCTCCTTCTCGGCGTCCTTCAGCTTGCCGAGCATTCCGGCGATCTTCTCCGGGAGCTCCTCGGGGCGGCCCTTGACCAGCTCCTGGAGCTGGGCGACAACCGTGTGCTCCCGGGCGAGGAAGTTGTACGCGTCGACGCCGACGAGGGCCTCGATACGGCGCACACCGGACCCGATGGACGATTCGCCGAGCAGCTTCACCAGGCCCAGCTGGGCGGTGTTGTGGACGTGCGTACCGCCGCAGAGCTCCTTGGAGAAGTCGCCGATGGTGACGACCCGGACCCGCTCCCCGTACTTCTCGCCGAACTCGGCGATGGCACCCTGCTTCTTGGCCTCGGCGATCGGCATGACCTCGGCCTGGACGTCGAGTTCGCGGGCGAGGACCTCGTTGATCCTCTGCTCGACGTCGGTGAGGACCGTGCCGGGTACGGCGGCGGGCGAGCCGAAGTCGAAGCGGAAGCGGCCCGGCGAGTTCTCCGAACCGGCCTGGGCGGCCGTCGGGCCCAGTGCGTCGCGCAGCGCCTGGTGCGTGAGGTGCGTGGCGCTGTGGGCGCGGGCGATGGCGCGGCGGCGGGTGGTGTCGATGGCGGCGTAGGCCGAGGCACCGACGGTCACCTCGCCGACCTGCACCGAACCCTTGTGGACGGAGACGCCGGGGACGGGCTGCTGGACGTCGCGGACCTGGATGACGGCGCCGCTGTCCAGCCGGATGCGGCCCTGGTCGGCGAGCTGGCCGCCGCCCTCGGCGTAGAACGGGGTGCGGTCCAGGACGACTTCGACCTCGTCGCCCTCGGTGGCGGCGGGCGAGGGGACGCCGTCGACGAGCAGGCCGACGATGGTCGACTCGCCCTCGGTTGCGGTGTAGCCGGTGAACTCGGTGATGCCGGAGTTGTCGGCGACCTCGCGGTAGGCGGACAGGTCGGCGTGGCCGGTCTTCTTGGCCCTGGCGTCGGCCTTGGCCCGCTCCCGCTGCTCCTTCATCAGGCGGCGGAAGCCGTCCTCGTCCACCGAGAGGCCCTGTTCGGCGGCCATCTCCAGGGTGAGGTCGATCGGGAAGCCCCAGGTGTCGTGGAGCAGGAACGCCTTGTCGCCGGCGAGGACCCTGCCGCCGGCGGCCTTGGTCTCGGTGACGGCGGTGTCGAGGATGTTGGTGCCGCCCTTGAGGGCCTTGAGGAAGGCGGCCTCTTCGGCGAGGGCGACGGTCTCGATGCGCTTGCGGTCGGTGATCAGCTCCGGGTACTGCTGCCCCATCGTGTCGATCACGACATCGACCAGGTCCTTGACGACCGGGCCCGTGGCACCCAGCAGCCGCATATTGCGGATGGCGCGGCGCATGATGCGGCGCAGGACGTAGCCCCGGCCCTCGTTGCCGGGGGTGACGCCGTCGCCGATGAGCATCACGGAGGTACGGATGTGGTCGGCGACCACGCGGAGCGAGACGTCCGAACCGTGCTCGGCGCCGTACCGGACGCCGGTCAGCCCGGTGGCCCGGTCCATGACGACGCGCAGGGTGTCGGTCTCGTACATGTTCTGTACGCCCTGCAGGATCATGGCGAGGCGTTCCAGGCCGAGACCCGTGTCGATGTTCTTCGACGGCAGGTCGCCGAGGATCGGGAAGTCCTCCTTGCCGTCACCGGCGCCCCGCTCGAACTGCATGAAGACGAGGTTCCAGATCTCCACGTAGCGCTCGTCGTTGACGGCCGGGCCGCCCTCGACGCCGAACTCGGGGCCGCGGTCGTAGTTGATCTCGGAGCAGGGACCGCAGGGGCCGGGGACGCCCATGGACCAGAAGTTGTCCTTCTTGCCCAGGCGCTGGATCCGCTCGGCCGGTACGCCGATCTTGTCGCGCCAGATGGCCTCGGCCTCGTCGTCGTCGAGATAGACCGTGATCCAGAGCCGCTCGGGGTCGAGACCGAAGCCGCCGTCCGCCACGGAGCTCGTCAGAGCCTCCCAGGCGTAGCCGATGGCGCCTTCCTTGAAGTAGTCGCCGAAGGAGAAGTTGCCGCACATCTGGAAGAACGTGCCGTGCCGGGTGGTCTTGCCGACCTCTTCGATGTCCGGCGTCCGGACGCACTTCTGCACGCTGGTGACGCGCGGGGCGGGCGGCTTGACCTCGCCGAGGAAGTACGGCTTGAAGGGAACCATGCCCGCCGGAACGAGCAGCAGAGTCGGGTCGTCCGCGATGAGCGACGCCGAAGGGACGACGGTGTGACCGCGCTCCTCGAAGAAGCTCAGCCAGCGGCGACGAATTTCAGCCGACTCCATCAGTGGTCCTCATTCCGGTTGTACGAGTTGTAGGGAAGCTTGCGGTAGCGGGTGGCTTCGAGGGACCTGTCGGGTCCGACGGGCTCGGCCGCTTCGACGGCGAAGTGGCGCCGTACGGGGAGCTCGGGGTCGACCGGTGCCTCCAGGCCCAGCGCCTCGCCCAGTTCGGCCTCGCGCCGGGCCATGGACTCACGGACGTCCAGAGCGAAGTCCTTGAGCTTGTGGCCGGTCTCGATCGCCCTGTCGGCGGCCTGCGCCGCGAGGCTCTCGGGGGTCAGCTGCTTGAGCTTGCGGTTGACCTTGGTGGTGGCCCAGACGCCGGCGGCGGCGCCGGCGGTGAACCAGAACGTACGGCGGAACATCGCTGCGTCAGTCCTTCGATCCGCGGGAGTTTCTGCCGTTGCGCTTCCTGCCGCGCGCGGACGGCACGGTACGGCCGACGATCACCGCACGGCGGGCCGGCCGTCGGGCAGGTTCCGGCTCCGGGCCGGCCTTGCGGCCGATGGCCTGGCGCACCCCGTAACCGAAAGCGGCGACCTTGACGAGCGGCCCGCCGAAGGTCGAGGCGACGGTGGTGGAGAGAGCGGAGGCGTTGGAGGTGACTTCCTGGACGTCCGTGGCGATCGCGTCGACCTTGTCGAGCTGGGTCTGCGCGGAGCGCACGGTGGCGGAGGCGTCGGCAAGCAGCGGGACCGCCCGCTCGGTCACGTCCGCCACGAGCTTGGTGGTCGCCCTGAGCGTCTGGGCCAGCCTCACCAGTACGACGGCGAGGAACGAAACCAGGATCGCCCAGAAGACGGCCACCAGGATCCCGGCCACCTCTCCACCGGACACAGTGCACCGCTCTCTAGCTTGTCGCTGTCTCTGTACTGTCTCTGTCTGTCTCTGCTCGGTCCGGCGACCGCTGCCGCAACAGCCAGTCGTCGTCTCCCGAGCCTATCGCGCCGGTGGTCGCGCCCCGTACCGCATTACCGGCGGGAAGGACCGGAGTTGCCATAAGGCGATTGTACGGAGAGCATTCATGCCAGTACTCTGCGTGTTTCATGCGACGCCCCCAGCGCTCCTTCCCCTCCCCCCACGGTCCGGGAACTCCCACAGCCGCCCCCGGCGGTCTCCCGGCGGAACTCAACAGCTTCGTCGGCCGGGAGAACGAACTGGCCGGCCTCGGCCGACGGCTGGACGAATCGAGGCTCGTCACCGTGGTCGGGGTGGGCGGAGTGGGCAAGACCCGCTGCGCCACCAAGATCGCGGCGCTCATGGAGAAACGGTACTGCGACGGTGTCCGCATGGTGGAGCTGTCCGCCATCCACGATCCCGAGCTGCTGGAACACGCGCTGGTGGACGCCCTCGGACTGACCGATCACACCAGCAGACCGCCCCGTACGACGCTCGTCGAGCACCTGGCCGGACGCCAACTCCTCCTGGTGATCGACGGCTTCGAGCATCTCGTGGACGCCTGTGCCGAGCTGGTGCGCGAACTGCTGCGCCGGGCCCCGCAGCTGCGGGTGCTGGCCGCCGGGCGGCTGCCCCTGGAGCTGGACGGCGAGCTCACCTTCCCGCTCGCGCCGATGAAGGACGAGGACGCGATGCTGCTCCTCGCGGAGCGGGCCGCCGCGGTGCGGCCGGGGTTCCGGTTGACCGACCGCAATCGCTCGAGCGCACGGGAGCTGTGCCGCCGGCTGGACGGGATCCCGCTCGCGCTGGAGCTGGCCGCCGGACGGCTGCGCGCCCTCTCCACCGAGCAGGTGCTGCAGCGTCTGGACGACCGCTTCCGGCTGCTGACCGGCTCCGGCCGCGGCTCCCTGGCACGCCACCAGACCCTCCGCACGGCCATCGGCTGGAGCCACGAACTCTGCGCTCCGGAGCAGCGGCTGCTCTGGGCGCGGCTCTCGGTGTTCGCCGGGCAGTTCGATCTGGAAGCCGTCGAGTACGTCTGCGGCGGCGGCGGCCTGCCGGCCGAGTCGGTGCTCGATGCGCTCTGCGGACTGCTGGCGCAGTCCGTCGTCGTGCGCGAGGACTCGGCGGCCGGCACCCGCTACCGGATGCTGGACACGGTGCGGGAGTACGGCGCCGAGTGGCTGGCGGCCACCGGCGACACGGACCGGCTGCGCCGCCGCCACCGGGACTGGTTCCTGGGCCTGGCCACCTGGTGCGAGCTCGACTGGTTCAGCCCGCGGCAGGGCGAGGTGGCCGCCCGGGTGGAGAGCGAGCTGCCGAATCTGCGGCGGGCGATGGAGTCTTCGCTGGAGAGCCCGGGCGAGGCCCACCTCGCGCAGTACCTCGCGGGCACCCTCTGGTTCCTCTGGGTGGGCTGCGGACGCCTGTCGGAGGGCCGGCACTGGCTGGACCACGTGCTGGAGGAGGAGACACCGTACGACTCCTCGCGGCTCAAGGCGCTGTGGGTGCTGGGTCATGTGGCCGTGCTGCAGGGGGACCCGGTCGGCGCGATCTCCGCACTGCAGGAGTGCCGGGACGAGGCCGACCGGGCCGACGACTCCACGGCGCTCGCGTACGCGGTGCACCGGATGGGGTGCCTGGCGCTCGTCACGGACGACATGGTCAGGGCGCAGGAGTTGCTGGACGACGCGCTCGGCCGCTACCGGGAGCTCGGCGAGCTGAACAGCAATGTGCTGATGGCCCAGATCGAGCTGGCGATGGCGGTCGGGTTCCACGGGGACCCGGACGGCGCCGCCTCGATCTGCGAGGAGGTCAGGGAGATCTGCGAGGACCACGGGGAGCGGTGGGCCCTCTCGTACGCGCTGTACGTCCTGGCCTTCGCGGCGCTGCGACGGGACCGGCCGGACCGGGCCCGGGAGCTGCTCGGGGAGTCCCTGGCGATCGGCCGCATGTTCCACGATCTGCTCGGCTCGGTCCTCGCCCTGGAGCTGATGGCCCTGGTCACGGCGGTCGAGGGGGATGCGGCGGAGGCGGCGGTGCTGCAGGGGGCCGCCGACCGGATCTGGCCGTCGGTGGGGCTGCCGCTGTTCGGTTCGGCCTACTACGGGCAGCCCCGTGTCCGCTGCGAGCAGCTGGCCCGCCGGGAGCTGGGTGACGGCCCGTACGAATCGGGGCTGCGTGCGGGCGGGCGGCTGGATCTGGACGCAGCGGTGGCCAGGGCGCTGGCGGGCGGGCCCGCGGGCCGGCCACGGACGCCGGAGCGTTTCCCCGGGCCGCTGCCGGACCCCGGGGAAACGCGGAGGCCCGCCACCTCCCGTACGACGGGAAGGGGCGGGCCGGAGCGCTGGTGAGAGCGACTGCGCCTGGATCAGCGGGCGTAGTACTCGACGACGAGCTGCTCGTCGCAGATCACGGGGATTTCCTTGCGGTTCGGGTCCCGGTCAAGGCGGAAGGCCAGGGCCTTCAGGTTCACCTGCAGGTAGCGCGGGGTCTCGCCGTCGGGGGCGTAACCACCCTCGCGGGCCACCTGGAAGGGGTGCTTGTCGCGGCTGCGCTCGCGGACCATCACGATGTTGTCGGGACGGACACGGAAGGACGGCTTGTCGACCTTGCGGCCGTCGACCTCGATGTGACCGTGCACGACCATCTGGCGCGCCTGGTAGATGGTCTTGGCGATGCCCGAACGCAGAACCAGAGCGTCGAGACGGCGCTCGAGCTCGACGACCAGCGCCTCGCCCGTCTTGCCCTCGGCCTTCTTGGCGCGGTCGTAGGCACGCGCCATCTGGCGCTCGCTGATGTCGTACTGGGCACGCAGGCGCTGCTTCTCCAGCAGACGGACCTTGTAGTCCGAGTTCTGCTTGCGACCGCGGCCGTGCTCGCCCGGCGGGTAGGGGCGGGCCTCGAAGTACTTGACGGCCTTCGGCGTCAGCGCGATGCCGAGCGCGCGGCTCTTCTTGACCTTGGGACGCGACTGGTTAGGCACGTTCTCCAGACCTCCGTTGTAGGTTAGGTTAGGCTCACCTTACTTGAGGAGATCGCATGTCTCGCCCGGGGAACACCACACACATCACGGACAGCACTGACAGCGTCGACACCCCTCGGGGTGCCGATACGACGGAGGACCGATCAGATCGTGGTCAGCCGCGTCCCGGCGGGCTAGAAAACACTCGGATGCCGTCAGCAGCCGAGCGCACACGAACTCTCGTACAGAGTACCTGTTCGGCGGTACTGCTCGTGCCCGGGCTGAACGCGGCCGACCCGCATCAGCTGATGCCGTCGGCCAGGAACGTAGGGCCCGACGGGGATCTGTTCCTCGAACTCCCCGCGGAATCCCCGGCCGTACGGGCCGCGACGCACGCCGAGGGCGACGAGCTGACCGCTGTGCTGGAGATCACGGACGTCGCCCCGGTCTCCGTACCGCACCGCATCCGCGGCCGCGCCCGGATCTCCGGCTGGCTCACCACCGTACCCGGCGTGTCGGGGCCCGGCCGGACGACGCTCCGGCTGGAGACGGGCGAGGCGTACGTGGACGATCTGTGGGGCGCCGAGGAGGTCGAACCCGAGGAGTTCCGGGACGCGCTGCCCGACCCGCTCGTCGGACACGAGGCGGAACTGCTCCAGCATCTGCACACGGCGCACGGCGAACAGCTGTCCACGCTGTGCGGACTGCTGGGCGAGCTCTCGGCCCGCCGCTGCGCGGCCCACCGGCCCTCCGTCGTACCGCTCGCGCTGGACCGGTACGGGCTGCGCGTACGCCTCTGCGAGGGCCGGGGACGCTGCTTCGACGCGCGCTTCGAATTTCCCGAGCCGGTGCGCGACATCAGCGGACTCCGCCACGCCATGCACACGCTCTTCGAGGCAGCGGCGGGCTGAAGCCGAAGCGAAGAAACCGGCCCCGCCGCGCTCCCGCAGGCCCAGCGGCTGCGTGCCCCGCCCTCCCCCAGACCCCTGCGGCTGCGTGGCCCGCGCGTCCGCGGACCACGCGTGGACCCCTCAGTCCGCGGACGGGCTCGCGGCGCCGTCGGAGCCCGCGCGGCCGAGGCGCTCGCGGACCCGCTCCACCACATCCGCGTAACGCGCCTCCGCGCCGTAGCGCGTGGGCTGGTAGTAGTGCTTGTCGCGGACCGCGTCCGGGGCGTACTGCTGGACGGCGATGCCGCCGGGGACGTCGTGCGGATACACATAGCCCTGGGCGTGGCCCAGCTTGGCGGCGCCCTTGTAGTGGCCGTCGCGCAGATGGGCCGGGACGGGGCCCGCGAGCCCCTTCCGCACATCCTCCTGGGCGGCGAAGATCGCCAGCGTCGCCGCGTTGGACTTGGGAGCGAGAGCCAGCGCGATCGTGGCGTGGCTCAGGGTGAGCGCCGCCTCCGGGAATCCGATCATGGCGACCGCCTGGGCGGCCGCGACGGCGGTGGGCAGCGCCGTGGGGTCGGCGAGACCGATGTCCTCGCTGGCCGAGATCATCAGCCGCCGGGCGATGAACCGGGGGTCCTCCCCCGCCTCGATCATCCGGGCCAGGTAGTGCAGCGCGGCGTCGACGTCGGAGCCGCGGATCGACTTGATGAGCGCGCTCGCCACGTCGTAGTGCTGGTCGCCGTCACGGTCGTACTTGACCGCCGCGCGGTCGACGGTTTCCTCCAGGGTCTGGAGGCTGATCTCCGTCTCCTGCTTGGACAGCGCCGCACCGGCCGCGGCCTCCAGCGCGGTCAGCGCCCGGCGGGCGTCCCCGCCCGCGATGCGCAGCAGATGCGCCTCGGCGTCCTCCGGCAGCGCCACCGCGCCGCCGAGCCCGCGCGCGTCGGCCAGCGCACGCCGGAGCAGACCGCGCAGGTCGTCGTCGGTGAGCGACTCCAGGGTGAGCAGCAGCGAGCGCGACAGCAGCGGCGAGATGATCGAGAAGTACGGATTCTCGGTGGTCGCCGCGATCAGGGTCACCCAGCGGTTCTCCACGGCCGGAAGCAGGGAGTCCTGCTGCGCCTTGGAGAAGCGGTGGATCTCGTCGAGGAAGAGGACGGTCTCCTTGCCGTACCCGCCGGTGGCGCGACGGGCGCCCTCGATGACGGCCCGCACTTCCTTGACGCCCGCGGTGATCGCGGAGAGCTCGACGAAGCGCTTGTTGGTGGCCTTGCTGACCACGTACGCCAGAGTCGTCTTCCCGATGCCGGGCGGCCCCCAGAGGATCACGGACGAAGGACCCGCGGGCCCGCCGTTCCCCTCGCCGACGAGGCGGCGCAGCGGCGAGCCCGGCTTGAGCAGATGCTGCTGGCCGACGACCTCGTCGAGAGTGCGGGGGCGCATCCGGACAGCCAGTGGGCTGCTGGACGGGTCCTTCTCCTGGCGGTCTTCGGCGGCTGCGGTAAAGAGGTCGGGCTCCACGTTTCGAAGCCTATGCCACGGCACCGACATCCCTGCCGGGCCGGTCGCCCGGCAGGAGCGGCGGTCCGGTCAGCCGGTCCAGAAGTCCCACCAGCGGGTCAGGATCAGCATGCCGATAATGCCGACCCACAGGACCGGCGGCACCCAGTGGAACTCCGTCAGCCCGTTGCGCAGCCAGTTCGGCGCGGGCAGGATCCGGTGCTCGATGTTGTGCGTGGTGACGTAGCAGAACATGAAGATCGTGGCGACCCAGGCCAGGCAGCACCACAGGCAGAGCGAGTTGATGTTGTAGAGGGACTGGTACTGGAGCCAGGTGCAGAAGCCGACGCCGAACAGCGTGCCGGCGTTCATCCCGAGCCAGTACCAGCTGCGGAAGCGGGCGCCCGCGAGCAGCGCCAGGCCGATGCCGATGATCACGGAGTAGGTGGCGAGACCGAGCATCGGGTTCGGGAAGCCGAAGGCGGCCGCCTGCTCGCTCTTCATGATGTTGCCGCACGCGACGACCGGGTTGAGGCTGCATCCCGGTGTGAAGTTGGGGTCTTCCAGCAGCTTGAACTTGTCGATCGTGATGACCCAGGCGGCGAGGAGTCCGGCGGCGCCCGTGATCACCAGCAGCAGTGCCAACGCCCGGCTGCCGCCGATGGTCCTCTTCCCGCCGTCCTCGTCCTGTTCGGGGGAGGGATGGTCAACCGCTGCAGTCGTCATATCGCCGTTCCATCAGTGAGTGGCCTGCTGGGCACCGTCATTGTGCCGCACCACGTCACTGGTCTTCTGTTCGATGGACATAAAGGTGTGCGCGAGGTTTCCGGCAGGGACGGTACGGAGCCACAGGGGTCCACGCGACCGTCCGGACCACGACCGAGTGTGCGGGGGCGGTGCGCGGACCGCGCGGGCGCTACGGCGAACCGGCCGCTGTCGACGGCCCGGACCTGGGGATCCGGCGGGGCGGGGCGTTCGGGATCCTCGGACCGGGCGGGCCGGGAAGTGCACGGCAGCGGAAGTCCCGCAGGGCCACCGGAGCCGCGACGAGGGGCCCGGATCGGTGCTCGGGACGCCCCCGGCTTCCGCCGACCGCGGTCGGCGCTCCCGGCTCGGAGTCGTCCGGCAGGATGAATCCGAGCCCGCCGGGTTGACGGTGCGCGAGGCGGTGGCGCATGCCGCCCGCCCCTGCCCGAGGCCACGCGACCGCGAGGGCGTGATCGCGCCGGTGGTCCCGGACCGTAGGCCGGCGCCCGCGCCAAGGAGCTTTCCGGCGGCCGGCGGCGACGTCCCGGTGCGGCGCTCGGCGCGACCGCGGTCACGTCCCGGTCGACGCGGACGGTCCGGGGCTTGCGCCGAGTGTTCCCGCCCGAGCGGGCCGCCGTGATCGAGCAGTCGGGGACCGGGGGTGCGGGGAGACCCCGCCGGTGCAGCGGCCCGGTGCGGCGGCCTCGTGCCGTGCACGAGGCCGCCGGTGGAAGGACCGGCCCGACGGCCGACCGGGGTGCCGCGCCGGTCGGCCGGGCGGGCCGGGATTCCGGCCCGCCCTAGGCCAGGCGCTCGCGGATCGTCCGCGCCACGTCCGCCAGGGAGACCGCCGTCTGCTCGCCGGACTCCATGTCCTTGAGCTGGACCGCGCCCTCTGCCAGGTCCCGCTCGCCCGCGACGATCGTGAACCGGGCGCCCGACCGGTTGGCGCTCTTCATCGCGCCCTTGAGGCCGCGGTTTCCGTACGCGAAGTCCGCCGCCACGCCCTCGCGGCGCAGTTGCGTGACGATCCCGAAGAGCACCCGCCGGGCCTCCTCGCCGAGCGGTACCGCGAAGACGCTGGTCGCCGCGGGCAGTTCGAGCTCGATGCCCTCCGCCTCCAGTGCGAGCACCGTGCGGTCCACGCCGAGCGCCCAGCCGACCGACGGGAGCGCCGGCCCGCCGATCATCTCGGACAGGCCGTCGTAGCGGCCGCCGCCGCCCACCGCGGACTGCGAGCCGAGTCCGTCGTGG
Source organism: Streptomyces sp. NPDC057963 (assembly GCF_042887155.1). Lineage (NCBI taxonomy): Bacteria > Bacillati > Actinomycetota > Actinomycetes > Kitasatosporales > Streptomycetaceae > Streptomyces > Streptomyces sp. NPDC057963. The sequence continues at coordinate 140,509 of NZ_JBHVPX010000013.1, forward strand.
ACGAACTCGAAGGTGGTGCGGGTGTAGTAGTCGAGGCCGCGGACGAGCTTCTCGTCGTCCTCGTACACCACACCGGCCGCGGAGAGCAGGTCGCGCACCTCCTCGTGGTACGCCTTGCAGGCGTCGCAGAGGTAGTCGCGCAGCACGGGCGCGCCGGCCAGCTGCTTCTGCACCTCGGGCCGCTTGTCGTCGAGGACCCGGAGCGGGTTGATCTCGATGCGGCGGCGGGTCTCCTCGTCCAGGTCGAGCTCGCGCAGGAAGCCCTGGAGCGCGTCCCGGTAGACGGGGCGGCACTCCTTGTCGCCCAGCGAGTTGAGCAGGATGCGGAAGTTCCGCAGGCCCAGCGTGCGGTAGGCCTGGTCGGCCAGGATGATCAGCTCGGCGTCCAGCGCCGGGTCCTCGGCACCGATCGCCTCGGCACCGACCTGCGAGAAGTGCCGGTAACGGCCCTTCTGCGGGCGCTCGTAGCGGTAGTACGAGCCGGAGTACCAGAGCTTCACGGGCAGATTGCCGAGCTTGTGGAGGTTGGCCTCCAGCGCGGCGCGCAGCACGGATGCGGTGCCCTCGGGGCGCAGCGCCAGCTGGGAGCCGCCCTTGGTGGTGAGGGTGTACATCTCCTTGGTCACGATGTCGGTGGACTCACCGACGCCGCGCGAGAAGAGGGCGACGTCCTCGAAACCGGGCGTCTCGATGTAGCCGTAGCCGGAGTTCTTCAGGGGTGCGGCGATCGCGTCGCGCACCGCGAGGTACTTCGCGGAGTCGGGCGGGGTCAGGTCGTACGTGCCCTTGGGGGCCTTGAAGGTGCTCACGGAACTTCTCTCGTCACATTCCTCGTCGGGGCGCGTCCATACCGTGCAGGTACGGATTCGAGGCGCGCTCGCGGCCGATGGTCGTCTGGGGGCCGTGGCCGGACAGCACCACGGTCGAGTCGTCGAGCGGCAGGCACACGCGCGCCAGCGACTCGAGCAGCTCGGCGTGGTCGCCGCCGGGCAGGTCGGTGCGTCCGACGGAGCCGGCGAAGAGCAGGTCGCCCGAGAAGAGGATCTGCGGAACATCCGCGGCCTCGGGCATCCTGAACGCCACCGACCCCTTGGTATGGCCGGGCGCATGCGCGACACCGAACTCCAGACCGGCCAGCTTCAGCAGAGCGCCGTCGCTCAGTTCCTCGACGTCGTCCGGCTCCCCCACCGTCAGCTCGCCCATGAGCGGCATCCCGATGGAGCGGCCGAGGGCCTTCTCCGGGTCGCTCATCATGTACCGGTCCTCCGGGTGGATCCAGGCGGGGACGCCGTGCGCGCCGCACACCGGGACGACCGAGGCGACATGGTCGATGTGGCCGTGGGTCAGGACGACGGCGACGGGCTTCAGCCGATGCTTCTTCAGTGCCTCCTCGACTCCGGATGCGGCCTGGTGGCCCGGGTCGATGATCACGCACTCCTCGCCTGCGGCCGGGGCAACCAGGTAGCAGTTGGTCCCCCAGGCCCCGGCGGGGAACCCGGCAATGAGCACGATCGTCCTTACTGGTCGTCCGACGGCGGAATGCGACGGAGAAGGTCGCGGCAGTTCAGAGCCTACCGGCGCTCCTCATTCCACAGCTAACCCATATACGGTACGGGCAGCCCAGGCCCCATCAGACGACCTACAAGGAGATCACCCGGTGGTCAGCAGCGATCAGCGGCGGCGGCAGCTCGCCAGGGAGAAGTTCGAGCGGCAGCAGCAGCGCCGGGAGGAGGCCCGCCGCAGGACGAGGCGGCTGACGGTCGTCATCGCGTCGGCGGTGGCCGTGGTGGCGGTCATCGGGGCGGGTACGTATCTCGCCCTCGACGGCGACGGCAAGAAGGACAAGAACGACTCGGCCGCGAGCGAGAGCCCGGCGCCTTCGCCGTCGGCGAGCAAGAGCAGTGCGCCCGAGCCCGCGATGAAGATCGACAAGAAGTCGAAGTACACGATGTCGATCAGGACGAGCCAGGGCGACATCGCGTTCACGATGGACGCGGCGAAGACCCCGCACACCACGAACTCGTTCAAGTCACTGGCCGACAAGGGCTTCTTCGACAGTACGAAGTGCCATCGGCTGACCACGCAGGGCATTTTCGTCCTGCAGTGCGGCGACCCCAAGGGCGACGGCACGGGCGGCCCCGGCTACACCATCCCGGACGAGAACCTGACCGCGCTGGGCAAGGCGGGCAAGGACGGCACGGTGACCTATCCGGCGGGCACCGTGGCGATGGCGAACACCGGCCAGGCGCACACCGGCGGCAGCCAGTTCTTCCTGGTCTACAAGGACAGCAAACTCCCGCCCTCCTACACCCCGTTCGGCACGATGGACGCTGCCTCGCTGAAGGCCGTCGAGGAGATCGGTGCGGCGGGTGTGGCCGGCGGTGCGGCCGACGGTGCGCCGAAGAAGGCCGTGGACATCTCGAAGGCCGCCGTCGCGAAGTCCTGACGCGGCCGGGCGGCCCGCTCGGGCCGTCCGGTGAGGACGGCGAAGCGCGGGCCGGAATATTTTGAGCCGCGCTGAGTGCGGACAGCCGGGCGGCCCGTCGCCTAGATTGGCGTTGTGCAGGGCGGGCGCTGCCCGCCCCAGGAAACTGTGGACGATGCCAGGGGGGCGAACCCTCTCACGGGCATCAGGTGGAGGAGGCGCTGTGAGCAGCGACCCGTGGGGCCGTGTCGATGAGACAGGCACCGTGTACGTGCGTACAGCCGATGGCGAGCAGGTCGTCGGATCGTGGCAGGCGGGTTCCCCCGAGGAGGCTCTGGCCTACTTCGAGCGCAAGTACGAGGGCATTGTGGTCGAGATCGGCCTCCTCGAACGGCGGGTGAAGACCACCGACCTGTCGGCGAAGGACGCGACGACCGCCATCGAGCATCTGCGTCTGCAGGTGGACGAGCATCACGCCGTCGGTGACCTCGAAGCGCTGCGCAAGCGGCTCGACGCGCTGGGCGCGACGGTCGAATCGCGGCGCGAGGAGCGCAAGGCCCAGAAGGCGAAGCAGACCGACGAGGCGAAGCACGCCAAGGAGGCGCTGGTCGCCGAGGCGGAGGAGCTGGCGCAGAGCGAGCAGTGGCGCTCGGCGGGCGAGCGGCTCCGCGCGCTCGTGGACACGTGGAAGGGCCTCCCGCGGCTCGACCGCAAGTCCGACGACGAGCTGTGGCACCGCTTCTCGCATGCCCGCTCGGCGTTCTCCAAGCGCCGCAAGGCCCACTTCGCGTCGCTGGACGCCCAGCGCGAGGAGGCCCGCAAGGCCAAGGAGAAGCTGGTCGCGGAGGCCGAGTCGCTGTCCGGTTCCACGGACTGGGGAGCCACGGCCGCCCGCTATCGCGATCTGATGACGGAGTGGAAGGCGGCGGGCCGCGCCCAGCGCGAGGCCGAGGACGACCTGTGGAACCGTTTCCGCGGTGCTCAGGACGTCTTCTTCGCCGCCCGCAGCGGCGTGTTCGCCGAACGGGACGCGGAGCAGGGCGAGAACCTCAAGCTCAAGGAGGAGCTCGCGGCCGAGGCCGAGAAGCTGGTGCCGGTGAAGGACCTGAAGGCGGCCAGGGCCGCGTTCCGGGCCGTCAACGAGCGCTGGGAGGCCATCGGCCATGTGCCGCGTGACGCCCGCCCGAAGGTCGAGGGGCGGATGCACGCGGTGGAGCGGGCCCTCCAGGAGGCCGAGGAGTCGGAGTGGCGCCGGACGAACCCGGAGGCGCGTGCGCGCGCCGCGGGTCTGACCGGTCAGCTGCAGGCGGCCGTCGACAAGCTGCGTACGCAGATCGACACGGCCCGTGCCTCGGGCAACAACGCCCGGGCCGACAAGCTGGCCAAGGAGCTCGAAGGCCGGCAGGCACTGCTGGACCAGGCGCTGAAGGGCCTGGAGGAGTTCGGCGGCTGATCAAGCCGCTTGTGGTGACGAGGCCCCCTGCACGCGTCCCTCGGGACGTGTGCAGGGGGCCTCTCGTCTGCGCGGAGCGGCCGGGTCAGGGCCTGCGGGCGGAGGTGACGCGGTAGACGTCGTAGACGCCCTCCACACCCCGTACCGCCTTCAGTACGTGGCCCAGGTGTTTCGGGTCGCCCATCTCGAAGGTGAAGCGCGAGGTGGCCACCCGGTCCCGGGAGGTCTGCACGGCCGCCGACAGGATGTTGACGTGCTGGTCGGACAGGACGCGGGTGACGTCCGACAGCAGCCGCGACCGGTCCAGGGCCTCGACCTGGATGGCGACCAGGAAGACCGAGGACTGGGTCGGCGCCCACTCGACGTCCAGGATCCGCTCCGGCTGCTGCGACAGCGAGTCCACGTTGACGCAGTCGGCACGGTGCACGGAGACGCCGCTGCCGCGGGTGACGAAGCCGATGATCGGGTCGCCGGGGACGGGCGTGCAGCAGCGGGCCAGTTTGACCCAGACGTCCTCGACGCCCTTGACGACGACACCGGGATCGGCATTGGAGCGGCGCTTGCCGCGGCTGCGCGAGGGCGGCGAGCTCTCCGCGATGTCCTCGTTGGCGGCGTCCTCGCCACCGAGTGCCTGGACGAGTTTCTGTACGACACCGGCGGCGGCCACATGGCCCTCGCCGATCGCCGCGTACAGGGACGAGATGTCGGGGTAGCGCATCTCATGGGCGAGGGTCACCAGGGAGTCGCCGGTCAGGATGCGCTGGATCGGCAGGTTCTGCTTGCGCATGGCACGCGCGATCGCGTCCTTGCCCTGCTCGATCGCCTCGTCGCGGCGCTCCTTGGAGAACCAGGCGCGGATCTTGTTGCGGGCGCGGGGCGACTTGACGAAGCCCAGCCAGTCCCGGGACGGGCCGGCGCCGGCCGCCTTGGAGGTGAAGACCTCCACCAGGTCGCCGTTGTCGAGGGTCGATTCGAGCGGGACGAGCCGTCCGTTGACCCGAGCCCCTATGGTCCGGTGGCCGACCTCCGTATGCACGGCGTACGCGAAGTCGACCGGCGTGGCACCTGCGGGGAGCGCTATGACGTCGCCCTTGGGCGTGAAGACGAAGACCTCGTTGCGGGAGAGGTCGAAGCGCAGGGACTCCAGGAACTCGCTGGGGTCCTCGGTCTCCTTCTGCCAGTCCAGGAGCTGGCGCAGCCACGCCATGTCGTTGACGGTGTCCTGGCCTCGGCCGGTGTTCTTCGGCACGTCGGTGCGCACCTTGGAGGCGCCCGCGACGGCCTCCTGCTTGTACTTCCAGTGCGCGGCGATGCCGTACTCGGCACGGCGGTGCATGTCGAACGTGCGGATCTGCAGCTCGACCGGCTTGCCGCTGGGACCGATCACCGTGGTGTGCAGCGACTGGTACATGTTGAACTTGGGCATCGCGATGTAGTCCTTGAACCGGCCGGGGACCGGATTCCATCGCGCGTGGACGGTGCCGAGCGCCGCGTAGCAGTCGCGGACGGTGTCGACGAGGACCCTGATGCCCACCAGGTCGTAGATCTCGGCGAAGTCCCGGCCCCGCACGATCATCTTCTGGTAGACGCTGTAGTAGTGCTTCGGCCGCCCCGTGACGGTGGCCTTGATCCGGGCGGCACGCAGGTCGGCCTGGACCTCGTCGGTCACTATGGCGAGGTACTCGTCGCGTTTGGGGGCCCGCTCGGCGACGAGGCGGACGATCTCGTCGTACATCTTGGGGTAGAGGATCGCGAAGGCGAGATCCTCCAGCTCCCACTTGATGGTGTTCATGCCCAGGCGGTGGGCCAGCGGGGCATAGATCTCAAGCGTCTCGCGGGCCTTCTTCTCCTGCTTCTCCCGCTTGAGGTAGCGCATGGTGCGCATGTTGTGCAGCCGGTCGGCGAGCTTGATGACCAGGACCCGGGGGTCCTTGGCCATGGCGACGACCATCTTGCGTACGGTCTCGGCCTGCGCGGCCTCGCCGAACTTGACCTTGTCCAGCTTGGTGACACCGTCGACCAGCAGGGCGACCTGGTCGCCGAAGTCCCGCCGCAGGGTGTCCAGGCCGTACTCGGTGTCCTCGACCGTGTCGTGCAGCAGTCCGGCCATCAGCGTCGCCGGGTCCATGCCGAGCTCGGCGAGGATCGTCGTGACGGCGAGCGGATGCGTGATGTAGGGGTCGCCGCTCTTGCGCTTCTGGCCGCGGTGCCAGCGCTCGGCGACCTGGTAGGCGCGCTCGATCTGGCGCAGGGTGGCCGTCTCGATCTTGGTGTCGTTGCTGCGGACGATGCGCAGCAGTGGTTCGAGCACCGGGTTGTACGGGCTGGAGCGCTGCACACCGAGGCGGGCGAGCCTGGCCCGTACCCGATTGGAGGAGCCGCCGGAGCGGGTCGCGGGAGCCGCCGGGGTGACGGGCTTGGCGGCGGGCTTCGACGGGGGCTTCGCGGCGGACGCGGCCGGGGAGGCGGGGGCAGCCGGCTGGGCGGGCGAAGCGGGGGCGGGCCGCAGCACCGCTCCCCCGGTCGGCGCCGCGCCCGCACCGGGCTCGGGCGCCGGGGGCTTCGGCTTCTGCGCGGGCTGCTTCTTCCCGGGCACGGCTGAGGCCGCCGCGGGCTTGTCGGGCTGCGGGGCGGCGACTGGCTGGGCCTCGTCTGGCAAGAGCGCTCCTCGTGCGGATCCGGGTACCCGGAAAGGCCATCGTATCGACCCTGTGGCCGGTCCTCCCCCGGGGACCGTGAGACCCCTCACAACGCGGGACGGGCACCCGGTTGTTCCCGGATGCCCGTCCTGCGCGCATGAGCCGTTGCCACGTGCGGTCCGCTTCCGCTCAGACCGTGATCAGGACCTCCAGCGGGGCGCCGCGCAGGCCCTGCTCCAGACGGGCGCGCCCGGGCAGGAATCCGAGCTCCATGAGGACCGCGACACCCGCGACCTCGGCACCGGCGCGCCGGATCAGCTCCAGCGAGGCCCCGGCGGTGCCACCGGTCGCGAGGATGTCGTCGATGACCATGATCCGGTCGTCCGCGGACAGGTCCTCCGCGTGGATCTCGATCTCGGCGGTGCCGTACTCCAGCTCGTACGCCTGGCTGAGCGTGGCTCCCGGCAGTTTTCCGGCCTTGCGGACGGGTACGAAGCCGAGCCCGGCCCGGATCGCGACCGGGGCGGCCAGGATGAAGCCGCGTGCCTCAAGGCCGACGATTTTCGTGGCGCCGTGGCGCACGCAGAGTTCCGCGAGGGTCTCGGTGAGGGCCGCGAACGCTGCCGGGTCCGCGAGCAGGGGGGTGATGTCCTTGAACAGCACCCCCGGCTTGGGGTAGTCCGGCACATCGCGGATCCGGCTGAGCAGAAGCTCGCGGGTGGTCTCGGTGGTGCTGCTGGTCATCGACGCTTCCCCGGGGTCCGGCCGTGGCCCCTGGGGGGCTGCTGGCGCTGGCCGACGACCGCGGCGGCGGGTGCGGCGTCCTGGGGGAAGTCGTCGTCCTGCTGCTCGTCCTCGGCGGACTCGCCCTTGGCGGCGGCCGCCGCACGCTTGGCGAGGATCCGCTTCTTCAGGGCCTTCATCTGCGGGTCGCGTTCCTTGAGGTCGGCGACGAGCGGGGTGGCGATGAAGATCGAGGAGTACGCACCGGCGGCGAGGCCGACGAAGAGCGCCAGGGAGATGTCGTTCAGCATGCCGGCGCCGAGGACACCGCCACCGATGAACAGCAGACCGGCGACCGGCAGCAGCGCCACGACGGTGGTGTTGATGGAACGGACCAGCGTGCCGTTGATGGAGCGGTTGGCGATCTCGCTGTACGTCCACCGGGTCTGCTTGGTGATCCCGTTCGTGCCCTCCTTGAGGCTGTCGAAGACGACGACCGTGTCGTAGAGGGAGTAACCGAGGATGGTCAGCAGACCGATCACGGTGCCCGGTGTGACCTCGAAGCCGACCAGGGCGTAGACACCGACCGTGATGGTGATGTCGTGGATCAGCGCGACCAGGGCCGCGATGGCCATGCGCCACTCGAAGGCGATGGCCAGGTAGATCACCACGAGGACCATGAAGATGCCGAGACCGGTCCACGCCTTGTTGGCGATCTGCTCACCCCAGCTGGGGCCGACCAGGTCGGCGGCGATCTTCTCGGTCGGGACGTCGAGGTCCTTGGAGAGCTGGTTCTTGATCTGGTCGGACTTCGCGGTGTCGACCTCGGTGATCTGGATGCGCAGACCGCCGTTGCCGAGCTTCTGGACGATGGCCTGGTGGCCGGAGGCCTCCGTGGCCATGTCTTCCGCCTGGGCCACGCTGACATTCGTCTTCGTGGTGGTGAAGACCGCGCCGCCCTTGAACTCGATGCCCATGTTCAGGCCGCTGACCGCCAGGCCGACGATGGCCGTGATGGTGATCAGGATCGAGATCCCGTACCAGATCTTGCGCTTGCCGATGAAGTCGTAGCCGACCTCGCCTCGGTAGAGACGGGCGCCGAGACTGCCGAGTCGCGACATCTCACGCCTCCTTCGGGTCAGTGGGGGCGTTGACACGGCGCGAGCGGCGCAGCGGCGGCTTGGCACCGAGCCGCTTCGGGTCCAGACCAGACCACGGGTGACCGCTGGAGAAGAACTTCGTACGGGCCATCAGCGTCATGACGGGCTTGGTGAAGAGGAATACCACGACCACGTCGAGCAGGGTGGTGAGACCCAGCGTGAACGCGAAGCCCTGGACCTTGCCGACGGTGACCACGAAGAGCACCGCGGCGGCGAGGAACGACACGAAGTCGGAGACCAGGATGGTGCGCCGGGCGCGCGGCCAGGCGCGCTCGACGGCCGGGCGGAGCGTACGGCCCTCGCGGATCTCGTCGCGGATTCTCTCGAAGTACACGATGAAGGAGTCCGCGGTGATACCGATGGCCACGATGGCGCCGCAGACCGCCGGGAGGTTCAGCGCGAAGCCGATGGCCGGTCCGAGCAGCGACATGAGCGTGTAGGTCAGGACGCCGGAGGCCAGCAGGCTCAGGAGGGCGATGAGCGCGAGGCCGCGGTAGTAGACCACCAGGTAGATGACCACGAGGGCCAGACCGATGGCGCCGGCGATCAGACCCGCCTGGAGCTGCTCGCCACCGAGCGCGGCGGTGACGGTGGTGACGCTCTGCTCCTTGAACGAGAGCGGGAGCGCACCGTAGGAGAGGACGTTGGCCAGGTCCTCGGCGGACTGCTGGGTGAAGCTGCCGGAGATCTCGGCGCTGCCGCTGAGCGTCGTGTTCACCTGGGGAGCCGAGACGACCTCGCCGTCCAGGGCGATGGCGAACTGGTTCTGCGGGGACTGCTGCGCGGAGAGCTTCTTGGTGATCGTCTGGAACTGCTTGGAGCCCTGCTTGCTGAACTCCATGTTGACGATCCACATGCCGCGCTGCTGGTCGAAGCCGGCCTTGGCGTTGTCGACCTCGGTGCCGGACACCTCGGATGGGCCCAGGATGTACTTGGCGTCGCCCTCGGAGCTGCACGCGACGACCGAGTCGGTCGGCTTGGCGCCCTGGGCGGCCTTGGACCGGGAGGCCTTGCTGGAGCAGTCGAGCTCCTCGAACTGCTTCTGCAGCTTGGCGGCGGCCGCTTCGTCGGCGGCGGATGCCGACGGCGTGGAGCCCGCCTTCGGGGTGGTGCTCGCCTTCGGGGTGGGCGAGGAGTCGGCCTTGAGGCCGTCGGTGACTGCGCGGCCCTGGGTGGTGGCGCCCGGAGTCGGCGTCGACGACGCCTTTCCGTCGGCCCCCGCCGAAGCGCCCGGGCCGGGCTTGCCGGACGACGTGGTGCTGGGCGTCGGCGTGGGCGTGCCCTGGGCGACTGTCAGCACCGGCCGGAAGTAGAGCTTGGCGGTGGTACCGACCTGCTCACGGGCCTGGGCGGAATTCGTGCCCTTGGGGATGTTGACGATGATGTTGCGATCGCCCTGCGTCTGGACCTCGGCCTCGGAGACACCCAGACCATTGACACGGCGTTCCATGATCTGGACCGCCGTGTCCATGTTGGTCTTGTTGATCGCCGATTCCTGGCCCGGCTCGCTCTTCGCCTCGAGCGTGATGGACGTGCCGCCGGCCAGGTCGATGCCCAGACGCGGGGTCGGCTGATCGGCCAGGAACATCCCGCCGGTGAGCGCGACCATGGCGATCAGGATCAGAGCCAGGGAACGCCCCGGCCTGCCCTGACCGCCGGCCGGCCCTCGGCTCTTCTTCGGTGCTGCCACCTTCTCGTTTCTCCCTGTCCAACCGCCCCGCGCCGGGTACGCGCCCGAGCGGCCACGAAGTGTAGTGGGGACCCGCCCCCGCAGAAGACCGCACGGTCCGGGGAGTGCCGGACGCCGGTGGGCTCACGGCATCCCCGGGTCGTGGGTTACTTCGCGTCGGCCTCGCCGTCGGTCTTGCCCTCGGACTTCTTGTCGGACTCGGCATCCGTCGGCTCGGCGTCGCCGGCGTCGGCCTCGGCCTTCTTGCCCAGGTCGATCTTGGCGTCGTCCGAGGTGTCCTCGTCGGCGTCGGCCCCGGTCAGCGAGGAGGCGTCGTCCGGCACGACCGCGCCGTCGATGTCGAGTGCGTTCTCGTCGTCGCCGTGGACGATGCGGTTGTACTCCGCGTCGTCGAGGACGGCGCCGATGGCGTTCTTGGCGTAGACGGCATGGACGCCGGGCGCGATCTCAAGGAGAACCGTGTCCTCGTGAAGCTCCTTGACGGTGGCGTACATGCCCCCGATCGTCCGGACGCCGGTGCCGGGCTGCATCTCATTGCGCATCTGGGCGGCGGCCGCCTGCTTCTTCTTGGCGGACCGCGTCATCAGGAACATGGCCCCGATGAGCACGATGAAGGGGAGGAGAGTCACGGGATTCACGGGACGAGTTTCCTTCGCACGACCGCGCTGGAGGGCGGCCTGATCTACGGGGGTGGGTACACCGACCTGTAAGGGCGGCATCGGCGGAGTCTAAGCGAGTCCGCATCGATGGAACAACGCCCGGCGCCGCTCGGTGGTTCCTGTCCGGGTGAACCTGTGACCCATCACGCCCCGAACAGGCCCTGTTGTCCCTTTCCGCCGTGCTGTGGCGGCGCGAGGCCGAGGTGGGCCCAGGCCGCGGGTGTCGCGACGCGCCCCCGCGGAGTCCTGGCCAGCAGCCCCTCCCGTACGAGGAAGGGCTCGGCGACCTCCTCGACCGTTTCGCGCTCCTCGCCCACGGCCACCGCGAGGGTCGACAGCCCGACGGGACCGCCGCCGAAGAGCTTCAGCAGGGCGCCGAGCACCGCCCGGTCCAGCCGGTCGAGACCGCGGGCGTCGACCTCGTACACGCCGAGGGCCGCGGAGGCGACGGCGCGGTCGATCCGCCCGTCGGCCTTGACCTGGGCGTAGTCCCGGACGCGGCGCAGCAGCCGGTTGGCGATCCGGGGGGTGCCGCGGGACCGCCCGGCGATCTCGGCGGCGCCGTCCGTGTCTATCGCCACGTCGAGAAGGCGGGCGGAGCGGTGGATGACGCGTTCCAGTTCAGTGGGGGCGTAGAACTCCATGTGCCCGGTGAAGCCGAAGCGGTCGCGCAGCGGGGGCGGCAGCAGTCCGGCCCTGGTGGTGGCGCCGACCAGGGTGAAGGGCGGCAGTTCCAGCGGGATGGCGGTGGCGCCGGGTCCCTTGCCGACGATGACGTCGACCCGGAAGTCCTCCATCGCCATGTAGAGCATTTCCTCGGCGGGCCGCGACATGCGGTGGATCTCGTCGAGGAAGAGGACCTCTCCCTCCTGGAGCGAGGAGAGGATCGCGGCGAGATCACCCGCGTGCTGGATGGCGGGGCCCGAGGTGATCCGGATCGGCGCGTCCATCTCCGCCGCGATGATCATGGAGAGTGTGGTCTTGCCGAGGCCGGGGGCGCCGGAGAGCAGGACATGGTCGGCGCTGGCTCCCCGGGCCCTGGCCGCCTTGAGAACCAGGTCGAGCTGTTCACGCACCTTCTCCTGGCCGACGAATTCGTCGAGGTCCTTCGGCCGCAGCGCCGCTTCGACCGCGGTGTCCTCGCCGTCCGCGCCGGCGTCGACAAGGCGCTCGTCGACGCTCTCGCCAAGGCGCTCGTCGGTGTCGGATCCGGTGTCGGGTCCGGTCTCGTCCCAGTTCATTCGGTCTGTCCCGCCTCGGGTGTTTCGGTGCCGTGCGGTGCCCGGCCCGGCGTCGGGGAGGGGAGTCGGTGCCCCCCGGGGTGCCGCGCTCCGCTCAGCGCGCGCGGTTGAGGGTCTGCAGCGCGGCGCGCAGCAGCTGCGGCACGGGCGCCTGCCCGCTCTCGGCCAGCGCCGCCTCGGCCTGCGGGGTGACCGCGGTGACCGCTTCGTCGGCCTCGCGGGTGGCGTAGCCGAGACCGATCAGGGCCGCCTGCAGCTGGTCGCGCCAGGAGGAGGTGACGGCCGTGCCGATGCCCTGTCGGCCGATCTGCGCGCCGACGGGCTCGCCGAGCCTGTCCTTCAGTTCGAGGAGGAGTTTCTGCGCGCCCTTCTTGCCGATGCCGGAGACGGCGGTGAGCGCCTTCTCGTCGCCGGTGGCGACCGCGATCCGCAGGGCGTCCGGGGTATGGGTGGCGAGCATGGCCTGGGCGAGCCGGGGACCGACTCCGCTGGCGGTCTGGAGCAGCTCGAAGACCTGCCGCTCGTCGTCGTCGGCGAAGCCGTAGAGGGTGAGCGAATCCTCCCGTACGACGAGGGAGGTGGCCAGCCTGGCCTCCTTGCCGATCCGGAGGCCGGCGAGGGTGTTCGGCGCGCACTGGACGGCCATGCCGATGCCGCCGACCTCGATCACGGCCGTGGTCGGGGCGAGTGCGGCGACGGGGCCGCTGACGAAGGCGATCATCGGGGGACCTTCCGGACGGGGACTGCGGGGGTACGGGGAACGCGCGGGGTACGGGCCGCGGCGGCTGCCGCGTGTGCCTGTTGGAGGCGGTTCACCGCGGGCGCGCGCCAGATGTGGCAGATGGCGAGCGCGAGGGCGTCGGCCGCGTCGGCCGGTTTCGGCGGGGCGTCGAGCCTCAGCAGCCGGGTGACCATGGCACCGACCTGCGCCTTGTCGGCACGGCCACTGCCGGTGACGGCCGCCTTGACTTCGCTGGGGGTGTGCAGGGCGACGGGAATGCCGCGCCGGGACGCGCAGAGCATGGCGACCGCGCTGGCCTGGGCGGTGCCCATCACCGTACGGACGTTGTGCTGGCTGAACACCCGCTCCACGGCGACGAATTCGGGCCGGTGCTCGTCGAGCCACTCCTCGATGCCGCGCTCGATGGCGACCAGCCGGTGGCCGAGCTCGGCGTCGGCCGGGGTGCGGACGACGCCGACACCGAGCATCGTCAGGGGCCGCCCGGCAACACCTTCGACGACACCGACACCGCACCGGGTCAGCCCCGGGTCGACACCGAGTACCCGCATACGACGCCCCCTCCGTACCGATCGGTCAACTGTTCCCGCAGGCTATCGGCTCGCACTGACAATGCGACGGGCCGACGGGGTGTGTCCCCGTCGGCCCGTCCCTGAAGGCTGTGCCGATGCCGGCTCAGGCGTCGACCTTCTCCATGACCTCGTCCGAGACGTCGAAGTTGGCGAAGACGTTCTGCACGTCGTCGCTGTCCTCCAGGGCGTCGATCAGCTTGAAGATCTTGCGCGCGCCCTCCTCGTCCAGCTCGACCTGCATGGTGGGCAGGAAGTTGGCCTCGGCCGAGTCGTAGTCGATGCCGGCCTCCTGGAGCGCGGTGCGGACCGCGACCATGTCGGTGGCCTCGCTGACGACCTCGTACGTGTCACCGAGGTCGTTGACCTCCTCGGCGCCCGCGTCGAGCACGGCACCCAGGACGTCGTCCTCGGTCAGCCCGCCCTTGGGGACGATGACGACGCCCTTGCGGTTGAAGAGGTACGAGACCGAACCCGGGTCGGCCATCGAGCCGCCGTTGCGGGTCATCGCGACACGCACGTCGGACGCGGCGCGGTTGCGGTTGTCGGTGAGGCACTCGATGAGCACCGCGACACCGTTCGGGCCGTAACCCTCGTACATGATCGTCTGGTAGTCGACGCCGCCCGCTTCGAGACCGCCACCGCGCTTGACCGCGGAGTCGATGTTCTTGTTCGGGACGGAGCTTTTCTTCGCCTTCTGGATCGCGTCCACGAGGGTCGGGTTTCCCTCGGGGTCCACACCGCCGGTGCGGGCCGCGACCTCGATGTTCTTGATCAGCTTCGCGAAGAGCTTGCCGCGCTTGGCATCGATCACGGCCTTCTTGTGCTTCGTCGTAGCCCATTTAGAGTGGCCGGACATCTGCCTTCTCCTTCGCGTCACCAAAATCGATCGGAACCCGAGAGATCCTACCGGGATCGAGTCAGCCGACTGCGCGCACCATGTCCACGAACAACGCGTGAACCCGGTGGTCCCCGGTCAGTTCCGGGTGGAAGGACGTCGCCAGTGCGTTTCCCTGGCGGACGGCGACGATGTGACCGCCGTGCTCCGCCACCACCTCGGCCCGCGCTCCGACCGACTCCACCCACGGGGCGCGGATGAACACGCCCTCGACCGGGTCACCCTCGATGCCGGCGACCTCCACGGCCGCCTCGAAGGACTCGTTCTGTCGCCCGAAGGCGTTGCGGCGCACGATCATGTCGATCCCGCCGACCGTCTCCTGGCCCGCGCGCGGGTCGAGGATCTTGTCGGCGAGCAGGATCATTCCGGCACAGGTGCCGTAGACCGGCATTCCCTCCCGGACCCGCTCGCGCAGCGGCTCCAGCATGCCGAACAGGACAGCCAGTTTGGACATCGTGGTGGACTCGCCACCGGGAATGACCAGGCCGTCGACCTCGGAGAGTTCCTCGGGACGCCGGACCGGCCTGGCCAGGGCGTCCGCCGAGGCCAGGGCGATCAGGTGTTCCCGTACGTCGCCCTGGAGAGCCAGGACTCCGATCACAGGGGTGTCGCTCATCAGGGACTACCAGCCGCGGTTGGCGTAGCGCTCGGCCTCGGGCAGGGTGTCGCAGTTGATGCCGACCATGGCCTCGCCCAGGTTGCGGGAGGCGTCCGCGATGATCTTCGGGTCGTCGTAGAAGGTGGTGGCCTTCACGATGGCGGCGGCGCGCTTGGCCGGGTCGCCGGACTTGAAGATGCCGGAGCCGACGAAGACGCCCTCGGCACCGAGCTGGCGCATCAGCGCGGCGTCGGCGGGGGTGGCGACGCCGCCCGCGGAGAACAGCACGACGGGCAGCTTGCCGAGCTCGGCGACCTCCTTGACCAGCTCGTACGGGGCGCGGAGGTCCTTGGCGGCGGCGTACAGCTCGTTGTTGTCGTAGCCGCGCAGCCGGGCGATCTCGTTCTTGATCTGGCGCAGGTGGCGGACGGCCTCGACGACGTTCCCGGTGCCGGCCTCGCCCTTCGAACGGATCATGGCCGCGCCCTCGGCGATGCGGCGCAGGGCCTCGCCCAGATTGGTGGCGCCGCAGACGAACGGGGTGGTGAAGGCGAACTTGTCGCTGTGGTTGACCTCGTCGGCCGGGGTGAGGACCTCGGACTCGTCGATGTAGTCGACACCGAGGGACTGGAGGACCTGGGCCTCGACGAAGTGCCCGATGCGGGACTTCGCCATCACGGGGATGGAGACGGCCTCGATGATCTCCTCGATCATGGTCGGGTCCGACATCCGGGCCACGCCGCCGTCCTTGCGGATGTCGGCCGGCACCCGCTCCAGGGCCATGACGGCCACGGCGCCCGCGTCCTCGGCGATCTTCGCCTGCTCGGCGTTGACGACGTCCATGATCACGCCGCCCTTGAGCTGCTCGGCCATGCCCCGCTTGACGCGGGCGGTGCCGATGGCCGGGGAGTCGGCGGACTGCGGGGTGGTGGGAAGCGTGGACACGGATCGACCTCACTCGGAGAAAAAGTTGCTGAAAGCACTGATGGGGTGCAGTGCTGAGGAAACTCTCCGGAACCGGTCCACAGCAAGGGCCAATAGGAGGCCGGTGGATCGTTTTGAACGCGTACGGGACGGGTTGTGAGCCCAGTCACGGACGGGGCGAGCGGGGCCGCCGCCCACGGCTTCCTGTTCCTGCCCGAGGCGGTCGACGACGTCACGCACGTGGGCGGGCGGGGCCGCCGGGTCAGCTGACGGGGCGGTCCGCCAGGGCGACCGGCGGTTCGTCGTCCATCTCGAAGGCGAGCGGGAACGGGGCGTGCCCGGCCAGCCGGAACCATCGCACGGTACGGTGCCGGCGCAGCGCCCGCGCAGCGCGCACCGCGTCGTTGTGGAACCGCCGGGCCATCGGGACCCGGCGCACGGCCGCGGCGAGCTCGGACGCCGCCTCCTCGCCGCCGGGGATCTCCTTCACGGTCTCCACCTGCGCCGTCTCGCCGAAGACCGCCCGCAGGGCGGCGCTCAGCTCGCTCTCCGCGACCTCGCGGTGCTCCTCCTCCGCCTGACGGGCGGCGTGCGCGGCCTCGTACAGCACGATGGACGCGGCCGGGTCGAGAACACCCGATGTGGCCAGTTCCTGGGTGACCGAGGCGCGACGCAGGAGCTGCGCGTCGAGGGCCGCGCGGGCGGCGTCGATGCGGGCGTGCAGCCGGTCCAGCCGTCCGGCGGTCCAGCTGAGGTACATACCGGTCGCGACGATCGCGACGGCGATCCAGATGAGGGTTTCGATCACGGGCGGCAAGGCTACCGTCGGGGCGCGGACGGTGCGGCCGCCCGGCGATCAAGGACCCGGGCCGGGCCGGGGCCCGCCCTGGTCAGGCCCTAGTCCCGCGCCAGTCCGAAACGCGCCCGCAGGCCCGTGCGCTCGTCGGCGGCCACCGACGCCGCGCCGTCCGTCACCGTCTCGTACACCGCGAGGATGTCGGCCCCGACGGTCGACCAGTCGAAGCGCCGCACGTGCGCGGCTCCCCGCTCGCGCAGCTGCGCGCGCCGCTCCGGGTCGCCGAGCAGCCGGACCGCCGCCGCCGCCAGCGCGTCCGCGTCCTCGTTGGCGAACAGCTCGCCCGCCGCGCCCAGATCCAGGACCTGCGCGAACGCGTCCAGATCGCTGGCGAGGACCGGCGCACCGGCCGACATCGCCTCGACCAGGATGATCCCGAAGCTCTCGCCGCCCGTGTTGGGCGCGACGTACACATCGACGCTGCGCAGCAGCCGCGCCTTGTCCTCGTCGCTCACCATGCCGAGGAATTCGACGCGTCCGCGCATCTGCGCGGGCAGCGAGGCGACCGCCTCCTCCTCGTCGCCGCGGCCCGCCACCAGCAGCCTGGTGTCCGGACGGGCGGCGAGGATCGCGGGCAGCGCCCTCATCAGGACGGGCAGGCCCTTGCGGGGCTCGTCGATGCGCCCGATGAAACCGATGGTGCCGCCCTCCCGTCTCCCGCCACCGCCCTCGACCGGGCTTCGCGCCCCCTCTGATTGCCACTCCGCCTTGGGCTCGGCTCCGGCGAAGAAGCCGACGTCGACCCCGTTCGGGATGACGACCGCGTCGCCGCCGAGGTGCTCGACCAGGGTCCGGCGCGCGTACTCGCTCACCGCGATGCGCGCGCTGATCTTCTCCAGCGCGGGCTGCAGGATCGGGTACGCGGCGATCATGGCCCGGGAGCGCGGGTTGGAGGTGTGGAAGGTGGCGACGATCGGCCCCTGCGCGGCCCAGCAGGCGAGCAGCCCCAGCGACGGCGACGTCGGCTCGTGGATGTGGATCACGTCGTAGGTGCCGTCGTGCAGCCAGCGGCGCACCCGGGCGGCCGAGAGGAAGCCGAAGTTCAGCCGGGCCACGGAGCCGTTGTACGGGACGGGCACGGCCCGACCCGCGGAGACCACGTACGGCGGCAGCGGTGTCTCGTCGTCGGCGGGCGCCAGCACCGACACCTGATGCCCCAGACGGATCAGGTGTTCGGCCAGGTCGCGGATGTGGAACTGCACACCCCCCGGGACGTCCCAGGAGTACGGGCACACGATGCCGATCTTCACGGCCGGTCCTCCCGGTTCTCCCGGTTCTCCAGATCGGCCGACCAGAGCCGTTGCAGCATGTGCCAGTCCTCCGGATGGCCGGCGATCCCGACGGCGAAGGCATCGGCGAGCGCCTGCGTCATCGAGGACGTCTTCTCCGTGCGGCTGCCCGACTCGGGCACCTCGACGGGCGGATGGATACGCGCCTTCATGACGGGCGTCTCGTCGTAGTTGAGAGTCACCGGCAGCAGCAGTGCCCCGGTCTGCTGGGCCAGCAGCGCCGGTCCTGCGGGCATGCGCGCGGTGTCCCCGAAGAACGCCACCTCGACGCCGGACGCCGACAGGTCGCGGTCGGCGACCAGGCAGACCAGGCCGCCCGCGCGCAGCCGCCGGGCCAGGGTGCCGAAGGCGGCGCCGCCGCTGTGCGGCAGGACCTCCATGCCCAGCCCCTCCCGGTAGGCCACGAACCGGTCGTACAGCGTCTCCGGCTTGAGCCGCTCGGCGACCGTGGTGAAGGGCACCTTGAGATCGGTGGTGACCCAGGCTCCCGCCAGGTCCCAGTTCCCCAGGTGCGGCAGGGCGAGGATGACGCCGCGGCCGGTGCCCAGGCCGTCGGTCAGCCGGTACGCGTCCGTCACGTCTATCGACGCCTTGATCCGTGCCGGGCTCCAGGTGGGCAGCCGGAACGACTCCATCCAGTAGCGCATGTACGAGCGCATCCCGGCCCTGGAGAGCGCGGCGAGCCGGGCCGGGGACGCCTCGGGCACGACCCGCGCCAGATTCGCCTCCAGCCGCAGGACGCCTTTGCCCCGCCGCTTCCACGCCTGGTCGGCGATGGTGCGGAAGAGCGTCCGGGCGGCCGGCTCGGGGAGCTTCTTCACGGCGGCCCAGCCGAGCCCGTACAGCCCGTCGGTCAGCCGGTCCCGCAGGCCGCTCCGCGCGTCACCCGGTGCGCCGCTCACTGCGCGGCCCCCCTCCCCCGGTCCGCCGCGGTCTCGGCCGCCTCGGCCGCCTCGGCGGCGTCGGCCTCGGCGGACTCGCGGCGCACGGTCACGACCCGCTGCACGAGCGTCACCAGGCTGCCCGCGGCGACGATCCACAGCGCGATCGGCAGCAGCACCTGGATCCCGGGGACACCGAACTTGTGGAGCCCCGCGAACCCGGCCGCGACCAGCGAGATCACCAGCCGCTCGGCACGCTCCACGAGCCCGTTGACCGCGACCGGCAGCCCGATCGACTCGCCGCGCGCCTTCGTGTACGAGACCACCTGGCCGCTCGCCAGGCAGAAGATCGCGACCGCGCACAGCACGTTGTCGTCGCCCTTGCCCGCGTACCAGAGCGCGAAGCCGCCGAAGATCGCCCCGTCGGCGACCCGGTCCAGGGTCGAGTCCAGGAACGCGCCCCAGCGGCTGGAGATGCCGGCCTGCCGGGCCATGTTGCCGTCGACGAGGTCGGAGAAGACGAAGATCGTGATGACGATCGTGCCCCAGAAGAACTCCCCCATGGGGAAGAAGACCAGCGCACCTGCCATCACCCCGGCCGTACCGATCAGAGTGACCGCGTCAGGGCTCACGCCGAGACGGAGCAACAGTGCGGCGAACGGTGTGAGGACACGCGTAAAAAATGCACGCGCGTACTTGTTCAGCATGGCCTTCCCGAGGGTCGGTGGGCCGAGCGGCCCCTTCGGCCACCGGCTGGCCCATCGTAGTCACGCCCGCCGGACTCCACCGTCCGGGCACCCGGCCTCGCGCGGCGGCGCCCGACGTATGGACGCGACCCGGTGTGAGTGCAAAGCTCGAAATACCGCGGGCGTCGCCGTAGCCGCCGCGGCGGCTCCCCGTGCCCGTGCACCCTTCTCCCCACACCGCGCCGGATCCTCTTCCCGCTCCGCGCCACTATCTGGGAGGCACGCATCATGGGCGACAAGGCACACGCACACACCGGGGCCGCCGGCAGGGCGGCGACGGCCGACCAGCCCGCATCGATACGCAATGTGGTGCTGGTCGGCCACAGCGGCTCCGGCAAGACCACCCTCGTCGAGGCCCTCGCGCTGACCGCGGGCGCGGTCAACCGGGCGGGCCGGGTCGAGGACGGCGCGACGGTCTCCGACTACGACGAGATCGAACACCGCCGGCAACGCTCCGTACAGCTCTCCCTCGTCCCCGTCGAATGGGGCGGGTACCGGATCAATCTTCTGGACACCCCCGGATACGCGGATTTCGTCGGGGAACTCAGGGCCGGTCTGCGGGCGGCGGACGCGGCCCTTTTCGTCGTGTCCGCCGCCCAGGAGGCCGACGCCGTGGCGGGCACGACCCGCGCCGTGTGGGACGAGTGCGCCGCCGTCGGCATGCCGCGCGCCATCGTCGTCACCCATCTCGACACCGCGCGCACCTCGTTCGACCGGATGACCCGGATCTGCGGCGAGATCTTCGGCGGCGACGACCCCGACGCGGTGCTCCCGCTCTACCTGCCCGTCCACGGCCCCGAGGGCCCCGACGGGCACGCCCCGCTCACCGGGCTCACCGGGCTCCTCACCCAGCGGATCTTCGACTACGCGTCGGGAGAGCGGCGGGAGAACCCGCCCGCCGGTGCCCAGCAGGCCCCGCTCCAGGAGGCCCGCAACCGGCTCATCGAGGGGATCATCGCCGAGAGCGAGGACGAGACCCTGATGGACCGCTACCTCGAC
The DNA here is from genome assembly GCF_042887155.1 of Streptomyces sp. NPDC057963. NCBI lineage: Bacteria > Bacillati > Actinomycetota > Actinomycetes > Kitasatosporales > Streptomycetaceae > Streptomyces > Streptomyces sp. NPDC057963. Next base: position 160,998 of record NZ_JBHVPX010000013.1, read on the forward strand.
GGGGCCGACATCGACATCAAGACACTCGTCGACGACCTGGAACGCGCGATCGCCCGGGACGCCTTCCACCCCGTCCTCACCGCGGCCCCCGCCGCCGAGGGCGCCCGCCAGGGCGTCGGCACCGTCGAGCTCCTCGACCTCATCACCGGCGGCTTCCCCACGCCGCTGGAGCGTCCGCTCCCCGAGGTCACCCCTCTGCACGGAGCGCCCCGCCCGGTCCTCACCTGCGACCCGCGGGGCCCGCTCCTCGCCGAGGTCGTCAAGACGGCCTCCGACCCGTACGTCGGCCGGCTCTCGCTCGTACGCGTCTTCTCCGGCACCCTGCGCCCCGACGACACCGTCCACGTCTTCGGCCACGGCCTCACCGACCCCGGCCGCGAGACCCGCCCCTTCCACGAGGCCGAGGTACGCGTCGGCGCGCTCTCCTCCCCGTTCGGCAAACAGCAGCGCCCCCTCACGGCGTGCATCGCCGGAGATCTGGCCTGCGTCGCCAAGCTGGCCGGCGCCGAGACCGGGGACACCCTCTCCCCCACGGACCAGCCGCTGCTGATGGACCCCTGGACCACGCCCGACCCCCTGCTGCCACTCGCCATCGAGGCACACAGCAAGGCCGACGAGGACAAGCTCTCCCAGGGTCTCTCCCGGCTCGTCGCGGAGGACCCGACCATGCGCCTCGAACAGAACCAGGACACCCACCAGGTGGTCCTGTGGTGCCTCGGCGAGGCCCATCAGGACGTGGCGCTGGACCGGCTGCGCAGCCACTACGGAGTCCAGGTCGACGCCGTGCCCCACAAGGTGTCGCTGCGCGAGACCTTCGCCGCCCCCGCGACCGGGCGCGGCCGGCACGTGAAGCAGTCCGGCGGCCACGGCCAGTACGCCATCTGCGAGATCGACGTGGAGCCGCTGCCACCGGGATCGGGCATCGAATTCGTCGACAAGGTGGTCGGCGGAGCGGTACCGCGCCAGTTCGTCCCGTCCGTCGAGAAGGGCGTGCGCGCCCAGGCCGCCCGCGGCGTGGCGGCCGGGCACCCGCTCGTCGACGTACGCGTCACCCTGCGGGACGGGAAGTCCCACTCGGTGGACTCCTCCGACGCCGCGTTCCAGACGGCGGGCGCGCTGGCCCTGCGCGAAGCGGCCTCGGACACCCGCATCCAGCTCCTCGAACCCGTCGCGGAGATCCGGGTCCTGGTCCCCGACGACTACGTCGGGCCGGTGATGAGCGACCTGTCCGGACGGCGGGGCAGAGTGATCGGGACCGAGCAGTCCGGCCCCGGACGCACCCTCGTACGGGCCGAGGTACCCGAGCTGGAGATCGGCCGGTACGCGATCGAGCTCCGCTCCCTCTCCCATGGCGCCGGGCGCTTCGACCGGGCGTACGCCCGGCACGAAGCCATGCCCCCGCAGCTGGCTGAACGCGTCCGCGAACAGCAGCAGAACAACCCGAATGATGCGTAATCGCCTGCGCCGCCCGCCCTTGTCCACAAGGGCGGGCGGCGCGGCGATCCGGACGATACGCTGTGGTCCCAGCTCAGAAGGTGTGCCGGGCACGGCAGTTGGGAAACAGCCGCAGGAGCAGTTCCTTGGCGGCGAGTGGGGGCGACAGTGGCCAACGACGGATTCGATTTCTCTCCGGGAGCACAGATCCCGCTCCAGGGCTCGGGCGGACAGGCGGTGGCGACGAACGCCCTCGCCTCCGCCGCGTACCGCGACAGCCCGGTGGAGAAGATCCTTGACGCCAACAGCGAGTGGCACAAGTCCGAAGTCAAGGCGGGCCGTTCCACATTCCTCAAGTCCGACTACTTCAAGCCCAATCTCGGCGAGGCATTCTCCCGCGCCGTCCAGGAACGCACGCTGGGCGGCGCCCGGAAAGCCCTCATCCAGTCCTTCGGCACCGACCCTCAGACCGTCGTCGAGCACTGCCTGTCCGCGACCCGTCTCCGCAAGGCGCGCGACACCAAACTGACCGCCGTCACCGCCTTGTTCGGCTTTCTCTTCCTGCCCGGCATGATCCTCTGGGTCGTCGCCTTCCGGCTGCGCGACTGGCTCGGCGGCACCAAGGACAAGGCCCTCGCCACCCTGGGCAACGTCCTGCTCCCGATCATCGGCATCGTGGCCCTGTTCTTCCTGGTCAAACTGCCGGTCACCGGATTCCTGGCGCTCTACGTGCGGGCGATGATCGTCGCCCCCGTCGTCGGCTGGCTCATCGCCAAACGGATCGCGGAATCCTCCGCCAAGGACATGCGTGCCCGCTGGGAAGGGCTGCTCTCCGGCGGCGGCGTCATCGCCAAGATCCCCGAGGCGGTGCCCAAGAACCCCAACGAGACCTCCCGCGAGGCACTCCGCCAGGGCCTGCAGAAGCTCTCCGCCGAGCAGCAGTCCAACTCGGTCTTCTACGCCGGCCCCAAGGGAATCCTCGGTATGGGAACCCGCTGGGGCAGCTGGCAGCTGGCCGAAGAGCTCGTCTCCAAGGAACCCGGCAAGGAATTCCACCAGTTCCGCAGCTGGGACCTGATACGGGCCATCCACGACCAGCTCAAGGTGCTGGAGCGCGGCCCGCTGAACACCGGCGGGTTCCCCACCCCGTCGGTCACCCACTGGATCGTCTCGCCCGTCGGTGAGAACGCGGACTCGGTCTCCCGCCCCGACGGCGACGACGTCGCCACCTTCCAGGTCAAGCCGCACGAGATACAGCGAATCTGCAACCACCAGCAGTTCGGCGGCGGCGACCGGCACTACCTGGGCGTCCAGTTCACCCTCTGGGACGGCCAGTTGGTCATCACCATGATGATCACGGTCACGGTGCTCTACGAAACCCTGCGCATCGAAGTCACCGGACACGCGCTCGGCCCGGTCCATTCGCTCTTCACCAGCAAGCCCGCGGCCAAGACCAGGACGGTCAACAAGACCGTCCGGTTCTGGGAGACCCGCGACATCACCCTCGCGCTGGTCGAGCCCCAGGAGGTCGTCCGCCTCGCCCTGCGCGCGCCGTTCACCTGGTACCCGCCGCTCCTCGACTACCTGGGCGGCAAGATCGCCCTGCCCGAGCCATTCGGCCTGCGCCACGCCTGGGCCGAGAAGCCGTGGCGCCACCGCTTCATGGCCGACGACGCGATGCGCGCCGCCACCCCCGTCCTGCGCGCCGTGCACAACGCGGCCCTGCGCGTCCTGAAAGAGAACGGCGTCGAAACCGAACGGTTCGACAACCGCTCGATGATCCTGAGCGGAGCGGTCCAGGACCCGACCCCGCGCAAGGCCGACCTGTACGACGCATAACCGGCGGGAGGCCGCCCCGGCACGTCTCGACGGCCGGGGCGGCCTCCCGGAAACAGGCGGAGACGCCGGCCCGGATCAGTCCACCGGCCAGGCGTCGGCCAGCATCTTGCGCGTATCGGCGAGCAGTTGCGGCAGTACCTTCGTGTGCCCGACCACCGGCATGAAGTTGGTGTCACCACCCCAGCGCGGCACCAGATGCTGATGCAGATGGGCCGCGATACCGGCGCCCGCCACGGAACCCTGGTTCATACCGATGTTGAACCCGTGTGCTCCGGACGCCGTCCGCAGAGCCACCATCGCCCGCTTGGTGAAGTCGGCCAGCTCCAGGGTCTCCGGACCGTCCAGCTCCGTGTAGTCCGCGACATGCCGGTAGGGCACCACCATCAGGTGCCCGCCGTTGTACGGATACAGATTCAGCACGGCATAGACACTCCTGCCGCGCGCGACGACAAGGCCGTCCTCGTCCGACTGCGACGGAATCGCGCAGAACGGACAGCCGTCTCCGGCCTCCGGACCGGACGGCTTGTTCTCGCCCTGGATGTACGCCATCCGGTGGGGCGTCCACAGGCGCTGGAACGCGTCGGGCGTCCCCACTCCGATCTGCTGCTCCGGCTCACTCGTCATGCCGATCAGCATATTGCTTCGCTCCCGGCAAGCGTGTCGCCGGGGCCGCACCCGTCGGTGCCCGGCAATGCTGGGGCGATGAGCGACCAGCCCGCGGTCTCCGCCCCGCCTCGTCTCAGGCGCTGGGAGCAGCGCACGGAAGTGCCGCTCTTCGGCGCGTCCCTGCTCTTCCTGCTCGGTTACGCGGTCCGCGTGCTCGCCCCGCACCACGCCGGACCATGGCGCGGCCTCGCCCTCGCCCTGGTCGGCGCCACCTGGCTGGCCTTCGCCGCGGACTACGCCGTACGGCTCCGCCTCAGCGGCCTCGGCCACCGCTTCGTCCGTGTGCACTGGCTCGACACGGTGGTGCTGCTGCTCCCCCTGCTGCGGCCACTGCGCGTGATCCGGGTCTACACGGCTGTCCAGCAGCACAGGGAGCAACCACGGCTGAGCCTGTACGCCCGCGTGATCACGTATGCCGGTGCGAGCGCCCTGCTGCTCGGATTCTCCGCCGCGCTCGCCGTGTACCACCAGGAGCACACCGCGAAGGGTGCGTCGATCCGTACGCTGGGTGACGCGGTGTGGTGGGCCTGCGAGACGCTCACGACCGTGGGGTACGGGGACACGGTGCCGGTCACACCGGGCGGCCGGGTCGTGGCGTCGGGCCTGATGGCCTGCGGACTGGCACTGCTGGGAACGGTGACGGGGTCGTTCTCTTCGTGGCTGCTGCAGGTGTTCCGGCGGGAGGACGAGAAGAGGCCCCCGGAGAGCCGCTAGCTCTTCGGGGGCCCCGCTCCGTGTCCGTCAGACCTGGACGCGTTCCTCGACGGCCTTCTGGATCTTGGCGAGGGCGTCCTCGACGGGGACGCCGTTCTCCTGCGAGCCGTCGCGGTAGCGGAAGGAGACGGCGCCGTTGGCCATGTCCTCGTCGCCCGCGATGATCATGAAGGGCACCTTGGCCTTCTGCTGGTTCCGGATCTTCTTCTGCATCCGGTCGGACGAGGCGTCGACCTCGACCCGCAGCCCCTTCTTCCGGGCCTTGGCCGCGAACTCCTGGAGGTACGGGATGTGCGCGTCGCCGATCGGGATGCCGACCGCCTGGACCGGCGCCAGCCACACCGGGAACGCACCCGCGTAGTGCTCCAGGAGCACCGCGAAGAAGCGCTCGATGGAACCGAACAGGGCACGGTGGATCATGACCGGGCGCTGCTTGGTGCCGTCGGGGCCGGTGTACTCCAGGTCGAAGCGCTCCGGGAGGTTGAAGTCGAGCTGCACGGTCGACATCTGCCAGGTGCGGCCGATGGCGTCCTTGCACTGCACCGAGATCTTCGGGCCGTAGAACGCGGCGCCGCCCGGGTCCGGGACCAGCGGCAGCCCCTGCTTCTCGGCGACCTGGCGCAGCGTCTCGGTGGCCTCTTCCCAGATCTCGTCGGAGCCGACGAACTTCTCCGGGTCCTTGGTGGAGAGCTCCAGGTAGAAGTCGGTCAGACCGTAGTCGCGGAGCAGGTTCAGGACGAAGGTGAGCGTCCGGTCGAGCTCCTCCGCCATCTGCTCCTTGGTGCAGTAGATGTGCGCGTCGTCCTGCGTGAAGCCGCGCGAGCGGGTCAGACCGTGCACGACGCCGGACTTCTCGTACCGGTACACCGTGCCGAACTCGAAGAGGCGCAGAGGCAGTTCACGGTAGGAACGCCCGCGCGCGTCGAAGATCAGGTTGTGCATCGGGCAGTTCATCGGCTTGAGGTAGTAGTCCACCCCGTCGTCGAGCTGCATGGGCGGGTACATGCCGTCGGCGTACCAGTCCAGGTGGCCGGACTTCTCGAAGAGCTTGCCCTTGGTGGCGTGCGGGGAGTAGACGAATTCATAGCCCTCCTCCTCGTGGCGCCGGCGCGAGTAGTCCTCCATGGCGCGGCGGATGATGCCGCCCTTGGGGTGGAAGACCGCGAGACCGGGGCCGATCTCGTCCGGGAAGGAGAAGAGGTCCAGCTCGTTGCCGAGCTTGCGGTGGTCGCGCTTGGCGGCCTCCTCCAGGAACTCCAGGTGCGCCTTCAGCTCGTCCTTGGTGGGCCAGGCGGTGCCGTAGATGCGCTGGAGCATCGGGTTCTTCTCGCTGCCCCGCCAGTACGCCGCGGCGTTGCGCATCAGCTTGAACGCCGGGATGAACCGGGTGGTCGGCAGGTGCGGGCCGCGGCAGAGGTCCTTCCAGCACAGGTCGCCGGTCTTCGGGTCGAGGTTGTCGTAGATGGTCAGCTCGCCGCCGCCCACCTCGACGTCCGCGCCGTCGTCCGTGGACGCGGAGCCCTTGATGCCGATGAGCTCCAGCTTGTACGGCTCGTCGGCCAGCTCCTCGCGGGCGGCCTCGTCCGTCACGACCCGGCGGGAGAACCTCTGCCCCCGCTTCTGGATCTCCTGCATCTTCTTCTCGATGGCCTTGAGGTCCTCGGGGGTGAACGGCTTCTCGACGTCGAAGTCGTAGTAGAAGCCGTCCTTGACCGGCGGGCCGATGCCCAGCTTGGCCTCGGGGAAGAGCTGCTGCACGGCCTGCGCCATCACGTGCGCGGTGGAGTGCCGCAGGATGTTCAGGCCGTCCTCGGAGGAGATCTCGACGGGCTCGACGGTCTCGCCGTCGGCGACGACGTACGCGAGGTCCTTCAGCTCACCGGCGACCCGGGCGGCGACGACGGTGCGCTCGCCGGGGAAGAGCTCGGCTGCCGTAGTGCCCGTCGTCACCACGCGCTCTTCCCGCTCGGAATCGCGTTGGATGATCACACGGACGTCTGACACCGGTCTCTCCTGACTCAGGGGGCGCACCCACATTCCTGTGGTGGGCACATTGGGAATCGTACCGAGCCGACACCCCCCTTAGCGAAAGGGCCGGGTCCCGGCGGCCTCCGCCCCGCTACTCGCCCGTGCACGCCTCCTCGAACTGGTCGACGTTCTCCTGGAGCGACTTCATCAGCCGGTCCCGCTCCGCCTCGTCCACCTGCACGGGCACCACCTGCGCGGTCCGGGTCAGCCGCCGGAAGCCGCCGCGGCTCTCCAGTCTGCCCTCCACCCTGATCGGCAGTCCCACCAGGTGGGCGTGGCCGGCGATCCGGTACGCCTCCTCGTCCAGCTCCAGCCGTACGTGCGGCACCTCGGCGCCGGCCAGCACCCGCAGCCGTACGATCCCGGCGCCGCGCGGACCCGAGCGCCGCAGCCGTTCGACGGCGCCGGTGATCCGTACCGTCACGGCGGGCTCGTCCCGGAGGTACCGGGCTCCTGCCCGGCGCAGGGCGGGCAGGTCGCCCGGGGAGAATTCCACCGGCTCGGGGCGGGCCGGGCAGCCCTCGGGGGCCCCGGCGGCAGGCGCCCATTCCAGGGCGATCCCGGCCCCTTCCGAACCCCGGACCAGGGCGATGAGTGCCTCGGTGAGCTCCCGGCTGACGCCTGCCTCGACAGCGCTGTCGAAGGCTTCGAGCCCGCCGGTGGCCCGCTGGTAGTCCACGGCGTCGCGAGTGGCGTGCAGGGCGTGGTGGAGCCGCACGGTGAGGGCTCGGCCCGGTTCGACGGGAACGAACGCGGTGAGATCGCGGCCGCCGGGTGCGGGCCCGACGAGGATGCCGTCGAGGGCCGCTCGGGCCCTGCGACGGTGGCGTGCGCCGTGGTAGCCGGTGCGTTCCCGTACGGCGAGGGCGCCGGCGAGCAGGATCTGCCGGGCGGCGCCGTGCAGGCGCTCCGCACCCGTCCAGCCGGCTGCCCCGGCCGTTCCCGCGACCGGTTCGGGGACCTCGCGCCACCAGCGGATCTCGTCGCTGGGGACGGCGAGGGAGACGAGGACTTCGCGGGCGGAGGGTGCGGCGCTGCGGGCGAGGGCGGTCAGCGCCTCGCCGAGGAGGTCCTCGCTGTCGGGGAAGCCGGTGGTGTCCGGGACGAGGAGGCTCGTACCGCCGCCGGGCGGGGCCGGTGGCCCCGGCGGGGTCCAGCGGCTGTACCGTCCGGCCACGCCGCCGCGGCGGCGCCAGCCGTGCCGGTCGAGCAGGACGCCGAGGACCGCGGGGTCGACCCGAGCGGGGTCGGGGATGTCTCCGGTCGGCCGGGGGGCCGTCGTCCACGGTCCCGCGGATTCGCTGGGGCGCGGGCGGGTTGCCGAGGGGATCGCTTCGTCGGCGGACTCGTCCATCGGCCGGTGCATCAGGGCCTCCCTCCCGCACCTACGCGGGTCATGATCTCGCAGAGTGCCCGGTCGTCGAAGATGCGCGAGGTCGGGATCCGCACGGTGGTCCTGTGCCGTCCGGTGACCGCGTGGCCGGCCAGGTTGGTCCAGTAGCAGCAGTGCCGCAGATCGAGACGGTCGTGTCCGGCGCGCAGCCAGTCGTCCTGGCTGCGCGGCACGATCATCACGACCAGGATCTTGTGCACCGACACGGGGGTCCGGGCGAGCTTCACGAGGTGGGCGTTGTCGAGCGTGAAGGAGAACGTCGGACCCGGCGGGCGCGGCGGGAGCTGGTAGGTGCATTTGAGCTGCACCTTTATGGTCACTTCGTCGTCCACGGTGTGGCCGGGGGCGCCGTGGCTGACGTGCCAGTCGATGCCGTTGTCGGGGAAGGGCTGCGACAGGGAGCACCCCGCCGCGGCCGCGACGGCGTGCAGGTAGCCCACCTGGAGCGTCTCCATGCAGGCGGTGGTGGCGAGTGTGCCGCGCAGCGGTGGGATCCGCTGGGACAGCAGCCCGCTCGGGTCTGGCTGCGCGAGCGCCATGGCTGCGTGTGCCTTCCGGGCTGTGCCGATCGGTTCTTCGACGGAGGGATGCCGGGAGAGGAACGACGGACAACTTCCTTTCCCGTCAACTGTGTTGTCACCGCACGGAACAGCGCGCAAACGGCGTATCAGGCAAAGGGTGCGGGTATCACCGGACCGGGCAGGGGAATCACACCATCTGCCGTTCGGGCGCAAGGAGTTCGGGGATGACTCACTGGTACGAAGGGCCACTGGCCGCTTTTGACACGGAGACAACGGGAGTGGACGTCGAGGAGGACCGGATCGTTTCGGCCGCCCTGGTCGTCCAGGACGCGGCGGGCGGGCGGTTGCGGGTCACCCGCTGGCTGGTGAATCCGGGGGTTCCGGTACCCGCGGGGGCGACCGAGATCCACGGTCTGACCGATGATCACCTTCAGCGCAACGGCCGCTGGCCGGCGCCGGTGGTGGAGGAGATAGCCCGCGCGCTCACCGAGCAGTGCGCGTCCGGCCGGCCGCTCGTCGTGATGAACGCGCCGTTCGATCTGACGTTGCTGGACCGGGAGTTGAGGCGTCACCGCGCGTCGTCGCTCGCCGGATACCTGCAGAACGCACCGCTGTGCGTGCTGGATCCGCGCGTGCTCGACAAGCATCTCGACCGCTACCGCAAAGGGCGGCGGACCCTCACCGACCTCTGCGAGCTGTACGGGGTCGTGCTGGACGGCGCGCATGACGCGACGGCCGACGCGGCGGCCTCGCTGGAGCTGGTACGGGCGGTGGGGCGGCGGTTCTCCTCCCGTCTGGAGCGGCTGACCCCGCCGGAACTGCACACCTTGCAGGCCGTGTGGCATGCGGCACAGGCGCGCGGTCTCCAGGCGTGGTTCGCGAAGAACGGCACCGTGGAGGCGGTGGATCCCGCGTGGCCGCTGCGCCCGGAAGTTCCCGCCGCGGCATGACCGGACGGGCGGGGCCGATGGACACCGGTACGGCCCCCGTGCCCGGACACGCAGAAGCCGGTCCGTCGATTCTGCTGACGGACCGGCCTCTCCCGGGTGGGCGATACTGGGTTCGAACCAGTGACCTCTTCGGTGTGAACGAAGCGCTCTCCCACTGAGCTAATCGCCCGGGAACGGGTTGAACCATACAGGGCTCGGCGGGTCGGGTTCAAACTCCTTCCAGCCAGGCCGTGAGGCCCCGGCGTCCGGCGCGCATCATCAGGGCGTGGTTGGCCCGGAACACGGCCCGTCCGGGCACCGCGAGGAGTCGCATCAACCGCCTGTTCACCTCCACCTCCTGCTCGTACGTGGCACGGCTGCCGGTGCCGTGTGCGGTGACCGTCCACCGGGCCCAGCCGACGAGATCACCCCCGAGGGCCGCTTCGAGGATCCGGGCCCCGGGGTCGCGGCGGCGTTCGCGGACGGTCATGACGAGGTCGTACGGGAGGAGGGAGCGGATGCGCGTGGTGCCGGTGGTGCCGTCGGCCGTGGTGACCTCGCGGACCTGCGGCCACCATCGGGGGTAGTCGGCGGCGCGTTCGAGGATCCCGTAGACGGTGTCGGGCGGCCCCGGCAGGTCCCAGATACTCACAAAGCGGTAGTGACTCCAGTCCATGGCCCCAGTCTGCGCGTACTCAGCCGGGGAACTGAGTATCCGAGCGCATGTCCGATCCGGTGGCTCGCGCCACACTCCCGGTCATGGAACATGTGCCGCCGCCCGCCGAGGAATTGGCGCTCCTCGATCGCGAGCTGGCCCGGTTGGACGCCCACCGGTCACAGCTGCTGGTTCGCCGCGCCTGGCTGGTGAGCGTGCTGGCGCAGCCCGTCGCGCGCCCCGCCGTGCCGCCCGCACCCCCGTTCGCCCCGTCGGCGCCGGTCCGGCCGCCGTCCCCGTTCACGGCGCCGTTCGGGCCTCCCGCGCCGCCTGCCGGGCCGCGCAGCGCGCAGAACGTGCTGCTCACCCTGGGCGGTCTGCTGCTGACGATCGCCGCGATCGCGTTCACCCTGGTCAGCTGGGGCCACATGGGCATCGGTGGCCGCTCGGCGGTGCTCGGGGTGGTGACGCTCGCGGCGCTCTCCGCTCCCGCCGTGCTGGTGCGGCGCGGGCTGCCCTCGACGGCCGAGGCGCTCGCCGCCCTGGCGTCGGTGCTGATGGTGCTGGACGCGTACGCGCTGCACCGGGTGGCGGTGCCGGAGACCGGCGGTCCCGGTTTCGCCGCGGTCGCCTCGGCGGTGCTGGCCGTGCTCTGGGGTGCGTACGGGCTGCTGCTCGGCCGGCTTCGGCTGCCGTTGCCGCTGGCGGTGGTGACCGCGCAGCTGCCGCTGGTGCTGTGGGCGTGGTCGGCGGGTGCGGGGACCACGGCGTTCGGCTGGGCCCTGCTGGTGACGGCTGCGCTGGACTGTGCGATCGCGGTGCGGGGCAAGGTCGTCGCGGTACGGGTGACGGCCTGCGTCTGCTGCTGGGCGACGGGTCTGCTGGGACTGCTGGTGGCTCTGGGGCAGTCGGTGTCCGCCGACGCGGCGTCGGCCGCGGCGGCGCCGGGTGCGCTGCTGCTCGTGGGTGCGGCGGTCGCCGTGTCCGGGGCGTGGCGTGCGCCCGAGGGGCTCGCGGTGGCCGGCGGTGTGGTGGCCGGGCTCGGCGGAGTGGCCGCCGTGGGCGGAGTGCTGGCTGCCGGGGTGACCGGGAGCTGGTCGGTGCCGCTGTATCTGCTGTGCGGTGTGGTGCTGTTGGCGGCGGTGCGGGCTCCGCTGCCGCGCCGGGTCGGACAGGGGCTGGTGTGGGCGTCGTCGGCGGTGGTGGCGGGGGCGGTGCTGGCCGCGGTGCCGCCCGTCGGCCTGTCGCTGACGGGGGCGGTGTCGCAGCTGGTCCGGGTGTGGTCGGGTGAGCCGGACGGTGGCGTCCGGGGCGCGCTGGGCGTGGAGGGTCCGACTTGGTCCGCCATGGCTTCGGCCCCGGTGGTGCTGTTGGCGGTGGCCGCTCTGTCGGGGGCGGCGTACCGGTCGTGGGCACGGCTGGGTCGGGTGGCCGGGCCGGTGCTGGTGCCGGGCGCGGCGTGGCGGGGTGCGGCGGGGGCCGTCGCGGTGGTGCTCGGCTGGGCGGGGTTCACCGCGTTGCCCGCGGTGCTGGGGCTGTCGTACGCGGCTGCCGTGTCGGTTCACGCGGCGCTGGTGGCCGGGGTGTTCGCGGTGGCGGTGCGGGGCTTGCGCCGGGGGACGGACGGGGTGGGGCCGACCGCGCTGGCGTGCGGTCTGGTCGGTGCGGTGAGCGTGGGGATGCTGTCGCTCGCCACGCAGGCCGCCACGTACGCGGTGTTCACGGTGTTGCTGGTGGTGTTCGGGGCGGCTGCGGTGGTGCTCGGAGGCGCCGCCGTGTCGGCGGCTCGGTCCTTGCCACCGCTGCCGACCGCGCAGGCGGCGCGCGCGGCAGGGGTGCTGCGGACCGTGCAGGCGGTGCCCGCGTGCGGCGCGGTGGTGTGCGGGCTGGTGCTGGCCCGTGCGGCGGGGGCGTCGTGGGGACTGGCCGGGTATCGGGCGGCACCGGTCGTGCTGGTCGTCCCTGCGGTGACGGTGCTGCTCGGGGCGCGGCTGCGGGGCCGCCCCTCGGCTCTGCCGGTCGAGCTGACCGGGGCGGTGGCAGGTGTCGTGGCGGTGGGCATGGCGGTCCCGGACCGGCCGTTCCTGGCGTTGGTGCTGGCGCTGTGCGGGGTGCTGGCGGCGGGTACGGCCGTACGGCCCGAGCGCCGGCCGCTGGCCGGGTATCTGGCGACGGCGCTGTTCGTCCTGGCGGCCTGGCTGCGGCTGTCGGCTTCGGGGGTGTCCACCCCGGAGGCGTACACCCTGCCGGTGACGGTGCCCGCCCTGGCGGTCGGGATGCTGCGCCGGCGCCGTGATCGGGAGGCGTCGTCCTGGACGGCGTACGGGGCGGGTCTCGCGGCGACCCTGGTGCCGAGTCTCCTCGCGGCGTGGGCCGATCCGCACTGGGTACGGCCGCTGCTGCTCGGTGGTGCGGCGCTGGCGATCACCCTCGCGGGCGCGCGGCTGCGGCTGCAGGCCCTGCTGCTGCTCGGTGGTGCGGTGCTGGCGCTGGACGCCCTGCACGAACTCGCGCCGTACGTGGTGCAGGTCGTCGGCGCGCTGCCGCGCTGGCTGCCGCCCGCGCTGGCCGGGGTGCTGCTGCTGGCGGTCGGGGCGACGTACGAACAGCGGCTGCGCGACGCGCGGCGCCTGAAGGACGCCCTGGGCCGGATGCGCTGACGGGGTGCCGGAGGCCGGCCCGGGACGTCCTCGGAGTCCCGGGCCGTCATGCGGTCTTCGGCGGGGGTGGGATGCCCCTTGCCGGGATTTCCGGCCTTCACCCGGGAATTGGGATCGAACAGCACCCCTGCGTTCGTCGTCGCACTCGCGCGGGAATGCGACGGAGTTCCGGGAGACATCGGGTGCATTGCCCGCAGGGGCTCGGGTGTTGAACTCGTTCCAGGAATTCCCGTGGCCCTGGAAGTCCGCCGTGATCGCGGCGCTTCGGTCAGCTCTTCCCGAAAAGCGCGAGCGTCCTGCCGATGAGCACGGCCCGCTTCCCGCGGCCGTACGGGGAGCAGCACCCGTCCCGAGCGGGAAACGCAGAGGGCCCGTGAGACTCTGCGGTCTCACGGGCCCTCTGTCCCGGGGTGGGCGATACTGGGTTCGAACCAGTGACCTCTTCGGTGTGAACGAAGCGCTCTCCCACTGAGCTAATCGCCCGGGCGCAGGCCAAACATTACCGCATGTCAGCGGCGCCCCGTGACCATCCCCCGGTCACTCGTGGATCTTCCACGGCATGGTGATACCGAACTTCCAGACGTAGATCCCCACGAGCACCGCGATGATCACCAGACCGATCACGGTGAGGATGATGTTGCGCCGCCGGACCTTGGGGTCGAGCGCCCGCTGAGCGGCCTCGGTGACCTTCCGCCGCGTCCAGCGCAGCACCAGCTGCGCCCAGACGAACTCGGTCGCCCAGATCGCCATGCCGCCGAAGATCACCAGCCAGCCGGGGCCGGGCAGCGGCAGCATGATGATCCCCGCCACGACCACCGCGAGGCCGATCACGAAGACCCCGACCTGCCAGCTCAGGTGCAGCGTCCGCGACGCCTTGATGAACCCGGGCGCCCGGGAGCCGAGGTCGCGGTCCTCCTTCGTCACACCCTCCGTGACATCTCCCGTCACGCTCTGGGTCACATCCCCCGTGGCGGACGCCGGTTTCGCCGGTACGGCGCTCCCGGCCCGCTCGTCACTGTCCGCGCTCATGGGAGCCAACTTACCGGAACGCTCTTCGTCACCGGAATGGCCGTATAACCGAAAGTTACACACCGCCGTACGAGCTACCTGAAGGGACACAAAAAGGTCAGAGGGGTTTACAACGCCACCGTAGGTGGCATGTCGATTTCGCCGACGTGCGAATCCCCGAGCGCACACTGAGCGAAAGGCCCTGGCGCTTATGAACACCACGGTCAGCTGCGAGCTGCACCTGCGCCTCGTTGTGTCGAGCGAGTCCTCACTGCCTGTACCCGCGGGCCTGCGGTATGACACGGCCGATCCTTATGCCGTGCACGCCACCTTCCATACCGGAGCGGAGGAAACGGTCGAATGGGTTTTCGCCCGCGACCTCCTTGCCGAGGGGCTGCACCGGCCCACCGGCACCGGAGACGTCCGCGTCTGGCCATCCCGTAGTCACGGCCAGGGCGTCGTCTGCATCGCACTGAGCTCCCCAGAGGGCGAAGCCCTGCTCGAAGCCCCGGCGAGGGCCCTGGAGTCGTTCCTGAAGCGGACCGACGCCGCGGTTCCACCGGGCACCGAACATCGCCACTTCGACCTCGACACGGAGCTCTCACACATCCTGGCCGAGAGCTGAGCCAGGCCGAGAGCTGCACGGCGCCGTCCGACTCGGGGAGACGGCGCCGCGCGGACAACCTCATAGGGCTGACACCGACGCCGTCCTCACGGAATCCACCGTGGTGACGGCGTCGGCGCGGGTACTCCCCGTACCGGCACGCACCCGCTCCGCGCACCGGTGCGCAGCCGCCGGCCCGATCGCCCGCCGACCGCCCCGGCAGGCGGCCACCGGCCAGGGATGCCCACGGGTGGCCGGTAAGCGCTCCCCGCAGCCCTCATGGGCCCTCTCGGGCCTCTGTGCGGCGGCACCGAGCCAGTAGAGTCAGCCGCCATCGGATCGGCGGGCACCCGCCCGCCGGAGGCCAGGGAGCGGAAGCGTGCTGATCCCCCACGACACCAGGATCGCCCTCGACACGGTGGTCGATCTGCTGAACACGGCGCCGGAGAGCGAACCGCCGGCGAGCGGGCAGCCCGGGGCCGGGCCGGCCGACGGTCTCGTCGGCATCGAAGCGCTGTACGACTTCACGCACCGCCATCGCATCAGCGGGGTGGGCGAGCTCCACGAGAAGGACCTGCGCGCCGTACGGGACGTACGGACGCGCTTCGCCGAGATCTTCGCGACGGACGACGCCGTGACAGCCGCCTCGCTCGTCAACGCCCTCGTCGCCGCCGCCGGCACCACACCGCAGCTCAGCAACCACGACGGCTACGACTGGCATGTGCACTACTTCGCTCCGGACGCCTCGATCGCCGACCATCTCGCGGCCGACTGCGGCATGGCGCTGGCGTTCATCGTGGTGGCGGGCGAGCAGGAACGGCTGCGTCGCTGCGAGGCGCCGGACTGCCGGCACGCCTTCGTCGACCTTTCCCGCAACCGCTCCCGCCGCTACTGCTCAAGCCGCACCTGCGGCAACCGTCTGCATGTGGCCGCGTACCGCGCACGCCGCAGGGAAGCGGCCGGCTGACCGCTCACAGCATGAAGAGATCATGCACCGCGGCCATCAGCAGAAGACTGCCGATCACCGCGAGGAAGATCATCAAAGGGGGCTGGGAAAGCGCGAAGAGGCAACCGCGCGGCTCTTCGGCAGGGCTTGCGGGGGCATCGCCCCGGGAGGTGTCCACCATCTCGGGACGATCATGACTCAGACCGGACCCCGTTGGCGATCAAGATGCCTTGTTTCGCCGGGAGTTCACCCGTTCCCGGGGTGCGATTCGCTCCGACGTCCGATCGGTCGTCAGGTTTTCGGTACGACAGCCCCCGAAGGGAACTCCGTTGACCCCGCCGCATCACAACAGCACAGTCTCGGACCCGAGTTCGGGACCTCCGGATGCGGGTCCGACGACACGCGGCGCACCGCCGGCCTCGGAGCCGCCCCCTTCGCCGGAATCCGCGCACCGGCAAGGGAGTTGGTCCGCGAACGCCGTGAGGGAAGCGGAGCGGACAGGTCCGCGCCCTCAGCGCGGTGCCGCGCTGGAGGCGCGCACCACGAGTTCCGGCTGGAGCACCACGCCGCGGTGCTCGTGGGTACCGTCCTCGTCGTCCGCCTCCTCCAGGAGGAGTTCCGCGGCCATCCGGCCCATCACGGCCGCGGGCTGACGGACCGAGGTCAGCGGTACGGCAGCGGCGGCCGCGAACTCGATGTCGTCGTAGCCCACGATGGCGATGTCGTGCGGCACCCGCACACCCGCCGCGTACAGCGCCTGCAGCACACCGAGGGCGAGCAGGTCGTTGGCGCAGAACACCGCGGTCGGCCGGGGCACAAGCCCGAGCAGCCTGGCCCCCGCGTCGCGCCCCGACGCCACGTCCAGACGGCCGGAGGGGATCTCCACGAGGGCCTCCGGCGGCAGTCCGGCGCCGGCGAGGGTCGCCAGGGCACCCTCGCGCCGGTCCCTGATCTGGTGGAGGTCACCGGGCCCGCTGACGTACGCCACCGAGCGGTGCCCGGCCGAGAGCAGATGACCGGCGGCGAGCGCACCACCACGGACGTCGTCCACGGAGACCGCGCAGGTCCCCGCGCCGGACGCCACCCGGTCCACCAGCACGAACGGGATCCGGTGACGGCGGAAGGCCTCCAGATTGCGGCCGGTCGCGTCGGCCGGGGTGACCAGGACGCCGCACACCCGCTGCTCGGCGAAGAGCCCGAGGTACTCGGCCTCCTCCGCCGGGCTCTGGTCGCTGTTGCAGACCATGACGCCGAGACCGGCCTCACGGGCGGCACGCTCGGCGCCACGGGCCACGTCGACGAAGAACGGGTTGCCCATGTCCAGGACGAGCAGTGCCATGATCCGGCTGCGGCCCGCCCTGAGCTGGCGGGCCGACTCGCTGCGCACGTACCCGAGCTCCTCGATGGCGGCCAGCACCCGGGCGCGGGTCTCCGGCAGCACCGCCTGGGGCCGGTTGATCACGTTGGACACGGTGCCCACGGAGACTCCGGCCTGCCGGGCCACATCCTTGATCCCTGCCACGCGCGCCACTTGCCCTGCCCCACTGAATACCCTCGGCCGCACCGGTCCACGGCACCGCCCCGACGTACGGACGTACCCGTGGGCCGCCCGGCCGTCCCGGGCCGGCTGCCCCGGGGCCGCCCACCCTCGGAATGATCGGAATGAATTGTTTCAATCCGCTCGGGACGCTAGCTCCATCCCGCAACGACCGTCAAGGCGCTGCATGAATCGATTCATCGCCGTCTGAACAGCGCGCCCCGCCGGGAGGGGGCGGGGGCGTGGGTCAGATGCCGTGCTTCTTCAGGATGGCCTCGATGTCACTGAAGTCCTCACCGGACGACGCGGACTGATCCTTCGCCTTCGGGGCCTGCGCCCGGGTCGCCGGGAGCCCGGACCCCAGGGAGGGTGCCGAGGCCGCCGGGGCGACGGCCCCGTCCCGCGCCGCCCGTGCGGCGGCCTTGCGTTCCTGACGGGTACCGACGCCTCGGCGTTCGACCGCCCGTGTGGTCATGAACAGCAGCCAGGCCACGGCGAGCACCCCGAAGCCGAGCCAGACGCTCGGCTTGAAGGCGATTCCGGCGACCCAGTCCACGATCCCGGTCAGGACCAGGCCGATCGGGACCAGGGAGTAGGCGGCGATCCGGGCCGCCGCGAGGAAACGCTTCCGGTACGCGGTGACGGCGGCGATGCCCAAGCCCGCCGCGGACACCGCGGAGCAAATGGTCTCGGCAAGCATCGGGGCCTCCATGCGCAAGGGGAAACGTCCCTTCCATCCTGCACCGCCCACCACCCGGGCGGCCATGATCCCGGACCACATCAGGGACATTTCAGGGCCGGGATCCTCCCCAGGTGCCGATTCCGAAGCGCTCCGGCCGCACGGAGCCGGGTCGGGCCCGACACGGATTGGGACGCTCGCGCGGACCCTGGGAGACTGGCCGCATGAGCGATTCCACCCCTGCGGCGCCGGTCGTCCTCGACCTCTGGTGCGAGCTCCAGTGCCCCGACTGTCATCAGGCCCTCACCGATGTGCACGCCCTGCGGGCCAGGTACGGCGACCGCTTGGAGGTGCGGCTGCGGCACTTCCCGCTGGAGAAGCACAAGCACGCCTACGCCGCCGCGCAGGCCGCCGAGGAGGCGGCCGTCCAGGGCAAGGGCTGGCCGTACATCGAGGCGGTTCTGGCCCGCACCGACGACCTCGGCCGCACCGGCGAACCGCTGCTGATCGAGGTCGCGCGGGAACTCGGCCTGGACGCCGAGGAGATGGACACCGCCCTGATCGACGGACGCCACCTGCTGATCGTCGACGCCGACCAGGCCGAGGGCAAGGCGATCGGGGTCACCGGCACGCCGACGTATCTGATCGGCGACGAGCGGCTGGACGGCGGCAGGAGCCAGGACGGGCTGCGCACACGCATCGAGGAGATCGTCGACCGGCTGCTCGCCCGGCAGGGCTGAGCGGGCCCCGCTCTCAGAGGTCCTTGGCCAGGTTGTACTGAGTCGTCCGGTACCCGAGCGACTCGTACAGCCGCAGGGCGGGCGTGTTGGCGGCGAACACATGCAGTCCGAGGCGTCGGGCGCCCGCGGCCAGGGTGATGTGCTCCGCCTGCTGCATCAGGGCACGCCCGTGGCCGCGGCCCCGGTGCTCCTCGTCCACCTCCACGTCGTAGACGAAGCCGGTCGTCTCGCCGTCGTCACCCTCGCGCACCGACACCCACACATGGCCGACGACCACTCCCCCGGTGACGAGGACATGGAAGTGCATGCCCTCGGTGTCCATTCCGTCCGGCAGGTTGCGGGCGTGGTCGGAGCGGGACTTATGCATGGCCTGCTCGACCGGGACACCCTGGTCGATCCAGGACTGTGCGTACGTGTCGACGCTGGTGCGCTGCCAGGCCCCGAACTCCTCGGCCGTCATCTCCCTGGCCACGACACCCTCCGGGAGCACGGGGGCCGTCGGGCCGAGGCCCTTGAGCATGTTGCGGCTGCGTCCGGTATACCCGAGTGCGGCCGCCAGGCGTCCGGCCGCCTCGTTGCCCTCCGGCACCGACAGGTGCACCTGGCCACAGCCCCATCCGCGCAGCACCTCCTCGGCGGCGAGCACGGCGATGGTGCCGCGGCCCCGGCGCCGGCTCGGTTCGTCGATGGTCACGGAGCGCAGCTCTCCGGTGGCCGTACCGAATCGAGGATCGGTGCCGATCTCGACGGCACCGACGGGCCGCCCGTTGTCGCACACGTCGTACGCACGGTTCTTCACGCCGTCGGCGCCTTGCTGGATCGGCCCGGTCGGCCGGAGGGTCGTGGTCATCGGAGACGTTCTATCCGGTGAGCCCCGCCGCGTCACCCGTTTTTACGGGTTCGAGGCACGGGTTCTACGGGTCGAGGTCGTTCCCGGCCCGCTCGTCGAAGATCCGCATGGCCTTGAGGGTCACCGGTCCGGGCCCGCCGGGCAGCTCCCGGTCGTCCACCCGGTGGACGGCCTGCACATCACGCAGGGTGGAGGTCAGGAAGATCTCCTCGGCCCGCTCCAGGACGTCGAACGGCAGGTCGGTCTCCTGGGCCCCCGTCCACTCCACGGCCAGCGCACGGGTGATACCGGCGAGGCAGCCGGAAGCGACCGGCGGGGTGTGCAGCTGCCCGTCGAGCACGACGAAGACATTGGACCCGGTGCCTTCGCAGAGCCGTCCGACCGTGTTGGCGAAGAGCGCCTCGGAGGCGCCGTGCTCGTGGGCGCGGGCGAGGGCGACGACGTTCTCGGCGTACGAGGTCGTCTTGAGCCCGGCGAGCGCGCCGCGTTCGTTGCGCGTCCAGGGGACCGTGATCACGGCGGTCGTGTCGGGTCGGCGCCCCGCCTCCCCCAGGGCGACGACGAGGCCGGGACCGGCGTGGCCGCGGTCCGAGCCGAGCGGGGAGAGTCCTCCGGTGTAGGTGATGCGCAGCCGGCCGAGCGCCGTCGGATTGGCGTCGACGACGGCGGTGCAGGCGCGGCGCACCTCGTCGAGGTCGGGGGCGGGGAGGCCGAGACCACGGGCCGAGCGGGTCAGCCGGCCGAGGTGGCGGGTGAGGGCGAAGGGCCTGCCGCCGACGGTCTTGACCGTCTCGAAGATGCCGTCCCCCACGGTGAGCCCGTGGTCGAGTACGGACACCCGGGCGTCGTCGGCGTCCCGCAGTCCGCCGTTGACCCAAATCCTCATCACGCGGTCCTTCCAGTCTCTTCGTGAGCACCCGACGCTACAGCGAGCAGCCGGGCGGCCTTCAGTTCGGTCTCGTCCCATTCGCGCTCCGGGTCCGAGCCCCAGGTGATGCCGGCCCCGGTGCCGAAGCGGAGGGCCGGAACGGCGCCGGTCCGGTCGATCCAGAATGTCCGTATGCCGACGGCCAGGGAGGCGGTGCGGCGGTCGGCGTCGACCCAGCCGATGCCGCCGCAGTAGGGCCCGCGCGGTGCGGTCTCCAGAGCCTCGATGATTCCGAGGGCGCTGGACTTGGGTGCCCCGGTGACGGAGCCGGGCGGAAACGCGGCGTCGAGGAGTTCGGGCCAGCCGGCGCCCTCGGCGAGCTCCCCGCGCACGGTGGAGACGAGGTGGACGAGGCCGGGGTGCTTCTCCACCACGCAGAGGTCGGGGACCGTGACCGACCCGGCGGCGCAGACCCGGCCGAGGTCGTTGCGGACCAGGTCGACGATCATCACGTTCTCGGCGTGGTCCTTCTCCAGCAGATCGTCCTCGGTCCGCCCGGTGCCCTTGATCGGCCCCGACTCGACGGTCCGGCCGTCCCGCTTCAGGAAGAGCTCGGGAGAGGCGGTGGCGATCTCCACGCCGTGCGCGGGCAGCCGGATCGTTCCCGCGTAGGGAGCCGGGTTGCCGCGCGCCAGCAGCGCGGTCAGCGCGTCCACGTCCGAGGCGGCCGGGTCGGGCAGTGCCGCGGTCATCACCCGGCAGAGGTTGGCCTGGTAGACCTCGCCCGCCGCGATGTGCTCACGGATCCGCTGCACACCCGCGGTGTAGGCGGCACGGTCCAGGGACGAGCTCCAGTCACCGGCTCCGGGCCCGCGCCAGGCACCGCGGACCGGGGCGGGCACCGCTTCCGTACGTACGGTGCCGAAGCGCGCGCACACGAGTCGGCCCTCGAAATCGGCGGACACGGCCCAGAAGCCGGACGAGTCGAGGGCGGTGGGATCACTGGTCACGTCCTGCAGATCGGACGCGACGAGGCCGCCGAAGCGGGCCATGGGAGCGAGGGCGTGCACGCCGTTGAGTCTAGGACGGTGCGCGATGACCTGCGCCGGGACGAACGCACCTCAGCACGCTGCACAAACGCGTTTTTGTACTGGCCCGGGAATCCGCTAGAGTTCAACACGTCGCCGGGACGCGCAAGCGGACCGGGAAAGACAAGCGGACGTAGCTCAGTTGGTAGAGCGCAACCTTGCCAAGGTTGAGGTCGCCAGTTCGAACCTGGTCGTCCGCTCGCAGAAAGTGGGGGATCTTCCCGAACCCTCACTCCTGGTGGAGTGGCCGAGAGGCGAGGCAACGGCCTGCAAAGCCGTCTACACGGGTTCAAATCCCGTCTCCACCTCCAAGGACGATTAGCTCAGCGGGAGAGCGCTTCCCTGACACGGAAGAGGTCACTGGTTCAATCCCAGTATCGTCCACTGATCCACAAGGATCCCCGCGCGATTAGCTCAGCGGGAGAGCGCTTCCCTGACACGGAAGAGGTCACTGGTTCAATCCCAGTATCGCGCACGCAGTACACGCAGGTTCACTCTGCGCGATTAGCTCAGCGGGAGAGCGCTTCCCTGACACGGAAGAGGTCACTGGTTCAATCCCAGTATCGCGCACCAGCACAAGCCCCGGTCGTCTCGACGACCGGGGCTTCGTCGTTTCCGCGGTGAGCGGCGGCCCGTGCGTCGGTGCGCTGCGGGCCCGGACACCTCCCGCCGGACGTTTTCCGCCCGTGCCCGCAGCGCCTTCGCTCAGGAGGAGAAGAGCATGTGGCCGAAGCTCTTGTGCCGGTAGTGACCGCCGTGGTGGCCACCGTGGTGCTGCGGGGCGCCCCAGACAGGTGCGGGAGCGGCCGGGTAGGCCTGCGGGGCGGGCGGGGCGGGCGGATACGCCTGCGGGGCGGGCGGGGCGGGCGGGGCCTGCTGCGTCCACTGTGCCTCGATGCGGGTCAGGGACTCCAGCTCGCCGTAGTCGAGGAAGATCCCCCGGCAGCCGCTGCACTGCTCGATCTGTATGCCGTTGCGGTTGTACGTCTGCATCTGTGCGTGGCACTTGGGACACTGCATGGTTCGGCTCACTCCTCGGCGTCGGATCGCCGCCGCCGGAATGCATGCCCGGTGGCGGTCGGTTCAGCCTACGACGAGCGTTCGGCGGCCAACTCGGGCGGGAGAGAGGCAATTCGGGCACAGGCATCGATCATCGTCTGCTCCACTTCATCCGGAGTCCGGCCCTCCGCCGCGGACTTGGCGAGGGCGAGTGCCGCGGTCTGAACGGTCAGGGCACGGGCCGGGACGTCCAGTCCGGGCCAGGGGTCGCCCTCGGCCGGTACGGCGGGTCCGCCCGCCGCCCGGTAGGTGTCCAGGAAGCGGAGCCAGACGCCGGGGGGCAGCAGCCCGGCCGCGTACCAGGCCGCGGGGCGGGCGAGGTCCCAGGCGGGGTCACCGAGACCGGTGTCGTCGATGTCGATGAGCAGCCAGGGGCCGTGCGGCGCGGGGTGGCGGACGAGTTGACCGAGGTGCAGATCGCCGTGGCAGAGGAAGCCCGATCGGTGCGATGGTGCGGCGGCCTCGCCGCGGGCCCAGCCGGGCAGGCGGTACCAGGCTTCGAGTACGGGGGCGGTGGCCGGGCCGGCGGGGCGGGCGGCGCGCATCCGCGCAACGGCGAGCGCGGCCTTGGCGGGGCCCCGCATGGGCGGGAGCGCGAGGGAGGGCGGGGTCCGGTGCAGTCCGGCGAGCAGGGCGGCGGCCTCTTCCCAGGGGGCGGCGTCGGGGTCGCCGGGGTCGACGGGCCGGCCGTGGGGCCACAGGGTGACCGGGCGGCCGTCGAGCGTGGTGGCGGGCGCGGAGGCGCGGGGGCCCAGCGGGGCGAGCAGGATGCCGGTCAGGCGGGGGTCGTTCGCGAGGGTCAGGCGGCTCAGCAGGTCGGCGGTGTCCGTACCGGGCGCGTGGGCCTTGGCGACGACGGGGCCGCTGCGGACCACCGTGCCGTCCGCGCGGTCCGCGAGCACGGCCGGTGGCGGGCAGGCGCAGTCGGCCTCGGGGCGGGTATGGGCGGCCCGGTGGGCGAGAGCGCCGAGCGCGCGTACGACTGCGGTGGTCACGGTCTCCCCCGGTGGCGGGCGGGTGCGGGCGGGGCCGTTCCGCTCCGGTCCCGTCGATGAGCGTACGCGCGCCGCACAAAGGGCCCGGACAGCGCGATGTCCGGTCAGCTCCCCAGCTGACCGGACAAACGCTGCCGTCCGCCGCACCCCCGTCCCCACGGGGTTGTTGGCCGGATGTCCCGGTCCGGACCGCTCTTCCGGACCCGGGGCGCCGCTCAGCGCCCCAGCATCACGCCCACGGACGACGCCTGTGTGACCACCGCGTCCCAGCCGCCGAAGACGACTGTGAGCAGGGCCGCCAGAGGAAGAACCATCGCCGTCGCCACCAGCGGGTGGCGCGTACCGGACGACGGGCGGCCGCCGAACGCGGCATCGACCCTGCGTCCCCGCGTGCGGGTCATGGTCCGCGTTGCCGTGTCCGCCATGGTTCCTCTCCTGACCGTGTGTGGGGCGGCGGGCGTGTGACCTCGGGGGACGAGTACTGCACCCGCCGCTTGACCTCAACACTAGGGACGCCGAGGGCGTACGACGTCATGCCCTCGTACCGAATGCCGGGCCTCCCGGAGGATGAGCTGTGGGTAGCCGGCGTACTCCCCTGGGTGGAGATCGGGCGCCTGCATTCCGGGTCATCCCGGAGGGGTGCCCGGGGGGCTACCCGGAGCATTGCGGATCCGGCGGGCGGACGAATGCGGCGGCGGTCCGGACGCGGGGTTCGGACGAGGCCGTCTGCGGGTCGGACCATGACCGTGACTTCACTCACTCGCCCGCGCCCCGGTTCCCGGCAACGGGCCGGTGCGGTGTCGTCCCGGCCGGTGCGGGACCGTACCCGCCGGGTCGCCGCGCCCCGCGGCACTCACCGGTGCCACGGCCCTGCGAGCGCCAACCCCTTGTCACCGCAACCGCATTGAGAACCGGACGCCGTTCGGGGCCCGGCCGGCTCCCGCCCCACTCCCCGTCATGGGCCGTGCCACGCACCGACAATCGATCCGCGGGCGAGGGCGCGGCCTCTGAGCGCCCCGGGCGCCGGGTACGTAAGCTGTGCCTCGTCAGGCGTACCAGGCAGCGGGGATGGGCAGACATGGCGATGATGCGGCTCCGGCGCGAGGACCCGCGTGTCGTCGGCTCGTTCAGGCTGCACCGGCGGCTCGGAGCGGGCGGCATGGGTGTCGTCTACCTCGGTTCGGACCGGCGCGGCCAGCGGGTGGCGCTGAAGGTGATCCGGCCGGATCTGGCCGAGGACCAGGAGTTCCGCTCGCGGTTCGCGCGCGAGGTGTCCGCCGCCCGCCGGATCCGCGGCGGCTGCACGGCGCGCCTGGTGGCCGCCGATCTGGAGGCGGACCGCCCCTGGTTCGCCACGCAGTACGTCCCCGGTCCCTCGCTGCACGACAAGGTGGCCGAGGAGGGCCCGCTGTCGGCGGCCGAGGTGGCCTCGATCGGGGCCGCGCTCTCCGAGGGGCTGGTGGCGGTGCACGAGGCCGGTGTCGTCCACCGCGACCTGAAGCCGTCGAACATCCTCCTCTCCCCCAAGGGCCCCCGGATCATCGACTTCGGGATCGCCTGGGCGACCGGGGCGTCCACCCTCACCCATGTCGGTACGGCGGTGGGTTCGCCGGGATTCCTGGCTCCCGAGCAGGTGCGCGGTGCGGCGGTGACGCCCGCGACGGACGTGTTCTCGCTCGGCGCCACGCTGGCGTACGCCGCGATGGCCGACTCGCCTTTCGGACACGGCAGTTCCGAGGTGATGCTGTACCGGGTGGTGCACGAGGAACCGCAGCTGTACGACGTGCACGACGCACTGGCGCCGCTCGTGAGCGCCTGTCTGGCGAAGGACCCCGAGGAACGGCCGAGCACGCTTCAACTCTCCATGCGGCTCAAGGAGATCGCGGCACGGGAGGCGCAGGGACTGCACGAGAGCCGTCCGCCCGTCCAGCGTTCGACGCAGGAGCTGGACCGGCCGACCGGCCGTATCGACGGCCCGTACACCGAGCAGCAGACCCGGCGTACGGCGCCTCCGCCGCCCCGCCGGCAGAAGCAGAAGCAACCGCAGAGCGGTCGGCAGGCCACGTCGTCGCGGGCCGGGTCGCCGCGTACCGGTGGTTCGCGCCCGCAGCCGCATCAGCCGCCGCGCAACACGACACGGTCCGGCAAGCGCCCGCAGGGCACGAACGGGACGAACGGCCGGCCGGGCACGCGCTCCGGGGTCCGCAAGACCTCGACGGGGCGGCGTCCCGCCAACCCGAGGCTGCTGCGCCAACGGCTCGTCGTCTTCGTCGTGGTGACGCTGCTGGTGGCACTGGGCATCGCGGCGGCGCAGGGCTGTCAGGGGCCGGCCCGCGGGCTGGGCACCGACCGGCCCCAGGTCCAGCCGCAGAGCCAGGAGCAGGCGCAGAGCCGGGGCGAGGTGCCGGCCCCGGTTCAGGGGCTCCGGTAGCCGGTCAGCTCTGCGGGCGGCCCGAGGCCACGGCGTAGAACGCGACCGCGGCGGCGGCTCCCACGTTCAGCGAATCGACGCCGTGCGCCATGGGGATGCGCACCCATTCGTCGGCGGCGACCAGGGCCTGGGTGGAGAGTCCGTCGCCCTCGGCGCCGAGCATCAGCGCCACCTTGTCCATCCGGTGCGGTGCCGCCTCGTCGATGCTGCTGGCCTTCTCGTCCGGGGTCAGCGCGAGGAGTTCGAAGCCCGCTTCCCGTACGGTCTCCAGGGCCTTGGGCCAGGTGTCGAGGCGGGCGTAGGGGACGGAGAAGACCGCGCCCATCGAGACCTTGACCGAGCGCCGGTAGAGCGGATCGGCGCAGTCCGGCGAGAGCAGCACCGCGTCCATGCCCAGGGCGGCGGCGCTGCGGAAGATCGCTCCGATGTTGGTGTGGTCGTTGACGGCCTCCATGACGACCACCCGGCGGGTCGTCGCCAGCAGTTCGTCGGCTGTCGGCAGCGGTTTGCGCTGCATCGAGGCGAGAGCGCCGCGGTGGACGTGGTATCCGGTGACCCGCTCGGCGAGCTCGGGGCTGACCGCGTACACCGGGGCGGGGACCTCGTCGATGACATCGCGCATCAGATCGACCCACTTCGCCGAGAGCAGCATCGAGCGCATCTCGTACCCGGCGTGCCTGGCACGTCTGATCACCTTTTCACCCTCGGCGATGAAGAGTCCCTCGGCGGGCTCTCGCCTGCGCCGCAGTTCGACATCGGTCAGTCCGGTGTAGTCGCGCAGGCGGGGGTCGTCGGGGTCGTCGACGGTGATGAGGTCAGCCACGGGTTTGATACTGCCTTGTCCGGTGTGTGGTGCCAACGGCTTGGGAGAAGATCTGTTACCGCTGGTTACTTGGCGGGGGTACGGGCGGTGCTCGGGCCGGCTATGCGGCGGGCAGCGGTGCGGCGCCCGTGCCGACGGCGACGACGTCGCCGATGACGATGACGGCCGGAGGGCGTACGTCTTCGGCGACGGCCCTTTCGGCGACAGTCGCGAGCGTCGCGTCGACCCGGCGCTGAGCCGCCGTGGTTCCCTCCTGGACCAGGGCGACCGGGGTCTCGGGGGCCTTGCCGTGGGCGATGAGGGTGCGGGCGATGGCGCCGATCTTGTCGACGGCCATCAGGAGCACGAGGGTGCCGCGCAGCTTGGCGAGAGCCTGCCAGTCGACCAGCGAGCGTGCGTCGTCGGGGGCGACGTGGCCGCTGACGACGGTGAACTCGTGGGCCACACCGCGGTGGGTGACGGGGATTCCGGCCGCGCCGGGCACGGAGATCGAGCTGGAGATGCCGGGGACGACGGTGCAGGCGATGCCTTCGGCGGCGAGCGCGCGGGCCTCCTCCATGCCCCGGCCGAAGACGAACGGGTCGCCGCCCTTGAGCCGCACGACGGCCTTGCCCGCCTTGGCGTGCTCGATGAGCGCCTGGTTGATCGCCTCCTGGGCCATGGAGCGGCCGTACGGGATCTTCGCCGCGTCGATCACCTCGACGTGCGGCGGGAGTTCGTCGAGCAGGTCGCGCGGGCCGAGGCGGTCGGCGATGACGACGTCGGCCTCGGCGAGGAGGCGGCGGCCGCGCACCGTGATCAGGTCGGGGTCCCCGGGACCGCCGCCGACCAGGGCGACGCCGGGGGTCCGCGTGCGGTGGTGGGGCGCGGCGAGCGTGCCCTCGCGCAGTCCCTCGACGATGGCGTCGCGGACGGCGGCGGAGTGGCGCGGGTCGCGGCCGTGGGTATCGGTGGTGAGGACGGCGACGGTCACGCCTTCGCTGCGGCCGGTGGCCGGGGTCCAGGCCGTGGCGGCGTCGGCGTCGTCGCTGCGGACGCACCAGGTGCGGGAGCGCTCGGCCTCGGCGGAGGCGGCGTCGTTCGCCGCGGTGTCGTCGGACGCGACGAGCGCGTACCAGGCGTCGGCCAGGTCGCCGTCGGCGTACGCGCGGCGCTCCCAGCGGATCTCGCCGGCGTCGGCCATCGCCTCGACGGACGGGGTCGCGGCCGGCGATACGAGGAGGATGTCGGCGCCCGCCGCGATGAGGGCGGGAAGGCGGCGCTGGGCGACCTGGCCGCCGCCGACCACGACGACGCGGCGGCCGCCGAGACGCAGTCCGACGGGGTACGCAGGGTGATCGGCGTGATCTGCGTGCTCGGCCATGGCGGTGCGGGCTCCTCGTGCAGGGGACGGAGTGCGGCGGCCGCTGCGGCGGTGGAGCGGCTGTGACGTGCGGACTTGTGGGCGGGGTCCACGATACGGGGTGGGGCGCGGGGGTGGCGGGGTGCGAGGGAAGGGCGGGGCGGGCTTGCTCCCCCACCCGCCCCTCCCCGGGACTCCGCCCCGGCCCCGCGCCCCGAACGCCGACGGGGCTTGCTCTCGGCCCCTCTACTTCTCCGTGACGCCCGCGGAGTCGAACGTGGCCACCTCGTGCATCGCCCGCGCCGCGCTCTGCACGATCGGCAGCGCCAGCAGCGCACCCGTGCCCTCGCCGAGGCGGAGGTCGAGGTCGACCAGCGGGCGCAGGCCCAGCTTGTTGAGCGCGGCGACGTGACCGGGCTCGGCGCTGCGGTGGCCCGCGATGCAGGCGGCCAGGGCCTCGGGGGCGATCGCGCGGGCGACCAGGGCCGCGGCGCCCGCGCTCACGCCGTCGAGAATGACCGGTGTACGGAGCGAGGCACCGCCCAGCAGGAAGCCGGCCATCGCCGCGTGTTCGAGGCCGCCGACCGCCGCCAGGACACCGATCGGGTCGGCCGGGTCGGGCTGGTGGAGTTCGAGTGCCCGGCGGACCACGTCGACCTTGCGGGCGTGCATCTCGTCGTTGATGCCGGTACCGCGACCGGTCACCTCCGCCGGGTCCATGCCCGTGTACACGCAGATCAGAGCGGCCGACGCGGTGGTGTTGGCGATGCCCATCTCACCGGTGAGCAGCCCCTTGTTGCCCGCCGCGACCAGATC
The DNA here is from genome assembly GCF_042887155.1 of Streptomyces sp. NPDC057963. NCBI lineage: Bacteria > Bacillati > Actinomycetota > Actinomycetes > Kitasatosporales > Streptomycetaceae > Streptomyces > Streptomyces sp. NPDC057963. Next base: position 189,623 of record NZ_JBHVPX010000013.1, read on the forward strand.
GCGGGCGGTCTCGATACCGACCTCGACGGCCGCGAGGACCTCGTCGCGGGTGAGCGCGGGGCCGGTCGTGAAGTCGGCCGTTCCGGCGCGCACCTTGCGGGGAAGGAGCCCCGGCGTCGCGGGCAGTTCCATGGCCACACCGACGTCGACCACGCAGACCTCGGCGCCGACCTGGGCCGCGAACGCGTTGCAGACCGCGCCGCCGCCGAGGAAGTTGGCGACCATCTGGCCGGTGACCTCCTGCGGCCAGGCGGTGACGCCCTGGGCGTGCACCCCGTGGTCACCCGCGAAGATCGCGACGGCCGCGGGCTCCGGGATCGGCGGCGGGCACATCCGGGAGAGCCCCGACAACTGCGCGGAGATGATCTCCAGCATGCCGAGCGCACCGGCGGGCTTCGTCATCCGCTTCTGCCGCTCCCACGCCTCGCCGAGCGCCTTGGCGTCCAGCGGGCGGATGTTGGAGATGGTCTCCTGGAGCAGGTCGTGCGGTTCCTCGCCGGGCAGGGCGCGGCGGCCGTACGTCTCCTCATGAACGACCCACGACAGCGGGCGGCGCTTGGACCAGCCCGCCTGCATCAGCTCGGGCTCCTCGGGGAACTCGTCGACGTAACCGACACAGAGGTACGCGACGACTTCGAGGTGCTCGGGCAGGCCCAGGGCGCGGACCATCTCGCGCTCGTCGAAGAAGCTGACCCAGCCGACGCCGAGCCCCTCGGCGCGGGCGGCGAGCCAGAGGTTCTCGACGGCGAGTGCCGAGGAGTACGGGGCCATCTGCGGCTGGGTGTGCCGGCCGAGGGTGTGGCGGCCGCCGCGGGTGGGGTCGGCGGTGACGACGATGTTGACCGGGGTGTCGAGGATCGCCTCGATCTTCAGTTCCTTGAACTGCTTGGCCCGGCCCTTGGGAAGCGACTTGGCGTAGGCATCGCGTTGCCGCTGTGCCAGTTCGTGCATGGAACGGCGGGTCTCCGCCGAGCGGATGACGACGAAGTCCCAGGGCTGCGAGTGGCCGACGCTGGGCGCCGTGTGCGCGGCTTCGAGGACGCGGAGCAGGACCTCGTGCGGAATCGGGTCGCTGCGGAAGCCGTTGCGGATGTCGCGGCGCTCGCGCATGACCCGGAGCACCGCCTCGCGCTCGACGTCGTCGTAGCCGGGAGCGGGCGGGGTGTCGGGGGCCCCGGTCTCCTCGGGCTGCGCCGCCCGGGGCTCGGGGGCCTCGGGGGCCTGAGCCTCCTCGGCGTCGGGCCGGGGCAGGCTCTCGGACCGCGGGGACTCCACCCGCGCGGTCACCGAGGCTTCCGCGCCGTCCGCGGGGGCCGCGCCGTCCGCGGGGGCCGTGCTGGCCGGGGTCTCGACGACCTCTGGTCCCCGCTCGGGCTCGGGCACGGTCAGCACCTCGGCCTCGGGGGCGGGGGCCGGGGCCGGCGCGGTGACCGGCTCGGTGGGCTCCGGGGGCTCGGCGGGCGCGACGGTCTCGACCGGCGCCGCGGCCTCGGCGGTCCGGGGCTGAGCGGGCTGGACCGGCTCCATGGCGATCGCCACACGCTCGGGTTCGGGCTCGGGCTCGGGCTCGGGCTCGGCCTCCGCGGCCTGCTCCACGACGGGCGTCGGTGCCAGGTTCGGTGTGGTCGGCGCCGAGGCCTCCACAGGCACGGATCCACCCGCGGGAACGGGTTCCTGGACCTCCGCCGACGCGGCCTCCTCCGGCACGGCGGCGGTCTCCACGGCGGGAGCCCCGGCGCCGGCCTCGGCCGCTGCCTCGATCACTGTCTCGGCCTCGGGCCGGGACTCGGACTCGGGCTCGGCCATGCCCTCGACGCCTGCCCCGGAGGAAACTTCGGAAGGAACCTCGGCCGGAACCTCGGAAGAAACCTCGGCCGGGGTCCCGGCAGCGGTCGGCACCGCGTCGGCCGCCGGAGCGCTTATGGCCTCCCCGGACGCCACCGGCGCGACCTGCACGGGCTGCGCCGCGGGCGCCGGCTCGGCGACCGGCTCGGCGACCGGCTCCGGAACGACCGTTTCTGCCGCCACCGGGGCGACGACCGGCTCGGGTGCCTGGGCCGCCCACGGGCTGCCGCCCTGCGGCAGGATCTCACCGAGCTGCGGGCCCGGCAGTACGGCCGCCTCGTCGCCCGGCGCCTCGAAGTACTCGGGCCCGACGGTGGGCGGTCCGGCGTGGCGTGCGGGCGCCTGGGTCTGGACCTGCGCCTGGGGTGCGTCCGCGGGTCCCCGGTCGGCCAGCGAACGGACCACTCCGCCGGTCGGCGATCCGCCGTACGACGGCCCGCCGTCGGCCACGACCGGACCGCGATGCAGCGGTCGGCGCACCGGAGTCTGTGGCTGCGGCTGGGGCGCCGGAGCGGGGGCCGGGGTGGGCGAGGGGATGCGTACGCCCCTCAGGTCGACCGAACCGGAGTCGCGGCCACCGGACTCGTGCGTCCCCTGGCCGCTCTCGGGCAGCGCTCCGGCCGCCGGCTGCTGCGCCGCGTACACGTCCGCGACCTGGACGGACTCCTGCACCTGCACCTGGACGGGTTCCTGCACCTGTACCTGCACGGGCCCCTGGGGCTGCCCGGGGGCCTCGAAGGCGGACTGGGGGTGGGCCGCCTGTACCGCGGCGCGGCCCTGGTGGGCGCCCTGCTCGGGCAGTACCGCCTGTGCGGCGACACCCTCGGGGTACTGGCCGGGGGCCGGTACCGTCTGCGGGTCGCTCCAGGCGCCCTGGGGGCTCGGCATCAGCAGGACGTCGTCGTCCTCGGGCACATGCGCGGAGGGAGCGAGGAAGGTGTAGGCATCCGGGGCGGCGACGCCCGGCTGCTCCACCATGCCTGCGTTCTCCGGCAGTCCCTCACCCGGGATCTGGCCGGTGTCAGTCATGCGTACCCCTCGCCCATCGTCAGTGCTCCTTCGGCCCTTCGCCCGGGACGCCCGAACACGCCACGCCGGCGCTCGTCAACAAGAACGAGCGGGCGCGCCGCGCGGCACGAAACGGTCGCGGACATAGTGCATTCTCGCGGCCGTTCGCCGCCGCGGCAGCTCATTTCGCCACGGCCCGCTGTGGACTGCGCCACGTTGCGCGTCCCCCGGCTCTGCCGTACCACAACGAGGGCCAAAACGGTCCCCTTTTCCGGACATTGACGAACGAAGCGACGAACGTCCAGCCGCGGTGCAACGATCGGCCAGCCTACCTCGCGCCGCACGCCGGGAGGGTCAGGGGGCGAGGTCCGAACGCAGCGCGGAGAGCAGGAACACGACCGAGCGTTCGCGCTCCGACCACACGGCCGTGTCGAGTTCGACGGACTGGAGGAGCGAACAGCGGACGGCGTACCCGTTCCCGGCGAGTGCCGCGCCGAGCGCCTCGGCCTCGTCGCGCGTGGAGGCATGGGTCACGATGCGTTCCGGACGGCGTTCGGTGACGGCGGTGGCGACGGGGACTCCGCCGCCCCCGATCCGTACGATGTCGGGCTCCGGCAGCCGCTCCAGCACATGCGGTGCCCGGCCCTCGACGACCTGGAGCTGGACTCCGAAGGAGCGGGCCGCCGCCGCGGTGCGGGCGCAGGCCGCCGGGTCGCTGTCGACCGCCAGGACCGCCGCCCCGAAGCGGGCGGCCTCCACGGCCAGGGCTCCGCTGCCGGAGCCGATGTCCCACAGGAGGTCGCCGGTACGGGGGCCCAGGCGGGCCAGTTGGGCGGCGCGCAGCCCCGGGGACCCGCCCTCGCCGCTCTCGTCCCCGGCGTCGGTGGGCCCGCCCGGGTAGGCCGCCGGGGGGAGTGCCCAGCCGCGTACGCCATGGGGGTGGCGGCCGGCGATCCAGGCGCCGGTGGCCTGCGGTTCGTGGCCGCCGCCGATGACGATCACGACGTTGGGGTCGCGCCAGACGTGGTCGGCGGCCTTCTCGGAGGTGACGACGCTGACCTGTTCGCGCGTGGTGCCGAGTTCCTCGCAGATGACGAAGGTGCGGTGGACGCCTTCGAGGAGCAGGGCGAGTTCGGCGGGGCCCGCGCCCGGCGACGTGAGGACGGCGACCTTGTGGTGGGCGCGGCAGACGTTGACGGCGCGGCGCAGGGTGCGGGGGTGGGCGACGACGATCTGGGCGTCCTCCCACGGCATTCCGGCGCGGGCGAACGCGGTGGCGACGGAGGACACGGCGGGGACCACTTCGACTTCGAGGCCGTGCTCGGGTGCGCGGAGGCTGCGTACGACTCCGAAGAAGCCGGGATCTCCGTCGGCGAGGACCACGGCGCTGCCGCGGTGTCCTGCGATCCGGCGGGCGGCCAGGTCGATGGAGCCCAGGCGGATCCGTTCGGCGTGCGCCGGGACTTCGGGGAGTGCGAGGTGGTGGGCGGCTCCGGCGACGAGCGTGGCGGCCGAGAGGGCGGCCGTGGCCGCTCCGGTCAGTGGCGAGCCGTCCCAGCCGATCACGGTGACCCGATCGGCCATCTGTCGTCAGTCTCCTGGAGTTGTCGCAGGTGGGGCTGCCCGTGAGGGCGGGCAGGGTGAGAGTACCCGGGTCCGCGCCGGCGGGGCGCCGGGGCCTCTGCGGGGGGGGTCAGTTCCAGTCGTTGTAGGAGCCGTAGCCGCCCGCGTCCGCGAGTTGCTCGGCGACCCCTTCGAGGTCCTCGGGGAGCAGGCCCCAGACGATCAGGTCGGTCCTGATGTCGGTCCAGCTTCCGTCCTCCCTCTGGGTGCGCGCTATGCGGGCGTTGCGCAGGACTCCCTCGCTGATGCAACCGAGCTTCTGGGCGACCTGCTGCGAGGCGGTGTTGTCGGCGGCGGTGCGCAGTTCGATGCGCTCGAAGCCCTGGTCGCGGAAGAGCCACTGGGCCAGCGCGAGTACGGACTCGGTGGCGTACCCCTCGCCGCGCGCCCAGGGGGCGGTGATGTAGGCGGCCTCGGTGGCGAGGGTGCGCCAGTCGGTGTTGCGCAGGCGGACCGAGCCGACGAGCCGCTGGGTGAGGAATTCGGTGACGGCGAAGACGATGCCGTCCCCGGTGGTGCGCTGCGCGGGGGCGATCCTGCGGACCCAGCGCTCGGCGTCGACGCGGGTGTAGGGGTGCGGGTCATCGGTCCAGGCGGTGACGAGTTCGTCGTTCATCATCTCGATGTACGCGGGGACGTCCGCCATGTCGAACGGGCGCAGCACCAACCGGTCCGTGCTGATGGAGATGTCCGGAAAGGTGGAAGTCATGCGCAGCTCCATGCCGAAGACCGTGTAAAGGCACAGCATGCAGCATCGGCCCGGCGTTGTGCATGGGCGGGTCCGCACGACGGAGCCCCGCGCCCCCGTGGTGGTGGGGTGCGCGGGGCCCGTCGGGCAAATGCCGTGCGCGTGTCAGGACTTGGCCGCGCTGCCGAAGGCCGGGACGACCGAGCCCTGGTAGGTGTCCTCGATGAACTTCTTGACCTCGTCGGAGTGCAGGAGCTTCACGAGCTTCTCGACGCGGGCGTCCTTCTCGTTGCCCTTCTTCACGACGACGATGTTGGCGTACGGGTTGCCGTCGGCCTTCTCCAGCGCGAGGGCGTCCTCGGAGGGCTTGAGCTTGGCCTCGATGGCGTAGTTGCCGTTGATGACGGCGGCGTCCACGTCGTTCAGGGCGCGGGGCACGGTCGCGGCCTCCAGCTCCTTGAACTCCAGGCCCTTCTTGTCGGTGATGTCGCTCAGCTTGGCGTCGGTGCCGACGCCGGCCTTGAGGGTGATCAGGCCCTTCTCGGCAAGCAGCTGGAGGGCGCGGCCCTCGTTGGTGGTGTCGTTGGGCACCGCGATGGTCTGGCCGGACTTGATGTCACCGATGGCCTTGACCTTCTTGGAGTAGAGGCCGAGGGGCTCCAGGTGGACGGTGCCGACGGAGACGAGGTGGGTGTTGTTCTTCTTGTTGAAGTCGTCGAGGTACGGCTGGTGCTGGAAGAAGTTGGCGTCGACCTGGCCGGTCTCGGTGGCGGTGTTCGGCAGGACGTAGTCCGTGAACTCCTTGACCTCCAGCTTGAGGCCCGCCTTCGCCGCCAGGTTCTTCTTGACGAAGTTCAGAATGTCGGCGTGCGGCGTCGGGGACGCGGCGACGACGAGCGCCTTGGAGGTGTCGGCCTTGGCGCCGGTCGCGCTCTTGGAGGCCGGGTCGGAGTCCGTACCGCAGGCGGTGAGGCCGAAGGCCAGGGCGGCGGTCGCGGCGGCAGCAGCGGTGATCTTGATGTTCTTGCGCACGAAAAGTGCCTCTTTCGGTGGTGAGGGTGGTGCGCCCGGACAAGGAGTTCGGGCTTGGGTGGAAAGGAAGTCTCAGGTGGTGGTGCGGCCCCGGCGGGCCAGCAGGCGTACGGCTCCGTCGCCGATCAGCTGGATCACGGTCACGATGACGATCAGCAGCGCGACGGTGATGAGCATGAACTGGTTGTCGAAGCGCTGGAATCCGTAGGTGACGGCCTTGGAGCCGAGCCCTTCGCCGCCGACCGCGCCGGCCATCGCCGAGTAGCCGATGAGCACGATGACGGTGGTGGTGGTGGCGGAGACGAGCGAGGGCAGCGCCTGCGGGAGCAGCACCTTGCGGACGATCGTCGGGATGGATCCGCCCATCGACTGGACGGCCTCGACGAGCCCGTGGTCGACCTCGCGGACGGCGGTCTCGACGAGCCGCGCGAAGAACGGGATGGCGCCGACGGCGAGCGGCACGATCATCGCGGTCGGGCCGATGAAGGTGCCGACGACCCAGGTGGTGAAGGGGATCAGGGCGATCAGCAGGATGATGAAGGGCAGCGAACGGCCGATGTTCACGATCACGCCGATGATCTTGTTGACCGGGGCGTTCCGGAGCAGTCCGCCCTTGTCGGTGAGGACCAGCAGGACACCGAGCGGCAGTCCTACGAGAACGGTGACGAGTGCGGACCAGAGCACCATGTACAGGGTGTCGACGGTTCCCTGGGTGAGCAGCGGCTGCATTTCGGACCAGGTCACTTCGCCACCTCCTCGGTGAGCGGGGCGGGGGTCGGTACGGGGACGGCGGCGGAGTCGTGCTCCACGACCTCGGCCTGGAGTCCCTGCTCGCGCAGGAAGCCGATCGGAACGACGTTCTCCTCGAAGCGGCCGGGCAGCTCGATGCGCATCCGGCCGATCTGCTTGCCGCCGACGGTGTCCATCGCGGCGCCCAGGATCGAGATGTCGATGTTGTACGTACGGGAGAGCTGCGAGATCACCGGCTGGGTGGCGGCCTCGCCGTGGAAGGTGACGTCGACGACCGTGCGGTCGGGGCCGGAGGCCGTACCGCCGACGGGGAACAGCTTGTGGGCCAGTTCGGAGCCGGGGGTGGCGAGGAGTTCGCCGACGGTTCCGGACTCGACGATGCGCCCCTTCTGCATCAGCGCGGCGGAGTCGCAGATCGTCTTGACGACGTCCATCTCGTGCGTGATGAGCAGGACGGTCAGGCCGAGCTGCTGGTTGAGGTCGCGCAGCAGCTGGAGGACGGAGCGGGTGGTCTCGGGGTCGAGGGCGGAGGTCGCCTCGTCGGAGAGCAGCACCTTGGGGTCGCCGGCCAGTGCGCGGGCGATGCCGACGCGCTGCTTCTGGCCGCCGGAGAGCTGGCCGGGGTAGGCCTTGGCCTTGTCGGCGAGGCCGACCAGGTCGAGGAGTTCGAGGGCCTTGCGGGAGCGGTCCCTGCCCGGGACGCCGAGGATCTCCAGCGGGAGTTCGACGTTGTTCTGGACGGTACGGGAGGCCAGCAGGTTGAAGTGCTGGAAGACCATGCCGATGCGGCTGCGTGCCTCGCGCAGTTCCCGGCCGGCCCGGCGGCCCCGGCCGGCGAGGGCGGTGAGGTCCTGGCCGGCCACGGTGACCGTGCCGGAGGTGGGGCGTTCCAGGAGGTTGACGCAGCGGATGAGGGAGGATTTTCCGGCGCCGCTCTGTCCGATGACGCCGTACACCTCGCCCTCGCGGACGTGCAGGTCGACGCCGTCCAGGGCGGTGACCTCACGGCCGCGCGACTGGTAGACCTTGGTGAGGCCCGTAGTGGTGATCACAGGGTTTCCGTCACTGTCGAGTGCGCGGCGCGGTGTCCGCCGGGCACGGGGCATTCGTCTGATGGGGCTGTCCGGACGTTTCGATCGGACGTCCCGGGCGGGGGCTCGGCACGGCCGGACGCGGCGGGTAGCCGGGGCAGCGGTGCTCGGGCGGGCTCGTTCCGCTGGGTGCGGACGGCTCGGGCTCGGTCTCGCTTCGGGGCGCGAGGATCGGGCGGGGGCCCTCAGAAGGTGCGCATTCGACACATACAACGAGCACCGGGCGTCGTGATCGCCTCGGTCGCAAGGGTGCGGTCGCTCGTCGTGGTCATGCGGCAAGTAAAACAGACGTAACGTTCCGCCCGGCCGGCGTGTCCGTATAGCGGACAGCCGTGGATGGTGGTGCCGACCGGCCGGGCAGGTTGTCGCGATTCCCGCTTTCGGGGCTGTGACCTGCACCGATGTGGCTGATCGGCCGTCGATGACGCATCCTGCGGCGGGTCCGGGGTCCTCGTGCGTTGTGGTCAAGGCCACGGTCCCGACCGCGGCCGGGGCCCACCGGTACCGGAAGGGACCACGGCACCGCCGGGGGCCGTCCCCGGCCTCCGGCCGCCGGCGCCGGTCCGCCCTCCGGGTGCGGGGGCGCACGCAGGGGGCCGTCCGGTCCGTAATACCCTCACCTCATGCTTGACGCCCTGACGGTCGCGGTCGCCGTGACCGCGCTCGCCCTCACCGCCTGGTGCGGACTGGCCGCGTACCGGGACCAGCCCACCAAGGACTGGCACTTCATCGGGATGGCCGTGGTCTCGCTGCTGGCGCTGGCCCAGCTGGTGGTGGGCATCGTGCAGCTGTCCCGGGGCGAACGGCCCGAGCAGGGCATGACGATCTTCATCGCGTATCTGATCGGGTCCTTCCTCGCCGTGCCCGCGGCCGGCTTCCTGTCGCTCACCGAGCGGACCCGGTGGGGTTCGGTGACGGTGGCGGCGGGCGCGGTCGTGCTGGCCGTCCTCGAAGTACGGCTCTACGACATCTGGGGAAACTGACCGTGACCGACACCGATCGCACCTCCGCCGCCGCCCCCGCCGGCCAGAAGCAGCCCTTCGACCTCGGCACCGGTCCCGGCCGGGTGCTGGTCTGGTTCTACGGGGTGTTCACCGTCGCGGCGGCCTCCCGCTCGATCGTCCAGATGATCCTGGACTTCGACCGGGCACCGCTCGCCTACGTGCTGTCGGCCGTCGCCGCCGTCGTGTACGGATTCATCACGTACTCGCTGGTGCGCGGTGGTGAGAGGGCGCGCAGGTCGGCGCTGGTGTGCTGCGCCGCCGAGCTCCTGGGTGTGCTGGTGGTGGGGACGTGGACGATGGTGGAACCCTCGGCGTTCGCCGACGCCACCGTCTGGTCCGACTTCGGCATGGGCTATCTGTTCATCCCGGTGATCCTGCCGATCACCGGGATGATGTGGCTGCGCCGCGCGAAGAACGCGTAGGACGGGCGCGCCGGACGCGGCACGGGCGGACGAGCGCAACCCGTGCGGCGCGCTGCCGGTGCTACGCGCTCGCTACGTAGGCGGGTGAGGTCGCGTCCTTCTCCAGCAGGATCATCCGGACGCCGTCCTGACCGGTCGCGTTGCCCACGGGGGCGTAGCCGGCCCGCTGGTAGAGGCGCAGATTGCTCTCGCTGCGGTGCCCGGTGTGCAGCTGGAAGCGGGTGGCCGACCGCTCGTCGGCGAGCCCCGACTCCGCGGCCCGCAGCAGCCGGGCGCCGAGGCCGTGTCCCTGGAGCCGCGGGTGGACGCAGAGCCGCCCGATCTGCCCGGTGCCGTCCTGATCGGTGGATCCGCGGACCGAACCGACGACTTCGTCGCCCAGCCGCGCCACGAACACCAGCTGCGTGGCGATCTCGGCGCGCACCGAATCGAGCGTCTGGACGAGCGGGTCGATCCGGTAGTTCCCGTACAGCTCCGCCTCGCTCTGGAAGCAGAGGTACTGAAGTTTCAAGATCTGTTCGGCGTCCTGTGCCGTCGCCGCCGAGATGATCACACTCATGCCCATGTGCGCATGCCTCCGCCCACCTGATCCACCGGTTGTCTAACGCTCCTTTCCCCGCGGTTCAGGAGCGACAACCTCCGCCGCGAGCATTCTGCGCAGACATCCAAGGCATCGGGAACGGACCGGACCCAAACTCCCCTGTGACATACCCAACTTCCCTGCGATTTCCCGGTAGGTGGGATCTCCGGGCGCGAGCATCGCCGCCAGCAGCCGGGCGCAGCGGCCGGGCAGCCGGCCCACCGCGGCGTGCAGCGCCCGGCGTTCGTCGGCACCCACGGCGATCCGCTCGGGGCAGCCGGCCGGATCCGCGAACGTCTCGTCGCGGTAGGGGCGTTCGTGCCGGGCGGTACGGCGGGCCCGGCGGGCCTCGGCCCGTACGGCGTCCCGCACCCAGCGCGCCGTGTCCGCCGGCGGCCCGCCCACCGCGAGCCGCTCCAGCAGCCGCAGCCAGACCGCCTGTTCGAGGTCGGCCGGTTCGACCGCGGGGCCCGTCGCCGAGGCGGCCGCCTCGGCCGTGGCCTCCGCGCTCACCAGCGGTCGGAGCGTTCGGACGACGGCCGCGGGGGCGGCCTCGGGCCCGGCGGGGGCGGGATCGGGAAGCGTCATGCTCCGGCAAACGCGTCCGCACCGGCGGCCGGTTGCCGTACCCGGTGCGCACCACCCGACCGGGGCACGCCCCGGCCGGGTGCTGACGCCGGTCTCACTTCGCGGCGAAGTCCGCCGCGGCGAGAAGAGCCGTGTCCGGGTTGTCAGAGAAGATCCCGTCGATCCCCGTCGCGAAGTACGTCCGGAACGCGCCGAACGCGTCGCCGTAGGCGTTGGGGTCGGTGCCGCGCCGGAAGTCGGCGGGCAGGAAGGTGTTCTCGTTGCGCATGGTGTAGGGGTGCAGGACCAGGCCCCGCGCGTGCGCGTCCTTCACGAGGGTGGTCGGCGCGGTGAGCCGCCCCGAGGCGTCCTTGGGAATGATCAGGTCCAGGGTGGGCCCGATGCCCTGGGCGAAGGAGGCCATCCACTCCAGGCCCTCGGGCTTCACCAGGTCGGCGACGGTGCGCGGGTCGCCGGAGGTGACGAAGTCCCAGGGGCGCTCGCCCGCGCCGGAGAGCAGGACGACGCGCGGGGTGGCGACGAGTCCGGCCAGGCGCTGGATGCTGCCGGGCTCGAAGGACTGGAGGATGAGCGGCGACTGCTTGCGGTGACGGTTGTAGCGGCGCAGCAGCTTGGCGAGGGGCTCTTCGAGGCCGAGGCCGAGGCCGCGGAAGTAGGTGGGGTGCTTGGTCTCGACGTACAGCCAGACCGGCTTGCCGCGCCTGCGTCCCTCGCGGTCGGCCCAGCGCAGCACCTCCTCGAAGGTGGGGATCTCCCAGCGGCCGTCGTAGAGCGTGTTCTTCTGGCGGGTGCCGGGGATGCGCTCCTTGGCCCGCAGTGTCTTCAGCTCGGCAAGGGTGAAGTCCTCGGTGAACCAGCCGGTGAGCGAGACCCCGTCCACCTTCTTCGTGGTCTTCCGGCTCGCGAACTCGGGGTGGGCGGAGACGTCGGTGGTGGCGGTGATGTCGTTCTCGTGGCGGCAGACGAGATGGCCGTCCTTGGTCGGCACCAGGTCCTGCTCGACGATGTGCGCGCCCATGTCGAGGGCCAGCTGGTAGGAGCCGAGGGTGTGCTCGGGCCGGTAGCCGCTGGTGCCGCGGTGTCCGATGACGGTCGGCACCGGCAGATCGAGGCGGAAGCCGTGGCCGCCGCCGTGGCCGCCCGGCCGTCCGGCGGCGTTCTGGGCGGCGTCGGCCGGGCCGCCGGCCAGACCGAGGGCGGCCGTACCCAGTACGGCGGCCCCCGCCCCGAGCAGGGCCCTGCGGCCGGGACCTGCCTGTGCGCGCTCTGTCATGAATGCTCCTCGCGTGTGATGTCTCGCACCTGTCGGACGCGGCCCGAGCGTAGGCAGTCGTACCGTCTCAGGAGCAGCTCCTGGGCGAACATGGCGGAAACACACGTCAACACTGCGTATCCACTCGGTGAACCCGATGTGCGGTAAGCGAGTACCCGCGAGTATCGTCCTCACCTGCATGGACCGTCACGATCCCGCGCCTCGGCCGGCCCGGCCACTACACCGGAGGAACCGTTGTCCCGACACGCACTCATCAAGGCAGTGCTCGGACCGATCTTGCGCCTGATGTTCCGCCCCCAGGTGGAGGGTGTGGAGAACATCCCCGGGGACGGTCCGGTGATCCTCGCGGGCAACCATCTGACGTTCATCGACTCGATGATCATGCCGATCTGCTGCGACCGGCCGGTGTACTACATCGGCAAGGACGAGTACGTGACGGGCAAGGGGCTCAAGGGCCGGGCGATGGCCTGGTTCTTCACGGGCTGCGGCATGATCCCGGTGGACCGGGACGGCGGCCGCGGCGGTGTCGCGGCGCTGATGACGGGCCGTCGGGTACTGGACGAGGGCAAGGCCTTCGCCATCTACCCGGAGGGCACCCGCTCCCCCGACGGCCGCCTCTACCGGGGCCGTACGGGCATCGCCCGGCTGACGCTGATGACGGGTGCGCCGGTGGTGCCGTTCGCGATGATCGGCACGGACAAGCTGCAGCCCGGGGGTACCGGTCTGCCCCGTCCCGGCAAGGTGACGGTCCGATTCGGCGAGCCGATGGAGTTCTCCCGCTACGAGGGCATGGACCGCGACCGCTATGTGCTGCGGGCGGTCACCGACTCCGTGATGGCCGAAGTGATGCGGCTGTCCGGTCAGGAATACGTCGACATGTACGCCACGAAGGCCAAGGCCGCGTGAGCTGACGCACGGCGCAGGACATGCGGAAGGGCCCGTCTCCGGACGGGCCCTTCCGCATGCCGTCCGGCCCGTGCGGGCCGGGACGGCATGCGGCTACTGGTGGACGATGCCCTCCTCCAGCTTCTGACCGCGCAACAGGAACCAGGCGGTGAGGGCCGTCGCCAGCAGGACCGCCGCGCCGACTCCCGCGGCGAGCCGCAGCCCGTCGACGAACGACTCCTGGGCGGCGGAGACCAGCGCGCCCGCCTGGTGCGCCGGAAGGCCGTGGGCCGCTTCGACGGCGCCGCCCAGCGATTCGTGGGCCGCTGCCGCGTTGGCCGACGGGACGCCCTTCGGGGTGACGAAGTCCTGGTAGACACCGGTGACGATGGAGCCGAGCAGGGCGATGCCGAGGGCCGCGCCGAGTTCGTACGCCGTCTCGGAGACCGCGCCCGCGGAGCCCGCCTGCTCCTTCGGGACACTGGAGAGGATCACGTCGGAAGTGACGGTGAAGGCGAAGCCCGCGCCGACGCCGACGACCAGCAGCACCGCGCCGATCAGCGGGTAGGCGGTCTCCTTGTGGATCAGGGTGACCGCGGCGAGCGCCAGGCCGATCGCCGCCAGGCCGCCGGAGACCACGGACCGTACGGAGTAGCGGCGGGCCACCACACCGGCGAGCAGCCCCGCGGTGACCGCGCCGGCGGCCGCGGGCAGTTCGGCGAGCCCCGCCTCCAGCGGTCCGCGTCCTTGGACCAGTTGCAGGAACTGGGAGAGGAAGAAGACCAGCCCGGACAGGCCGAGGATGGTCAGCAGATCCGCGAGGACGGCGCCCGAGAAGCCCCGGTGGTGGAAGAGCCGCATGTCCAGCAGGGGCGCGGGGAGCGTGAGCTGGCGGCGTACGAACCAGCAGAGCGCGGCCAGACCGCCGAAGCCGGCGGCGGCGACGCCCCAGCTCGTGCCGTGCGCGGCCAGCTCCTTGATGGCGTACACGACACCGATCATGCCGATGAAGGAGAGCGCCACGCTGAGCAGGTCCCAGGGGCCCGGCGCCGGATTCTTCGACTCGGGGATCATCTTGGCGCCGACGACCACCAGGACGGCCATGACGGGCAGGTTGATCAGGAAGACCGAGCCCCACCAGAAGTGTTCCAGCAGGAACCCGCCGACGACGGGGCCGACGGCCGCGCCCGCGGAGGCCATGGCTCCCCAGATGCCGATGGCGAGGCTGCGCTCGCGCGGATCGTGGAAGAGGTTGCGGATCAGGGCGAGCGTGGACGGCATCAGGGTGGCGCCCGCGACACCGAGCAGCGCCCTCGCCAGGATCATCATCTCGGGGGTGCTCGCGTACGCGTTGAGCACCGAGACCGCGCCGAAGGCGACGGCACCGGTCAGCAGCAGCTTCTTGCGGCCGATGCGGTCACCGAGGCTGCCCATGGAGACCAGGAGCCCGGCGATGACGAAGGAGTAGACGTCGCCGATCCAGAGCAGCTGGGTGCCGGACGGCTTGAGGTCCTCGGTGAGGAAGGGGGTGGCGAGTCCGAGGACCGTGGCATCGACGGCCACGAGCAGCACCGCGAGGACGAGGACGGCCAGGGCTATCCACCGCCCCGGCCGACGCGGCTCCTGGGCGGTCGGGGCGTGCTGTTCGAGACTGCTCATTGCTCTACGCTCCGGCGTGCGCCGCCGAGCAGCAACTCGGCGATCATGTACTGGAAGTCCTTCCCGGCGACCCGGCCCTCCAGGACGGCCCAGGCCCCGCTGGAGATGAGCCCGTAGAGGGCCTCGGTCAGCCATGCGGGGGTGAGGTCGATACGGAACTCGCCGCGCTCCTGGCCGCGCCTGAAGAAGGCGGAGACCCGGGCGTCGAGCCTGTTCCAGCCCTCGTTCATCTCGTCGCCCTCGAAGAGCTGATTCTCCGTGACGAGGAAGGAGAGGAGTCCGGCGCTCGGCTCGATGGCGGCGACCAGTCGGCGCAGCGCCTCCTCGGAGGTCCCCTCGTCGAGCACGGCGGCGTCCAGAGCCGCTCCGAACTCCTGGATTCCGAGGTTCTCCAATGCCCTGACCAGGGCGTCCCGTCCGGCGAAGTGCCGGTGCAGAGTGGCGCGTCCGATACCTGCGGCTCTGGCGACCTCGTCCATGGTGGCGGTCGATCTGCGGGTCAGCAGGGCGGCTGCGCTGCGCAGCACCTGCTCACGGTCGAGACTCATGAGACAACCATAAGCCATATGAGACATGAATGTCTCACCGTAGACCCGTCGCCCTGCACGGAGGGGAGAGGGGACCATGTCGGCATGAAGCCGCTGCTGCTGATCGACATCGACGGCCCGCTCAATCCGTACGCGGCACTGGCGCGCCGCCCGGTTCCGGACGGCTATGCGAGGCATCTGATGCGGCCGACGGGCTGGGACTACGGGCCTGCGCTGCCCGTCCTGCTCAACCCGCAGCACGGCAAGGCGCTGCGCGGCCTGGCCGGGCGCTACGAGCTCGTCTGGGCGACGACCTGGAAGGACGAGGCCAATGAGTGGATCGGGCCGCGTCTCGGACTGCCCCCGCTGCCGTACATCGACTGGCCGTCGATGCACGGCAGCGCCCCGGGCGGCACCTACTGGAAGACGCAGTACGTCGTGGAGTACGCGGCGGGCCGGCCGTTCGCCTGGGTCGACGACGAGATCTCCCAGCCGGACCGGGACTGGGCCGTCGGGCACGGGGCGGCCGAGGCGCTGCTGATGTGGATCGACCCGTGGATCGGGCTGCTGCCGGGCGATTTCGAGACGCTCGAAGCGTGGGCCGACAGCCGCCGGAGCGGCGGGCACTGAGCCGCCCGCCCCCGGCCGCCCGCCCCGGCCGCTGCCGCCCCCGGACCCGCCGCCCCCGGTCAGTCGTTGAGGACGGTCGGATCGAGGCCGGGGAGGCGGGCCGGGTCGCCGGCCCACCAGTGAGACAGGGGGATGAGCTCTCCTCACCGGCTGCGAGGGCGCCCGTTCAGCTCCACGGCAGGGCGGCGCGGTGCCGCCAGTACGCCTCCGGCTCCTCCACCAGCGCGTCGAGCGAGGCGCGCCGCGCCTCGTCGAGGACGACGACGGCCGCGTGCAGGTTTCCGGTGAGCTGGTTGACGGTCACCGCGCCGGAGAGCACCACTCCGGCCCACGGCTGGTGCAGGACGAGCGCCAGCGCGATCGCGTCGCTGCCCAGGCCGGCCTCTGCGGCGATCTCCCGGACCACGGCGGGGGCATCCGTTCCGGCGAGCCGGCCGTTGGCCATGGCTTCCTTGACGATCACGGTGAGCCCGGCGTCGTGGGCCTCGGCGAGCGCGGCTCCGGCCGAGGTCTCCAGGGCGTTGTAGGTGGCCTGGACGGTACGGAAGAGCGGCTCGCCGTCGACGGTGACGGCCAGGGCGGCCCGGATGGCGTCGGCCTGGGCGGGCCCGCTGGTGGACAGCCCGACGCTGACCCCTTCCGCGGCGAGACCGGCGAGCCGCGCGTGCAGCTCCTTGTCGGTGAGGGCCGGGCTGTCGGCGGTGACCGAGTGGATCTGGTAGAGGTCGAGCCGGTCCCCCAGCAGTGCGCGGGTCTCGGCGCGCTGGCGCAGATAGGTGGCCAGGCTGTGGTCCTTGACCTCGTGCGCCTCGGCCTCCACGCGCCAGTCGGCGGTGTAGGTGTAGCCCCACTTGCTGCCGACGACGACGTCGTCCGCCTCCGGGTGCGCCGTCAGCCAGTCGGCCAGGAACTCCTCCGAACGGCCGTAGGAGCGGGCCGCGTCGAAGTAGCGGACGCCCTGCGCGTAGGCGGCGTCCAGCAGTTCATGGGTGCGCCCGCGCAGCGCGTCGACGCTGCGGTCGGCAGGCAGATCGCGGTCGCGGTGGAGGTTGATGTAGCCGGGCCTGCCGACCGCCGCCAGGCCGAGCCCGATGTGGGCGGTCGGAGTCGTCGCTGTGGCCAGCCGGGCGAAAGGCATCGTGGGCTCCTCGTCGATGGGGTGCACTCCCCCGTCAACGTAACCCAGCCCGGGGAAACCGGAAGGCGGGGAGCGTACGGCCGCTCCCCGCCCCGGTTCCGTCCTCGCCGCCGTCAGTTCTTCGCGGTCGCCCACGTCTCCTGGACGGCGAGGTCCGCCTTGACCTCGGCGAGCTGGACGGCGACGGCGGACGGGGCCGTGCCGCCGCGGCCGCTGCGGGAGGCGAGGGCGCCGGGCACGTCGAGGACCGTGCGCACCTCGGGGGTGAGGTGCTCGGAGATCTTCGCGAACTGCTCGTCGGTCAGTTCGTCGAGCTCGATGCCCTGCCGCTCGCACTCCTTGACGCACTCGCCCGCGACCTCGTGCGCGACGCGGAACGGCACTCCCTGCTTGACCAGCCACTCGGCGACGTCGGTGGCGAGCGAGAAGCCGGCCGGGGCCAGCTGCTCCATGCGCTCCCGGTTGACGGTGAGCGTCGCCATCATCCCGGTGAAGGCGGGCAGCAGCACTTCGAGCTGGTCGCAGGAGTCGAAGACCGGCTCCTTGTCCTCCTGGAGGTCGCGGTTGTACGCGAGCGGGAGGGCCTTCAGCGTGGCCATGAGGCCCGTCAGATTGCCGATCAGCCGGCCGGACTTGCCGCGGGCCAGCTCGGCGATGTCCGGGTTCTTCTTCTGCGGCATGATCGAGGAGCCGGTGGAGAAGGCGTCGTGCAGGGTGACGAAGGAGAACTCCTTCGTGTTCCAGATGATGACCTCCTCCGCGATCCGGGAGAGGTTCACGCCGATCATCGCGGTGATGAACGCGAACTCGGCGACGAAGTCGCGGGAGGCCGTGCCGTCGATGGAGTTGCCGACGGAGCCGCGCTCGAAGCCGAGGTCGGCGGCGACCGCCTCCGGGTCCAGCCCGAGGGAGGAACCGGCGAGCGCGCCGGCGCCGTACGGGGAGACGGCGGTCCGCTCGTCCCACTGGCGCAGCCGCTCGGCGTCCCGGGAGAGGGACTGCACATGGGCCAGGACGTGGTGGGCGAAGAGCACCGGCTGGGCGTGCTGCAGATGCGTACGACCGGGCATCGCGACGTCCGGGTGTGTCTCGGCGAGGCCGACCAGGGCGCTCTGGAGCTCGGCGATCAGACCGCCGATGATCCGGGCGTGATCGCGCAGGTACATCCGGAAGAGCGTGGCGATCTGGTCGTTCCGGGACCGGCCGGCCCGCAGCTTGCCGCCGAGGTCCGGGCCGAGCCGCTCCAGCAGGCCACGCTCCAGCGCCGTGTGCACGTCCTCGTCGGCGACGGTGCCGGTGAACGAGCCGTCGGCGACATCGGCTTCGAGCTGGTCGAGACCGGCGATCATGCGGTTCAGCTCGTCCTCGGTGAGCAGACCCGCCTTGTTCAGGACTCGCGCGTGGGCGCGGGAGCCGGCGATGTCGTACGGCGCGAGCCGCCAGTCGAAGTGGACGGAGGCGGACAGCTTGGCCAGCGCCTCGGCCGGACCGTCGGCGAAGCGGGCGCCCCAGAGGCGTACGTCGCTGTTGCCGTTGCCGTTGCTCACTGCGTGCTCCTCGGAAGGACAAGGGGGTGGATGTGCGACCGCCTCCCCGCACGGAGGGTCGGGGAGGCGGTGACGTAACTACTGGGGATCAGGCGAGGTCACGCTTGGCGGCGATCTTCGACGAGAGGCCGAAGATCTCGATGAAGCCCTGCGCCTTGGACTGGTCGAACGTGTCGCCCGAGTCGTAGGTGGCGAGGTTGAAGTCGTAGAGCGACTGCCCGGACTTCCGGCCGGTGACGACGGCGCGGCCCGCGTGCATGGTCATCCGGATGTCGCCGGTGACGTGCTGGTTGGCCTCGTTGATGAAGCCGTCCAGGGCGCGCTTGAGCGGCGAGAACCACAGGCCGTCGTAGACCAGCTCGCCCCAGCGCTGCTCGACCTGCCGCTTGTAGCGGGCCAGCTCGCGCTCGACGGTGACGTTCTCCAGCTCCTGGTGGGCGGTGATCAGCGCGATCGCACCCGGGGCCTCGTACACCTCACGGGACTTGATGCCGACGAGGCGGTCCTCGACCATGTCGATCCGGCCGATGCCCTGGGCGCCGGCCCGCTGGTTGAGCTGCTGGATCGCCTGGAGGACGGTGACGGGCTTGCCGTCGACGGCCACGGGCACGCCCTCCTTGAAGGAGATGACGACCTCGTCGGCCTCGCGCGGGGTGGCGGGGTTCTCGGTGTACTCGTAGATGTCCTCGATCGGCGCGTTCCAGATGTCCTCCAGGAAGCCCGTCTCGACGGCGCGCCCGAAGACATTCTGGTCGATGGAGTACGGGGACTTCTTGGTGGTCGCGATCGGGAGGTTCTTCTCCTCGCAGAAGGCGATCGCCTTGTCCCGGGTCATCGCGTAGTCGCGGACCGGGGCGATGCACTTCAGGTCGGGGCCGAGCGCGGAGATGCCGGCCTCGAAGCGGACCTGGTCGTTGCCCTTGCCGGTGCAGCCGTGGGCGACGATGCCCGCGTTGTGCTTCTTGGCGGCGGCGACGAGGTGCTTGACGATGGTCGGCCGGGACAGGGCGGAGACCAGCGGGTAGCGGTCCATGTAGAGGGCGTTGGCCTTGATCGCCGGGAGGCAGTACTCCTCGGCGAACTCGTCCTTGGCGTCCGCGACCTCCGCCTCGACGGCACCGCAGGCGAGCGCGCGCTTGCGGATGACGTCCAGGTCCTCGCCGCCCTGGCCGACGTCCACGGCAACGGCGATGACCTCGGCGCCCGTCTCCTCGGCGATCCAGCCGATGGCGACGGAGGTGTCCAGGCCGCCCGAGTAGGCGAGTACGACGCGCTCGGTCACGGGTTTCTCCTTACGGTGCAATCACTGATGGGTATAACTATGCAGTCCTCCGTATGCTTTGTCAAAGGTGCAGGTGGGAGTGGTGTGTCGCGAGGCCGGTGCGAGGTGCCGTCGACCATGGCGGGCTCGTCGCCGAGCCTGACGGAGGCATCAGGTGCGCGTCGTCGCCCAGCGGCGTGACGCCCGGGACGTGTCCCCGGGCGTGCGGGGCGGGGCCCACGGACACGGGCCGGCCGACGAACCGGCCGCCGTGTTGGCGCGGGAGGTGGAGCAGGCTCTCGTCCCAGCCGTCGGACAGCTTCCGCGGGTCTGTGCGCACCGCCGCCGTGCCGTCGAGCGAAACGACCTGTTCCTCATCGGGGCCGGCGACGAGAATGGCCGCCATGGGAAAAACGTACAAGCGAATCGACGGACGGATCAGGACCTTCATCGAAGAGCAGCACATCTTCTTCACGGCGACCGCGCCCCTGGACGGCGAGGGCACGGTCAACCTCTCCCCCAAGGGCGTCAGCGGCTCGTTCGCCGTCATCGACGAACTCACCGTGGCCTACCTGGACTTCGCGGGCAGCAATGCCGAGACGGTCGCCCATCTCCGCGAGAACGGCCGCATCACGCTGATGTGGTGCGCCTTCCAGGGACCGCCGAACATCCTGCGGGTGCACGGCCGCGGCGAACCGGTCTTCCGTGACGATCCGCGCTTCGGCCCGCTGCTCGGCCGCTTCCCCGAGGTGGACCCCGGCCCGCACGGGCTGCGCGCCATCATCGTGGTGAGGGCCGATCTGATCCGGGACACCTGCGGATTCGCCGTGCCCTTCATGTCGTACGACGAGGACCGGCCACTGCACGCCAAGCGCTTCGCCCGCGAGGACGACGCGTCACTCAGTGCCTACTTCGAGAAGAAGGAGCACGTCGCGACGAGCATCGACGGGCTGCCGGGGCTGCCGCTCCCGCTGCCGGCCATGCCCGGCGCGGAATGAGACGCGGGAGGAGATTGAGCCGTACGGAGCAGATCGGCGGGTGACACCCCGCGGGACGGTCTAGCGTCCGCGGCATGCGCAGACCTCTCATGATCGGCTCGGTACTGCTCGCGCTGGCGGGCTCGGTCGCGGCCCGGCCCGCCGCGGCTCCGGCCCTGCCGGTACGGCTGGCCGACACCGGCGGCGGCACCCAGTTGATCACGGCCGAGGCCCCGGCCGCGGGGTCCGTCACGGGCACCGTCACCTGGTGGAATCTGCGCCGGGGCACCTGGGTGAAGGGGGGCTCCGCACCGGCCCGGTTCGGCGCGAAGGGCCTGGCCGAGGGGGCGTCCCGCAAGCAGGGCACCCACACCACGCCCACCGGCCTGTACGACCTGCCGTACGCCTTCGGGACCAAGGCGGCACCGGCCGGCACCGCCCATCCGTACCGCCGGGTCAACAGCCGGTCGTGGTGGTGCGAGGACACCGGGGCGCGGGCCTACAACCGCTGGGTGGAGCCCCGGCCCGCGGACTGCCGGGCGGGCGAGGCGGAGCACCTGATCGCGTATCCGACGCAGTACGCCCGCGCACTCGTCATCGGGTTCAACTACGAGCGCCCGGTGCGGGGGCGTGGCGCCGGGATCTTCCTCCATGTCAACGGCCGTGGCGCGACCGCCGGTTGCGTGTCCGTACCGGCGGCCGCGATGGACCGGATTCTCGACTGGGTGGATCCGGCCCGCCGTCCGCACATCGCGATCGGGACCCGTTCGGGCCCGACCGCGATCACCCGCTACTGACGGCCCCGGGACAACTCCGGGCCGCTCAGCGCTCGTTCTGGGCCAGTCGCAGCAGGTGGTCGGCGAGGGCCTGGCCGCCCGCCGGGTCGCGACTGATCAGCATGAGGGTGTCGTCGCCCGCGATGGTGCCGAGGATGTCGTGCAGTTCGGCCTGGTCGATGGCCGAGGCGAGGAACTGGGCCGCGCCCGGCGGGGTGCGCAGCACCACGAGGTTGGCCGAGGCCTCCGCCGAGATGAGCAGTTCGGCGGAGAGACGCCGCATCCGCTCCTCCTTCGCGGACCCGCCCAGCGGTGCCTGCGGGGTGCGGAATCCGCCCTCGCTCGGCACCGCGTAGATCAGCTCGCCGCCGGTGTTGCGGATCTTCACCGCGCCCAGCTCGTCCAGATCTCGGGAGAGCGTCGCCTGGGTGACGCTCAGCCCGTCGTCGGCGAGGAGCTTGGCCAGCTGGCTCTGCGAGCGCACCGGCTGCCGGTTCAGGATGTCCACGATCCGGCGGTGGCGTGCGGTGCGGGTCTGCGGCACGGACGGCCCGCCGTGCTCGGTCTCCTGCGCCTCGGTCATCGTCGTCGCCTCATTCTCCGGATCGTCCGTCCCCTTTTGCCGCGTCGAGAGCGCCGGGCAGCGCCCGGAGGAACGCGTCCACCTCCGTGTCACCGATGATCAGCGGCGGCATCAGCCGCAGGACATCGGGGGCGGGTGCGTTCACCAGGATTCCGGCACTCTGAGCCGCCTGTTGCGCCTGGGGCGCGAGGGGCTCGGTGAGCACGATACCCAGCAGCAGTCCGGAGCCGCGGACATGGGAGACCAGAGGGTGCCCCAGGGCCTCCACTCCGTCCCGGATCCTCTCGCCGAGCCGCTTCACCCGGTCCAGGGCACCGTCGGCCGCCAGGGTGTCCAGAACGGCGAGGCCGGCGGCGCAGGCGATCGGGTTGCCGCCGAACGTCGTGCCGTGCTGGCCCGGCTTCAGCAGCTCGGCCGCCGGGCCGAAGGCGACGGTCGCGCCGAGCGGCAGCCCACCGCCGAGACCCTTGGCGAGGGTGACGATGTCGGGGTCGACGCCCTGGTGGGCCTGGTGCTCGAACCAGTGGCCGCAGCGGCCGACACCGGTCTGCACCTCGTCGAGGACGAGCAGGGTGCCGGTGGCCCGGGTGATCTCGCGGGCGGCCTCCAGGTAGCCCTTGGGCGGCACGACCACGCCGTTCTCGCCCTGGATGGGCTCGATGATCACCAGCGCGGAGTCGGTGGTCACGGCGGCCCGCAGCGCCTCTGCGTCCCCGTACGGGACATGGGTGACCTCGCCGGGCAGCGGCTCGAAGGGCTCGCGCTTCCCGGGCTGGCCGGTGAGCGCGAGTGCGCCCATGGTCCGGCCGTGGAAGCCGCCGTCGGTGGCGACCATGCGGGTCCGTCCGGTCAGCCGGCCGATCTTGAAGGCTGCCTCGTTGGCCTCGCCGCCCGAGTTGGCGAAGTAGACCCGGCCGTCGCGGCCGAAGAGCTGGAGCAGCCGTTCGGCGAGCGCGACGGGCTGCGGCGCGATGAAGAGGTTGGAGACATGGCCGAGGGAGGCGATCTGGGTGGAGACCGCCTCGACGACGGCGGGGTGGGCGTGGCCCAGCGCGTTCACCGCGATACCGCCGACGAAGTCGAGGTACTCGGTGCCGTCGGCGTCCCACACATGGGCGCCCTCGCCGCGGACGAGGGAGAGCGGAGGGGTGCCGTAGTTGTCCATCAGGGCGTGCTGCCAGCGCTGCGACAGCTCCTGGTTGCTCATGACTCCCCCTGTGCGTCGGGCACGACCATCGTGCCGATTCCTTCGTCGGTGAAGATCTCCAGCAGGATCGAGTGCTGGACCCGGCCGTCGATGACACGGGCGGTCTCGACGCCGTTGCGTACGGCGTGCAGGCAGCCCTGCATCTTCGGCACCATGCCGCTGGACAGCTCGGGCAGCAGCTTCTCCAGCTCGGTGGCGGTGAGACGGCTGATCACGTCGTCGCTGTTGGGCCAGTCCTCGTAGAGGCCCTCGACATCGGTGAGGACCATCAGCGTCTCGGCGTTCAGCGCGGCGGCGAGTGCGGCGGCCGCGGTGTCGGCGTTGACGTTGTAGACGTGGTCGTCGTCGGCGGAGCGCGCGATGGAGGAGACGACCGGGATCCGGCCGTCGTCCAGCAGCGCCTGGATCGCCCCGGTGTCGATGGCGGTGATCTCGCCGACCCGGCCGATGTCGACGAATTCGCCGTCGATGGTCGGCCGGTGCTGGGTGGCGGTGATCGTGTGGGCGTCCTCGCCGGTCAGGCCGACGGCGAGCGGGCCGTGCTGGTTGAGCAGGCCGACGAGCTCGCGCTGGACCTGTCCGGCCAGCACCATCCGTACGACGTCCATCGCCTCGGGGGTGGTGACGCGCAGACCGGCCTTGAACTCGCTGACCAGGCCCTGCTTGTCGAGCTGGGCACTGATCTGCGGGCCTCCGCCGTGCACGACGACGGGCTTGAGGCCGGCCTGCCGCAGAAAGACGACGTCCTGGGCGAAGGCCGCCTTCAGGTCCTCGTCGACCATGGCGTTGCCGCCGAACTTGACGACGACGGTCTTGCCGTTGTGCCGGGTCAGCCAGGGCAGCGCCTCGATGAGGATCTGCGCCTTCGGGAGTGCGGTGTGCTTCCGCGCCGTGGTCATGAGCTGTACGCGCTGTTCTCGTGGACGTAGTCGGCGGTGAGGTCGTTGGCCCAGATGACGGCCGACTCGGTGCCGGCGGCCAGGTCGGCGGTGATCTTCACTTCCCGGTAGCGCATGTCGACCAGGTCGCGGTCCTCGCCGACGCCGCCGTTCTTGCAGACCCAGACGTCGTTGATGGCGACATTCAGCTGGTCCGGCTCGAAGGCGGCCTTCGTCGTACCGATCGCGGACAGGACGCGGCCCCAGTTGGGGTCCTCGCCGTGGATCGCGCACTTGAGGAGGTTGTTGCGGGCGATGGAGCGGCCCACCTCGACGGCGTCGTCCTCGGTCGCGGCATTGACGACCTCGATCCGGATGTCCTTGGAGGCGCCCTCGGCGTCACCGATGAGCTGCCGGGCGAGGTCGGCGCAGACGGCCCGTACGGCCTCGGCGAACTCGCCCTGTTCCGGGGTGATTCCACTGGCGCCGGAGGCCAGCAGCAGCACGGTGTCGTTGGTCGACATGCAGCCGTCGGAGTCGACCCGGTCGAAGGTGGTGCGGGTGGCGGCGCGCAGCGCGGTGTCCAGCGCCGGGGCGTCCACGTCGGCGTCGGTGGTGAGGACGACCAGCATGGTGGCGAGGCCCGGGGCGAGCATGCCCGCGCCCTTGGCCATGCCGCCGACGGTCCATCCCTCGCCGCCCGCGACGGCGGTCTTGTGGACGGTGTCGGTGGTCTTGATCGCGATGGCGGCCTTCTCGCCACCGTGCTCGCTCAGCGCGGCGGCGGCGGTCTCGATGCCGGGCAGCAGCTTGTCCATCGGGAGCAGCGTCCCGATCAGCCCGGTCGAGGCGACCGCGATCTCGCCCGCGCTGTGACCGGTGAGGATCTCGGCGGCCTTCTCGGCGGTGGCGTGGGTGTCCTGGAAGCCCTGCGGCCCCGTACAGGCGTTGGCGCCACCGGAGTTGAGCACGACGGCGCCGACCTCGCCGCCCTTGAGTACCTGTTCCGACCAGAGGACGGGGGCGGCCTTGACCCGGTTGGAGGTGAAGACGCCCGCGGCGGCGCGACGCGGGCCGTTGTTGACCACGAGGGCCAGGTCCGGGTTACCGCTCTCCTTGATTCCCGCGGCGATGCCCGCCGCGGAGAACCCCTGTGCTGCCGTGACACTCACGGTGCGACTCCGATCGTGGAAAGACCCGTGTCCTCGGGAAGTCCGAGGGCGATGTTCATGCTCTGCAGGGCGCCGCCGGCGGTGCCCTTGGCGAGGTTGTCGATGGCGCTGATCACGACGATCCGGCCCGCCGCCTCGTCGTGGGCGACCTGGATCTGCACGGCGTTGGAGCCGTATACGGACGCGGTGGCGGGCCACTGCCCCTCGGGGAGCAGCTCGACGAACGGCTCGTCGGCGAACGCCTTCTCGTACGCGGCCCGGACGGACTCGGCGCTCACGCCCGGCTTCGCCTTCGCGCTGCACGTGGCGAGGATGCCGCGGGGCATTGGCGCCAGGGTCGGCGTGAAGGAGACGGTGACCGGTTCACCGGCCGCCGCGCTGAGGTTCTGGATCATCTCGGGCGTGTGCCGGTGGACCCCGCCGACGCCGTACGGGGACATGTTGCCCATCACCTCGGAGCCGAGCAGATGCGGCTTGGCCGCCTTGCCCGCCCCCGACGTGCCGGACGCGGCGACGATCACGGCCTCGGGCTCGGCCAGCTGGGACGCGTACGCCGGGAAGAGCGCGAGCGAGACGGCGGTCGGGTAGCAGCCGGGCACCGCGATGCGCTTGGTCCCCGCCAGCGCCGAGCGCCCGCCCGGCAGTTCGGGCAGTCCGTAGGGCCACGTCCCGGCGTGCGGCGAACCGTAGAACTTCTCCCAGTCCGCGGCGTCCTTGAGCCGGAAGTCGGCGCCCATGTCCACGACGAGCACCCCGTCGCCGAGCTGCTCGGCGACAGCGGCGGACTGCCCGTGCGGAAGGGCGAGGAAGACGACGTCGTGCCCGGCGAGGACCTCGGCCGTGGTCGGCTGAAGCACCCGGCCGGCCAGCGGCCGCAGATGCGGTTGCAGGGCACCGAGCCTCTGCCCCGCATTGGAGTTGGCGGTGAGGGCCCCGATCTCGACCTGGGGATGGACCAGCAGGAGACGGAGCAGCTCCCCGCCGGCGTATCCGCTCGCCCCTGCCACCGCTGCACGTACCACCATCGAAATCCTCCTCGTCGATGGCATGACTATACGCAACCCTGCACTTTTATGCAAAGATTCGCGGAGTCATGCGCGCGCGTCCGAGACTAAGCGACCGAGTCGGCCCGTGAGCGGCCGGCTTGGCCCGCCAGGGTGCTGCCGAGGGCCTGGAGGGCCGGAGGCCAGGGGTCCCCTTGATCGCGGATTCGGTCGGATCGGTGGAGGTGGGGCGAGGAGCGGGAGGGGCGGTGGACTGCAACGTGGAAGACGGTCCGGCCGGTCCCGCCTGCCCGGTCCACGCAGCGGGCGTACCGAAGTCGCGCCCCCACGTAACCTCTTTCCCGTGCCAGCCTCCCACCTGCATCGTGTCGCCGTCCTTGTGCTCGAGGGTGCGAAGCCGCTCGATGTCGGAATTCCCGCGCAGGTGTTCACGACCCGCGCGAGCATGCCGTACGAGGTACGGGTGTGCGGCGCGGAATCCGGTCTCGTGACCGGCGGCGACGGCCTGTCGTACTACGTCGCCCACGGCCTCCACGCACTTGAGTGGGCCGACATCGTCTTCGTCCCCGGCTACCGGTTCCCGGACCGCGACGACCCGCCGCAGGCCGTCGTCGAGGCACTGATCGGCGCCCACGACCGGGGCGCGCGGCTCGCCGCCATCTCGACGGGCGCCTTCGCGCTCGCCGCCACGGGCCTGCTCGACGGCAAACGCGCCACAACGCACTGGCATTACGCGCGGGCGCTCGCGGCGAAGCATCCGCTCGTCCAGGTCGACGAGAACGTCCTGTTCGTCGACGAGGGCAGCGTGCTGACATCGGCCGGCGCCGCCTCGGGCATCGACCTGTGCCTGCACATTCTGCGCGGCGATCTCGGGGTGGCCGCGTCGAACCACGCGGCCAGGCGCCTGGTGGCGGCCCCCTACCGCAGCGGCGGTCAGGCCCAGTACGTGCCGCGCAGCGTGCCCGAGCCGCTCGGCGAGCGGTTCGCCGCCACCCGGGAGTGGGCGCTGCACCGGCTCGGCGAGGCCCTCACCCTTGAGGCGCTCGCCCGGCATGCGGCGGTGTCGCCGCGCACGTTCTCGCGACGCTTCGTCGAGGACACGGGGTACACGCCGATGCAGTGGGTCATGCGCGCCCGCATCGACGTGGCCCGCGAACTGCTCGAACGTTCGCAGCGGAGCGTCGAGCAGATCGCCGCCGACGTCGGTCTCGGCACCGGTACGAATCTGCGGCTGCACTTCCGTCGCATCCTCGGCACCACGCCGGGCGACTACCGGCGCACCTTCACCCAGGGCGAGTAGCCCGCCACCACCACGTGGCGCGATCCTTTCGGACCGTGGCGATCGCGCCGCTGTCACCGGCGGACGCTGCACGCGAATCTGAGGGCGAACCCGAAGGGACACCACTCATGACTCGCATCGCCATCAACGGATTCGGCCGCATCGGACGCAATGTGCTGCGCGTGCTGCTCGAACGCGACAGCGACCTCGAGGTCGTCGCCGTCAACGACCTCACGGAGCCCGCCACCCTCGCGCGGCTGCTCGCCTTCGACACGACGGCGGGGCGGCTCGGTCGCCCGGTGGATGTCGACGGGGACGCCCTCGTCGTCGACGGCCGTCGCATCACCGTGCTCGCCGAGCGTGAACCGGCGCAGCTGCCATGGGCCGAGCTCGGTGTCGACCTCGTGCTTGAGGCGACCGGCCGCTTCACATCGGCCACGGCCGCCCGTGCCCACATCGACGCGGGCGCGAAAAGGGTACTCATCAGCGCGCCGGCGAACGGCGCCGATGTCACGCTCGCGTTCGGCGTCAACACCCACGCGTACGACCCGGCGGTGCACACGATTGTCTCGAACGCCTCGTGCACGACCAACGCGCTTGCGCCGCTGGCCGCGGTGCTCGACGATCTCGCCGGCATCGAGCACGGCTTCATGACGACGGTGCACGCCTACACGCAGGAGCAGAACCTGCAGGACGGTCCGCACCGCGACGCCCGCCGCGCCCGCGCCGCCGCTGTCAACATCGTGCCGACCACCACGGGCGCCGCCAAGGCGATCGGCCTCGTGCTGCCGAACCTCGACGGCAGGCTGTCGGGCGACTCGATCCGCGTGCCGGTTCCGGTGGGCTCGATCGTCGAACTCAACACGACTGTCACCCGCGACGTGATGCGCGAGGACGTACTGGCGGCGTACCGCGCCGCGGCGGAGGGGCCGCTCGCCGGCATCCTGGAGTACTCGGACGACCCGCTCGTGTCGTCCGACATCACCGGCAATCCGGCCTCGTCGATCTTCGACTCGGCCCTCACCCGCGTCGACGGCCGCCACGTCAAGGTGGTCGCCTGGTACGACAACGAGTGGGGCTTCTCGAACCGCGTGATCGATACGCTCGATCTCCTCGCCACCAGCTGACCGGAAGCCGGGTGATCGAGGTCCACCGGGTCCGTGACGCCGCTCTCGTGACCGAGCGCTTCCCGGCGCGCACCCGGCACCCCGGCCGCCTCGCCCCGCGGCTCACCGCCCAGCAGGTCACCGAACGCGTGGCCACCGTCCGCGCCGACGGGCTCCGCACCCTGCCCGCGCGTCGGCTCCGGTGGTGCCGATGTCAGGATGGTCCCATGACGAGCAACGTTTACTTCGACATCACCATCGACGACCAGCCCGCAGGGCGGATCACTTTCAAGCTGTTCGACGACGTCGTCCCCAAGACCGCGGAGAACTTCCGCGCGCTGGCGACCGGCGAGCAGGGCTTCGGCTACAAGGGTTCGTCCTTCCACCGGGTCATCCCCGACTTCATGCTCCAGGGCGGCGACTTCACCCGCGGCGACGGCACCGGCGGCAAGAGCATCTACGGAGCGAAGTTCCCGGACGAGAACTTCAAGCTCTCGCACACCAAGCCGGGCCTTCTGTCCATGGCCAACAGTGGCCCCAACTCCAACGGCTCCCAGTTCTTCGTCACGACCATCGTGACGTCGTGGCTGGACGGCAAGCACGTGGTGTTCGGCGAGGTCGCCGACCAGGAGAGCATGGACCTGGTCAAGAAGATCGAGGCCCTGGGTTCGCAGAGCGGCCGCACCTCGGCGAAGATCACCATCGCGGACAGCGGCACCGTCTGAGCCGTACACCGCATCGCTGCACGAGCGCGCCGCCCGACGGTCTCCGTCGGGCGGCGCGCTCCGTCGTACCGGACGGGCGGAAGTTCGACCCGGCCCCGGCACCGCGTCCTGTGCGTGCCGGTCCACCGGGAGGGCTGCGTCTTCTGTACGGGACTCCGGTGATCCCGCGACGGCCCGGCCCCCACACATCCATCGTCAACCTCGGGTTGACGGATACCCCACTGTCAACCTACGGTTGACGCATGGTGAATCCCGTGGGCATGACCCATCCCGTACGCCTCGACGACCTGATCGAGGCCATCAAGAAGGTCCACACCGACGCCCTGGACCAGCTCTCCGACGCGGTCATCGCGGCGGACCACCTCGGTGACGTGGCCGATCATCTGATCGGGCACTTCGTGGACCAGGCGCGGCGCTCGGGCGCCTCCTGGTCGGAGATCGGGAAGAGCATGGGGGTGACCAGGCAGGCGGCCCAGAAGCGGTTCGTCGCCAAGAACCCCGGCGACCTCACGGCCCTTGACCCCAGTCAGGGGTTCAGCCGCTTCACCGAGCGCGCCAGGAACGTGGTGGTGGCCGCGCAGAACGAGGCCCGCGCCGCACACAACGACGAAGTACGCACCGAGCACCTGGTGCTGGGGCTGCTCAGCGAGCCGGAGGGGCTGGGCTTCGCGTTCGTCAAGGCCCAGGGCATCACGGCGGAGGCCGTGCGCCGGGCCGCGACCGACGCGCTCCCGGCCGCGGCCGACGAACTGCCGGAGCTCACCCCTTACGACGCGGGGGCGCGCAAGGCGCTGGAGCTGACGTTCCGGGAGGCCCTGCGGATGGGCCACGACTACATCGGCACCGAGCACATCCTGCTCGCCCTGCTGGAGCAGGAGGACGGCTCGGGGGTACTGACGGATCTCGGCATCGACAAGGCGACCGCCGAGCAGGGCATCGCCGAAGCCCTCACGCTCCTGACCGCCTCTCCGGACGAGAAGGCCTGACCGGCAGGGCCGGACGCGGCGGGGACCGGCGCCGGTCGTGCCCTGCCAAGGCGACCGGTCCTGGGCAAGTGCCGCCGGGCCCGGCGCCGGTCGCGCCCCGTCGAGGCGGGGCCGGTGCCGGTCGGGCGGGCAGGAGGGCGGTGCGAGGGGTGCGCCGCCCCCGGTACGGCGGCGGTCGTCCGGTGGACGCGGGACCGGTACCGGCCCGGTGGCCTCCCTCGCCCCGGACCCGCCCGGTGGTACTCGCGGCGGGTGCGCAGCGCACCGACGGCCGGGCAGGCGGCAAGACACGGCGTCCAGGGGGTGCGGCGTCCACGGAGGTGTGGCGGTCAGCGGGCCCCGGCTTCGAGCCGCAGGCTCCAACGGCCCGGCCCACCGTCGAGCGTGACCGTGGACAGCGGCCGGACGTCGACGTTCCAGTACGTCGACGGCGGGGCCTTGAGCGCGTAGACGAGGGCGGCCCGGACGACCGCCGGTTCGGCGACGGCGACGATGGAGCCGTCGCACGGGGGGCGGGTGTCCAGCCAGCCCCCTATCCGCGAGATGAAGGCGAGCAGCGGTTCGCCTCCGTGCGGGGCGCTGCGCGGGTCCGCGAGCCAGGCGTCGACGGCCGCGGGTTCGCAGGCCGCGACATCGGCGAGGGTGCAGCCGCGCCAGCGGCCCATGTCGCAGTCGCGCAGGGCGGGCTGGACGAGCGGAGCGTAGCCGAGCGCCTCGCCGGTTGCGCGGCTGCGCGGGGTCGGTGAGCAGTAGCGCAGCTCGGCGGCGCCCAGGGGCACCAGGGCGTGCGCGGCGAGCTGCACCTCGTGCCAGCCCGCGTGGTCGAGCGGCCGGTCGTCGTCGAAGCGCTCGGCGAGCAGGGCGGAGCCGCGCGCCGCGGCGACGAGCGAGACTCGAACAGTCATGGCGGTGATCGTGGATCCGAACGCCACGCGGGTCAAGAGGGCCTTCGCAGGCACTTCCGGCCGGGCAGGAACAGGGGCGTCCGCGGATGCGGTCCTTCGGCGGCTCGAAGTCGTCTCTCCCGTAGCTCCCGCGGGTTCCCTCGCTCACGGCGGGAGCTCTCCCGCGTAACCGGTCAGGGCTTCGTCGCAGGCGGTGCGCAGGCGGCGGACCCCCTCGGCGATCTCGGCCGCCCCGGCCACCGCGGCGAAGCTCAACCGGATCTGCGCGGACGGG
Source organism: Streptomyces sp. NPDC057963 (assembly GCF_042887155.1). Taxonomy (NCBI): domain Bacteria; kingdom Bacillati; phylum Actinomycetota; class Actinomycetes; order Kitasatosporales; family Streptomycetaceae; genus Streptomyces; species Streptomyces sp. NPDC057963. Next base: position 221,046 of record NZ_JBHVPX010000013.1, read on the forward strand.
GGTTCGGCACAGAAGTACGGGCGGCCGGGCGCGACGGCCACGCCCGCGCGCAGGGCGGCCGAGACCACCGCGGACTCGTCCGTACCGGCTTCCGACTCGGGCAGGCGCAGCCACAGGCTGCCGCCGCCCGCGGGAATGTGCGGGACCGCCAGGGCCGGGAGCTCCCGCCGCAGGGCCGTCGTCAGGGCGGTGCGCCGGTTCCTCAGCTCGGTCGACACGGAACGCAGATGGTGTCCCCACGCCGGGGAGCCGACCAGTTCGAGCGCGGCCTCCTGGAGCGGCCGGGGTACGAAGAAGCTGTCGACGACCTGGATGGCGCGCAGCCGGCCGAGCACCGGACCCCGGGCGGCGAGCGCGCCCACCCGCAGGCTGGGCGAGGCGACCTTGGTGAGGGAGCAGACGTGGACGACCACGCCGTCGGGGTCGTCGGCGGCCAGGGGCGCGGGCAGTGGTCCGGCGTCGTCGTGGACCAGGCGGCGGGCGAAGTCGTCCTCGATGACGAAGGCCCCAGCGGCCCGGGCGATCCGCACGACCTCGCCGCGCCGTGCGGGTGCGAGGACCGCCCCGGTCGGGTTCTGGAAGAGCGGCTGGCAGACGAAGACGCGGGCGCCACTGGCCCGGAACGCGGCGGCGAGCAGCTCCGGACGTACCCCGTCGGCGTCGACGGGCACCGGTACCGGCCGCAGTCCGGCGGCCCGCGCGGCGGCCAGCATCCCCGGGTAGGTGGGCGACTCGACCAGGACCGGGGCGCCCGGAGGGGCGAGGGCGCGCAGCGCGGTGGTCAGCGCGCTCTGGCCGCCCGCGGTGATGAGTACGTCGGCGGCGGTGAGTGCGGGCCCGATCTCGCGGGCGAACCAGGCCCGCAGTTCGGTCAGGCCGTCGGTGGGCGGGCGGCCCCAGGCGCCGGGGCGGCGCCCGGCCCTGGCGAGGGCGGCGGCGAGCGCCCGCTCGGGCTGGAGCGAGGGGTGGAGGTAGCCGCCGTTGAGCTCGATGACACCGGGCGGCGGTGCGGCGAGCGTGGCCAGGACACCGGAGGCGTCGACGGTGCGCGGCACCGCTTCGCGACCGCCGTCGCCGCTGAGGGTGACTTCCTGCCAGGAGGTGTCGCCCGGCGGAGGCACATCGGTACGGGGCTGCGCCCGGAAGGCGCCGGAGCCGGGCCGTGTCACGACCAGGCCCTCTGCGGCGAGCTGGGCAACGGCCCGGGAGACGGTGACGGGACTGACCCGGAAGCGCTCCACGAGAGCCCGACTCGACGGCAGCTTTCCACCGGGTGAGTAGCGGTTCAGTTCGCCGCGGAGAGAATTGACCAGTTCAGCGACGCTGCTACGCTCGTACATGAAAGCTGATGATAGCGCTACTCCCAGCGACACGATAGCGGTCGGTGCGTCGACGACCGAACCGGCGGCGCGGCCGGCAGCCGGAAGAGCAGCCGGGTCAACAGCCGGTACGGCGAACCGCGGCGGCGTGGTCCTCGCCGGGCTCGGTGTCGTCGCCTTCTCCCTGACCTTCCCGTCCACGGCCTGGGGCCTGGAGAGCTTCGGCCCCTGGTCGCTGGTGGCCCTGCGCACCCTGGTCGCCGCGGCCATCGCGGGCACCGTGCTGAGGGCGGGGCGGGTACCGGTACCGGACCGCCGGCACTGGCCCGGACTCCTCGTCGTCGCCGCAGGCGTGGTGGCCGGCTTCCCGCTGCTGACCACGCTGGCCCTGCGGACCTCGACGACCTCGCACGCGGCCGTGGTGGTGGGACTGCTTCCGCTGACCACCGCGGTGTTCTCCTCGCTGCGGACCGGGGCGCGGCCGCCCCGCGCCTTCTGGGTCTCGGCGCTCGCCGGGGCGGCGGTGGTGATCGCGTTCACCGTGCAGCAGAGCGGCGGCGAGCTGTCCGGCGGTGATCTGTATCTGTTCGGTGCGCTGCTGGTGTGCGCGGCGGGCTACACCGAGGGCGGCAGGCTCGCCGGGGTCATGCCGGGCTGGCAGGTGGTCGGCTGGGCGCTCATCGCCTCGCTGCCGTTGGCGGTGGCGGGGGCGGCGGTCGCGCTGCCCCTGGAGCCGGTGCGGTTGACCGCGCACGGAGTGATCGGGCTGGTCTGGGTGGCGGCCGTGTCCACCTTCCTCGGCCTGTACGTCTGGTACCGGGGGATGGCGGAGATCGGGGTGCCGAGGGCCAGCCAGCTCCAGCTCGCGCAGCCGTTGCTGACCCTGGTGTGGTCGTTCCTCCTGCTCGGCGAGGAGGTCTCCGGGGCGGCGCCGGTGGCGGCGGTCGCGGTGCTGGTCTGCATCGCGGCAACCCAGCGCGCGATGCGCGCCCGGCGCCCGAGGTGAAACGGCGTCCGGGGTGAAACGGCGTCCGGGCGAGACGGGGTCCGGGGCGAGCCCCTGCACGCTCCACCGGGCGAAGTCGCTTTTCGGACATAGACTTGTCGACATGGACCGCCACCCGTGAGGAGGTCACTCCAGATGGAGGCACACGCGGGCGACCGGCTGCTGACGCACGGCAGGACCGTGGGACAGCACGACCGGGTCGCAGAGATCGTCGAAGTGCTCGGGGCCGGGGGCACTCCCCCGTACCGCGTCCGCTTCGAGGACGGACACGAACACCTGATTTCGCCCGGTCCCGACAGCGTCGTCCAGCACAAGAGCCGCAAGCAGACACCGAAGAGGCCGTAACAGCCTCCGGCGGACGGCGCTGCTCCTCACTCCGGGCCCCGGTCGGGCCGCCGGATTTTCCGTCGGCCCGCCCGCAACAGCGGTACGCCCACACCGCCGCTTCTGTCAGCGGGGTGGGCGCGCCCTGTTGCGGTAGTGGTCGGCCACCACCCGGGCCATCGTTCCGATCCGGTCCGTCACCACGTCCTTGCCAGAGAAGTAGACGTGGCCGCGCACCTGGTCGTAGCCGGCGGCGAGGTGGAGGTGGCGGGAGAGTTCGGCCGGGTCCTGCCAGGCGGCGGGCTGCGCGGGGTCACCGGCCTTGTAGAGCGCCTCGCCGACGAAGAGGTCGACGCCCGTGCCCCGCACGACCTCGCTCCACCAGGGCAGCAGCTTGGCGTAGTCGGCGGCGGCGAAGCCGATGTTCCAGTAGATCTGCGGGCAGATGTAGTCGATCCAGCCCTTCTTGACCCAGCCGCGGGTGTCGGCGTGCAGGTCGTCGTAGGTCTGCACGCCCGCCTTCGTGTCGGAGCCGAGCGGATCGGTCGCGGCGTTGCGCCACACCCCGAACGGGCTGATCCCGAACTGGACGTTCTTCTTGATCTTCTTGATCCGCTCGGCGGTCTCGCGCACCAGCTTGTCGGTGTTGTCGCGCCGCCAGGCGTCCTTGTCCGGGAAGCCGGCGCCGTACTTCGCGTACGTGGCGTCGTCGTCGAAGACCTGCCCGGCCACCGGGTACGGGTAGAAGTAGTCGTCCCAGTGCACGGCGTCGATGTCGTAGCGGCGGACCGCGTCCAGCATCGCGTCCTGGACGAAGCGGCGGACCTCGGGGATTCCGGGGTTGTAGTAGAGCTTCCCGCCGTAGGGCAGGACCCAGTCCGGGTGCAGCCTGGCGGGGTGGGTGGCGGCCAGCCGGGACGGGTCGGTGTGGTTGGCGACCCGGTACGGGTTGAACCAGGCGTGCAGTTCCAGGCCGCGACGGTGCGCCTCGCGGACGGCGGTGCCCAGCGGATCCCAGCCGGGGTCCTTGCCCTGGACCCCGGTGAGGTACTGGGCCCATGGTTCGTAGGGCGAGGGCCACAGCGCGTCGGCGGTCGGCCGGACCTGGAGGATCACGGCGTTCAGCCGCAGGTCGACGGCCTCGTCGAGATACCCGATCAGCTCGGCCTGCTGCTCGGCCGGCGTCAGTCCGGGCGCGGAGGGCCAGTCGAGGTTGGCGACGGTGGCCACCCACATCCCGCGCAGCTCACGCCGGGCGACCCGGTGACCGCCCTTGCGCGGCGGTGCGCCCGCACGCCCGGAACCGGCCTGCCGGGACGGAGCCGCGAGCGCGTCACCGGCGATGGCGACGCTGCTCACCACCCCCGCGACCACCCCGGCCGCACCCGCCACAAAGCCTCTTCTGGCCATTTGCCGCATTTCGTTGCACCTGCCGTCTCTCTGTCATCGTCCGCCGCCCCTGCATTCAGGCGTAACGCAGAGCATGCCCGCCCCGGCCCGCGATGACCCGTAGGCCGCGGAGTAACGTCGGGGGGTCGGGGCGGGCACCGGAATCAGACGGGAACCTGCGACACGGAGAACAGCGAAAGGCACGAGGTGACGGACTCTATGGCCGACATTGCACGCGTCGGAGTGGTGGGCTGTGGCCAGATGGGTGCGGGTATCGCAGAGGTCTGCGCCCGCAGCGGTCTTGAGGTCATGGTGGCCGAGACCACCGGCGAGGCGCTGGAGATCGGCCGCACCCGGCTGCACAACTCCCTCTCGAAGGCCGCCGAACGCGGAAAGATCACCCCGGAGGAGCGGGACGAGACACTCGCTCGTCTGAGCTACACCACCGACCTCGGGGAGTTCGCCGACCGCGATCTCGTCATCGAGGCCGTCGTGGAGAACGAGCAGGTCAAGACCGAAATCTTCCAGGTGCTCGACCAGGTGGTGACCCGGCAGGACGCGATCCTCGCCTCGAACACCTCCTCCATCCCACTGGTGAAGCTGGCCGTGGCGACCTCTCGCCCGGACCAGGTCGTCGGCATCCACTTCTTCAACCCGGCCCCGGTGCAGAAGCTCGTCGAGCTGATCCCCGCCCTGACGACGTCCGACGAGACGGTGAAGCGCGCCGAGGCCCTCGTCCAGGACGTCCTCGGCAAGCACCCGATCCGCGCCCAGGACCGCTCGGGCTTCGTCGTCAACGCGCTGCTCATTCCGTATCTGCTCTCCGCGATCCGGATGTTCGAATCGGGAATCGCCAGCCGCGAGGACATCGACAACGGCATGGAGCTCGGCTGCGCCCACCCGATGGGCCCGCTGAAGCTCTCCGACCTGATCGGTCTGGACACCGTGGCCTCGGTCGCCGATTCGATGTACGCGGAGTTCAAGGAGCCGCTGTACGCCGCTCCCCCGCTGCTCCAGCGGATGGTGGACGCGGGCCGGCTCGGGCGGAAGACGGGGTCGGGGTTCTACCCCTACTCCTGATCCGTCCGCGTGTGCCCGTACGGGGCCGACCGGGGCACCCCCGGTCGGCCCCGTACGCGCTTCAAGCGGTGTCACCCCAGCCGCGAGCGCGCGGTGTCACCCCAGCCGCAAGTGATGGAGCATCATCAGCCCGGCCACCATGCCGGCGGCCGGAACCTCGCCGCGGGCGATCATGTCGGGCACCAGTTTGAGCGGTATCCACTCGCGGCGCGAGGATTCGAAGTCGTCGCCGGGGTGGCCGGTCCAGGTCGCCTCCTCGGACCAGTAGAGGTGGTGCCGGGCGTCGGTGAGACCGTTCGACGGCTCCACGGTCAGCAACGGGCGCAGCGGGCCGGGGCGCCAGCCGGTCTCCTCCTCCATTTCCCGGGCCGCGGCGGCCGCGATGTCCTCGCCGTCCTCGACGACGCCCGCGGCGAGTTCCCAGCCCCAGCTGTCGGTGATGAACCGGTGCCGCCACAGCAGCAGCACCTCGTTGGCCTCGTTGACGACGGTGGCCGCCGCGACGGGGCGGAGCCGGATGAGGTAGTGGTCGAGATGGCGGCCGTCGGGGAGGACCACATCCGCCAGATTGACCCGGAACCAGCGGTTCTCATACACAGTTTGTTCGTTCAGGTTCGCCCATTGCACAGTTCTGCCACCTTCCGACAAGTAGGTGGCAACATCGCAGCAGGAGCGGGACTGGAGGGGAACGTACCGGTACCCGTGGGCCGCGCATGGGCGGGGGTACTCACTCACAGCGGTACGCGCAACGCCCCGTCGATCAGCTCGGCAGCCCGCCCCGCCTCGGCGCAGCCGCTCGCGAGCAGATCCTCGCGCACCGCGCGCAGCCGGTCGCGCAGCCGCTGCGACTCCATGCCCCTGGCCCGCTCCGCCATCTCCACGGCGGTGGCCGCCGCCCGGTCCGCCTCGCCCTGACGCAGCTCGATGCGGGTCAGCATGGCCAGCCGGTGCACCCGGCCCCGGTCGTGCGCCGGGGCCCGTACCGCCGTCGCCGCGTGTTCCCTGGCCCCCGGGAGATCGCCGAGGCTGAGCAGCGCCTCGGCCACCTGCACGTCGACCAGGCCCGGCTGGACGTACCCCGTCTCGTCCGGTTCATGGCCCGGACGGATGCGTTCCGCCTCCGATTCGGCGCGGCGGATGCACTCCAGGGCGCCGGCGGCGTCGCCGATGTGGGCGTACGCCTTGGCCTGCATCGCGTACAGATCGGCGGCCAGGGCGGGAGTGATGTGGTCGCCGGCGGCCCGCAGCGCCGCCTGCGCGAAGGCCACCGACTGCCGGTATTCGGCGAGGAACAGCGACTGGTTGACCAGCAGGGCGATCACATAGCCGCCGAGCCCCCGGTCCCCGCTCGCCTTGGCCAGCCGCAGCGCCTGGTGGAAGTAGCGCTGGGCGAGTCCGTGCGCGTCGGAGTCATAGGCGCAGATGCCCGCGACGGCCACCAACCCGCCCGTCGCGCGGTGCAGTTGGCGCCCCGTGGCGTCGCTGTAGCCACCGCGCAGCAGCGGGGCGGTCTCCGCGTTGAGGAAGCCGACGATGCGGGATCGGGTGGCGATTCCGCCCGCCCTGCGGTACATCAGTTCGTAGTGGGCGCGGGCCGCGCGCAAGGTCACTATGTCGGCGGTGCCGACGCGGATGGTGCCGCTGCGGGAGACGTCGAGGTCCTCGGGCGGGTTCTCCCATTCCCAGACGGGCATCACCGCCGTGGTGCCCGTGACGGCGGCCGAGGCGAGTATGCGCGGGCGCCGCAGTTCGTCGGAGCGCCACAGCGCGGTGGCCCGCTCGACGAATCCGGTGAGCGTGGAGACGGGCACGGCCGCGGTGGTACCGGGTGCCGCCATGCCGATGTCGTCCAGCGAAAGCGGCCTGCTCAGCCGGTTCCCGAGCACTTCGCAGACCAGGTCCGGCACCTGGCCGCGCGGGCGCTGCCCCTTCAACCAGCGGGCCACCGCGGTGTGTTCGTACCGCAGGCGCAGTCCGCGGGAGCGGCCGGCCCGGTTGATGTGCGCGGCGAGGCCGGCCCGGGAGACGCCCGCCTCCTCGATCAGGGCCGCCAGCAGAATGTTGGGCTCCGTTGCCCGCATGTGCCCCTCCGGTGGTTCGGCACGCCGAGGCGTGTCGCACCAGTGGAGCACGATTCACACGGGGTGTGAACGGAATGCCCGAAGCGTCCCGCCGCGCGCTCTGTCGCCGCGGGACGCGGATCGGTTGAATCAGTCGTCTCGCAAGAGGCGGCCGGGTCGTCTGCTCCCCCTCGTACAGTCGGCGACCCGCACCCGCGCCCTGCGTTCCGCCGACCTGCCCGGCACCCCGCGGCGGCGCGAACGGCGCGGGCAACGCCCGGGTGCGGTTCTGTACCGCCCGGCGAGCACGGAGGGGCGTATCCGGAATCGGATACGCCCCTCTTTCACGCGGTGCCGCGCGGGGTGCTACGCGCCCCGCAGCACCGCGCCCGTCCGTTCGGCGGCCAGGGCCACCGCGGCGTCGCGGGCCGCCGACGCCTCGTCGACCGTCAGCGTGCGGTCCGCCGCGCGGAAGCGCAGCGCGTACGCCAGGGACTTGCGGCCCGCACCGATCTGGTCGCCGGTGAAGACGTCGAACAGCCGCAGCGATTCGAGGAGTTCACCCGCGCCCGCGCGCAGCGCCTGCTCCACCTCGGCGGCCGGGACGTTCTCCGCAACGATCAGCGCGACGTCCTGGGTCGCCACCGGGAAGGCGGAGATCCGGGGCGCCCGGAGCGGGCCGTCGACGGCCTGCTCCAGGATGTCGAGCTCGACCTCCATGGCGCAGGTGCGCTCCGGCAGGTGGAGCTCCTTGACGACGCGCGGGTGCAGCTCACCGGCGTGCCCGAAGAGGGTCTCCGCGCCGTTCACCGTGACGTACAGCGCGGCGCAGCGGCCCGGGTGCCAGGGCGCGTGCCGGTCGCTGCGGACGGTCACCTCGACACCCGCCTCGTGGGCGATCGTCCGAGCGGCCTCGATGGAGTCCGCCCAGTCGGCCGGGCGGCCCTTGCCCCACCAGCCGGCCTGCTCGCGGGCGCCCGCGAGGACGACCGCGGCGCGGCGCGGCTGGCGCGGCAGCGTGGTGTCGAGCCCGGCGATCTCCTCGTCGGTGGGACGGCGGTCGACGGGCAGCCGTACGGCCTTCGTCTCGCTGCCGGTCGGCCGGAAGACCAGGCCGGTCTCGAAGAGCGCGAGGTCGTGGCTGCCACGGCCGTCGTTGCGCCGCAGTGCGCCGAGCAGGCCCGGCAGCAGCGTGGTGCGCAGCGCCGGCTCCTCGTCGGAGAGCGGGTTGACGAGATCGACCGTGCGGCGGCGGGCGTCGTCGGCGTCGAGCCCGAGCTGGTCGAGCACGGCGTCGCCGATGAACGGGTAGTTCAGCGCCTCGACGTAGCCGGCCCCGGCGAGCGCCCGGCCGACCCTGCGGTGCAGCCGCTGGCGGTCGGTGAGCCCGCGGCCGGACGGCGGGGTCGGGAGGGTGGACGGGAGGTTCTCGTAACCCTCCAGCCGGATGACCTCTTCGGCGAGGTCGTTCGGCTCGCTGAGGTCGGGGCGCCAGGACGGCACGGTGACGATCAGTTCATCCTGCCCGTAGACGTCGCAGCCGACCTCCTGGAGGCGGCGTACGACGGTCTCGCGGCCGTAGACGACACCGGCCACCCGGTCGGGGTGGTCGGCGGGCATCGCGATGGTACGGGGCGCGGACGGGGCGCTGACCACGGTGACACCGGCCTCGGCGGTGCCTCCGGCGAGCAGGACCAGCAGGTCGACGGTGCGCTGCGCGGCGGCGGCCGCGGCCTGCGGGTCGGAGCCGCGCTCGAAGCGCTTGGACGCCTCGGAGGACAGCTTGTGGCGGCGCGCGGTCCGGGCGATCGAGATCGCGTCGAAGTGCGCGGCCTCGATGACGACCTCGGTGGTGCCGTGCACGCCTTCCTGGACGTCCGCGATCTCGGTGTTGGCCCCGCCCATGACGCCCGCCAGGCCGATCGGCCCGCGGTTGTCGGTGATGACCAGGTCCTCGGCGTCCAGGACGCGGGCCGTGCCGTCGAGGGTGGTGAGCTTCTCGCCCTGCTCGGCGCGGCGCACCCCGATCGCCCCGTCGAGACGGGAGCGGTCGTAGGCGTGCAGCGGCTGGCCGAGCTCCAGCATCACGTAGTTGGTGACGTCGACGGCGAGCGAGATCGGGCGCATCCCGGCCTTCTGCAGCCTGCGCTGCAGCCAGATCGGGGAGCGCGCCTCGGGCTGGAGGCCGACGACGGTGCGCGCGGTGAACCGGTCGCAGCCGATCGGGTCGGCGACCTTGACCGGGTAGCCGTACGCGTTCGGCGCGGGCACGTCGAGGAGCGCCGGGTCGCGCAGCGGCAGCCCGTACGCGATGGCGGTCTCGCGGGCGACGCCGCGCATGGACAGGCAGTAGCCGCGGTCCGGCGTGACGGCGATGTCGAGGACCTCGTCGACGAGCTGGAGCAGCTCGATCGCGTCGGTGCCGGCCTCGTGCTCCGGCGGCAGCACGATGATGCCGTGCGTGCCGTCGTCGCCCATGCCGAGCTCGTCGGTGGAGCAGATCATGCCGTGCGAGGTCTTGCCGTACGTCTTGCGCGCGGCGATCGCGAAGTCGCCGGGCAGGACGGCGCCCGGGAGGACCACGACGACCTTGTCGCCGACGGAGAAGTTGCGCGCTCCGCAGACGATCTCCTGCGGCTCGCCGGTGCCGTTGGCACGGCCGACGTCGACGGTGCAGAAGCGGATGGGCTTCTTGAAGCCCTCCAGTTCCTCGATGGTCAGTACCTGTCCGACGACCAGCGGGCCCTGGAGGCCGGCGCCGATCTGCTCGACGGTCTCGACCTCCAGACCCACGGCGACGAGCTTGGCCTGTACGTCACGGCCGGTCTCCGTCGCCGGCAGGTCGACGTACTCCCGCAGCCAGGAAAGCGGGACGCGCATCAGATCTCCATCCCGAACGGCCGGGTGAACCGGACGTCACCCTCGACCATGTCTCGCATGTCTTCGACGTTGTGGCGGAACATAAGCATCCGTTCGATGCCGAACCCGAAGGCGAATCCGCTGTACTTCTGGGGATCGACGCCGCAGGCGACGAGCACCTTGGGGTTGACCATGCCGCAGCCGCCGAGCTCGATCCAGCCCTCGCTGCCGCAGGTGCGGCAGGGGCGGTCCGGGTTGCCGACGGAGGCGCCGCGGCAGACGTAGCAGACCATGTCCATCTCGGCGGACGGCTCGGTGAACGGGAAGAAGTTCGGCCGGAGCCGGGTCTTCATGTCCGGGCCGAAGAGCGCCTGGACCATGTGGTCGAGGGTGCCCTTGAGGTCGGCCATGGTGAGGCCCTCGTCGACGGCGAGCAGCTCGATCTGGTGGAAGACCGGGGTGTGCGTCGCGTCGAGCTCGTCGGTGCGGTAGACGCGGCCGGGGCAGACGACGTAGACGGGGGGCTCGCGGTCGAGCAGGGTGCGGGCCTGGACCGGCGAGGTGTGCGTACGCAGCACGACACCCGACTCGTCGTTCCCGGCGCCGTCGGCGCCCCGGACGAAGAAGGTGTCCTGCATCTGCCGGGCCGGGTGGTCGGGCACGAAGTTCAGGGCGTCGAAGTTGAACCACTCCGCCTCGGCCTCGGGGCCCTCCGCGACCTCGTAGCCCATGGCCACGAAGACGTCCGCGACGCGCTCCATGAAGGTCGTCAGCGGGTGGCGGGCGCCGGCCGGGGTGCGGTCGTAGGGCAGCGTGACGTCCACCGCCTCCTCGACCAGCACGCGGGCGTCGCGCTCGGCCTCCAGCTCCGCCTGACGGGCGGCGAGGGCCTTGCCCACGGCGCCGCGGGCCTGGCCCACGCGCTTGCCGGCCTCGGCCTTGGCCTGCGGCGGCAGTGCGCCGATCTCCCGGTTGGCGAGCGACAGGGGCGAGGTACCACCGGTGTGCGCGGTCTTCGCCTGGGCGAGCGCGTCGAGGTCTCCCGCGGCGGCGAAGGCGGCGAACGCCTCGTCCCGCATGCGCTCGATCTCTTCCGGTTTCAGTGCCTCGACCTCGACTGGGTCGTACGACTTGTTCGGTGCCGACATCTCTTCCCGTGCTTCCGATTGGCTGATTACTGCTCTGAACCGGGGACACCCCGGACCCCGCGGCCCCGCTCGACGGCTGGAGGACGCAAAGGTGCCAAAGGTCGAGTCTAAGGGTCGCCGGATGTATGGAAGGCCCGCGGGCCGCTCAGACCAGGTAGGCCGGCGCGCTCACGGGCAGGATAAATCGGAATTCCGCGCCGCCGCCGGGGCCGCGACCGACCGTGATCGTACCGCCGTGCGCCTCGACGATGCCCTTGACGATGTAGAGGCCCAGGCCCGTGCCACCGCGCTTGCTCCCCCGCCAGAAACGGGTGAAGACGCGGCCCATCGACTCCTCGGGGATGCCGGGGCCTTCGTCGCTCACGGTGACGGCCGTTCCCTTCTCGTCGCTCTTCGCGGGTACGGATGCGGGTGCGACTTCGATGGTGACGGTTCCCTCGCCGTGGCGCACCGCGTTTTCCAGCAGGTTGCCGAGCACCTGGTCGACCTTGTCCGGGTCGGCCCAGACCGCGGGCAGCGGCTGGCAGGTGCGGACGAGGAAGCGGTCGGGGGTCTGGCCGTTCGCGGTGAGGGCCTGGATGTGGCGTTCGACCGCGGCGGAGAGGTCCACGGGCTGCCGTCGCAGCTCCAGCCGGTCCGAGTCGATCCGGGAGATGTCGAGCAGTTCCGCGATGAGCCGGGTGACGCGGCCCGCGTCGGCGTCCACGGTCTCCAGCATCAGGCGCTTCTGGTCGTCGGTGAACCGCTCCCACTTGGCGAGGAGGGTCGCGGTGAAGCCCTTGACTGAGGTCAGCGGGGAGCGCAGTTCGTGGGCGACGGTGGCGATCAGCTCGGCATGGCTGCGTTCGGTGCGGCGGCGGGCCTCGGTACCGCGCAGCGAGACCACCACCCGGCGTACCGGACCGGTCGGGTGCTCGCGTACGTACCGTGCGGAGACCAGGACCTCGCGGCCGCCGGGCAGCAGCAGATTGCGCTCGGGCTGGCCGACCCGGGTGGCGAGGCCGCCGTACGGATCGGTCAGCGCCCACCAGCGGCGGCCCTTGAGGTCCTCCAGCGGCAGGGCGTGCTCCAGGGGGCGGCCGAGAGCGGCGGCGCGGGGCACTGCGGTGATCCGGGCCGCGGCGGAGTTGAAGCAGATGACCCGGCCGGTCTCGTCGGCGACGACCAGGCCGTCGGGGAGGTCGTCGGCATCGACGGCCGCGTCGACGGCTCCGCCGTCCCGGACGTCGTCCGGTTCGCCCTCCGTGCCGGGGCCCTCACAGGCGCGCACGACGGCCGTGTGCGTCCCGCGCGGCCTGCTCATGCCGACAGCCATATCCCGTACCCCACCTCTCGAACCGGTGCAGTGGGCCCCCGAGTTCGTCACCCTACTAGTCGCCGGTGACGGAGCGACACCCTGCGGGGGCGCACTGCACGCGGTGCGCCGTCCGGCGGGGTACGGACACGGCGTCGGTCGGACGGCGGCCTCGACGCGGTCCCCGGCCGGCCGGGATGCCCTGCAGGAAGCGGAGCAGCGCGAGGAGGGCGGGGGCCCGGATGCCGATGGTGGCGTAAGCGGGCAGCAGGCCGATGCAGCCGGTGGTGACGCCCGTCATTCACGGCGGTGGTGCCTGTCCCGCGACGCCTGGCACGCCCGCCGGGGACTACGGGACAGCTCTCAGGGGCGAGTGCGCTGGGCGCGGGCGGAGGCGTACAGGCACACGGCCGCCGCCGTCGCCAGGTTGAGGCTCTCCGCCTTGCCGTGGATCGGCACCCGCACGACGGCGTCGGCCAGCGCGCGGGTCTCCTCCGGCAGGCCCCAGGCCTCGTTGCCGAAGACCCAGGCGGTCGGCCCGCCCATGGTTCCGGCGTCGAGCTCGTCGTCGAGGTCGTCCTCGCCCGCGCCGTCTGCGGCGAGGATCCGTACGCCCGCGTCCCTCAGCCCCTGCACGGCCTGCTCGACCGGGACACCGACGGCGACCGGCAGGTGGAAGAGCGAGCCGACGGAGGCCCGGACGGACTTGGGGTTGTAGAGGTCCACCGAGGCATCGGTGAGCACGACGGCGTCGGCGCCCGCCGCGTCGGCGCAGCGCAGCACCGTACCGGCGTTCCCGGGGTCGCGTACATGGGCGAGGACGGCGACCAGTTTCGGCTTCGCGGCGAGGATCGCGTCGAACGGCGAGTCGAGGAAGCGGCAGACACCGATCAGTCCCTGCGGGGTGACGGTCTGCGACACATCGGCGAGCACACCGCTGTCCGCGAGGTGCACTCCCGCGCCCGCCGCGTGGGCGGCGTCGACGATGTCGGCGTAGCGCTCGGCCGCCTCGACGGTGGCGAACAGTTCGATCAGCGTCGGCTCTCCGTCGCTGCCGCGGTGTTCGGCGGCCTCGCGCACGGCCTGCGGCCCCTCGGCGATGAACCTGCGCTCCTTGCCGCGGAAGTTGCGCTTGGCCAGCCGCCGGGCGGCGGTGACGCGCGGCGATCGCGGGGAGATCAGTTCGGGGGTGCCCATGGTCGGCGGCGAGCCTCTCTGCGTACGGAGGTGGCGGACGTACGGAACATGTCGTGCAACGCACCGGACCCGCAGACGGCGAGCGCCTGCGGGTCCGGCTCACAAGACACGAAGTGCGACCTGGATCAGGCGGCCTTCGGGGCGTTGACGTCGCTCGGGAGGGCCTTCTGGGCAACCTCGACGAGGGCGGCGAACGCGTTGGCGTCGTTGACCGCGAGCTCGGCCAGGATCTTGCGGTCCACCTCGATGTTGGCGGCCTTCAGACCCTGGATGAGGCGGTTGTACGTCATGCCGTTCTGGCGGGCAGCGGCGTTGATGCGCTGGATCCACAGCTGACGGAAGTCGCCCTTGCGCTTCTTGCGGTCGTTGTAGTTGTAGACGAGGGAGTGGGTGACCTGCTCCTTCGCCTTCCGGTACAGGCGGGAGCGCTGGCCCCGGTAACCGCTGGCCTGCTCGAGGATTGCCCGGCGCTTCTTGTGAGCGTTTACTGCCCGCTTGACGCGTGCCACTTTTTAACTCCTTGTAGCGGGGCCGTGGTTGGACTCACACGGCCCGGAAACGAATTGGTCCCGGTCTGAGTCGAGGTCGCCGCCCACGGGTTCACCGCGGGCCGCTGCCTCACTTGCCGAGAAGCTTCTTGATCTTCTTGGCGTCGGACGGAGCCACTACGACCGTGCCGGTCAGCGAGCGGGTCTTCTTGGACGACTTGTGCTCAAGAAGGTGGCGCTTGCCTGCGCGCTCACGGAGCACCTTGCCGGAGCCGGTGATCTTGAAGCGCTTGCTGGCACCGCTGTGCGTCTTGTTCTTCGGCATCGCGCCGTTCTCTCCTCGTCAGTGGCGCCCCTCCCGGTGCGGGCACCGGGCAGCAGGGGCGTCAGATCTTGGTGGGAATTCCGTGCAGACCCGGGGCCGCCTGGATGGCGGCCCCCTGAGGTCACGCCTCGGAAGGTGTGTCTCCCGGAGCCTCGGGCTGCGCTTCGGCAACCTCGCCCGCGGCTTCGGCGTCGGGGGTGGAACCCTGGCGCCCCGCCTTGCGGGCGGCCTGGGCCTCGCGGGCCTCGGCCATGGCTTCGGTCTTCTTCTTGTGCGGGCCCAGAACCATGATCATGTTCCGGCCGTCCTGCTTCGGGTTGGACTCGATGAAGCCGAGTTCCTCCACGTCCGAAGCGAGACGCTGGAGCAGTCGGAAGCCCAGCTCGGGGCGGGACTGCTCACGACCACGGAACATGATCGTGATCTTGACCTTGTCGCCCTGCTTGAGGAACCGGACGACGTGACCCTTCTTGGTGTCATAGTCGTGCGGGTCGATCTTCGGCCGGAGCTTCATCTCCTTGATGACCGTGTGCGCCTGGTTCTTGCGCGCCTCACGGGCCTTCATGGCCGACTCGTACTTGAACTTCCCGTAGTCCATGAGCTTGCACACGGGCGGACGGGCGGTCGCCGCCACCTCGACCAGGTCGAGGTCGTACTCCTGTGCGAGTTCCAGGGCCTTGGCAAGCGGAACAATCCCGACCTGCTCGCCGCTGGGACCGACAAGTCGCACCTCGGGAACGCGAATCCGGTCGTTGATGCGGGGCTCGGCGCTGATGGATCCTCCTCGGTAGCACCACGCGGCCGCCTGGCGGACAGCCACGTAACGTCTGTTTTCGTCAGACCAACCGCACCGAGCCAAGAAAAATGCCCCGGACGGGACACAGGCGGGGCTCCTGGAACAACCGGAACACCGCCGCGGTCAACCGCGGGGCGTATCGGGCGGCCCCATCGTCCGTACGGAACGATGGTCGCCGCCTGACCGGTGACCCGCTGTCCGTACGGACAGCCAGGTGGGAGATCGGAGCCTCCACTTGTGGGCTGAGCACATAGCTGCCCAGCCGGTCGTTACACAAGGTTAGCAGCTCCCCCGGACGTGCGCTAACCAGGTGTCGCCCGGCCGCTCCCGCAGACGGGCCGGCGCGGGCGGGGGCCTATCGTATGGCGCATGAGTGACGCGACCCCCACCAGTGATTCCCCCGGCTTCGACGACATGGCCCGCGACATCGCGGAGGTGCCCGCGGTCGAGGTGATCGTGACGGTCGCGGTCAATCTGATGAGCGCGGCCGCCGTGAAGCTCGGGCTGACCGAGGACGGCGACGAGCACAAGGACCTCGACGAGGCCCGCAAACTGGTCCACGCGCTGGCCGGTCTGCTGGACGCCAGCACCACCGAGATCAGCTCCTTCCACGCGGCGCCGCTGCGTGACGGCCTGAAGTCGCTGCAGCTGGCGTTCCGCGAGGCGTCGCTCGTACCGGACGAGCCCGGCCAGGGCCCCGGCGAGAAGTACACCGGCCCCGTCTTCGGCTGACCCGCCCCCCTATTTCCTCCCGTCCTGTTCTTCCTGCGGCCGTGAGCCCCGCCCGTCCCGGGCGGGGCTCACGTCGTCGCACCGGACGTCGGACGGTCCCGAGCCGGACCTGCCCCTGGGCCGGGTGCGTCAGCCGGTGCACCAGTGCCGCGAGCACTGCGCCGACCAGCGGGGCGACTAGGAACAGCCAGAACGGGGAGAGCGCCTCACCGCCCGCGAACAGCGCCGGTCCGAGGCTGCGCGCCGGGTTGGCGGAGGTGCCGGTGAGCGGGATGCCGGCCAGATGGACCACGGCGAGGGAGATTCCGATCGGCAGTCCGTCGAAGCCGATGACCGCGACCTCGCGGGCCACCGAGAGCACCACGAAGACCAGCAGGAACGTCAGCATCACTTCGGCGAGAAAGGCGCCGCCCATGTCGATGCGCACCGCCGAGCGGTCGCCGTGGCCATTCGGGTGATCAGCGAGTGAACAGAGCGTCACCGGGTGTGGTCGCATCGGCCGGGAGCAGGGCGAGGTCCAGGCCCTGCACCAGGCGGGCGCGCAGGACGTCGTCGGCCGCCAGCCGTTCGGCGACCCGGCGGGCCGCGTCGCCGGGGTCCGCGCCGGGTGCCAGGACGAGGGCGAGAGTACCGTCGGCCCGGCCGGGGCCGAGGTGGGCGCGGAGCACCGCCGGTTCGGCGGCGACCGCGTCGTGCACCGCCGAGGTGACCGCGGGGTCGTCGAGCGGGTCGGCGCTGGTACGGCCCTCGGCGAGGGCCAGGAGCGCGGAGCCGGTCAGTTCGAACGCGACCGGACCGGCGAGATCCAGGACGACCGTGTCCGCCTTCTCGTGCGCGGCGGCCTGCAGCGCCTGGTGCAGGGGTACGGCGACGGGCCGGGCCTGCGGATCCCAGAGCGCCAGCGCGTCGGTCGAGGTGAAGGCGGGCAGGGCCCGCCGGTCCCCCGCCTGGAGGGTGGGCACGGCCATGTCGCTGGTCTTCTCACGACGCAGCCCGTTCTCGTCCTCCTCCACCTCCCCGAGCACGGCGACGACGGGGACCAGGAGCCGGGTGCCCCGGAGGGCTTCGAGTACCGGGCCGACGGCCGACCGGTCCGCCGCCCAGGCGGCGAGTGCCGCGGCCAGGGCCGGATCGGCCGTGCCGTCGTCGTCGGAGTAACCGGGGTCCGGAATGTTCTTCTGTGCCACACGGCGAGCGTAGTACCTCGGGTTTCCTGCCTTGCGGACAGGTCGGCCCCGGCTGGTTCCCAGGTGCTGTTCCTACCGTCCGGGCCATGCCCCGAAGAAGATTCCGCAATGCCGTCCTGTCCGCGTCCGTGGCGGCCGCGGTCCTGGTGGAGGGTTCGGCCGCGGACGGCGGCGGCCCGGCCGGACCGACGGAGGGTCACGCTCCTCGCGCCGCGGCCTCCGTATCGTCCGTACCGGCCGCCGGGGCCGCCCCGACCCCGGCATCGACGAGTGAGGAGCCGACGGTGGATCTCGACGCGGCGCTGGCCAGGGCGGTGGAGCCGCTGCTGGCCTGCGCGGGTGCGGCGGAGGTGTCGGTCGCGGTGCTGGACACCGGGAGCGGGGCGCGGGCGGTCTACGGCGACGGAGCGTACGACACGGCCAGCATCGTCAAGGTCGGCATACTCGCGGCGCTGCTGCTCGGGGCCCAGGACGAGAAGCGCGCACTCACCGCCGACGAGCGCGCCCGCGCGGCCGCCATGATCGAGCGGAGCGACAACGCCTCCGCCACCGCACTGCTGCGGGCGATCGGCGGGGCAAAAGCGCTCGACGCGGCCCATGGACGCCTGGGCCTGACCGCGACGGCGGCGGCGCACGCGTGGGGCCTGACCCGGACCACGGCGGCGGATCAACTGACCCTGCTGGAGGCGGTGTTCGGCACGGAATCGGAGCTGAGCGAGGAATCCCGTACGTATCTGCGCGGGCTGATGGGGCGGGTCGTGGCCGACCAGCAGTGGGGCGTCTCGGCGGCGGGCAGCGGTTGGGCCCTGAAGAACGGCTGGATGCCCCGGACGACGACGGGGCTGTGGGACATCAACAGCATCGGCCGGGTGACGGCGGACGGCCGCAGCTGTCTGGTGGCGGTGCTCTCGGACGGGCAGCCGACGAAGGAAGCGGGGATCGCGCTCGTCGAGTCGGTGGCCCGAGCGGCGGTAGGCGTGCTCGACGCCGCGCGTTGAGCACGCGGCGAGCGGTGGCCGCGGTCAGCGCCGCAGGCCGACGGGCCGGCCGCTCCGGCCCCGCCACAGCACCACGGCCAGCGCGAGCAGGACCGCTCCGAGGCCGCCCGCGGCGGGGGCGAGCCGGCCCGCGGCGCTGCTCCCGCGCTGCTCGGGGGCGGGGCCGGGCCCGAAGTACCGCTTCCGGTATCCGGCCTCGTCGGACTCGGCGCGCAGACCGGCGGGACGGAGCGCGGCCCCGGCCCTGATCGCCGCGGCGGGGTCGACGATGCCGTAACCGCGGGCGTCGTCGCGGCCGGGCGCCGGGGCGCTGCGGGCGGTGTCCATGAGCAGTTGCTTGATCTGGGCGGGCGCCAGTCCCGGATGTGCGGCGCGGACCAGCGCGACCGCGCCCGAGACGAACGCGGCGGCGGCGGAGGTGCCCCACTCCACGTAGTACTGGCGGTCGGGGGCGGCGACGACGATGTCGACCCCGGGGGCGCTGACGGCGGCGTACCAGCGGCGGGTGGAGAACGCGGCGTGGGTGCCGTACCGGTCGACGGCCGCGACCGCAATCACGCCCGGGTAGGCGGCGGGGTACGAGATGTGGTCGCCTTTCTCGCCCCCGTTGCCCGACGAGGCGACGACGACGGCGCCCTTCTTCAGCGCGTACTGGATGGCGGCGTCCTCACCCGGTTCGGGGTGTGCCGACTTGCTGTCGTCGCCGAGGGAGAGGTTGATGACGTCGGCGCCGTGGTCGGCGGCCCAGCGGATGCCGTCGGCGAGGGCGGTGCCGCGGGACTCGCGGGCTTTGGTACGGGCCGGGTCGGAGGCTTCGAGGATCACCCGGACCGGGAGGATCTTCGCCTCGGGCGCGATGCCCAGAACTCCGTCGTCGTGGCCGTCGCCATGGCCGTGGCCCGCGATGATCCCTGCCATCGCGGTGCCGTGCCGCGCCCAGGACCGGTCACCGCGGCCGGCGCCGAAGCCGATCATGTCCTTGCCGGGCAGCACCTGGCCGGCCAGGTCGGGGAGGTTGCCGTCGACCCCGGTGTCGACGACGGCGACGGTGATTCCCCTGCCCTTGGTGGTCCGCCATGCCTGATCGGTGTGGAGCGCCTGGAGGCCCCACTGCTGGTCCCGGATGGCGTCGGCCCTGGCCGGCGCCGCGGGCAGGAGGGCGAACGCGGTGGCGGCGCAGACCGCGCCCAGGGCTCGGCGGCGGGCGCGGGCGCTGGCGCGGCGGATCATTCCGGCTTCTCCGTGAGGTCGGTGACGGTCCGGCGCAGGCCGCGCTCGATCCGGTCCGCGATTCCCTTGGCCTCGTGGCCGAGTCCGGCCTGGGCCGCGGCCGTCGTGGCGTTCGCGGCCAGGGCCTTTTCGACGGGTTGCGGATCGGTGACCGCACGGCCGTCGGCGAACCCGGAGACGGCGAACACGACGACGGGGGCCTCGGTCAGTACGTGGACGGTCCAGCTGGCGCGCTGCCGGTCGCCGAACCCGGCGGCGACCGTGCCCTTGGCGGGGTACGTACGGGGCATCAGGTCGGCGCGCAGGCCGAGGTGCTGGTCGGCGAAGCGGGTGCTCAGTGCCCTCATGGCCTCGGTGTCGCCCTCGGTGAAGATCAGCCCGACCGTGGTGACGCTGCTGCTGGTGGCGTCCGTGTAGGTGGCGCGGAGCATGCGCTCGCAGCCGACCGGGCCGAGTGTCCTGGCCAGCAGCGGGTCCAGCCCGGTCGCGCAGCCGCTGTCCGGGGCGACGGCGACCCGGGTCCAGACCCGGTCGGCACCGCCGGGACCCGCTCCGTCGCCGCTGAGTGTGCGGGGAAAAAGGGTGTCCACGGGGACGCTGTGCCAGGCGGAGCGGCCCACGGTGTAGGCGCTGTGGGCGGCGGGGTCGGCGGAGGAGTCGCTGGTGAGCCAGGCGCCGGTGGCCGCGCCGCCGATCAGCCCGAGCCCGAGCACGACACAGGCCGCGGCGGTCGCGGTCCGGACGCGGTGGCGGGGCCGGATGGGGCGCAGCCGGGTGGTGGTCTCGACGGGCGTCTCGGGGAGCGGATGGCGGTGCGGGTAGGGGTACGGGGGCGGCTGCTGGTACGCGGGCGGGACGGGCGCCCGGCCGGGTGGTGCCGGGGTCGCGCCCGGACGCGGGGTGAGGTCCACGGCACCGACGGGCCGTCGCCGGGTCGCGGCGGGCGGCTGCTCGGGGCGGGGCGGCACGACGGCCGGTGCGGGCGGGGCAGCAGGCACAGACGCGGGGGCGGGAGCGGGTGCCGCGGGCACGGGTCGGAGCCGGGCCGTGGTCTCCACGGGCGGGACCGCCGACGGGACTTCGGGCGGAACCACGGGCGGGACTTCGGGTGCCGGCGCCGGCCGGGGAGCCGCCACCGGCTTTTGCCCGGTTTCCAGTTGGTGCTTCGGCTCGCGTTTCGGCCCGGTCTCCACTTGGTGCTTCGGCTCGTGCCGCTGAGCGGCGGGAGCGGGCGCGGCGGCCGCAGGCGGCGGGGCCTGCGGACACGGCGGGGCGGACGTGCCCGTGGAGGGTTCGACGGGGTCCTGCACCGGGTCTGCGGGCACCGGTCCTGGCGGGGCCGTGGGGCGGGGCGGGACAGGAGCCCGCTGCGCCTCGGTACTCATCCGCCCCCCTGGTCCTCTTCCGTACCGTGCGCGGATCGACGTCACAGGCAGGCCCGTTGGTTGCCGCGTGCCTGTCACTCTACGGGGTGGAGCGGTCCCGGCGGGAGCGGGCGGCCCGCCCCTGGACGATCTGCGCGGATCATCCCCCTACCCAGCGGTACGGACGTCTGGCAAGCTGCGGCCATGACTGCCCGCGCCGCTGACCGGACCCGCTACGACCGGGCCACCGCCCATCTGGACGCCCCGATCGCCGTCGTCGATCTGGACGCGTTCGATGCCAACGCCGACGATCTGGTGCGCCGGGCCGCCGGGAAGCCGATCCGGGTGGCGAGCAAGTCGGTGCGCTGCCGGGCCCTGTTGGAGCGGGTGCTCGCGCGGCCCGGGTTCGCCGGGATCATGTCCTTCACACTGACCGAGTCGCTGTGGCTGGCCCGGGCCGGTTTCGAGGACGTACTGCTGGCCTATCCGTCGGCCGACCGGTCCGCCTTCGCGGAGCTGGCCGCCGATCCGAAGCTGGCCGCGGCTGTGACGGTGATGGTGGACGACCACGCGCAGCTGGAGCTGATCGACGCGGCGCGGGCCGGCGGCCGCGAGGAGATCCGGGTCTGCCTGGAGCTGGACACCTCGCTGCGGCTGCTCGGCGGCCGGGTCAGGATCGGCGCCCTGCGTTCACCGTTGCGCTCCCCCGCCCAACTGGCCGAACTGGCACGCTCGGTGGCGCGCAGGCCCGGCTTCCGCCTGGTGGGGCTGATGGCGTACGAGGGGCATATCGCCGGGGTGGGGGATTCGGTCGCGGGGCGGCCGCTGCGCTCCCGGGCGATCCGGCTGATGCAGGCCGCGGGCCGCAAGGAGCTGGCGGCCCGGCGGGCCGAGGTGGTACGGGCGGTCCGGGCGGTGGCGCCGGACCTGGAGTTCGTGAACGGCGGCGGCACCGGCAGTGTGCAGCACACGGCGGCGGAGCGCGCGGTGACCGAGATCGCCGCCGGGTCGGGGCTCTATGTGCCACGGCTGTTCGACAACTACACCTCGTTCACGGCGCGTCCGGCGGCACTGTTCGCCCAGCCGGTGGTGCGTCGGCCGGGGGTGGGTGTGGTGACGGTCCTCGGTGGCGGCTATCCGGCGTCCGGGCCCGCGGGTGCGGACCGGCTGCCCGTCCCGTACCTGCCGGAGGGGCTGCGCTACGACCCGCAGGAGGGGCCCGGCGAGGTGCAGACCCCGCTGCTCGGCGCCCCGGCCGACGATCTGCTGATCGGCGACAAGGTGTGGTTCCGGCACGCGAAGGCCGGCGAACTGTGCGAGCGCTTCGACGAGTTGCAGCTGATCGAGGGCGACCGGATCACAGCGACCGTGCCGACGTACCGGGGCGAGGGCCGCACGTTCCTCTGAGCACGGGGAACCGCGGAGGTGTTCGGGGAGCCGCGGAGCCGCCCACGCCACCGCTCGTCCCGCTGTCGTCGATCGGCCGGATCCCCCCTCGGTGACGGTGGCCACGGGGGAGAGCGGCGGTCCGTCGGGCCCCGCGTCGAAGGCGTGGCGCACGACGACCGGCCCGGCCACGGTGAGCGCGACGCCCCGGGTTACCGCCCGGGGCGTCGCGCCGCTCATCCGCCACTCCGGGGTTCCGCCGCCGGCGGAGGCCCGGTCAGGCCCCGTCGGCGTGCGTGCGCGACGTCCCGAAAGGCCCTAGAGGGGTGTGACGTACGCTCCGGAGATCCCTCCGTCGACGAGGAAGTCGGTGGCGTTGACGAACGAGGAGTCGTCGCTCGCGAGGAAGGCGACGGCCGCCGCGATCTCCGTGGCCTCGGCGAACCTGCCGACCGGGATGTGCACGAGCCTGCGGGCCGCGCGCTCCGGGTCCTTGGCGAACAGTTCCTGGAGCAGCGGGGTGTTGACCGGTCCGGGGCACAGTGCGTTGACCCGAATGCCTTCGCGGGCGAACTGCACGCCCAGTTCGCGGGACATGGCGAGGACACCGCCCTTGGAGGCGGTGTACGAGATCTGGCTGGTGGCCGCTCCCATGATCGCGACGAAGGACGCGGTGTTGATGATCGAGCCGCGGCCCTGGCGGCGCATGTAGGGCAGGGCGGCCTTGCAGCAGAGGTAGACGGAGGTGAGGTTGACGTCCTGGACGCGCTTCCACGCCTCCAGGCCGGTGGTGAGGATGGAGTCGTCGTCGGGCGGGGAGATGCCCGCGTTGTTGAAGGCGACGTCGACGGAGCCGTAGGTGTCGAAGGCGGTCCGGAACAGCGCCTCGACCTGTTCGGGGTCGGTGACGTCGACGCGTACGAAGGTGCCGCCGGCCTCCTCGGCCGCGGCCCTGCCCGCCTTCTCGTCGATGTCGCCGCAGACGACGTGGGCACCCTCCGACGCCAGGCGGCGTGCGGTCGCCAGGCCGATGCCGCTGGCGGCCCCGGTGATGACGGCGGTGCGGCCGACGAGGCGGCGGCAGATGTTCTCGCTGTCGGTGGTGGTCATGACGGCTCAGGCCTCCGTGCTGCTGATGAAGACGTTCTTGGTCTCGGTGAATGCGGCGAGCGCGTCGGGGCCGAGTTCACGGCCCAGTCCGGACTGCTTGTAGCCGCCGAAAGGCGTCCAGTAGCGGACGCTGGAGTGGGAGTTGACGGAGAGGTTCCCGGCCCGGACCGCCTGCGAGACGCGCAGCGCGCGGCCCACGTCACGGGTCCAGATCGAGCCGGCGAGGCCGTACTCCGTCGCGTTGGCGAGCCGGACGGCGTCGGCCTCGTCCTCGAAGGGAAGGACGACGGCGACCGGCCCGAAGACCTCTTCGGTGGCGACGGGCGCGTCCGGGCGGAGGTCGGTGAGGACGGTCGGCGGGAACCAGAAGCCGGGCCCTTCGGGCGCCTTGCCCCGGAGGGCGGTCGCGCCCTCCGGGACGTAGCCGCGCACCCGTTCCCGCTGCTCCCGGGAGATCAGCGGGCCCATCATGGTGTTCTCGTCGGACGGGTCGCCCACGACGACCGACTCGACCGCGGGGGCGAGGAGTTCCAGGAAACGGTCGTACGCGGACCGCTGGACCAGGATGCGGGTGCGGGCGCAGCAGTCCTGGCCCGCGTTGTCCAGGAACGCCATGGGCGCGGCGGCCGCGGCGGCCTCGATGTCGGCGTCGGCGAAGACGATGTTGGGGCTCTTGCCGCCGAGTTCGAGGGTGAGCCGCTTCACCCGGTCGGCGCACTTGGCCATGATCCGCTTGCCGACCCGGGTGGAGCCGGTGAAGACGATCTTGGCCACGCCGGGGTGCTCGACCAGGGCGTCGCCGGTCACGCCACCGGCGCCCGGCAGCACCTGGAGGAGATGTTCGGGAAGGCCCGCGTCCAGGGCGATCCGGGCCAGCCGCAGGGCGGTGAGCGGGGTGGTCTCGGCGGGCTTGAGGAGTACGGCATTGCCGGCGGCGAGCGCGGGCGCGAGGCCCCAGGCGGCGATCGGCAGGGGGAAGTTCCACGGGGCGATCACGCCGATGACGCCGAGGGGTTCGAGGAGGGTGACGTCGAGTCCGCCGGGGACCGGGATCTGCCGGCCGGCGAGTCGTTCCACTCCCCCGGCGGCGTAGTCGAGCAGATCGCGGACGTTGGCTGCTTCCCAGCGGGCGTTGCCGAGGGTGTGTCCGGCCTCCTGGACCTCCAGTCGGGCCAGTTGTTCGGCTTCGCCGTCGACGGCGGCGGCGAAGCGGCGCAGCAGCCGGGCGCGGTCGGCGGGGGCGAGGGCGGCCCAGGTGCGCTGGGCCGCCGCGGCCCGGACGACCGCCGTGTCGACCTCGGCGGCGGGGGTGGACGGGACGGTGGCGAGGAGTTCTTCCGTCGCCGGGTTGAGTACGCGGTGTTCCACCGGGTGGTCGGGTGTGGTCACTCAGTGCCTCACAGGCGTTCGAAGGAGCGGCGGAGCTCCCAGTCGGTCACTGCTGCGTCGAAGGCTTCGAGTTCGACGCGGGCCATGTTGCGGTAGTGGGCCACGACGTCGTCGCCGAAGGCCGCCCGCGCGATCTCGCTCCGCTCCCAGAGTTCGGCGGCTTCGCGCAGCGTGGTGGGGACGTGGTCGTAGTCGGCGGTGTAGGCGTTGCTCGCGCAGGGCTCGGGGAGTTCGAGGCCCTTCTCTATGCCGTGGATGCCCGCCGCGACCATTCCGGCGACGGCGAGGTACGGGTTGACGTCGCCGCCGGGCAGCCGGTTCTCGAAGCGCATCGAGCGGCCGTGGCCGACGACGCGGAGCGAGCAGGTCCGGTTGTCGTGGCCCCAGGCGACGGCGGTCGGGGCGAAGGAACCCGGCTGAAAACGTTTGTAGGAGTTGATGTTCGGCGCGTAGAGGAGGGAGAAGTCCCGCAGGGCGGCCAGTTGCCCGGCGAGGAAGTGGCGCATCACCGGGGACATGCCGCCGTCCTCGGCCGCCATGACGCCGCGCCCGGATCCGTCGGTGGTCCGGAGCGAGAGGTGGATGTGGCAGGAGTTGCCCTCGCGCTCGTTGAACTTGGCCATGAAGGTGAGTGCGACCCCCTCCTGGGCGGCGATCTCCTTGGCACCGGTCTTGTAGACGGCGTGCTGGTCGCAGGTGACCAGGGCCTCGTCGTAGCGGAACACGATCTCGTGCTGGCCGGGGTTGCACTCGCCCTTCGCCGACTCGACGGTGAGGCCCGCGGCGGCCATCTCGTTGCGGATGCGGCGCAGCAGCGGCTCGACGCGGCCGGTGCCGAGGACGGAGTAGTCGATGTTGTACTGGTTGGCCGGGGTCAGATCGCGGTAGTTGCGGTCCCAGGCCTGCTCGTAGGTGTCCTTGAAGACGATGAATTCGAGTTCGGTGCCGACGTGGGCGGTGCAGCCGAGCTCGGCCAGGCGTTCCAGCTGGCGGGTCAGGATCCGGCGGGGCGCGGCGGCGACGGGCGAGCCGTCCTCCTGGGCGAGGTCGGCCATGACCATGGCCGTGCCCTCGTTCCAGGGCACCCGGCGCAGGGTGGAGAGGTCGGCGTGCATGGCGAAGTCGCCGTAGCCGCGCTCCCAGGAGGACATCTCGAATCCGTCGACGGTGTTCATGTCGGTGTCGACGGCGAGGAGGTAGTTGCATCCCTCGGTGCCGTGCTCCAGGACCTCGTCGAGGAAGAATCCGGCGGCGAACCGCTTGCCCTGCAGCCGTCCCTGCATGTCGGGGAAGGCGAGGACGACGGTGTCGATCTCACCGCTCGCGACGAGGGCGCGCAGCTCCTCGATCCCCAGCGGTGGTGTTCGGTCTGCCACGGGATACTCCTCCTTCGGTCAGCCGGAAGGCTTAAGGTATGCGAGAGAACCATTAATTGTGAAGGGAAAACGGGCCATGGCCGAGGAAAGCGGGTCCACCGACCGCCTGATGCCCGTACTGCGGCCCGTCCGGGCGGGAAACGGCTTCGAGGAGGCGCTGGAGCAGATCCTCCAGGTGGTCCGGCTCGGGCTGGTGCCCGGCGGCGGGCGGCTGCCGGCCGAGCGCGAGCTGGCCGAGCTGCTGGGGATCAGCCGGGTCACCCTGCGCGAGGTGCTGAAGGTCCTCCAGGACCAGGGCCTGGTGGAGAGCAGGCGCGGACGGTACGGCGGCACGTTCGTGCTGCCCCGCACCGGCAGCCCCGGCGAGGACGAGCTGCGCCGGAAGGTGGAGTCCGTCGACATCGAGGACGTGCTGCGCTTCCGCGAGGTGCTGGAGGCCGGGGCGGCCGGGCTGTGCGCGGCACAGGGACTGACGGACGAGGGTGCGGACCGGCTGCGTACGGCTCTGACGGCGACTCACGAAGCACCTCTGCCCGAGTACCGCAGGCGCGACACCCTGTTCCACCTGACCCTGGCCGAACTCTCCGGCTCCGCGTCGCTGAGCGCGCAGTACGCCGCCGTCCGGGCCACCGTGAACGACCTCCTGGACTGCATACCGCTGCTCGTGCGGAACCTGGAGCATTCGCAGCATCAGCACACGAGTCTCGTCGAGGCGGTTCTCGACGGGGACGCGGAGGCCGCGCGTGCGGTGATGCGCGAGCACTGTGCCGGTACGGCCGCGCTGCTGCGCGGGTTCCTGTCCTGACCGGGGCCACCGGTTCCGCTTCGGTGCGCAACTCCCGGCAACGCAAAGGTAATCTCTGCCACCATTGAAGCCATGGAACCGAGTCCGCCCGAGCGGGCGGCCGACCGGAGGGACCACCCCGTGTCCGAACCTCTCATCGGCGTCTCCACCTATCTGGAGCCCGTGGCCCACTGGGGTGTCTGGGAGCTGCCCGCGGCTCTTCTCCCGGCCGCCTATCCGCGGATGATCCAGCGCTCCGGCGGCCTGGCCGCGCTGCTCCCGCCGGACGACTCCGCCCGTGCCGCGGCCGCGGTGGCCCGGCTGGACGGCCTCGTGATCGCGGGCGGCGCCGATGTGGAACCCGGGCGGTACGGCGCGGAGCGCGACTTCCGGACCGGCCCGCCGGCGCGGGAGCGCGACGCCTGGGAGCTGGCCCTGATCGAGGCCGCGCTGGAGTCGGGCACACCCGTGCTCGGCGTCTGCCGGGGCATGCAGCTGCTCAACGTGGCGCTCGGCGGCACTCTGACCCAGCATCTCGACGGTCACGCCGGCCCGCTGGGCGCGACCGGAGTCCTCGGCGTGCACCCCGTGACACCCGTGCGGGACACGCTCTACGCGTCGATCGTGCCCGAGGAGTCCGCCGTCCCCACCTACCACCACCAGTGCGTGGAGCGGCTCGCGCCGGACCTCGTGGCGTCCGCGCACGCGGCGGACGGCACGATCGAGGCGATCGAACTACCCGGGCCGCGGTGGGTGCTCGGGGTGCAGTGGCACCCGGAGATGGGCGAGGACACCCGGCTGGCGCGGGCACTGGTGTCGGCCTCGACGGCCCGGCTGGTCCCGGCCCGTACACCGTTCGAGGACCTCGCGCCGACGCGGAGGACGGCGGCCGGCGAACGCGCGCGGCCCTGAGGGGCACCCGCGGCTTCGGGAAGCGCACACGGCTTCGGGAAGCACACACAGGACGGAACGCGCGGCCCGCCACGCGTCGCGGCCCCTCGGCCCCCGTCCGCCCCGTCGGCCATCTGCCCCCGCCCCGTCGGCCACCGGCCCCGTTCCGGCTACCTGCCCTGCCCCGTCAGCGACAGCAGATCGCGTGCCGGCCCCGTCGGGCGGTGGCCGGACGGCCAGACCGCCCGCAGCTGCCGCCTCAGCCGCACCCCGGCGACCGGAATCTTGACCAGGCGCCTGGCGGACAGCTCCTCCCCCAGCGCCAGCTCGCTCAGGACGCACGGCCCGGCGCCGCTCTCCGCCGCTCCCTTCACCGCGGTCGTCGAGGAGAGTTCGAGCAGGGGCTGGGCGAGACCGCCGTGCACGGCCAGCGCCGCGTCCAGGACCTGGCGGGTGCCGGAGCCGTGCTCCCGCAGGATCAGCGGGGTCGCGGCCAGCTCCTGCGGGGTCAGGGGCGTACGGCGGCGGGCCCAGGCGTGGGACGGGGCGACCACGACGACCAGCCGGTCGTGGGCGATGACCGTGCCGTCGAGGCCCTCCGGCACGGACAGGCCCTCCACGAAGCCCAGGTCGGCCTCGCCGACGAGCAGCCGCCCCGCGACCGCCGCCGAGTTCCCGGCGAGCAGCGAGACGGCGGTGTCCGGCCGTTCGGCCCGCAGGGCTATCAGCCAGCCCGGCAGCAGGTATTCGGCGATGGTCATGGAGGCGGCGACCCGGAGCCGGGAGTCCCGCCGGTCGCGCAGCGCCTGCGTGCCGGCGTCGAACGCCTCGGCCGCCTCGACGATCCGGCGCGCCCAGTCGGTGACCAGCGCGCCCGCGTCGGTGAGGCGGGAGCCACGCGGCGAACGGTCCAGCAGCGCCAGGCCGAGCCGGCGCTCCATCGACCGGATACGGCTGCTGGCCGCGGGCTGGGTGACGCCGACGTCCCGTGCCGCACGCCCCAGGCTGCCGTGCCGGGCGACCGCGAGCAGCAGCTCCAGGGCACCGAGGTCGGGAACCCGATGGAAGAGAGGGACATGTTCTTCGCCGGTCATAAAGCCAGCTTATGACCTCATAGACACAGCGTCCCTGGTGGGACTCCGCCCGCGCCGCGAGAATCGTGGCATGGCCATCTTTCCGCAGACGCAGCAGTCCCCAGCCCCGTATCCGGCCGCCCTGCGGCTCCCTCAGCTGCGGCACCTCGGCCCCAACTGGTACGCGAGCGTCATGGGCACCGCGATCGTCGCGAGCGCGGGCGCCACGCTGCCCGTGCACGTCCCGGGACTGCGCGGCGCCTGCACGGTGGTGTGGGCACTCGCGGCGATCATGCTCGCCGTGGTGCTCACGGCCCGCACCGGGCACTGGATCGCCCATCGCGACCAGGCACGCACCCATCTGCTCGACCCCGCCGTCGCCCCGTTCTACGGCTGTCTCTCGATGGCCCTGCTGGCGGTCGGCGGCTCGTCGATGGTGGTCGGCCGGGACGTCGTCGGGCACGGGGCGGCCCTGGCCCTGGACGTGGTGCTGTACACGGCCGGCACGGTGATCGGGCTGGCCGCCGCGGTCGCGATCCCGTATCTGATGGTCGTACGCCACCGGGTCGAGCCCGGCACCGCGTCGCCGGTGTGGCTGCTTCCGGTGGTGGCGCCGATGGTCTCCGCGGCGCTCGGTCCGCTGCTGGTGCCGGAGCTCCCGGCCGGCCAGTGGCGGGAGGCGATGCTGCTGGCCTGCTACGCGATGTTCGGTCTGAGCCTGCTCGCCACGCTGGTGATGCTGCCGCTGATCTTCGCCCGGCTCGTCCATCAGGGCCCGCTGCCGCTCGCGCTGACCCCCACGCTGTTCCTGGTCCTCGGCCCGCTGGGCCAGTCGACGACCGCGGTCAATCAGCTCGCCGATGTGGCTCCGGGAGCGATCGGGGAGCCGTACGCCTCGGGCCTGGGGGTGTTCGCCGTGCTGTACGGGGTGCCCGTGATGGGCTTCGCGCTGATGTGGCTGGCACTGGCCGTCGCGCTGGTGGTGCGGGCCGTGCGGAACGGCATGACCTTCAGCATGACGTGGTGGGGCTTCACCTTCCCGGTCGGCACGTGTGTCACGGGCGCCGCCGGCCTGGCCCGGCACACCGGCCTCACGGCGTACACCTGGCTGGCCGTCGCGCTGTACGTGCTGCTGGTGACGGCGTGGGCGGTGGCGGGCTTCCGGACGCTGCGCGGACTGCTCAGCGGAGCGCTGCTCGCAGCGCCGCAGGCGCCTGCGCCAGTGACGGCCCGTACCACGTGAGGAATCGCCCGTCGACGAGTGCGGCGGGCAGTCCGGGAAAGGACTCCGGCCCGTCGTCCGCGGTGAAGCGGTACGGCTCGTCGGGCAGGACGACGAGGTCGGCGCCGGCCGCGTTGAGCGCGTCGAGCGGGATACGGGGATAGCGCTCGGCGTGGTCCGCGTAGACGTTCTCGACGCCGAGCCGGGCCAGCAGGTCCCCCGCGAAGGTGTCGCGGCCCAGCACCATCCAGGGCCTGCGCCAGATCGGCACGACCGCACGGCGCGGGGCGCGGGGCGGCGGGAGCGCGGCCCAGGCGGCCTCGGCCTCGTCCAGCCAGCGGGGCCTGGCCTGCCCGCAGACGACGGCAAGGAGCCGTTCCAGCTCCTCGAAGGCCTGGTCGAGGGTGCGGATCGTGGTGACGAGCACCTCGATCCCCGCGGCCCCGATCGCCGCGAGGTCCGGGGCCCGGTTCTCCTCCTCGTTGGCGACGACGAGATCGGGCCGGAGCGCGGCGATCGCCGCCACATCGGGATTCTTGGTGCCGCCGATACGCGCGGCGGTGAGGCCGGGCGGGTGGGTGCACCAGTCGGTGACACCGGCCAGCGCGCCCGGGGCGGTGACGGCGATGGCCTCGGTGAGCGAGGGCACCAGGGAGACGACTCGCACGGCGGACAGCCCCTCTCAGCGACGCGGGTCGAAGGTGGCGTCGATGTGCTCGGCGACCGCGACGACCAGCAGCCGCGTACCGGGCACCGTGGCCCGCCAGCGGTGCCGCACCCCGCCGGACAGGAACAGCGTGTCGCCCTGTTCCAGCCGGTACGCCTGCCCTTCGGCCTCCACTTCCGCGGCCCCCTGCGCCACGTACATCACCTCGTCGTTGCGGTGCTGGAACTCGCGCCCGAGGTCGAGCTCACCGGTGAACTCCAGCGCGCTGAGCTGATGGCGGCCGCGCACCACCCTGCGCGCCCCGTCGCCCTCGCCCGCCCGCACGACTTCGACGGCGCGTGCCGAGTCCGCCGCGGCGCGCAGCCGTGCCGTGGTGGTCTCCAGGGCTTCGGCGACCCGGTCCAGCGAGCGGGCGCTGGGCCGGGCCCGCTCGTTCTCGATCTGGCTGAGGAACGGCACGGACAGGCCGCTGCGCGTGGCGACCGCGGCCAGTGTGAGCCCCAGGGATCTGCGCTGTCGGCGGACCGCGGCGCCCACGCGGAGTGCTTCCTTCTCGTCCATGTCCGGCTCCCTCCCGGCTCGTCATCCTTCCGGCTGCCAGCACATTACGCACTCGGTTGCGCAAGGTCGGCCGGCGGATGAGCGTCTTCCGGACAGCCGGAAGGGGCGGGCCCGCCACCGGCGGTGCCCACCCCTTCCCGTGTTCCGGGCCCTGCCGAGGCCCTACTGCGGAGCCATCGTGTCCGCGATGCCCGGGTTCTTCTGCATCCAGGCCTTCACGGCCTCTTCCTCATGGCCCGCACCGAGCTTCTGGATCTGGTTCTCCAGGCCGGCGAGCTGGTCCTCGCTCAGCTTGAAGTCCTTGAACCACTTCGTCAGCTGCGGGTAGTTCCGCGGAAAGTCCTTGCTGGCGATGGTGTGCAGCCGGTCGCCGTCGCCGAAGGCCTTCTCCGGGTCCTTCAGCTTGGTCATGCCGAACTCGTTGTACGCCCAGTGCGGCGTCCAGAGCAGCACCGCGATGGGCTCCTTCTTGGCGTACGCCCGCTTCAGCTCGGCCAGCATGCCGGGCGTCGAGGAGTCGACGACCTTGTACTCCTTGTCCAGGCCGTACGTCGGCAGCACGTTCTTCTTGAGGTTCTCCATCGTGGCGGTGCCCGGCTCGATGCCGACGATCCGGCCCTTGAACCGCGACGACTTGCCCTTGAGGTCGGCGAGGGACGTGACGTCCTTCACGTACGAGGGCACCGCGACCTCGATGGACGTCGGGCCGTACCACGAACCGATGTCGGTCAGCCGGGAGCCGTACTTGTCCCAGTAGTTCTTCTGGGTGTACGGCAGCCAGCCGTCGAACTGCACATCGATCTGGCCGCGGGACATCGCGGTGTACATGGGGCCGACCTCGAACTGCTTGAGGTTGACCTTGTAGCCGCGCTGCTCCAGGACCGCCTTCCACAGGTACGTGGCGGCGATGTCCTCCTCCCACGGGAACCAGGCCATCTCGACGGCGCGGTCCCGCTCGTCCTTGCCGCCCGCGCCCTTGGACGCGGGGGCCCCGGCGACGGGCGTCCACTGATCGGCGACGCCCGGGTTGGCCTTCAGCCAGGTGCGGACGGCCTTCTGCTCGTTGCCGGAGCCGGACTTCTGGATCTCGGCCTCAAGGCCGGTGAGCTGGTCCTCGCTCATCTTGAAGTTCTTGAGCCAGCTGCCGACCTCGGGGTTGTCGGCGGAGAAACCCTTGCGGGCCAGGGTGTGGATGCCGTCGCCCTTGCCCCAGAGGTCCTTCGGGTCCTTGAGCTTGGTCAGTTCGAACTGGTTGTACGCCCAGTGCGGCGACCAGAGCGGGACGACGATCGGTTCCTTCTTGGCGTACGCCCGCTTCAGCTCCGCCAGCATCGACGGCGTGGATCCGTCGACGACCTTGTACTCCTTGTCCAGGCCGTAGCCCGGCAGGATCTTGTCCTTGAGCAGGCCCATCTCGCCGGCGCTCGGCTCGATGCCGACGATCCGGCCCTTGAACTGCGAGGACCTGCCCTTGAGGTCGTCCAGGGTCCGGACGTCCTTCACGTAGGAGGGGACGGCCAGTTCCAGCGAGGTGGGGCCGTACCAGGAGCCCATGTCCTCCAGGCGGTCCTGGTACTTCTTCCAGTAGCTGGCGTGGGTGACCGGGAGCCAGGAGTCGGTCTCGAAGTCGATCTGGCCGTTGGCCATACCGGTGTAGAGCGCACCGGCCTCGTACTGCTTGACGTCGACCTCGAAGCCGCGCCGCTCCAGCATCTCCTTCCAGAGGAAGGTGGAGGCGATGCCCTCGTCCCACGGGATGTATCCCATGCTGATCTTCTTGCCCGCGCCGATGTCCGAGGCACCGGCGGTGGTGGCCTTGTCCGCGTCGGAGGAGCCGAAGAGGCCCATGCCGCCCGCGACGAGCGCGAGGACGACGACGCCGACGACCGCGACGACGGGCTGCGGCCGGTGGCTCCAGATCTTCAGCCCGCCGGACATCGACTGCGCCCTGGCGAGCGCGCGGCGGGCGAGCGGGGAGACCTCGCGGCCGAGCGCGCCGGTCATGCGGTCCAGGTACATCGCCACGATGACGATGGAGATGCCCGCCTCGAAGCCGAGGCCGACGTCGACGTTGCCGATGGCGCGGTAGACGGCGCCGCCGAGGCCGCCGCCGCCGACCATGCCGGCGATGACCACCATGGACAGGCCCAGCATGATGACCTGGTTGATGCCCGCCATGATCGTGGGCAGGGCGAGCGGCAGCTGCACCCGCAGCAGGGTGTTGCGCCGGGTGGTGCCGAAGGCCTCGGCCGCCTCCACGAGCTCGCTGTCGACCTGGCGGATGCCGAGCTCGGTCATCCGGACGCCCGGGGGCAGCGAGAAGATGATGGTGGCGATGATGCCGGGCACCACGCCGACGCCGAAGAAGATGACGCCGGGGATCAGATACACCATGGCGGGCATGGTCTGCATGAAGTCCAGGACCGGCCGGGTCACCGCGCTGACCGCCTTGGAACGGGACGCCCAGATGCCCAGCGGTACGGCCAGCACCAACGCGATGATGGTGGCGACGAGCACCAGCGTGAGGGTGTCCATCGCTTCGTCCCACAGCTCGACGGAGTCGACGACCGCGAAGCCGACGAAGGCGAGCACCCCCGCGAGCAGACCCCGCAGCCACCAGGCGATGACGGCGACGATGCCCGCGAAGAGCAGCGGTGCGGGGGCGGAGAGCACGGCGGCTATGCCGTCGAACATGCCGCTGACGATCGAGCTGATCGCGTCGAACAGCCAGGACAGGTGGGTCTGCAGCCAGTCGACCGCGGAGTCGACCCAGTCACCGAGAGGCAGCCTAAACACTGGCCACCTTCTTCGTGCCGGCCGCTCCGGGCCTGACGCCCTGCGGGGCCTCGGTGGGAGTCATCGGCTCGCCGAGGACGGCGAGCAGCCGGGCGCGCGGCACTACGCCGACCAGCTTCCCCTTGGCGTCGGTCACGGCGACCGCGACTCCGCTCCGCGAACAGGGCGTGAAGAGCTCGATGATCGGCGTGGATTCGGTGACGGTGGCCGGAGCCGCCCGGAGGACGTCGGCGGCGTTGCGCAGTTCCTCGCCGTCGTCCGTGGTGGTGCCCATGACGGTGTGCGGCTCGGCCATGATGGCGCCCGCGGTCAGCACCCGGGTGCGGTCGACGTCCTGGGTGAACGAGGCGACGTAGTCGTTGGCCGGGGTGACGAGGATGTCCTCGGCGGTGCCGAGCTGGACGATTCTCCCGTCGCGCATCACGGCGATGCGGTCGCCGAGGCGCATGGCCTCGTTGAGGTCGTGGGTGATGAAGACGATGGTCTTCTTCAGACGCTTCTGCAGTTCGAGCAGCTGGTCCTGCATGTCGCGGCGGATCAGCGGGTCGAGCGCGCTGAAGGACTCGTCCATCAGCAGCAGGTCGGCGTCGGTGGCCAGCGCGCGGGCCAGGCCGACGCGCTGCTGCATGCCGCCGGAGAGCTCGTCGGGCCAGGACTTCTCCCAGCCGGCGAGGCCGGTCAGCTCCAGCGCCTCGGCGGCGCGCTTCTCGCGCTCGGCGCGCGGCACACCCTGCACCTCCAGGCCGTACGCGGCGTTCTCCAGCACGTTCCGGTGGGGGAAGAGCGCGAAGTGCTGGAACACCATGCTGATCTTGGAGGACCGGACGTGGCGCAGCTCGGCGGGGCTCAGGGCGGTCAGGTCCTGGCCGTCGAACAGCACGCGTCCGGCTGTGGGCTCCAGAAGTCCGTTGAGCATGCGCAGCAGCGTGGACTTTCCGGACCCGGACAGACCCATCACGACGAAGATCTGTCCCGGTTCCACGGTGAACGAGGCGTCGATCACCGCTGCGGTCGTTCCGTCGGCGCGCAGCTCGTCGCGGTCGGCGCCGCCTTCGAGCTTCTGCACGGCTTGATCGGGTCGTCTGCCGAACACTTTGTACAAGTGCTCGGCTTGCAGCCTTGACACATACACCTCGCGCGTTGAACCGAAAACGGTCTGCCACCCCCTCCGGCAGACCGTGGAGCGACGCGGGTTCGGCCCGCATGGCACGTGCACTAGTTGAAATTGCTACGTGATCTGCTCCGGCTGCGCGCCTGCCCTCACTTACACGAGCCAAACACAAGAGTGATCCAGGTCACATATGAGCGGAGCCCTCGGCGCCGGCCGTTCGGCGCGCGCATCCGCCGCGGCCGACGCCGGTGAGGCGTCTCAGCGGGCGTCGGCAGAGCGCCGCGGCCGGCGCCGGTGAGGCCGGCCCGGCGGGCATCGCCGCGGTGCGACGGCCGGTGTCGCTGCGGTGCGACGGCCGGTGTCGGTGAGGTGCCACGGCCGGTGTCAGTGGGGTGCGGCATCATCGGGGTGTGACGCGACGCCTGATGCTCCTCGACACCGCCTCCCTCTACTACCGCGCCTACTTCGGGGTCCCCGATTCGGTGCGCGCCCCCGACGGGACACCGGTCAACGCCGTGCGCGGGCTGCTCGACTTCATCGCGCGCCTGGTGCAGGACCACCACCCGGACGACCTGGTCGCCTGCATGGACGCGGACTGGCGCCCGCACTGGCGGGTGGAGCTGATCCCTTCGTACAAGGCGCACCGGGTCGCGGTGGAGACCGGTGAGGGGCTGCCCGACGAGGAGGAGACGCCCGACACCCTGGCCCCGCAGGTACCGGTCATCGAGGACGTGCTCGACGCGCTCGGCATCGCCAGGGTCGGCGTCGCGGGCTACGAGGCCGACGACGTGATCGGCACGCTCACCGGCCTGGCCACCGGCCCCGTGGACATCGTCACCGGCGACCGGGATCTCTACCAGCTGGTCGACGACGCCCGCGGGGTCCGGGTGCTCTACCCGCTGAAGGGGGTCGGCTCGCTCCAGCTGACCGACGAGGCGTGGCTGCGGGAGAAGTACGGGGTGGACGGCTCCGGCTACGCCGATCTGGCCCTGCTGCGCGGCGATCCGAGCGACGGACTGCCCGGCGTCCCGGGCATCGGCGAGAAGACGGCCGCGAAGCTGCTGGACGCCTTCGGTGATCTGGCCGGAATCATGGCCGCCGTCGACGATCCGGCCGCCGCACTGACGCCCTCGCAGCGCAAGCGGCTCGACGGGGCGCGGGACTACGTGGCCGTCGCGCCGAAGGTGGTCCGCGTCGCCGGTGACGTACCCCTGCCGGGGTTCGACCCCGCGCTGCCCTCCGAGCCGCGCGACCCCGTCGCACTCGAAGCCCTCGCGAAGCAGTGGGGGCTGGGCGGTGCGCTGCAACGGCTGCTCTCCGCGCTGCGCGCTTGACTCCGGCCCTCCCCAGCGCCCGGCCGAGATGCTAACTTAGGTAAGCCTAAGCAATCGGAGCAGGGAGAACCTCGTGGCAGAACGACCGGCACGGCAGGCACCGAAGGCGCAGGGAGCCCACGTCCTGCGCACCGAGCAGATCACTCCGCACATGGTCCGCGTGGTGCTCGGCGGTGACGGTCTCGCCGACTTCGGGCTCGCCGGGTTCACCGACCATTACGTCAAGCTCTGCTTCGCCCCCGAGGGCGCCGACTACGCGCACCCGTTCGACATGGCACGCATCCGCGAGGAGCGGCCCCGGGAGCTGTGGCCCACCACCCGGACGTACACGGTGCGTTCCTGGGATCCGGTCGCCCGGGAGCTGGCCATCGACTTCGTGGTCCACGGCGACGAGGGCCTCGCAGGCCCCTGGGCCCTGCGGGCGGCCCCGGGCGATCAGGTGACGTTCCTCGGCCCGGGCGGGGGCTACGGCCCGGACGCCTCGGCGGACTGGCACCTGCTGGCCGGCGACGAGAGCGCCCTGCCCGCCATCGCGGCGGCCCTGGAGCAGATGCCGGCGGGCGCGGTGGTGCACGCGTTCGTCGAGGTGGCGGACGCGGCGGAGGAGCAGAAGATCGTGACGCCCGACGGCGTCGAGGTGACCTGGCTGCACCGCGGGGAGCGCCCGGTCGGCGAGGCGCTGACCGCCGCGGTGAAGGAGCTGGAGTTCCCGGCGGGCGAGGTCCGGGCGTTCGTCCACGGCGAGGCGGGCTTCGTGAAGGAGATCCGCCGCCACCTGCGCCTGGACCGCGAGATCCCGCTCCCCCAGCTGTCGATCTCGGGCTACTGGCGGCTCGGCCAGAACGACGACGCCTGGCGCTCGGCCAAGCGCGAGTGGAACGCCCAGGTGGAGCGCGAGCAGGAGAAGGCCGCGTAGCACCGGCCCGCCTCCGTACACCGGCGCTTCCGTACGCCCCCGGCCCGGCCGGGGGCGTACGCGTACGGGCCGGAGGTCAGACGGACTTCTGGTACGAGCGGAACGTACGGGTCGACAGCCAGACCGCCGCCACCGCGAGGACCAGCAGCGCTCCCCCGCGACTGAGCACGAGCCCCCGTGCGGGATCGGCGGTCAGCGCCGAACGGCCCGCCACCATCGCCCAGTTGACCGGATTGAAGTCGGCGATGTGCCGCATCCAGGACGGCATCTGACTCGGCGCCATGAAGGAGGAGGAGAGGAAGGTCAGCGGCAGCAGCAGAAAGGTGTTGATCCCGATGATCGACTCGCGCCGGCGGACCAGCATGCCGAGGGCGTTGGAGAGCGCGCCGAAGACCGTACCGAGCAGGACCGACGCGACGACCAGGATCAGCAGCCCGGTCGCACCGCCGGGGTAGTCGGCCCCGGCGGCCCGGCCGAGCAGCACGATGACGACGGACTGCACGGCGGTGCTGATGCCGTTCTGCACGACGTTGGCGTTCATCAGCGCGTTGCGGCTGACCGGTGTCGTGAGGAAGCGGTTGAGCGTGCCGCGCTCGATCTCCTCCAGGGTGCCCATACCGGCCCACATGCTCGATCCGAGGGCGCTCATCACCACGATGCCGGGGATCAGGTAGTCCAGATAGGACGTGGTGCCGAAGCCGCCGAGCTCGACGACCTTCTTGAAGAGGTTGCCGAACAGGAACAGCCAGATGACCGGCTGGACCAGGGAGATGACCAGGAAGACCGGCTGGCGGAGGATCTCCATGAGGTGACGCTGAGTCATATACCAGGTCTGGGCGAGTACTTGGCGGCTCATCGGGTGCCTCCCGCGGGGGCGAGGGCAGAAGGTCGCCGGGCGTCCGCGGCTTCCGCCTCGGAGAAACGGCGTCCGGCATGGCGCAGATACACGTCGTCGAGGGAGGGGCGGGCCACCGTGGCGGAGGCAACCGCCGCACCGGCCCGGTCCAGGGCGGCGAGCAGGACGGGGACGGCAGCGGCGCCGTCCTCGGCGCGCACGCTCACCCGTCGGCCGTCGACCAGCACCTCGTGCACTCCCGGCAGTCCGGTGAGCACGGTGTCGACCGCCCTCGCGTCGCCGTCGGCACGCAGCTCCATGTGGACGGCGTCGCCCCGGAGTTCACCCTTGAGGCCGTCGGGAGCGCCCTCGACGACGATCCGGCCGCGGTCGACGATCGCGATGCGTTCGGCGAGCCGGTCGGCCTCCTCCAGATAGTGCGTCGTGAGGACGATCGTCAGCCCCTCGTCGCCGGCCAGCCGGGAGATCTCGCCCCACATGGCCGTGCGGGCTTCGGGGTCGAGGCCGGTGGTGGGTTCGTCCAGGAAGAGCACCTCGGGGCGGTGGACGAGGCCGAGCGCCACGTCGAGACGTCGCTGCATTCCGCCGGAGTACCCCTTGACCGGGCGCTTCCCGGCGTCGGCGAGATCGAAGCGGTCCAGCAGCTCGTCGGCCCGGCGCCGGACGGCGGCGCCCCGCATTCCGTACAGCCTGCCCTGGAGCAGGAGGTTCTCGCGGCCGGTGGCGACCGGGTCGGCGCCGGACTTCTGGGCGACGACGCCGATCGCGCGGCGGACCCGGTCGGGATGGCGCAGGACGTCGTGTCCGGCGACGCTCGCGGTGCCCGAGTCGGGGCGGGCCAGAGTGGTGAGGATCTTGACGGTGGTGGACTTTCCGGCGCCGTTGGAGCCGAGGAGTCCGAAGACCGTACCGGCGTCGACGTCGAGGTCCATGCCGCGCAGCGCGGTGACGTCGCCGGGGTAGGTCTTGATCAGTTGTCGCGCCGTCACTGCGGGCGCACGGGTGCTCATGGCAGAGCTCTCCTGTGGTCGGCGGGGTGCTCGGGTACACCGAGCACGCGTGCATGCCGAGCCGATCCGCGTGAAGAGCGCCGGGCTATCCTGGGTGTGCCGCACCTCGATCGCCCGGCTCGCCTTCACGGCATGACCGGTCCGGGGTTCGAGACCCCGGCGGTCGCTGCTCCAACAGCTCCCGCCGGGGTCCTGCTCTCTCTTCGGTCCTGTGCTACGCCTTCCGCTCCGGGTTCAGGACGATTTCCTGCTCGTCCAAGTCCTGCCAGTCCTGCGGGACTTCACCGGTTTCATGGAAGGACTTCCACTCCTCGATGCCGCCGATCGTGGCGTCGGCGAGTTCCCTGTGGAAGCTCTTGATCCACTCCAGCTGTGCGTCGATCATGTGGAGCTGGTATTCGGTCTCGACGACGAAGATGCGGGGGAGCCTTCCCCCCAACTGGCCGAGGACCCCCCGCAGCGCCGCGGCCTGGACCTCCAGGGCCGCCTTCCGGGTCTCCATCAGCTCCGCCACTTCCTCCGGCGGCAGCACCGGCAGAAGCGAGAGCGCCGTCTCGAAGACCGGGTACTCGGCGGCCGGAACGGCGAGCAGATCGGAGAGCCAGTCGACCATCTCCGCCCGCCCGGCCTCCGTGATGCCGTAGAGCGTGCGCTCGGGGCGGTTGCCCTGCCGCTGCACGCCCGCGACCTCGACGTAACCGTGCTTCTCCAGGTTCTGGACGACGGTGTACAGCGAACCGAAATTGATCTTGACGCTGTATTCCTTGCCGCGCCTGCGAAGCGTCTGGGCGATCTCGTACGGATGCATGGAACGCTCGGCGAGCAGCACCATGACCGTCAGCGCCAGCGGATTGGTGAGCTTGCGCCGCTTCGCCATCGCCTTCGCCACCCTTCGACCTCGCCACCGAATACTCGTGGGCGAACATATCGCGTTCACCCGGACGCGTCAACCGCGATGTATCGCGTAATTCGTGGGGCATGGAAATATCTGGCGCACCGACCAATCCGTACCGCCGTCGAGTCCGGATCACTTCGGAGGACCGATGCGCGATCAGGAAGGAAGCCCGCGTGAAGGAAGCCGTGCACATCAGCCGAGCCCCCTCGGCGGGGCCCGATCTCCAGGAGCTTCTGAGGATGGTCGCCCGGGGCGACCAGGACGCCTTCACCAAGGTGTACGACACGGTCAGCGGGCCTGTCCTCGGGCTGGTGCGGAGCGTGCTGCGCGATCCCGCCCAGTCGGAGGAGGTCGCGCAGGAGGTACTGGTCGAGGTGTGGCGGACCGCCCCCCGCTTCCGGGCTGACCGCGGCAGCGCGATGAACTGGGTGCTGACACTGGCCCATCGCCGCGCCGTGGACCGGGTGCGTTCGGCCGAGGCGTCCGCGGCGCGTGAGCACAGCGCGGCGCTGCTGGACCGTACGCCCGCGTTCGACGAGGTCACCGAGCAGGTCGAGAGCCGGCTGGAACGCGAACAGGTCCGCCGCTGCATGCGGACGCTCTCCGAGCTGCAACGGCAGTCCGTCGACCTCGCCTACTACCGGGGTCTGACGTATCGCGAGGTGTCGGAGCTGCTCTCCGTACCGCTCGGGACGGTCAAGACACGGCTGCGCGACGGACTGATCCGGCTGCGCGACTGCCTCGGGGTGGGCGCGTGAGCAACGCCGGACTGCACACGCTGACCGGGGCCTACGCCCTGCACGCCCTGCCGGAGGCCGAGCGGCGGGACTTCGAACGGCATCTCGGCGACTGCGCGGCCTGCGCCGTGGAGGTGCGCGAGCTGTCGGAGACCGCCACCCGGCTCGGACTCGCGGTGGCGGGGGCCCCGCCGCGCGCGCTGCGCGACCGGGTGCTGTGGGAGATCACGACCGTGCGTCAGGAGTCCCCGGCGCACGGCCGGCCGTCCCGCGCCGGGAGCGGCACGGGACGGACCGGCCGGTGGCCGGGATTCGCCCTCGCGGCGTGTCTGGCGGCCGCGGCGGGCTTCGGCGGCATCGCCGTGTGGCAGAACCAGGAGGCCCGGACCGCCCGGCAGGACGCCCGCGCAGCACAACGGCAGAACGCGGAGCTGGCCCAGGTCCTGGCGGCACCCGACGCCCGTGCCGGATCGCGCACGCTCGGGAACGGGGCGAAGGGCACCGTGGTCGTTTCGAAGCAGGAGGACCGCGCCGTCTTCCTGGCGTCGGGGATGCGGGAACCGCCCGGCGGCAAGGTGTACCAGCTGTGGTTCGACGACGGCGGCACCATGCGCTCCGCGGGCGTCATAGCGGCGGCGGACACCTCGCCGGCGCCGCACGCGACGCTGCTGGACGGTCCCGTCGGCAGCGCCACCGGCGTAGGCATCACCATGGAACCGGCCGGCGGATCCGCACAGCCGACGTCCGCCCCGATGGCCCTGCTGGACTTCCCGGGCGCCTGACCCAACCCGCCCCGGCCCGAGCGCCTGACCCAACCCGTCCCGGCCCGAGCACCTTCCGGGCCCCCCGCCCCCACGCCCGACCCGACCTCCCGTCCCCGGCCCGGCCACCGCCCCGCGCGGCCCGAAAGGTTCTCGACCATGACCGTTTCGGTGGCACTGTTCACCTCCGACCTACGGCTGCACGACAGCCCCGTGCTGCATTCCGCGGTGCGCGACGCGGACCACGTCGTCCCCCTGTTTGTACGGGACACCGGCATCCGCCGAACCGGGTTCGAGGCGCCCAACCGGCAGGCGTTCCTCGCCGACTGCCTGGCCGATCTGGACGCGCAGCTGCGCCGGCGCGGCGGCCGGCTGGTGGTCCGCGACGAGGAGGTCGTGGCCGGTGCCCGCGCCGTGGTCGCGGAGACCGGCGCGCACAGCCTGCACATCGCGGGCGGAGTGAGCGGGTACGCGCTGCGCCGTGAGGAGCGCCTGCGCTCGGCCCTGGCAGCCGTCGGCTGCACCCTGCATGTCCATGACGCCGTTGTCACCGCGCTCGCACCGGGCGCGGTCGTCCCCTCGGGCCGTGATCACTACGCGGTGTTCACCCCCTATTTCCGCCGCTGGGAGGCGGCGGGGGTGAGGGGCACGCTCGCCGCTCCGCGCGCGGTGCGGCTGCCGCCGGGTGTGGCGTCCGGGCCGCTGCCGCGTCGGGAGGAGGTGGCCGGGACCTCCCCCGGGCTCGCCGCGGGCGGCGAGAGCGCCGGACGCCGACTGCTGTCGGCGTGGCTGGACGGTCCCCTGGCCGACTACGGGAACTCCCACGACGACCTGGCCGGTGACGCGACGTCCAGACTCTCCCCGTACCTCCACTTCGGCTGCCTCTCGGCGGCCGAAGTGATCCACCGGGCGCGGCGCGAGGGGACGCCCGGCGCCGACGCGTTCGTCCGCCAGCTGGCGTGGCGGGACTTCCATCACCAGGTGCTCGCCGCCAGGCCGGACGCCGCCTGGGACGACTACCGTCCGCGCCGGGACCGCTGGCGGACCGACGAGGACGAGGCCGAGGCGTGGCGCGCGGGGCGCACCGGCTATCCGCTGGTCGACGCGGCGATGCGGCAGCTGGCGCACGAGGGCTGGATGCACAACCGGGGCCGGATGGTGGTGGCGAGCTTCCTCACCAAGACGCTGTACGTGGACTGGCGGGTGGGCGCCCGGCACTTCCTGAATCTGCTGGTGGACGGCGACCTGGCGAACAACCAGCTCAACTGGCAGTGGATGGCGGGTACCGGGACCGACACCCGGCCCAACCGGGTCCTGAATCCGGTGGTCCAGGGCAGGAGATTCGATCCGCGGGGCGACTACGTGCGCCGCTGGGTTCCCGAACTGGCCGGCCTGGAGGGCCGCGCCGTCCACGAGCCGTGGACGCTTCCCGGCCCGGAACGGGCCGGGCTGGACTACCCGGAGCCGCTCGTGGATCTCACCGAGGCCCGTGCCCGTTTCGAGCGGGCCCGGAGTCTCGGCTGACCGGAGGCGGCATGGATCCGATCGGGTGACGGACCAATCCTCGGGCCGCCCGGCAACGAATCCCCCGTGTGACGAAAGACCGGAACGACTCGCACCGGCCCGGAGCCTCCCCGGCCCGGCGGTCCCGCCGGACACGCGCCGCTCTCGCCGCGCTCGGCGGTCTGATCGCCGGATTCTGCGCCCTCGCCGTGGCCGAACTGGCGGCGGCGGTCGTACGTCCCGAGGCGGGCCCGGTCGCGGCGGTGGGGAGCGCGGTCGTCGACCGCACTCCCTCGGCCGTGAGGGACTTCGCCGTACGGAACTTCGGCACGGACGACAAACGGGTGCTCCAGCTCGGGATCCTGGTTCTCCTGGCCCTCTTCGCCCTGGGGATCGGAATGCTGGCGTTGCGGCACCGGCGGCTCGGTTCCGCCGCCGTCCTGGTCTTCGGTCTGGTCGGGGCGGTGTCGGCGGTGGGGCGTCCGGAAGGCGCACCGGCCGACGCGCTGCCTTCCGTGGTGGGTGCCGCCGTGGCCGCCGGCGCGCTGTACCTCCTGGTCGGACGGCTCACACCGGCTCACCGCCCCTCTCCCGCGGCCGGAGAGGGGAACGGCGAGCCGTACGGCGCCTTCGACCGCCGCGGTTTCGTGGTCGCGGCGACGGCGACGGCGGCGGTCTCGGCGGGCGCGGGTTTCCTGGGACGGCGGCTCACGTCCTCCGTCCAGGCCGGGGCCACCGCCTCGCGGCACGACCTGATCCTCCCTGCGCCCCGGTCCGCCGCACCGGCCGTCCCGGCGGGCGCCGATCTGAGGATCCGGGGTCTGAGCCCCTTCATCACCCCGAACAAGGACTTCTACCGGGTGGACACGGCTCTGGTCGTGCCACGCGTCGATGCCGGCGCGTGGCGGCTGAGGATCCACGGCAAGGGAGTGGCGCGGCCCGTCACCGTCGGCCTCCACGACCTGCTGCGCAGGGAGGTGGTCGAGCGCGACATCACGCTGGCCTGCG
Source organism: Streptomyces sp. NPDC057963 (assembly GCF_042887155.1). Taxonomy (NCBI): domain Bacteria; kingdom Bacillati; phylum Actinomycetota; class Actinomycetes; order Kitasatosporales; family Streptomycetaceae; genus Streptomyces; species Streptomyces sp. NPDC057963. Next base: position 265,228 of record NZ_JBHVPX010000013.1, read on the forward strand.
TGTCCAACGAGGTCGGTGGCCCTTACGTCGGCAACGCCAGATGGCTCGGTGTGCGGCTGGCGGATCTGTTGCGCGAGGCCGGAGTACGCCCTCCGTCGAAGGGCGGCCCCGCCGACCAGATCGTGGCGCGTTCCGTCGACGGCATGACGATCGGCACCCCGGTCGAGGCGGTCATGGACGGGCGCGACGCGATGCTCGCTTTCGGCATGAACGGCGAGCCGCTGCCCTTCGAGCACGGTTTCCCGGTCCGGATGGTCGTTCCCGGCCTGTACGGATACGTGTCGGCCTGCAAGTGGATCAAGGACATCGAGCTCACCACGTTCGATGCGTACGACGCCTACTGGGTCGAGCGGTCCTGGTCCCAGCAGGCGCCGGTCAAGACCGAGTCGCGGATCGACACGCCCCGTCCGTTCGCCTCGCCGAAGGCCGGCACCGTACCGGTGGCCGGGGTGGCCTGGGCCCAGCACCGCGGCATCTCCCGCGTCGAGGTCCGGGTGAACGGCGGAGAGTGGCACACGGCCCGGCTGGCCGCCGCTGACACCCGGGACACCTGGCGCCAGTGGGTGTGGGAGTGGCCCGCCACGTCCGGCGACCACACCCTTGAGGTCCGCGCCACCGACGGAACCGGCGCCACCCAGACCGGCGTTCGCGTCGGCACCGTGCCCGACGGTGCGACCGGCTGGCACTCGGTGGCGGTCCACGTGCCCTGAACCGGGCCTCCCCGACCGCGCCACCCGCTCCGCAGACCGCTCCACGGCCCGCCCCACGGAGCACGCATCACCCAACCCGCATGCCATCACTCCGAGTGATCGATTCAGCACCTTCCAGGGACGGGAGAACACCATGACGACGGTGAACCGCTTGTGCGGAAGGCGAACGCCCTTCGTACACTGCCCGGATGAAGCATCCGGGCAGCGCGGACCGGCGGGACCGGGTGGCGGGGGCCGTCGTCGGATCAGCGGTCGGTGACGCGCTGGGGGCGCCGTTCGAGTTCGGCCCCGCCGGTGTGTACACGACCCGCTTCCCGGACGGCGTCGGCACCATGTGCGGGGGCGGCGGCTGGGATCCGGGCGAGGCCACGGACGACACCCAGATGGCGGTTCTGGTCGCGGAATCCCTGCTGGAGCGGGGCGGCCTCGACCTCCCCGACCTGTTCGGCCGGTTTCGCCGATGGGCGGCGGGCGGACCGAAGGACATCGGGCTGCAGACCGAGGACGTACTGACGAGCGGTGAGCCCTGGGACCTCGCGGCGGCGCTGCACTTCCAGGTCAGCGGGCGCGCGGCGGGCAACGGTTCACTGATGCGCGCCGCCACGCCGGCCGTGTACTTCGCGCGGGCGGGCCGGGAGGCGACGATGGGCGCCGCCCGCCGCATCGCCGCGCTGACGCATGGCGACCGGGCCGCCTGGGAGGGCACCGCCGTGCTGCACGAGCTGCTCCGGGTGGCGCTGGACGGCGGCGATCCGCTCGCCGCCGTGGCGGGCGTCCTGGGCCTCGTGCACGAAGATCACCGCGCGCGCTGGGCCGCCGTCCTCGCACCCGACTGGCATCCGGATTCCGCCACGGAGTTCAACGGTGCGGTGTGGCCGTGCCTGGGCACCGCCCTGTGGGCGCTGCGGACCACACGTACGTACGAGGACGCACTGGCCGCGGCGGTGGACGCGGGCGGGGACACCGACACGGTCGCGGCGGTGACCGGCGGCCTGGCCGGGGCGGTGTACGGCTGCGGCGCCATTCCGGCGCGCTGGACGGATCCCCTGCACGTGCCGCTGCCGGGATACGGGAACCGCGTGCTGCGGACGCCCTGCCTGGTGGCCCTGGCCGAGCGGCTGGACAGCGCCTCGCGCGCGGCGGTCCCCCGCACCCTTCATTCGCCCTGAGGATATTGATCCACCCTAAAACTCCACATAAGGGTGATATAAGCGCACAATGACATTGAGGCCGCTCCTCATGCGAAGCGGCGCCAGGTCTGCAGGAGCGAAGGAGACGAACCCCATGTCAAACCTCTCGCACACCGGCCGTGACATGGCCAGTCACCCCGATGTTTCCGAAATGCGCGACCGCTACGACCGAATGCTCGGGGGCCGTGACGTGGCCCTCGTGGACGCACCGGTCTTCCTGGTCGGTCTCTACTGCGCCATCTCGCCCTGGGTGCTCCACTTCACGACGAGCCAGCCCACCCTCGTGGCGCACAACCTGATCATGGGTATCGCCATCGCCGCGCTGGGTCTCGGGTTCACCGTCATGCCGCAGCGGATGTACGGCCTGAGCTGGGCCATCTGCGCCATGGGTGCCTGGATGATCATCTCGACGTGGGTCGTCGGCAGCAGCCCGAGCCTCGGCGTCATCCTCAACAACGTCATCATCGGCGGACTGACCCTGCTGCTGGGGCTGGTCTGCGCGGCCGTGTCGATGAAGAGCGGCAAGCGCTCGGCCTGAGACACACCGCCCGATACAGGGACCGTCGGGCGGCCCCCGCGGGGCGGGGCGGGCGCCCGGGGGGGGGGGGGGGGGGCCGCCCGACCCCCAGCGGGGGCC
>NZ_JBHVPX010000013.1:267774-314654 GCF_042887155.1 Streptomyces sp. NPDC057963
GGGGTGGTGCGGGGGCGGGGTTGCGCTGAGGGGCCCCCCCCCCCCGCCACCCCCCCCCCCCCCCCGCGCGGGGGCGGGCGGGGGCCCCGGGGGGGGCGCCCCCCCCCGACGGTGGGCGGGGCGGGTGGCCCGACGGACCCGATGCGGTGCCGTGGGTCAGACCTGCCGGAACGGCAGGTAGTCCACGTCGTACCCGAAGTACCGCGGCCCGGCGAGGGCCAGACCGCCCGGTGTGGTCCAGCGCGGGTCGCACGGGGCCGCGAGAACGCTGACGCGCAGGCCGTAGCGCAGGTGCTGCCGATTCCGTTCAGGTCGAGGTCGCCGACCGCCTTGACCCGGATACGGGTCGCGCCGCCCGGCAGATAGGCGAGCGGGACCTCCTCCACGTCGACGATGCGGACCGTGCCGGGCCTGGCGCCCACGCTCTCGGCCCGGCCCACGGCCTCCTCGCGGGCCTCGGCAAGTACGGAGTCCCTGCGCCCCTCGGGAACCCGGAAGACCCGGTCCACCTCTCCGCCGACCTGGGCGATGGCGGCGCCCACGGCGTTGGCGACGTCGAAGTGGCCAGGGCGGCGCACCTCGTCGAACCCCGGCAGGGCCGAGGGCACCAGCACGCTGCCGCCGCCCACCGCGACGACCGGCAGCGGCCCCGCCGAGGTGCGCATCCGGTCGACCGTCTCGGCCGGCCGCTCGGCGATCCGGTCGAACGCACGGGTGGTGAACCCGCGGTCCAGGTGCGCGACACGGGAGTGGTCGCCGATGTCCGCGCGGCCCGCGGCGACCGCGAGATCGGTCGCGGTCAGGGTGGAGCCGCCGAAGACCAGTGCCTCCTCGGTGAGCCGGAAGCCGACCGAGCGGGGGCCCGTCTCGCCGTCGGCCGACACCAGGGATCCGCCGTCGATGCCGAGCGAGAGGACGTCGGGGATACGGAAGTTGGTGCGGATGCCCGCGGCCTCGCTCTCGCCCGCCGCCTCGCGCGGGAAACCGCCGGCCAGTATGCCGACGTCCGCGGTCGTGCCGCCGACATCGACGACCGCGCAGTCGCCGAGACCGGACAGGAACGCGGCGCCGCGCATCAAGTTGGTGGGCCCTGAGGCGAAGGTCGCCACCGGGTAGGCGCGGGCGAAGTCCACGTCCATCAGGGTGCCGTCGTTCTGCGACAGGAAGAACGGGGCGGTCAGCTCGTCCGCGACCCGCGCCACGAGCACGGACAGGGCCGGGTCGAGGACCGTGGCGTTCTCACGGGCCAGCAGGTCGAGGGTGCCGACGTCGCTGGAGAGCAGAACGGTCGTTCCGGGCCCGTCTCGGCGCGCAGGATCTCGGCGGCCTCCCGCTCCTGGCCGCCGTCGACGGGAGAGAACACTGCGGTGACCGCGAACGCCTCGGCGCGGCCCGCGAGTGCGGCGCCGAACCGGGCCACGGCGTCCCGGTCGAGCGGTGTGGTGTCACGGGGCGCCAGGCCCCCGCCGCCCCTGACGTTCGCGGTGCCCGCGCCCCAGGATCCAGGCCGCCTTCCGCCCGATCATCGCGCCGACCGAGGAACTCGCCTGGGAGAAGGCCCACCGGACACCGGCCCGGATCAAGGCCCGCAAGGCCGGCGCGCCGCCGCCCGCTGAACAGCCCGCTGAACACCGGCTCCCGGCAGCTCCTCGCGGTGGCCGCCGCGCGCGAGCGCCACGACCGGGCACTGTGGACGCCGACCGCGGCGGAAACGGGCGGCGCGGGCAATTCGACGGCCTTGCTGGGAACACCCGAGACGGTGGCGCAGGCATTGCTGGCCTACTACGACCTGGGCGTGGAGATCCTCTCGGCCCGCGGCTACGACCTGCTGGACGACGCGATCGGCTTCGGCCGCCGTGTCGTCCCGATCGTCCGCGAGGAAGTGGCCGAGAGGGACGCGGCCCGCCCGGCGCACATCTTCAGCCCCTCCGCCGGTTGAGGAGCGGGGGTCCGGAGGCGCAGCCCCCGGTTACGGGAAGGGGCGGGCAGGGGAACAGGCCCGCCGCAGGCGCACCCCCGCACCGCACCGCACCACCGCACTCCACACCCACACCCGCACCCCGCCCCGGAATCCGCACCCAGCGGAACCCTCACCCCACGGAGCTGTAGGCCACAACCCCCCGCAACACCGCATCCACCGCCTTGCGCGCACTCCGCGCGACAGAACTCCCCTCCCGCGGAGCCGCGGCCGCGATCTGCCCCAGCACGTCGATCACCTGCTTGCACCACCGCACGAAGTCCCCGGCCGGCATGTCCGCCTCGCCCAGCACCTCGTCCAGCGTCCGCCCCGACGCCCACATGTAGACCGCCCAGGCAAACCCCAGATCGGGTTCGCGCTGCCCGACCCCCTCCGCCTGGTTGATCTTGAATTCCTCCTCCAGGGCATCGAGCCGGCCCCAGATCCGGACCATCTCGCCCATCGCGGTCTTCGCGGGACCCGACGGCAGCTTGGGCGCCACGGCGTCGTCTGCCTGCCGCGCCTCGTACACCAACGCCGAGACGCACGCGGCGAGTTCAGCGGGGTTCAGGTCTTCCCACACGCCGTCCCGCAGGCATTCGCTCGCCAGCAGGTCCAGCTCGCCGTAGAGCCGTGCGAGGCGCCGCCCGTGTTCGGTGACCTCATTGCCCCGCAGGTAGTCGAGCTCGGTGAGCAGCGCGACGATCCGGTCGAAGGTGCGGGCGATCGTGTTCGTCCGTCCCTCGATGCGCCGCTCCAGCTGCTTGGTGTCGCGCTGCAGCCGGTGGTGCCGCTCGGCCCACCGGGCGTGGTCCTCCCGCTCGTCGCACCCGTGGCAGGGGTGCGCGCGCAACGCCGCCCGGTAGCGGGCGATCTCCCGGTCGTCGGCCGCCGGGGACCGCTCCTTGCGATGCCGCTCCGGCGCTATGTGCCCGGCCTTCGTCCGCAGCGCGGAGGCCAGATCGCGGCGCGACTGGGGCGAGCGCGGATTGAACGACTTCGGTACCCGCATCCGCTCCAGCGCTTCGACCGGAACCGGGAAGTCGATCGAGGCGAGCCTCTTGACCTGCCGCTCGGCGGTCAGCACCAACGGCCGTGGCCCGTCGTGGTATTCGAGCCCGCGGTGCCCGTGCGCGTTGGTCCGTCCGGCGGACAGCCCCGGGTCGAGGACCAGCGCCAGTCCGGCGAACTTGCCGGTGGGTACGTGGATGACGTCGCCCGGCTTGAGCTTCTCCAGGGACGCCGCCGCGGCGGCCCGCCGATGCGACGCGCCCTGCTTGGCAAGCTCGGTCTCCCGGTCCTTGAGGTCGCGGCGCAGCCGCGCGTACTCCTCGAAGTCACCGAGGTGGCAGGTCATGCCCTCCCGGTAGCCCGCCAGCCCCTCTTCGTTCCGCTGGACCTGGCGGGAGATCCCGACCACCGAGCGGTCGGCCTGGAACTGGGCGAAGGAGGTCTCCAGCAGCTCGCGCGAGCGATGCCGCCCGAACTGGTGCACCAGGTTGACGGCCATGTTGTACGAGGGCCGGAAGCTGGACCGCAGCGGATACGTCCGCGTACCCGCGAGTCCGGCCAGCCCGCCCGGATCCATGCCGCGCTGCCACAGCACCACCGCGTGGCCCTCGACGTCGATCCCGCGCCGTCCGGCCCGCCCGGTCAGCTGCGTGTACTCGCCGGGGGTGATGTCGGCGTGCTGCTCGCCGTTCCACTTGACGAGCTTCTCCAGCACGACCGAGCGCGCTGGCATGTTGATGCCGAGGGCGAGGGTCTCCGTCGCGAACACGGCCTTGACGAGCCCTCGTACGAACAGTTCCTCGACGACTTCCTTGAACGTGGGCAGCATTCCGGCGTGGTGCGCGGCGATGCCGCGCTCCAGTCCTTCGAGCCACTCGTAGTAGCCGAGGACATGGAGGTCCTCACCGGGGATGGACGCCGTCCGCTCCTCGACGATCTCGCGGACCAGCCGCCGCTTGGCGTCGTCGTTGAGCCGGAGTCCGGCGTGCAGGCACTGCTGTACGGCGGCCTCGCAGGCAGCCCGGCTGAAGATGAACGTGATGGCGGGCAGCAGCCCTTCGGCGTCCAGCCGGTCGATGACCTCGGGCCTGGAGGGGGTCCAGATCCGGCTGCGCTGGCGGCGCTCGCGCTCGCGGTCCGCCTCGCGGACCATTTTGCCGCGGCGGCGCTCGCGCGGGTTGTACCCCCGCTGGCTCTCCATCCGGGCGAGCCGGACGAGGTCGGGGTTGACCTCGCGGCGTCCGGTGCCGCGGCCGCCGTGGTCGGTCTCCTCCTCGAAGAGGTCGTACATCCGGCGGCCCGCCAGGACGTGCTGCCAGAGCGGCACGGGGCGGTGTTCGGAGACGATGACCTGGGTGTCGCCGCGGACGGTGTCCAGCCAGTCACCGAACTCCTCGGCGTTGGACACGGTCGCCGACAGCGACACGAGGGTCACGGAGTCCGGGAGGTGAATGATCACTTCCTCCCAGACGGCGCCCCGGAAGCGGTCGGAGAGGTAGTGCACCTCGTCCATCACCACATAGCCGAGGCCGCGCAGCGTCTGCGAGCCTGCGTACAGCATGTTCCGCAGCACCTCGGTGGTCATGACGACCACCGGCGCATCGCCGTTGAGGCTGTTGTCGCCGGTCAGCAGGCCCACCTTGTCCGGCCCGTAGCGCTTGACCAGATCGGCGAACTTCTGATTGGACAGGGCCTTGATGGGGGTGGTGTAGAAGCACTTGCGGCCCTGCGCGAGCGCGAGGTGCACGGCGAATTCGCCGACGATCGTCTTGCCCGAACCGGTCGGAGCGGCGACGAGCACCCCCTTGCCGGCCTCCAGCGCCTCGCATGCCTCGATCTGGTAAGGGTCCAGATCGAACTCGTACAACTCGCGGAAGGGCGCGAGTGCGGTGGCCAGCTCGGCGGCGCGGATCCGAGAAGCCTGGTATCGCTCAGCTGGTGAGAGGTCCTCTGTCATCTTGCTTATGAGCCTACCCGCCGCCTCTGACAGTGACGCGATCTTTAAATCACGGTGGGAGGACCCGGTGCGAGCACCCGTACCGCGCCGGGTACGCAGGTCGCGGTGAGCGGCAGCGCCCCGAGTTGCTCACCGTCCGCGTACGCCGTGACACCGGCTGCGGCCAGTTCGATCGAGGAGACCCGGTACGAGGTGACGTCGGGGTGGCCGAGGTGCGTTCCCTTGTAGACGCGGGGAAAGACCTTGAGGAGTGTGGTGCGGCTGCAGTCCCCGACGACGGTCACGTCGAAGAACCCGTCGTCCATGACGGCGTCCGCGCAGATCCGCATGCCTCCGCCGTACGTCGATCCGTTGCCGACGGCGATGAGCGTCGCCTCGATCTCCCGGACCGGCCCCCCGTCCAGGCCGATGCGGTACGGGATGGGTCTGAACGCGGCGAGCTCGGCGAGGATCGCGAGGTCGTACTTGAACCGTCCGCCGACCCAGCGCATCCGGTTGCCGCGGTCGTTGACCCGGGAATCGAAGCCGGAGGCGAGCACGGACCCGAACCACCGCTCACCGACCCTGCCGAGGTCGATCGCCCGGACCGCACCGCCCTTCAGCGCCTGGGCGGCGAGCCGTCCGGCGGCGGCCGGATCCCGTATCGGCGTCCCGAGGGCGCGGGCGAAGTCGTTCCCGGTACCCACGGCGACGACGCCGAGCGGGGTCCTCGTGCCGGCGACGGCCTGCAGGGCGAGGGACACCATGCCGTCCCCGCCCACGGCTATCAGCGCACCGGTGCCGCCCGCGACGGCCTCCCGTGCCCGCCGCAGGGCGTCGTCGGCGTCCTCGCCGAGAATCGTGCGCACGGAGAATCCGGCGTCCCGCAACGCGGAAGCGGCCGGCTGCGCGGCGTGCGCGCCCCGGCCGCGTCCCGCGGTGGGATTGACGAAAAGGGTGATCTCGCTGGTCACCCCGGGGACCCTACAAGGTCAGGTGATGTCGTCGTAACCGTTGACCCGGTCACGGTCCGAGCTCGCCTGGGTGGGCAACGACCGGCCGGAGGAGACCGGTTCGATCTCACCGATGTCCTCAGGAGTGAGGTCCAGCTCCGAGGCCTCGTCGTCGGCGGGTCCGGCCGCCACGATCCGTGCCTTGCGACGGTCGTTGAGGAGCGAGATCCCCGTGGCCACGAAGTAGAGCACCCAGATCGGTCCGGCGAGCGCCAGCATGCTCACCGGGTCGGTGCTGGGCGTGGCCACTGCCGCGAAGACGGTAATGCCCATGATCATGCCCCGCCACCAGCCGAGCATGCGCTTGCCGGTGAGGACCCCGCCGAAGTTCAGCATGACGAGCAGCAGCGGCAGCTCGAAGGAGAGCCCGAAGACGACCACCATGCGCGTGATCAGATCGAGCAGCTCGTCCAGCGGCAGCTGGTTGTCGAGGTCGGCCGGCGAGAATTCCAGAAGCACCCGCGCCATGGTCGGCAGCGTCTTGTACGCGAAGAAGCCACCGGCCAGGAAGAGCGGGAATCCCGCGCCCACGAAGGCGAGCGAGTACTTCTTCTCCTGCTTGTGGAGCCCCGGTGCGACGAAGGCCCACAACTGGTAGAGCCAGATCGGCGACGACAGGACGACACCTGCCATCAAGGAGACCTTGAGGGCGAGGGTGAACGGGGTGAGCAGACCGTTCAGGACGATACGCGCGCAGGTACCGTCCTCCTGCTTGGCGAGTTCGGCGAAGCTGTACGCGCACCCGACCGACTTCAGCACCGGGTTGGTGAAGAACTCGATGATCTCCTTGTAGAAAAACGCGGCCACAATCGTGACGACGACGATCCCGAGCAGCCCCTTGGCCAACCGGTTACGCAGCTCACGCAGGTGCTCGACCAGGGGCATGCGCCCCTCTGGGTCCGTCTCCTGCTTGCGGGCAGACTTGAGCAACCCACGTCCTCATCTCGTGCAGCAGGCCCTCACCGATCAGGGCGCCTGCGTCGGCCCGTTTCTTGTCAGCGCTTGGTCGAGTCGGTCGGCTCGGCGACCGGACGCGAACTGGTCACGTCACCCGGCGCGGCCTTGATGGTGCGCGGGGCGGCCTGGTCCTGGGCGGCGGTGTCGTTCGCCGGTTCGGCCGGAGTGGCAGACGGGCTGCCCTCGGACTTCATGGCCTTGGCCTCGCTCTTGAGGATGCGGGCCGACTTGCCGAGCGAGCGAGCCATGTCAGGAAGCTTCTTCGCGCCGAACAGCAGAACAATGACGACGAGGATCAGGATGATCTCGGGAGCGCCGAGCCTTCCGAACATATGCGTGTACCTTCTCACCGAGGCAGCAGGGGTGGGGCGGATCGAACGTCGGACGGACGTCCGATCGTCGTACTGTCAGCGATCGTATCCCGCAGGAGTAAACGCAGGGCAATACCCATGCATCCTTGCGATTACGGCCCATGCCTCGCTCTCCGGGCCGCTTTCAGCAGCGTACCCCCCGAACCCGTGAAACTGGAGGCCGCGCCTGCGCCGTTCGATCGTCCCTGCTCACGGGGGTGCGGGGTCACGGCGCCCCGGGGTCACCCGAACGTGGGAGCGGTCCTTCTAGCGCAACGCCTCACCGGTGGCGGCGAGGTCCGTCGCGGCGCGTTCGAGGTCCTCCGCCGCCCGGTTGATGCGCTGGGTGGTCCGCGTCACCTGACGCCCCAGACGCTGGGCCTCGACGAAGACCTTGACGGCCAGCACCCCGAGGACGGCGATCCCGAGGAACCCCAGGGCGATGGCGAGCATGGGCCAGAGCATGCGCAGAGCCTCGATGTGTCTAGGTGTCCGGAGTTCTAAAGGCTGGTGTGCAGGCGCAGCGTCCGCACGCCGCCGCCGGTGAGGAGCTCAACTATCCGCTCCCCGGCGGGTTTGCGGACGGCCGCGCCGCACGCGGGGCAGGTGAAGGAGTAGAACGTCGTCCGGCGGCTGGCACCCACGGCGAGGCGGATGGCGCCCGCCGCCAGCTCGAACCGCTCGCGGCAGTCCGGGCAGGCGGCCTTGAACCGTACGGACTCGGGCACCACCACGGTCGGCACGCCCGACATCACGGACATATTGCTCATATCTCTCAGGTCCTCGTTCAGGCCGGGCCGTCATAGGCAGCGAGCGCGGCACGGGCCGCCCGCTGTGCGCTCTGTGCCAGTTCCGGCGGGGAGACGATGCGGCCTTCCCCGCCGAGCCGCAGCGCGAGCCTGCGCAGTGAGGCCGGGTCGGGCGTGCGCAGGGTGATCCGCAGCCCGCCGTCGGGCAGCTCCTGGGCACTGTCGTGCGGATAGTACTCGGCGACCCACCGGCCGCCGGGGCCCACCTCCACCACGACCTCCGGGTCCTCGGCCGACGGCTGGACGAGCCCTTCGGACAGATCCCGCAGCTCCAGCTCGGGCGGCGCGGCCGGCTCGTCCAGCAGCCGGATCTCGGCGACCCGGTCGAGCCGGAACGTACGCCGGTCCTCGGTGGACCGGCACCAGGCCTCCATGTACGTATGGCCCACGGCGAACAGCCGGATCGGGTCGACCTCGCGCTCGGTCAGCTCGTCGCGCGCGGGCGAGTAGTAGCGCAGCCAGAGCCGGCGCCGCTCGGAGATCGCCCGGTCGACATCGGCGAAGACGCCGCCCTCGGACTCGAAGGTGACCGAGAGCCGCGAGCTCGCCGCTCCCACCTCACCGGCCGCGGTCTCCAGCTTCGCGGTGGCCCGCAGCAGCGCCTGCCGGTCGCTCTCGCGCAGCCCCGGCAGGGTGGCCACGGCGCGGGCGGCGACCAGCAGCGCCGTCGCCTCGTCGGCCGCGAGCCGCAGCGGCTCCGCGACATCGTCCGGGTTGTGCCACCAGATCCGGTCGCCGTCGGTGTCGATGTCCAGCAGATCGCCGCCGCGGAAGCTCGTCCCGCACATGGGCAGCACATCGAGGTCCGAGATCAGCTCGTCCTCGGTGATCCCGAAGGCGCGGGCGACGTCCTGGACGTGGGCGCCGGGGCGCTCACGCAGATACGTCACCAGGGAGAGCATCCGGCGGGTCTGGTCGATCGCGTTCGTGGCCATGAAATGGGTCCCCTCAGTCCTTGGCCACGGCGCGCAGCCGGTCCACCACATCGGCCCGCAGATCGGCGGGTTCCTGCACGACGACGTCCGGACCGAACTCGACGAGCCAGGCATCCAGACCGTGTCCGTACGGAATCTCCAACTCGTCCCACCCGTCGCCGAGTTCCCGGACCGATACGGCGCGCGAGCGCAGCGGGTATCCGGCCCCCGCGCGCAGCTTGATGCGCGCGGTCCGGGTGGCCGTCTCCCCCGCCCAGCTCTCGACCGTCTCCCGGACGGTCACGACGTCGGGCACCTCGGCGGTGAACGCTCCGGCCCGGGAGCGGACCCGGCCGGTGATCCGGGAGAGCCGGAACACCCGCTCGGCGCCGCGCTCCCGGTCCCAGCCGGCCAGGTACCAGTGGCCGCGCCAGCACTCCAGCGTCCACGGCTCGACCTGGCGCTGCTCGGGCCGGGCGGCGTTGGCCTTGCGGTAGTCGAAGGTCACCGGGCGGCGGTCCCGGCAGGCCAGCATCAACGGCTCGAAGGCGGCCTCATGAACGGGGATGCGGGGTTCGAGGGCGCTGTGCACCTCGTACGCGTCCTCGGCCTCCGGCATGCCCGCGGCCCGCAGCTTCTGCAGCGCACCACTGGCGGCACCGGCCAGCCGCGCCTGCTGCCAGACCTTGGCGGCCAGTCCGAGGGCGGCGGCCTCCTCGGCGTCCAGCGTGATCGGGGGCAGCCGGTTGCTGTCGCGGCGGGCGAGATATCCCGTCTCGCCGTCCAGGTTCTCCACGGTTTCGATGACCAGACCGAGCTCGCGCAGATCTTCCTTGTCGCGCTCGAACATCCGGTTGAAGGCGTCGTCGGAACCGGCTTCCAGATAGGCCTCGATGGAGCCCCGCAGCTCGCGCTTGCTCAGCGGACGCCGGGTCCCCAGCAGACACAGAGCCAGGTTCATCAGCCGCTCGGCCTTGGCGATCGCCATCGACGCCCTTTCTGTTTTGCTCTACGACCGTCGACCGTACCGCTCCGCGGTGTCCGGACAAAAGCGAGGGCCCGTGCCTTGCGGCACGGGCCCTCGCATCGCACGGATGCGGATCAGACGGCGACCAGGTCGCAGACGAAGATCAGTGTCTCGCCGGGGGCGATACGGCCGCCACCGGCGCCGCGGTCGCCGTACGCGAGGTGCGCGGGGATGGTCAGCTGGCGGCGGCCGCCGACCTTCATGCCCTGCACGCCCTGGTCCCAGCCGGAGATGACCTGGCCGGCACCGAGCTGGAACTGCAGCGGGGCGCCGCGGTTCCAGGAGGCGTCGAACTCCTCGCCGGTGGAGAAGGCCACGCCCACGTAGTGGACGGAGACGGTGGCGCCCGCCTTGGCAACCGCGCCGTCGCCTTCCCAGATGTCCTTGATCTCCAGGTCGGCCGGCGGCTCGCCACCCGGGAAGTCGATCTCGGGCTTCTCGATGCTCACTGACTTGCTCCTCTTAATGATGAACTGGGCAACCGGGACAGTCTTACATCTTCGCCAGGATGTCCACGGCGAAGACCAGCGTCGACTTCGCCGGAATCGACTGCTGCGCCTTGTCGCCGAACCCCTGGTCCGGCGGGATGACGAGGAGCACGCGGCTGCCGATCTTCTTGCCGACCAGACCGTTCTTGAGCCCCTTGAGGGTGACCTGGGCGAGCGGGAAGGTCTGCGTCTTGCCCGCGGTGTAGGTGCTGTCGAACGTCTTGCCGTCCTTCCACAGCAGACCCACATAGTTCACGACGACGCTGTCGGTGTCCTTCACGACATCGCCCTTGGACTCCAGGATGTAATGGGAGACGAGCTTCTTCGGCGGGTCGCTCTTGGTCGGGATGGTGACCTTCGGGGCCTTGCCGTCCGTGTTGGTGCCGACCTTGGGCAGGGCGATGTCGTCCTGGGCGACCTCGGTGCCCTTGGCGGACGCCGGGATCTGCGTCGCCTTCAGAACGTCGACGACGAAGACGAGCGTGGCGTTCGGCTTGATGTCGCCCTGGCCCTGCGCCCCGTAGCCGAGCTCCGGCGGGATGACCAGCTCGACCCGGCTGCCGACCTTCTTGCCGACCAGGCCCTTGTCCCAGCCCTGGATCACCATGCCGGCGCCGAGGGTCAGGTCGAACGGCTGCTTGCGGTCGAAGCTGTTGTCGAACGGCTTGTCGGAGTCCCAGGCCTGCCCGAGGTAGTTGACCTGGATCGCGTCGCCGTTCTTGAGCGTGGCGCCGTCCCCCTCGCTGACGACCCGGGTCTTCAGCTCCTTGGGCGGGTTCCCCGTGCCTTTGGCCAGGGTGGGCTTCTCGCCGAACTTCGCGCCCGCGGTGATCGCGGGGAACCCGTCCTTGGACGCGGCGGAGGCGGAAGCGGAAGCGGAGCCCTTTTCGTCACCGCAGGACGCTGTCAGCAGCAACAGGGGGACGACGAGAAGGCCGGCAAGTCGGCGCACTTGTTCCTCAGATCTCAGACGGCACAGTTGGTTGAGTCCCCGACACTCTAGGGCGTACGCAGGGCCCCGCACGAGGAACGTACGGGGCCCGCGTCGCGTCGGAAGCCGGGGTTTCCTGTCGCCGGCTCACATACCCGCGATCAGCTTCTCCACCCGGTCGTCGACCGAACGGAACGGGTCCTTGCACAACACCGTGCGCTGCGCCTGGTCGTTGAGCTTGAGATGGACCCAGTCGACGGTGAAGTCCCGCCGCTGCTCCTGGGCCCTGCGGATGAAGTCTCCGCGCAGCCGCGCCCTGGTCGTCTGCGGGGGCACCGACTTGCCCTCGAAGATCTTCAGGTCGTTGCACACACGGGCGGCCTGCCCCTTGCGCTCCAGCAGGTAGTACAGGCCGCGGCGGCGGTGGATGTCGTGGTACGCGAGGTCTATCTGGGCGACCCGCGGATGCGACATGGTCATGTTGTGCTTGGCCCGGTACCGCTCGATGAGCTTGTACTTCATCACCCAGTCGATCTCGGTCTCGATCCGGTCGAGGTCCTCGGCCTCGACCGCGTCGAGCGTACGGCCCCACAGTTCCAGGACCTGGGCGACGGTGCCGGTGCGGATGCCCCGGCGGTCGACGAAGTCCACGGCCTTCTCGTAGTACTCGCGCTGCACCTCGATGGCGGACGCCTCACGGCCACTGGCCAGGCGCACCTTGCGCTGCCCCGTGGTGTCGTGACTGACCTCGCGGATCGCCCGGATCGGGTTCTCCAGCGTCAGATCCCGCATCACGGTGCCCGCCTCGATCATGCGGAGCACCAGATCGGTCGCGCCGACCTTGAGCAGCATCGTCGTCTCGGACATGTTGGAGTCGCCGACGATGACGTGGAGGCGGCGGTAGCGCTCCGCGTCCGCGTGCGGTTCGTCGCGCGTGTTGATGATCGGGCGGGAACGGGTCGTCGCGGAGCTGACGCCCTCCCAGATGTGCTCGGCACGCTGGCTGACGCAGTAGACGGCGCCCCGCGGTGTCTGCAGCACCTTGCCCGCGCCGCAGATCAGTTGCCTCGTGACGAGGAAAGGAATGAGGATGTCCGCGAGCCGGGAGAATTCTCCGTGCCGCGCCACGAGATAGTTCTCGTGGCACCCGTAGGAGTTTCCCGCCGAGTCGGTGTTGTTCTTGAAGAGATAGACGTCGCCCGCGATTCCCTCCTCGTGCAGGCGGCGTTCGGCGTCGACGAGCAGACCTTCGAGAATGCGCTCGCCGGCCTTGTCGTGGGTGACCAATTCGGTCAGGTTGTCGCATTCGGGGGTTGCATATTCCGGATGCGATCCCACGTCGAGGTAGAGGCGGGCGCCGTTCCGCAGAAAGACATTGCTGCTGCGGCCCCATGACACAACACGGCGGAAGAGGTAGCGCGCCACTTCATCAGGGGACAGTCGGCGCTGTCCCCTGAACGTGCACGTGACGCCGTACTCGTTCTCCAGCCCGAAAATGCGGCGGTCCATGACTGAACATTACGCCTGATGGCCTGAGCTGAAACCGGGTTCGACAGCACCGTTTCGATCATTTTCCGATCCCTGTACGGCAACTGCCGTGCGCCCGGGAACTGCGAGGACCCTTCCCGCGGCCAGCAGAACCAGCAGCGCCGCCACCCCACCGGCCCCCGCGACGGCGAAGCTCCACGCCGTACCGCCCAGCTCGACGGCCGGGCCGGCCACGGCCGTTCCCGCCGCCGCGCCCACCCCGAACGTCGTCACGAGCCAGGAGAACGCCTCCGTCACCGTGCCCCGCGGGGCGTGCCGGTCGACCACGATGAACGAGCACGCGATCGCGGGCGCCAGAAAGACTCCGGCCACCGCCGCCAGAGCGGTCATGGCGGCGACCCCCGGGGTCAGCATCAGCGGCAGGTAGCCCAGTGCCAGCAGGGCGACGATGCCCCGCAGCCGGCGCTCGGGAGCCCCGGCCCACTGCCGCGCCCCGTACACCGCGCCTCCGACCAGCGCACCCAGGCCGAGCGCGGCCATCAGCCAGCCGTAGACCGACTCCCGGCCGTGGTCGTCGGCGTACGCCACACCGGCCACCGTGATGGATCCGAGGGCGAGCCCGACGAAGAAGAACGAGCCGAGCAGCACCAGCAGCCCCGGCGAACGCAGCGCACCCAGCCAGTGCGCCTCGCGGGGCCCGGAGCGCCAGGCGCGGGAGGGCTCGGAGAGGACGACGGAGAGCGCCCCCAGGACCCCGATCGCGTTGATCACGAGCAGGGCGGCGGCGGGCGACCACAGGGAGACGAGCAGGGTCACCAGCAGCGGGCCCACGGTGAACATGACCTCCTGGGCGACGGCGTCCATCGCGTACGCCCGGTGCACCCGGTCCTCGCTGCCCAGGACGCTCGGCCACAGGGCCCGCAGACCGCCCTCCAGCGGCGGGGTGAAGACGCCGGCCACCACCACCGCCCCGTAGGCCAGCGGCAGCGAACCCAGGCCCACCAGGGCCAGCAGGGCCATGCCCAGCGCCGACACCACGGCGGCCGGCAGCTGGACGCGCGGCTGGCCGTACAGGTCGACGGCGCGGCCCAGCAGCGGCTGCCCGACCGCGGTGGACAGCCCGTACACGGCCGCGAGGGCGCCGGCGAGGGTGTAGCTGCCGCCCTCGGCGCGGGTGAACAGCACGATCGCGATGTGCGCGGTGCCGTTCGGCAGCCGCCCCACCAGGGTTCCCGTCAGCAGCCGGGCGGCATGCCGCGCCCGGAGGATGTCCAGATATCCCGCGGCCATGTCCCGCCCTTCTCCTGCGGGCGCTCTCCGGCACCCTGAGTTTTACGTATAACGTCGAGGTTCATACGTACCATGTGCCCAGTCCGCAGGTCCACCTCACGGCGCCTGCCCCAACCGGCCCGGAGGCCCCGAGTGACCAGCGCACCACCGTCACGCCCCGACCCGCCCCGGCCCACCAGCCACGATGTCGCGCGGGCCGTCGGGGTCTCGCAGGCCACCGTCTCCCTCGTGCTCGGCGGAAAATGGCGCGGCCGGGTCTCCGAGGCCACCGCCGAACGCGTCCGGCACGCCGCCCGCGGCCTCGGCTACCAGCCCAACCTCGCCGCCCGCAGCCTCCGCCTCGGCCGTACCAGGACCGCTCTGCTCGTCGTTCCCGCGCTCACGAGCGAGTTCTTCGCCCGCGTCTACACCGGCGCCGCCGAGGTCGCCGCCGAACACGGCTTCGGGGTCGTCCTCTATCCGTCGCCCGAAGGCGTCGGTCCGGCCAGGGACCCGTTCGCCTCGGCACGCGCCTCCCTGGACGGGGTGATCGCCTCGTCCATGGCCGCCGGCGCCCTCGACGCGCTGCGCGGCGCCGGTCTGCCGCTGGTCATGCTCGACAGCGACCCGGCGGACACCGGTGTCGCGGCCCGGGTCAACCTCGACATCGCCGACGGCATGCGGCAGGTCGCGGACCATCTGCTCGCGCTCGGCCACCGCCGCTTCGTGCACCTCGCGTCGGCGGTCGACTCCTGGACCTTCGCCGTCCGCGCGCGGGCACTCCACGACGCCCTGGCGGCGGTGCCCGGCACCTCCGTACGGACCGTCGCGGCGGCGCTCGACGTGCACGCGGGCCGCGAGGCGACGGAGCGGGCGCTGGACGCCCCCGGCCCCCGGCCCACTGCCCTCGTGTGCGACGACGACATCCTCGCCGCGGGCGCCTGCAAGGCCGCCCGCAGACTGGGGCTCCGGGTCCCCGACGACCTCTCCGTCACCGGTTTCGACGATCTGGCCCTGGCCACGGCCGTCGAACCGGAGCTCACCACCGTGCAGCTGCCCGCCGAGCAGGTCGGGGAACGCGGCATGGCCGCCCTGCTGGCGGTCCTGGACGGCCGCCCGGCCGAGCCCGGCAGCCTGCCCGTGCGGCTGGTGGCACGCGGCTCCTCGGCGCCCCCGCCCGCGGACGGCCCGCAGGCATGACGGTGCCCCGGCCCGCCGGGAGCGACGGACCGGGGCACCGGAGGAACTACTCCACGTCCCCACCGGAGTCGGTGGAATCGGTGGGCTTGGCGACGTCCGTCGTGCTCGCGGGAGACCCGGACTCCTCGCCGTCCTCGATGTCGGAGGGGGCGTCCGTCGGCGCGGCGCCGCCGTCCGCCTCCAGCAACCGCGCCAGCTGCCGGCCGACGATCCGCTTGAACTTGCGCTGCTGCGGCCTCGTACGGTCCAGGACCGCGACCTCCAGCCGCTCCGCGGGGATCTCCCGCTCGCTGCCGTTGGGATCACGGGACAGCGCCTGCACGGCCAGCTTGAGCGCCTCGGCGAGCGTCATCCCATCCCGGTGCCGCTGATCCAGGAAGGTGCTGATCTGCTCGGCGTTGCCGCCGACCGCGACGGAGCCGTGCTCGTCGACGATCGAGCCGTCGTGCGGCAGCCGGTAGATCTGGTCGCCCTCCGGCTCGGCGCCCACCTCGGCGACCACCAGCTCCACCTCGTACGGCTTCTCGGCCGCACTGGAGAAGATGGTGCCCAGCGTCTGCGCGTAGACGTTGGCCAGCCCACGGGCCGTCACATCGTCGCGGTCGTAGGTGTACCCGCGCAGATCGGCGTAGCGCACACCGCCGATGCGGAGGTTCTCGTACTCGTTGTACTTGCCGGCGGCGGCGAAACCGATCCGGTCGTAGATCTCGCTGAACTTGTGCAGCGCACGGGACGGGTTCTCGCCGACGAACACGATGCCGTCGGCGTACTGCAGCACAACCAGGCTGCGACCACGGGCGATGCCCTTCCGGGCGTATTCCGCCCGGTCGGCCATGGCCTGCTGAGGTGAGACATAGAACGGCGTCGACACCGGTTATCCGTCCCTTTCTGTCAGTGACAAGAGCATCGAAGAAGCAGCGGAACGGCGGTCAGAGCAGCGCGGCGCGCGGGCCGTCGGGCTGTTCCATGCGACGTTCCAGGATCGAGCGGGCGATCTCCGAGGATTCCGCCTCGGCCAGCTTCCGGAAGCCCTCGTCGGTGATGACGGTGACGATCGGATAGATCCGCCGGGCCACATCGGGACCGCCGGTCGCCGAATCGTCGTCCGCGGCGTCGTACAGGGCCTGGACGACCAGCGTGAGAGCCTCCTGCTCCGTCAGGTCCTCGCGGTAGAGCTTCTTCATCGACCCGCGGGCGAAGATCGATCCGGAGCCGGTGGCCGCGTAGCCGACTTCCTCGGAACGGCCGCCGGTGACGTCGTACGAGAAGATCCGGCCCTTCTCGCGGTCGACGTCGAAGCCGGCGAAGAGCGGCACGACGGCGAGGCCCTGCATGGCCATGGCCAGGTTGCTGCGGATCATCGTGGAGAGCCGGTTCGCCTTGCCCTCCAGGGAGAGCTGGGCGCCCTCGACCTTCTCGAAGTGCTCCAGCTCCAGCTGGAAGAGCTTGACCATCTCCACGGCCAGCCCGGCCGTACCGGCAATGCCCACCGCCGAATACTCGTCGGCCGGGAAGACCTTCTCGATGTCGCGCTGCGCGATCATGTTGCCCATGGTGGCCCGCCGGTCGCCGGCCAGGACCACACCGCCGGCGAACGTCGCCGCGACGATGGTCGTCCCGTGCGGCGCCTCGATGACCCCCTGCAGGGGCGGCAGGCTCCGGTTGCCGGGGAGCAGCTGAGGAGAGTGGTCGGACAGGAAATCCATGAACGAAGAGGATCCCGGCGTCAGGAAGGCAGCTGGTAGACGCCCGGTGCTACGAGTGTTGGCTTCCACGCGTTTCCCTCCAGGTAAGCGACGGCCCCGCGGAAGGTGCCGGGATCGTCTCCCGACGTGCCGATGGCCGAATTGCAGTTGATGCGGTTACGCCACGGACCCTACCCGCCCCGTGGCAGTGATCCACCTGAACTGCGGGGGCAGCCGCACCGCTCGCGGTGCCGCTTGTGCCCGCGCGGCACGGGCCGACTCCGCCCGCACCGCGCGCACCTCTCCACCCCCGCGTTCACGCCTGTGAACTACTGTCCACCCTTTTGAACGAAGGAACGCACGAAGTCCTCTGCGTTCTCCTCGAGCACGTCATCGATCTCGTCCAGAACCGAGTCGACATCGTCGCTCAGCTTCTCCTGGCGCTCCTTGAGGTCCTCGGACGCCTGCGCGTCCTGCGCCTGCTCCTCGACCTCCTCCGTGGAGCGCGTCGCCTTCTGCTGTCCGCCGCCGGTGTCCTTGGTCGCCATATAGCTCACCCCGCTCGGTTCGAAGCACTTGATCAGACCCTACCCACGGGGTCCGACATTGGCCCGGTACTTGTCTCAACGTCCGGGGGTCATCCCGATGATTCCCCGATCGCGGCCCTTTCAGCCGCCCGACAGCACCTGGACGAGCTCCTCCGCCGTGCGGCAGCGGTCCAGGAGCGCCTTGACGTGGTTGCGGGTGCCCCGGAGCGGTTCCAGAGTGGGGACCCGCTGCAGCGAGTCGTGGCCCGGCAGATCGAAGATGACGGAGTCCCACGAGGCCGCGGCCACGTCGTCGGCGTACTGCTCCAGGCAGCGGCCCCGGAAGTAGGCCCTGGTGTCCTCCGGCGGGGCCGTACGGGCCTTCTCGACGTCCCGGTCGTCCAGCAGGCGCTTCATCTTGCCGCGCGCCGCCAGACGGTTGTACAGGCCCTTCTCGGCCCTCACGTCGGCGTACTGGAGGTCCACCAGGTGCAGCCGCGCCGCGTCCCAGTCCAGGCCGTCACGGCGGCGGTAGCCCTCCATGAGTTCCCGCTTGGCGATCCAGTCGAGCTCGCCGGACAGGCTCATCGGATCGTTCTCCAGCCGGTTGAGGGTGTCCTCCCAGCGGACCAGGACGTCCTTGGTCTGCTCGTCGGCGTCCGCCCCGTACCGTTCCTCGACGTACTTGCGGCCCAGCTCGAAGTACTCCATCTGGAGCTGCACCGCGGTGAGCGTACGGCCGCTGCGCAGCGTGATCAGGTGCTGCAGAGTCGGGTCGTGGGAGACGTGGTGCAGCGTGCGCACCGGCTGGTCGACCGCGAGGTCGACGTTGATGAAGCCGTCCTCGATCATGGAGAGGACCAGGGCGGTGGTGCCGAGCTTGAGATAGGTGGAGATCTCCGAAAGGTTCGCGTCGCCGATGATCACATGGAGCCGGCGGTACTTCTCGGCGTCGGAGTGCGGTTCGTCGCGGGTGTTGATGATGGGGCGCTTGAGGGTGGTCTCCAGGCCGACCTCGACCTCGAAGTAGTCCGCGCGCTGGCTGATCTGGAAGCCGTGCTCGTGGCCGTCCTGGCCGATTCCCACGCGTCCCGCGCCGGTCACCACCTGGCGGGAGACGAAGAACGGGGTCAGATGGCGCACGATGTCGGAGAAGGGGGTCTCCCGCTTCATCAGGTAGTTCTCGTGCGTGCCGTACGAGGCGCCCTTGTTGTCGGTGTTGTTCTTGTAGAGGTGGATCGGCTGGGCGCCGGGCAGCTGGGCCGCGCGCTCGGCCGCCTCGGCCATGATGCGTTCGCCGGCCTTGTCCCAGAGCACCGCGTCCCGCGGATTGGTGACTTCCGGGGAGCTGTATTCGGGGTGCGCGTGGTCGACGTAGAGGCGGGCCCCGTTGGTGAGGATGACATTGGCGAGGCCGATGTCCTCGTCGGTGAGCTGGCTGGAGTCCGCGGTCTCGCGGGCGAGGTCGAATCCTCGCGCGTCCCGCAGCGGGTTCTCCTCCTCGAAGTCCCAGCGGGCGCGGCGCGCCCGGTGCATCGCCGCCGCGTAGGCATTGACGATCTGGGACGAGGTGAGCATGGCATTGGCGTTGGGGTGGCCGGGGACGGAGATCCCGTACTCCGTCTCGATGCCCATTACTCGCCGTACGGTCATGCGGCCCTCCTTGCCCGGCGGCGCTCCCTTGAGGGGCGGCGCTCAAGTACCGCTGCTTGTCGGTGGCGCGTGCGCTGCCCGTCCACGCACTGCGCGACCGGGCGGTACGCAAGAGCCTAGAGCGCCTCTGTGCTGGTGGGGAGATCAATTGCGTCATTGCTGCGGTGTCGTGCGAGCTGTCCGGAAAGCAACCGGCTGCGGATGCCCGGCCGGGCATCCGCAGCCGGTCCGCGCTTTACAGGTACTGCCCGGTATTCGCCACCGTGTCGATGGAGCGGCCGGTGTCGGCGCCCTGCTTTCCGGTGACAAGCGTACGGATGAACACGATCCGCTCGCCCTTCTTGCCGGAGATGCGGGCCCAGTCGTCCGGGTTCGTGGTGTTCGGCAGGTCCTCGTTCTCCTTGAACTCGTCCACGCATGCCTGGAGGAGATGGGAGACGCGAAGGCCCTTCTGGCCCTGGTCGAGGAAATCCTTGATGGCCATCTTCTTGGCCCGGTCGACGATGTTCTGGATCATCGCGCCGGAATTGAAGTCCTTGAAGTAGAGGACTTCCTTGTCGCCGTTGGCGTACGTGACTTCGAGGAAGCGGTTCTCCTCGGACTCGGTGTACATCCGCTCGACGACGGACTGGATCATCGCGTGCGTGGCGGCTTCCTTGGAGCCGGTGTGCTCCGCGAGGTCGTCCGAGTGCAGGGGCAGCGAAGGCGTGAGGTACTTCGCGAAGATGTCCTTCGCGGCCTCCGCGTCCGGGCGCTCGATCTTGATCTTCACATCGAGGCGGCCGGGTCGCAGGATCGCGGGGTCGATCATGTCCTCGCGGTTGGAGGCGCCGATGACGATGACGTTCTCCAGGCCCTCGACACCGTCGATCTCGGCGAGCAGCTGGGGGACGATGGTGTTCTCCACGTCCGAGCTGACGCCGGATCCCCGGGTGCGGAAGAGGGACTCCATCTCGTCGAAGAAGACGATGACGGGAGTGCCCTCGCCGGCCTTCTCGCGGGCACGCTGGAAGACCAGGCGGATGTGCCGCTCGGTCTCGCCGACGTACTTGTTGAGGAGCTCCGGGCCCTTGATGTTGAGGAAGTAGCTCTTGCCCGCGGGCTGGCCCGTGACTTCGGCGACCTTCTTGGCAAGGGAGTTGGCCACCGCCTTGGCGATGAGCGTCTTTCCGCAGCCGGGCGGGCCGTAGAGCAGGATGCCCTTCGGCGGCCGCAGTTCGTGCTCCTTGAAGAGGTCGGGGTGGAGGTAGGGGAGCTCGACCGCGTCCCGGATCAGCTCGATCTGGTCGCCCAGGCCGCCGATCTTGTCGTAGTCGATGTCCGGGACCTCTTCGAGGACGAGCTCTTCTACCTCGCTCTTGGGGACCACTTCGTAGACATAGCCGGACCTGGGTTCGAGCAGGAGCGCGTCGCCTGGGCGGATGGTGGTGTCCAGCAGTGGCTCGGCGAGCCGTACCACCCGTTCCTCGTCGGTGTGCCCGATGACCAGGGCCCGCTCGCCGTCCTCAAGGATCTCCTTGAGGGTGACGATGTCCCCGGCCCGCTCGAATTCCATGGCGTCGACCACGTTGAGCGCTTCGTTGAGCATGACTTCCTGGCCGCGCCGGAGGTCGTCGAGTTCGACGCTGGGGCTGACATTCACCCGGAGCTTTCGGCCTCCGGTGAAGATGTCGCAGGTGCTGTCCTCATTGCCCTGCAAGAACACGCCGAAACCGGCCGGCGGCTGTGCGAGCCGGTCGACCTCTTCCTTGAGGGCCACGATCTGGTCGCGGGCCTCGCGGAGCGTGTTGGCGAGCCGTTCGTTCTGCGCGGACACGCCTGCCAGGTTGGTCTGCAACTCGACGATCCGCTCTTCGAGAATCCTCGTATGGCGCGGAGAGTCGGCGAGCTTACGTCGCAGGACGGCGATTTCCTGCTCGAGATAGGCGACCTGGCCGGCTGGGTCTTCGGACCCCCGCCCGGGCCGGATGCCGCGGTTGATGTCGTCGTCGTGGGCTGCCACGGTCCTCACCTCCTCCAAGGGGAGCTGGACGCTTCCTGACCCTACCTGGGTGGGTGATGATTGAAACCCCTAGATCACAAAGACTGCGGGGCGTGTCCGATCTTCACCCTTGCGTTCCCCCTCGTGAGAGGGGAATACCCACCCTTCAACATCGGAAAGCGGCCGGTTGTATCGTCGAACCGTTCAACACCCGTCAGGGCTGGCTTCTTTTGGTTCGGATACGCAGGGAACGGCAGGAGAAATGACCGTGCAGCAGGATGCTCCCACCGGCAGCGACACACAGGGTCTGGAGGTCTGGATCGACCAGGACCTCTGCACGGGGGACGGCATCTGCGTGCAGTACGCGCCCGAGGTGTTCGAGCTGGACATCGACGGTCTGGCGTATGTGAAGAGCAGCGACGACGAGCTGTTGCAGGACAAGGGCGCGACCACGCCCGTACCGCTGCCGCTGCTTCAGGACGTCGTGGATTCGGCCAAGGAGTGCCCGGGCGACTGCATCCATGTGCGTCGTGTTTCGGACAGGGTCGAAGTGTACGGTCCGGAGGCCGCCTGATCCGGCGGCTCCGGGCGGGCGGGCACGCGCGGTGACCGCTCAGGCGTCGGCCGGGGCGGCCTGGACACTGCGGACGAACGCGCCGCCCTTCCACCGCCAGGTGACCTTCTCCTGCTGGTCGGGGCAGCAGCGGGGCACGTCGGCCGAGGAGTAGCCGAGCAGGGTGGCGGAGACGACGCCGTCACGCACCGCGAGATCACCTACGTTCATCTTCTGCGCGGGGTCCACCAGGGTCGCCACGATCCTGGGTGCGGCCCCGCTTCCCCGTGTGAGGACGTAGACGCCGCTGGGCGGGGTGCCGGATCCGGCGTCGCAGTGGACCGCGGCGACGGTCTCGGGGCGGCCGTCGCCGTCGAGGTCGCCGGGTGCCTGTTGGGCCACGATGCTCCCCGCCCCGGCGCATTCCAGGGGATAGGCCACCCGCTCCGGATCAGGTGCGGCGACGGGTGCGGTGCCGTGCTCTGCGGTGGTCCGGTGGGTCGTCGAGGCGGAGGCGGCGGGGTCCGGCTGGAGCATTCCGGCGGCTGCGACGACAGCGGCCATGGCTGTCGCGGTGGCGAGCCAGTGAAGCGGCCTGCTGTCGGTGTGCGCGAGGTCCGGGAGCTCGGAGGGCTGCACGCGGGATGTCTCCTGTGGTTCCTGTGGATCGAGGATGCCTGGATGCCCGGGTGGGCGGTGCCGCCGGTGGGACGTCCGCGGTGGCGTGGGGTGGCCAGCATCGTGCCACACCCCACGGGACAGGGGAACGGTGGGGTCGGCGCCGGTACGTTGTGCGGCTCAGCCGCGGGAGGAGCCGCTCTGGCTGCCGGGGCCGTCGTAGTCCTCGCCGTAGGCGCCCTTGGCCGGGCGGCGGCGGCGCAGCGGGGCCTCCACACCGTCGGCCAGGCGGCGGGCGGTGACGAGGAAGCCGGTGTGGCCGATCATCCGGTGGTCCGGACGGACGGCCAGTCCCTCGACGTGCCAGTTGCGGATCATCGATTCCCAGGGCTGCGGTTCGGCGAAGCAGCCCATCTCGCGGATGGACTCGACGGTCCGCGCGAGCTGGGTGGTCGTCGCGACGTACGCGCAGAGGATGCCGCCGGGGACGAGCGTCTTGGCGACGGCCTCCAGGCACTCCCAGGGGGCGAGCATGTCGAGGACGACCCGGTCGACGTCGGTGTCCGAGAGGTTGTCCTGGAGGTCGCCGACGGTGAGCTGCCAGGCGGGGTGGGGTTCGCCGAAGTAGCGTTCCACGTTCTGCTGGGCGATCTCGGCGAAGTCCTCGCGGCGCTCGTAGGAGTGCAGCATGCCCTGGTCGCCGATGGCGCGCAGCAGGAAGGTGGAGAGCGAGCCGGAGCCGACGCCGGCTTCCACGACGCGGGCGCCGGGGAAGATGTCGGCGAAGGCCAGGATCTGCCCCGCGTCCTTGGGGTAGACCACGGCGGCGCCGCGGGGCATGGACAGGACGTAGTCGGGGAGCAGGGGGCGCAGCGCGAGATAGGCGACGTTTCCCGTGGTTCGGACAACACTGCCCTCGGGGGCACCGATCAGCTCGTCGTGCGGGAAAGAACCCTTGTGGGTGTGGAAGTTCTTTCCGGCTTCGAGCGTGAAGGTGTAGTGGCGTCCCTTGGGATCGGTGAGCTGGACCTGGTCCCCGACCTTGAAGGGCCCGCGTCGGCGGGCGGCACCGGTCGGTTCAGACATGTGACCAGCGTACCGGTGATTCCCCGGGCTCCGACCGCGAGGCGGGGCACGGGCCCGGCGGTCAGGCGGCCGGCCTGGCCAGGGCGGCGACGAATGCCCGTTCGACGTCGGCGGTGGACAGCACGCCGTAGATCTCCCCGGTCTCCTCAAGGACGAGGTATTCGGTGGCGGGTTCGGCCTTGAGGCGGTCCAGGAGTGCTTCGCCGGCCAGCTCGGCGGAGATCCTCATGCCTTCGGTGAGGTCCTGGGCGAGGCCGCCCACGGCCACCCACGGGCGGCGGTGTTCGGGGACGGAGACGATGGCCGTTTCGCGGACGACGCCCTTGGGTTCGCCGTGTCCGTCGACGACGACGAGGGCGCGGGCACCCGCCTCGTTGGCGCGGCGCAGGGCCTCGGAGAGCGGGGTGGCGGCCTCCACCGGGACGGCGCGCCGGGTGAGGGTGCGGGCACACAGTTCGGGGAGGTGCTCGCGCAGGCGGGCCATGCGCAGGCTGTTGCCCGCTCCGGTCCAGATGATGGCGGCGAGGATGGCGGCGAGCAGCGCGTCGGTGACGGTGTCCATGCCGCTGAGGTCCCGGGGGTCGTTCCCGAAGGAGCCGGTGTGGGTGAGCAGCGGGAGGCCGATGAGGGTGACGACGGCGAGGGCCCGGCCGACCCAGGCGGCGGCGACGGTGCCGCTCATCGGCCGGCCGGTGATCTTCCAGACGACGGCGCGGAGCATCCGTCCGCCGTCGAGCGGGAGGCCGGGCAGGAGGTTGAAGGCCGCCACCAGGAGGTTGGAGATCATCAGTCCGGCGAGGAGGACGCCGGGCACGGTGCCGGGTGCGACGAACATCATCCCGACGTAGAAGAGGCCGGCGAGCACCAGGGAGAGCAGCGGGCCGACGAAGGCGAGCAGGAATTCGCGGCCGGGCGTCTCGGACTCCTTCTCGATCTCGGAGACGCCGCCGAAGAACTGGAGCTGGATACGGCGCACAGGCAGCTCGTAGCGCAGCGCGACGACCGTGTGGGCGAGTTCGTGGACGAGCACGGAGGCGTAGAAGGCGATCGCGAAGAAGAGGGAGACCAGGTAGCGCGCCGCGCCGAGCTCGGGCAGTACGCGTTCGAGCTGACCGCCGAAGACCCAGGTGATCAGTGCGGCCACGATGAACCAGCTCGGTGCGACATATACGGGCACGCCGAAGGGACGGCCCATGAGAAGGCCGCCGCCGGGATCTTCGGGGCGCCGCGGTTCGCCCTTGCCGGGGCCGGTGCCGGGGGCCGTTCCCCCCGTACCGGGCTGCGGCCGCCCGCTGTCGCCGCTCTCGTCCACGGGGTCCTTTCGGTCGGTGCCGTACGGCACGATCATGCAGTGTTCGAGGGTCTGTGGTCGATGGTATGCCGCCGGCTGTCTGTGGCGGGCCGTAGGGTCTTCGACATGACCTCCCTGCCGCGGCCCGCTCAGCCGCCTTCGTCCCTGTCGCCGTCGCGGGCGAGCGATTTCATGCAGTGTCCTCTGCTGTACCGCTTCCGGGTCATCGACAAACTGCCGGAGAAGCCCAGCGAAGCGGCCACTCGGGGCACGCTGGTCCACGCGGTGCTGGAGCGGCTCTTCGACAACCCGGCCGCGGAGCGCACGACGGGCCGGGCCACCTCGCTGATCCCCGCCCAGTGGGACCGGCTGCTGGAGTCGAAGCCGGAGCTGTCGGAGCTGTTCGCGGAGGATGCCGGGGGCGAGCGGCTGTCGCGCTGGCTCTCGGAGGCGGAGAGCCTGGTGGAGCGCTGGTTCTCGTTGGAGGATCCGACGCGCCTGGAGCCCGCCGAGCGGGAGATGTTCGTCGAGACGGAGCTGGAGTCGGGCCTGCGGCTGCGCGGGGTGATCGACCGGATCGATGTGGCGCCGACGGGCGAGGTCCGGATCGTCGACTACAAGACGGGAAAGGCACCGCGCCCGGAGTACGCGGAGGGCGCGCTCTTCCAGATGAAGTTCTACGCCCTGGTGATCTGGCGGCTGAAGGGCGTGGTGCCGCGCCGGCTCCAGCTCGTCTATCTCGGCAGCGGCGACATCATGACGTACGACCCGGTGGTGGCGGATCTGGAGCGGGTCGAGCGGAAGCTGCTGGCCCTCTGGGACGCGATCCGGCTGGCCACGGAGACGGGTGAGTGGCGGCCCCGGCCGACGAAGCTGTGCGGCTGGTGCGACCACCGGTCGGTCTGCCCGGAATTCGGCGGCACTCCCCCGGTATATCCGTTGTCCGTACGCCCGGCGGAGCCGGAGCAGGACGTCCAGGGCAGAATGGACCCGGTCCGCGCTGAGGCCGCCCGGCCTGTGGCCCTCGAAGGACCTCAACTCGAAGGACCGTAAGGAGACCCTGTGGCTATCCGCGTCCTACTGGTCGACGACCAACCACTGCTGCGCACCGGCTTCCGGATGATTCTGGAGGCGGAGGGGGATCTCGCGGTGGTGGGCGAGGCCGGTGACGGCCTCCAGGCTCTCGACCAGGTGCGGGCGCTGCAGCCCGATGTGGTGCTGATGGACATTCGCATGCCGCGGATGGACGGCGTCGAGGCGACGCGTCAGATCACCGGTCCGGGCCGGGACGGTCCGGCGAAGGTGCTGGTGCTGACCACGTTCGATCTCGACGAGTACGTGGTGGAGGCGTTGCGCGCCGGCGCCAGCGGCTTCCTGCTGAAGGACGCTCCGGCCAATGAGCTGGTGCAGGCGATCCGTGTGGTCGCGGCGGGCGAGGCGATGCTCGCTCCGAGCATCACCCGCAGGCTGCTCGACAAGTACGCGGACCACCTGCCGTCCGGCGAGGAGCCGCTGCCGGACACCCTGCACACGCTGACGGACCGGGAGGTCGAGGTGCTGAAGCTGGTGGCGCGCGGCCTGTCGAACGCGGAGATCGCCGCGGACCTGTTCGTCAGCGAGACGACGGTCAAGACGCATGTCGGCCACGTGCTGACCAAGCTCGGCCTGCGGGACCGGGTGCAGGCGGCCGTGTACGCGTACGAGAGCGGCCTGGTGCGCCCCGGCGCCCAGTGAGCGAACCGGAAGGCGGCCCCACAAGGCCCGGAACGCGGACGGCGCCCCCCGGCCGGGGGGCGCCGTCCGCGTTCAGCCGGTGCCCTTGCCGAGTTCCCAGAGGTGGAGGTCGGCGGAGGAGTTGACCGCCCACTCGACGCCGGAGAGTCCTTCGCGGGAAGCGGCGTACTGCTTGCCCTGCCAGATCGGCAGGAGGGGGACGTCGGTGGCGATGACGTCCTGGAGCTGCCGGAAGGTCTTGGTCGCGGCGCTGCGGTCGGACTCCCGGCGGGACTGCGGGATGAGCGTCTTCTGGGCCGGAGTCAACGTGTAGGGCGAGTTGAGGAAGTTGTTCCGGTCGAGGAACGGCGCCACGAAGTTGTCGGGGTCCGGGAAGTCGGGGAACCAGCCCATGCCGTACACGGCGTAGTCGCCCCGCAGCTGTGCCGGGCGGTACTTCGCCCAAGGGGTTCCCTCGACGGTCACGTCGAACAGTCCGGTGTCGTTGAACTGCTTCTTCAGGGTTCCGAACTCGGCGGCGGAGCCGGCGCCGACACGGTCGGACGGGTAGTGGAGGGTGAGCTTCACCGGGGTGTCGACGCCTGCGTCGTGCAGGATCGCCGCGGCCTTCACGGCACTGGGTTCCCGGTACTTGTCGTAGAACGAGTTCGCGTGCGCGGTGATACCGGACGGGATCAGCGAGTACAGCGGCTCGGCCGTGGTGCCGTACACCTTGCCCGCGATCTCGCCGCGGTCGATGATCTGGGCCATGGCCTGGCGGACGGCCTTGTTCTTCACGGCCGGGTCGTTGGTGTTGAAGCCCAGGAAATGGATGGCGAGGCCGGGCATCTCGGTGAGTCTGATGCCGTCCTCGGGCTTTTCGAGCATCTGCCGGGACTGCTCGGGCGACATGGTGCGGGTCATCATGTCGATCTTCTTGTCGTCGAGGGCCTTGCCCATGGCCTCCGGGCCGGGGAAGACGTCCAGCTCGACCTTCTCGTTCCGCACCTTCAGGTCCCCCTTGTAGAGGGGATTCCTGGTGAAGAGGACCTTGACGACCTTGTTGTGCTCGACTTCCGGCTTCATCGTGTACGGGCCGGAGCCGTCCACCTGGAATCCGGCGCGCGCGGACTTCGCCTCGTACTTGCTCCGGGGCACGATCCCGGCGACCGGGGTGGCGAGCTTGTACGGGAACGTGGCGTCGGGCGTGCGGAGGTGGAAGACGACCTCCCGCTCGCCGCGCGTCTCGACGGTGTCGATGTTGGCGAGGAGGGCGACGGGGCCGTTGTCGGCGTCGATGCGGATGACCCGGTCGATGGAGTACTTCACGTCATCGGCGGTGAGCGCCGTGCCGTCGGCGAACTTCAGGCCGCCGCGCAGCTTGCAGCGGTAGCTCTCGTTCTGGGTGTCCGTGAAGGCGCAGCTCTCCGCCGCTTCGGGTACCGGCTCGCCGCCGCCGCGCGGCACGTGCATCAGCGTCTGCACGGTCTGCCGGAGAACGTTCCAGACGCCCGCTTCGTAGCCGATGGCGGGGTCGAGAGGGGCAGGGCTGTCCTTGGAGGCGACGAACTGGTCCGTGGTGCCGACAACGATGGCGGCCTTGCCATCGCTCCCGTCTCCCGACGCGCCGCAGGCGGCGAGTGCGGGTGCGAGCAGGCCGACGACGGCCGGCAGCACCAGAATCTTGCGGTTCATTGTGGACGCTCTCCCTCATCCGGCATTGAGAGAGCGACACTAGTGCGCGCCGTCGGCGTGGCCGGACCGGAGCCGCCCCGATGCGTAATCGGACGGTGATGGGAATGACCGGCGAGCCGTTTTCCCCGGTCGGGAAGGTTTCTCACGAGAAGCCATCAACCGGGACACTTCGATACCCCAAAAAGGCCATCTCGGGCGATCTTGAAGAGCCATTGATCGCGATTCGGGTGACAAAGGTCACGCCCGAACCCGTTTTTCCTCTGCCGTGGGCCCGGCTTGCGTACACGCGCACACGACAGAAAACGCACCGTCCCGCGCCGAGAGTTTTTCGGTTCGTTCACAGGAACACTCTCGGTGTGCGGATCAGCGCCCTCCCGTGACCAGGCCCCGGAGGAATGCGAGATCGACTTCTTCGAGCGACCGCACGACCACGCGGCCGGACGCGGGGGCGATGGGCGCTACGGACGGTACGGCGACGACCCGGCAGCCCGCGGCCTCCGCGGCCGCGACACCGGTGGCGGTGTCCTCGATGACCGCGCAGCGCTCGGGCTCCGCCCCGAAGCCGGACGCGGCGGTGAGATAGGGCTCCGGGTGCGGCTTCGTACGGGTGACCTCGTCGCCCGCGACGGTGAGCGAGAAGTGGTGGTGGCCCACCGAGTCCAGCACCCGGTCGATGATCCGCCGATGGGAGGCGGAGACCAGGGCGGTGGGAATCTCGTGCCGGGCCAGTTCGGCCAGCAGCCGTGCCGCGCCCGGCATCAGCGGCACACCGCGGCCGATGCGCTCCTCGAACCGGTCGTTGAGCAGCACGGTGAGTTCGGCGAGGGTGATGTCCGCGCCGGTGACGTCCATGAGGTAGCCGGCGCTGCGGGTCATCGGCCCGCCGACCACCACGTCCCGCCATGCCTCGTCGAGCCGGTGCCCGAGACCGGCGAAGACCTCCACCTCGGCGTCCCACCAGAAGCCCTCGGTGTCGACGAGGGTGCCGTCCATGTCGAGCAGGACGGCCTGCAGGGCGGCACCTTCGGCCGTGCGGGTCATGGACGCGGGAACCGTGCTGGTCATCCGGCACACCTTCCGTAAGGGACGAGAAGGCCGGCCGCCTTTTCCCGTGGGAGGGGGCGACCGGCCTGCACTGGACCGACCAGTGTACGACTTGTCCTGCTACCGCGCGGTGAACGCCGTCTTACCGCGCGTTGAAGTACAACGCCGTCCTACCGCGCGTTGAAGTACTTCGCCTCCGGGTGATGGATGACGATCGCGTCGGTGGACTGCTCCGGGTGCAGCTGGAACTCCTCCGAGAGATGCACGCCGATCCGCTCCGGCTGGAGCAGCTCGGCGATCTTCGCCCGGTCCTCCAGGTCGGGGCAGGCGCCGTAGCCGAGGGAGAAGCGCGCGCCCCGGTACTTCAGCGCGAACATGTCCTCGACATCGGCCGGGTCCTCGCCGCCGAAGCCGAGCTCGGAGCGGACCCGGGCGTGCCAGTACTCGGCGAGCGCCTCGGCCAGCTGCACGGACAGGCCGTGCAGCTCCAGGTAGTCGCGGTAGGAGTTGGCCTCGAAGAGCTTGGCGGTCTCGCCGCCGATCTTCGAGCCGACGGTGACGACCTGGAGGCCGATCACATCCGTCTCGCCGGATTCCTCGGGGCGGAAGAAGTCCGCGAGGCAGAGGCGGCGGCCGCGGCGCTGGCGCGGGAAGGTGAAGCGGGTGCGCTCGGAGCCGTCCTCGTGGAGCAGGATCAGGTCGTCGCCCTTGGAGACGCAGGGGAAGTAGCCGTAGACGACGGCGGCTTCCAGCAGGTTCTCGGTGTGGAGCTTGTCGAGCCAGCCGCGCAGGTGCGGGCGGCCCTCGGTCTCCACCAGCTCCTCGTACGTCGGTCCGTCACCGGCGCGGGCCTGCTTGAGACCCCACTGGCCCTTGAAGAGCGCGCCCTCGTCCAGCCAGGACGCGTACTCCTTGAGCTGGATGCCCTTGACGACCCGGGTGCCCCAGAAGGGGGGCTCGGGGACCCGGTTGTCGACGGCGACGTCGGAGCGGACGCCCTCCTCCGGCTCGTCGGCCGCCAAGGCCGCGGTGTCGCGCTTGGGCACGCGGCGCTGCTTGAGTTCCGGGAGGGCGGCGCCGGGGACGCCTCGCTTGACCGCGATCAGGGCGTCCATCAGGCGCAGTCCCTCGAAGGCGTCGCGGGCGTAGCGGACCTCGCCCTCGTAGATCTCGTGGAGGTCCTGCTCGACGTAGGCCCGGGTGAGGGCGGCGCCGCCGAGGATCACCGGGAAGTCGGCGGCCAGCTTGCGCTGGTTCAGCTCCTCCAGGTTCTCCTTCATGATCACGGTGGACTTCACCAGGAGGCCGGACATGCCGATGACGTCGGCGCGGTGCTCCTCGGCGGCCTCCAGGATCGCGGAGACGGGCTGCTTGATGCCGAGGTTCACGACGTTGTAGCCGTTGTTGGACAGGATGATGTCGACGAGGTTCTTGCCGATGTCGTGGACGTCGCCGCGGACGGTGGCCAGGACGATGGTGCCCTTGCCCTCGGCGTCGGACTTCTCCATGTGCGGTTCCAGATGGGCCACCGCGGTCTTCATGACCTCGGCGGACTGGAGCACGAACGGCAGCTGCATCTGGCCGGAGCCGAAGAGTTCGCCGACGACCTTCATGCCCTCCAGGAGGGTGTCGTTGACGATGTCGAGGGCCGGGCGGGTCCGCAGGGCCTCGTCGAGGTCGGCCTCCAGGCCGTTCTTCTCTCCGTCGATGATGCGGCGCTGGAGGCGTTCGTCGAGCGGCAGGGCGAGGAGTTCCTCGGCCTTGCCGGCCTTCATCGACTTCGTGCTGACGCCCTCGAAGAGCTCCATGAGCCTCTGGAGGGGGTCGTAGCCCTCGGAGCGGCGGTCGTAGACGAGGTCGAGCGCGACCTTGACCTCCTCCTCCTCAAGACGTGCGATCGGCAGGATCTTGGAGGCGTGCACGATCGCGGAGTCGAGACCGGCCTTGACGCACTCGTCGAGGAAGACGGAGTTCAGGACGGTGCGTGCGGCCGGGTTCAGGCCGAAGGAGATGTTGGACAGGCCGAGCGTGGTCTGTACGTCGGGGTGGCGCTTCTTGAGTTCGCGGATGGCCCCGATGGTGGCGATGCCGTCGCCCCGGGACTCCTCCTGACCGGTGCAGATGGTGAAGGTCAGGGTGTCGATGAGGATGTCGGACTCCTGGATGCCCCAGTTGCCGGTCAGGTCCGCGATGAGCCGCTCGGCGACGGCGACCTTGTGCTCGACGGTGCGGGCCTGCCCCTCCTCGTCGATGGTCAGGGCGATCAGCGCGGCGCCGTGCTCGGCGGCCAGCGCGGTGACCCTGGCGAAGCGGGACTCGGGTCCGTCGCCGTCCTCGTAGTTGACGGAGTTGAGGACGGCGCGGCCGCCGAGCTTCTCCAGACCGGCCCGCAGGACGGGCAGCTCGGTGGAGTCGAGCACGATCGGCAGGGTGGAGGCGGTGGCGAAGCGGCCGGCCAGCTCCTCCATGTCCGCCACACCGTCGCGGCCCACGTAGTCGACGCAGAGGTCGAGCATGTGCGCGCCCTCGCGGATCTGGTCGCGGGCCATCTCCACGCAGTCGTCCCAGCGGGCCTCCAGCATGGCCTCGCGGAACTTCTTCGATCCGTTGGCGTTCGTCCGCTCACCGATCGCGAGGTACGAGGTGTCCTGGCGGAACGGGACGGTCTGGTAGAGGGACGCGGCGCCCGGCTCGGGGTGCGGGGTGCGGGTGGTGACGGCGGCGCCGCGGACCCGTTCGACGACCTGGCGCAGGTGCTCCGGCGTCGTACCGCAGCAGCCGCCGACCAGCGAGAGGCCGTATTCGCGGACGAAGGTCTCCTGCGCGTCGGCCAGTTCCGCCGGGGACAGCGGGTAGTGCGCGCCGTCCCTGCCGAGCACGGGGAGGCCGGCGTTGGGCATGCAGGAGAGCGGGATGCGCGAGTGGCGGGCGAGGTAGCGCAGGTGCTCGCTCATCTCGGCGGGGCCGGTGGCGCAGTTCAGGCCGATGAGGTCGATGCCGAGCGGCTCCAGGGCGGTGAGCGCCGCGCCGATCTCGGAGCCGAGCAGCATGGTGCCGGTCGTTTCGACGGTGACGGAGCAGATCACCGGGAGGTTGGCGCCGGTGGCCTCCAGGGCGCGGCGGGCGCCGATGACGGAGGCCTTGGTCTGCAGCAGGTCCTGGGTGGTCTCGACCAGGAGGGCGTCGGCGCCGCCGGCGATCATGCCCTCGGCGTTCTGCTGGTAGGCGTCGCGGAGCTTGGTGTACGGGGCGTGGCCCAGCGTCGGCAGCTTCGTGCCCGGCCCCATGGAGCCGAGCACCCAGCGCTGCTGTCCGGTGGAGGCGGTGAATTCGTCGGCGACCTCGCGGGCGATGCGCGCGCCGGACTCGGAGAGCTCGAAGACCCGCTCGGCGATGTCGTACTCGCCCAGGGCCGCCAGGTTGGCGCCGAAGGTGTTCGTCTCCACGCAGTCCACGCCGACGGCGAAGTACTCCTGGTGCACGGAGCGCACGATGTCGGGACGCGTGACGTTCAGGATCTCGTTGCAGCCTTCGAGATTCTGGAAGTCCTCAAGACTGGGGTCCTGTGCCTGGAGCATGGTGCCCATGGCACCGTCGGCCACCACCACCCGGGTGGCGAGTGCCTCGCGGAGGGCTTCGGCTCGGTTCCGGCTGTCGGCGGAAGGGGTCGGCGACGAGGCCATGGATGTACTCCCTGGGATGCGACGGCTGTCGGCTTTGCGTCTTCGGCGGAAGGCGCACCAGGCCAGCGTAGCCGGGTGGCACCCGGGGCCGTCACTCCGTCCCAGGGAACGGACGGCATGCTGTGCGGGGGGATGTCCGGATCGGAGTGGTGCAGCGGTTTTCCGGCGTGATCGCGCACGGGTCGGCATCGACCGATAGTGTTCAGCATTGTCGAACCGAGGTGGAGGAGTACGGCGCGATGGCCAAGAACATCCAGTCGCTGGAGCGGGCGGCGGCGATGCTGCGCCTGCTGGCAGGCGGCGAGCGGCGGCTGGGGCTGTCCGACATCGCCTCTTCACTGGGCCTGGCCAAGGGCACCGCGCACGGCATCCTGCGCACGCTCCAGCACGAGGGCTTCGTCGAGCAGGACACGGCCTCCGGCCGCTATCAGCTGGGCGCCGAGCTGCTGCGGCTGGGCAACAGCTATCTGGACGTGCACGAGCTGCGGGCGCGCGCGCTCGTCTGGACGGACGACCTGGCCCGCTCCAGCGGCGAGAGCGCCCATCTGGGCGTCCTGCACCAGCAGGGCGTCCTCATCGTCCACCACGTCTTCCGGCCCGACGACAGCCGTCAGGTCCTGGAGGTCGGGGCCATGCAGCCGCTGCACTCGACGGCCCTGGGCAAGGTGCTCTCCGCGTACGACCCGGTGGCGCACACCGAGGCCCTGGAGGCCGAGCGGCGGCCGTTCACCCCGCGCACCGTCACGGACGTGGAGGAGTTCGAGGCGATGCTCGACCTGATCCGAGCCCGCGGCTGGGCGGCCGACGTGGAGGAGACCTGGGAGGGCGTGGCCGCGGTGGCCGCCCCGATCCACGACCGGCGGCGGATGCCGGTCGGCGCGGTGGCCGTGACCGGTGCGGTGGAGCGGGTCTGCGCGGACGGGGAGCTGCGCCCCGAGCTGGTCGCGGCGGTGCGGGACTGCGCCCGCGCGGTCTCCAGGGATCTGGGCGCCCGGCCCTTCTGACCGCCTCGGCGGGTGGCCGTCACCGGCGGCGCGACACGACGGGTCGCCGGTAACGATCGAGTTATGGGCCACACAACCCTTGACGCATGATTCACCGGGGTGAAGCATTGCCGTTCATCGGTCGGCATTGTCGAACAGCTAACGGAATTTCGCGTTAAGGTGTGACAGCGCCAAGGGCCGGAAAACGCCCTCACGTGAGGGCGCGGACCACCGGAGGGACCCGGGGTTCGGCTTCCCTGGACGAAGGACAAAGGAGTCGCGGGTGTCCAGCTCCGACATCTTCATCGGCGAGACCATAGGTACCGCCGTACTCATCCTGCTCGGCGGCGGTGTCTGTGCCGCCGTCACTCTCAAGCGCTCCAAGGCGCAGAACGCCGGCTGGCTCGCCATCACCTTCGGGTGGGGTTTCGCCGTGCTGACCGGCGCTTATCTGGCCGGTGGCGTTTCCGGCGCGCACCTCAATCCGGCGGTCACGATCGGTCTCGCGATCGAGGGCGGCACCAAGTGGAGCGACGTACCGCTGTACCTCGGCTCCCAGCTGTTCGGCGCGATGATCGGCGCGGTGCTGGTCTGGCTGACGTACTACGGGCAGTTCCGGGCGCATCTCACAGATCCGGAGATCGTGGGCGCCCAGCCGGGTGAAGAGGCCATGGTCGACCAGGCCTCGGCCCCGAAGGCGGGCCCGGTGCTGGGCATCTTCTCCACCGGTCCCGAGATCCGCCACGCGGTGCAGAACCTCGTCACCGAGATCATCGCCACCGTCGTGCTCGTCCTGGCGATCCTCACCCAGGGCCTGAACAACGACGGCAACGGCCTCGGCACGCTCGGCGCGTTGGTCACCGCTCTGGTCGTCGTCGGCATCGGTCTCTCGCTCGGCGGGCCGACGGGTTACGCAATCAACCCGGTTCGCGACCTCGGTCCGCGTATCGTGCACGCGCTGCTGCCGCTGCCGAACAAGGGCGGCTCCGACTGGGGCTACGCGTGGATCCCGGTGGTCGGACCGCTCGTCGGCGGCGCGATCGCGGGCGGGCTCTACAACGTCGCCTTCGCCTGAGCCGTGACGCACAGCGCTGTGACGTACCGAGCCGCAACCCTCACGACCACACAGACTTCCGGGAGCACACCGTGACCGACGCACACACCACCGGCCCGTTCATCGCCGCCATCGACCAGGGCACCACCTCCAGCCGCTGCATCGTCTTCGACAAGGACGGCCGGATCGTCTCCGTCGACCAGAAGGAGCACGAGCAGATCTTCCCGAAGCCGGGCTGGGTCGAGCACAACGCGACCGAGATCTGGGAGAACGTCCAGGAGGTCGTGGCGGGCGCCGTCGTCAAGGCGGGCATCACCGCCGCCGACGTGAAGGCCATCGGCATCACCAACCAGCGCGAGACCACGCTGCTCTGGGACAGGAACACCGGTGAGCCCGTCCACAACGCCCTCGTCTGGCAGGACACCCGCACCGACGCGCTCTGCAAGGAGCTCGGCCGCAACGTGGGCCAGGACCGCTTCCGCCGCGAGACCGGTCTGCCGCTCGCCTCGTACTTCGCCGGCCCCAAGGTCCGCTGGCTGCTCGACAACGTCGAGGGGCTGCGCGAGCGCGCCGAGCGCGGCGACATCCTCTTCGGCACCATGGACTCCTGGGTCATCTGGAACCTGACCGGCGGCACGGACGGCGGCGTCCACGTCACCGATGTCACCAACGCTTCGCGCACCCTGCTGATGAACCTGCACACCATGGCGTGGGACGACAAGATCCTCGCGTCCATGGAGATCCCGGCGGCCGTGCTGCCCGAGATCCGCTCCTCCGCCGAGGTGTACGGCACCGCGAAGGGCGGCGTCCTGGACGGTGTCCCGGTCGCCTCCGCGCTCGGCGACCAGCAGGCGGCTCTCTTCGGCCAGACCTGCTTCTCCGAGGGCGAGGCCAAGTCCACGTACGGCACCGGCACCTTCATGCTGATGAACACCGGCGAGACGCCGGTCAACTCCTACAACGGACTCCTGACGACCGTCGGGTACCGGATCGGCGACCAGAAGCCGGTCTATGCCCTGGAAGGCTCCATCGCCGTCACCGGCTCCCTGGTGCAGTGGATGCGCGACCAGATGGGCCTGATCAAGTCCGCGGCCGAGATCGAGACGCTGGCCTCGTCGGTCGAGGACAACGGCGGTGCGTACTTCGTGCCCGCCTTCTCCGGTCTGTTCGCCCCGTACTGGCGCTCCGACGCCCGCGGCGTCATCGCTGGTCTGACCAGGTACGTCACCAAGGCGCACATCGCCCGTGCCGTCCTGGAGGCCACCGCCTGGCAGACCCGCGAGATCACCGACGCCATGACGAAGGACTCCGGTGTCGAGCTGGCCGCCCTGAAGGTCGACGGCGGCATGACCTCCAACAACTTGCTGATGCAGACGCTCTCCGACTTCCTGGACGCACCCGTGGTGCGGCCCATGGTCGCCGAGACGACCTGCCTCGGCGCCGCCTACGCCGCCGGTCTCGCCGTCGGCTTCTGGCCGGACACCGACGCGCTGCGCGCCAACTGGCGCCGGGCCGCCGAGTGGACCCCCCGCATGGCCGCGGACACCCGCGACCGCGAGTACAAGAGCTGGCTCAAGGCCGTGGAACGTTCCATGGGCTGGCTCGAAGACGAGGAGTAATCGACATGACCACCCTGCGACGCGTTCCCGCACTGGGGACGCACCCGGCCTCCGGCTCCCTCCCGAGCCGCGCCGAGACTCGGGAGCAGCTGTCCAAGGCTGCGTACGACCTCCTGGTGATCGGTGGCGGCATCCTGGGCATCTCCACCGCCTGGCACGCCGCGCAGTCCGGGCTGCGGGTGGCCCTGGTGGACGCCGGCGACTTCGCCGGCGCCACCTCCTCCGCCTCCTCCAAGCTGCTCCACGGCGGTCTGCGCTACCTGCAGACCGGTGCGGTGAAGCTGGTCGCGGAGAACCACTTCGAGCGCCGTGCGGTGTCCCGCCAGGTGGCTCCGCACCTGGCCAATCCGCTCACCTTCTACCTGCCGGTCTACAAGGGCGGCCCGCACGGCGCGGCCAAGCTCGGCGCGGGCGTGTTCGCGTACTCGGCGCTCTCCGCGTTCGGTGACGGGGTCGGGCACGTGATCAGCCCGGCGAAGGCGCAGCGCGACGTGCCGGAGCTGCGCACGGACAACCTGAAGGCCGTCGCGGTCTACGGCGACGACCAGATGAACGACGCCCGCATGGCGCTGATGACGGTCCGCGCGGCCGTCGACGCGGGTGCGGTCGTCCTGAACCACGCGGCGGTGACCGGGCTGCGGTTCACCCGGGGCCGGGTGACGGGCGCCGACCTGGAGGACCGTACGGACGGCACGGAGTTCGGCGTCGACGCCCGTCTCGTGCTGAACGCCACCGGCCCGTGGGTCGATCACCTGCGCAGGATGGAGGACGCCGGCGCGGCTCCTTCGATACGCCTGTCCAAGGGCGCGCACCTGGTGCTGAAGCGGACGCGTCCGTGGAAGGCCGCGCTGGCCACGCCGATCGACAAGTACCGGATCACGTTCGCCCTGCCGTGGGAGGACATGCTCCTGCTCGGTACGACGGACGAGGAGTACGAGGGCGATCCGGCGGACGTCGCGGTCAACGAGAAGGACACCGCGCAGATCCTGGACGAGGCCGCGTTCTCCATCAAGGACCAGCAGCTTTCGCGGGATCTGATCACGTACTCCTTCGCGGGGCTGCGGGTGCTGCCCGGCGGACCGGGCGACACGTCCAAGGCCAAGCGCGAGACGGTCGTGACGGAGGGCCGCGGCGGGATGCTGTCGGTCGCGGGCGGCAAGTGGACGACGTTCCGCCACATCGGCCGTACGGTGATGAACAAGCTGGCCGCGCTCCCCGGGCACCCCCTGGCGGACGACATGGAGCCGATCGCGCATCTGCCGAAGAAGCTCCCGCTGCCCGGCATCGCCAACCCGAGAGCGGTGGCGCACCGGCTGCTGGTCGACGGCGGTACGCCCGGTCCGCGGATGGCGGCCGACACGGCCCGCCACCTCGCCACCCACTACGGCTCGCTCTCCTTCGACATCGCGCGGCTGGCGAACGAGAACCCGGCGCTGGCCGAGCGCATCCACCCGGATGCGCCGGAGATCTGGGCTCAGGTCGCCTACGCGCGTGACCACGAGTGGGCCGAGACGGCGGACGACGTGCTGCGCCGCCGGACGACGCTGACGATCCGGGGCCTGGCGACGGACGAGATCCGGGCCGGCGTCGAGTCCATGCTCGGCGACCGGGGCTGACGGAACCGGACGCATCGGACGGGGCGGCTCCCACGCGGGGCCGCCCCGTCCGCGTGTCCGGAAGATCCCGGCCCGGTCAACGCGCCGTACGGCGCCATACGGTTGCCATACGGGTGCAATCTGACGCGGGGACAGTTGAACCATGAAGCTCTCCGTGCTTTCCCTCACCGGCCACGCCCCGCACCCGCTGACCGGCCGGCGCCCCTCCCCCGCCGAGCGGTTCTCGGCAGCCCGCAGCAGATCACCGACAAGATCCTCGGCTGGCACGAGGTGTACGGGCACGATCTCCAGTCGGTCACCGTGGACGGGTTCGGGCTGAGCCACCCCGAGCAGATCGAGACGCTGGCGCGGTTCGCCGAGGACGTCGCGCCCGTGGTGCGGCGCGAGGCGCCGTCCGCGCTCTGGGACTGACCCCTGCCCGGCCCGGCGGCCGCGCACCCGGGACGGCCTTCGCCGGACCTGGCTCATCCACCTCTCCCGACCCGCATAATGAGAGGAGACATCGGATGTCTGATTCCAGTCCGGATCCAGGAGGACCGTCATGGCTGTCACCGACGAGGCGATCGAGAAGATCAAGGGAATGATCGTCTCGGGTGCGCTACGGCCCGGCGACCGGCTCCCCAAGGAGAGCGAACTCGCGGCCGAGCTGGGGCTCTCCCGCAATTCCCTCCGGGAGGCGGTGCGCGCGCTGTCACTGATCCGCATCCTCGATGTGCGGCAGGGTGACGGCACATATGTGACCAGCCTCGATCCGCAGTTGCTGCTGGAGGCGCTGAGCTTTGTGGTGGACTTCCACCGCGACGACACCGTGCTCGAATTCCTGGCGGTCCGGCGGATCCTGGAACCGGCCGCGACGGCGATGGCGGCCACCCGGATCAGCGAGACCCAACTGGACGCACTGAGCTCGCAGTTGGACGCCCTGGGTGCGCAGCCCTCGGTGGAGGAACTGGTCGCCTGCGATCTGGAGTTCCACCGCGGGATCGTGCAGTCCTCCGGGAACTCGGTGCTGTGCTCGCTGCTCGACGGGCTGTCGGGGCCGACGACCCGGGCGCGGGTCTGGCGCGGACTGACGCAGGAGGACGCGGTGAGCCGCACGCTCCACGAGCACCGGGCGATCGTGTCGGCGCTGCGTGACCGGGACGCGGAGGCCGCGCGGGCCTGGGCGACGGTGCACGTGGCGAGCGTGGAGCAGTGGTTGCGGTCGACGCTGTAGGGCGTCTTCGGGG
Source organism: Streptomyces sp. NPDC057963 (assembly GCF_042887155.1). Taxonomy (NCBI): domain Bacteria; kingdom Bacillati; phylum Actinomycetota; class Actinomycetes; order Kitasatosporales; family Streptomycetaceae; genus Streptomyces; species Streptomyces sp. NPDC057963. The sequence continues at coordinate 307,152 of NZ_JBHVPX010000013.1, forward strand.
CTCCGCCCCGCGCACGCGCCGCTCCACGCCGGTGGGGCCGACAGGCGTCGGCCCCACCGGTGTCACGGGATCAGGGGGTCAGGGGGTCAGTCCTGCTTCTCGCCGCTCGCGAAGCGGGAGATCACCAGGGCGACGATGATGATCGCGCCGTTGAGGAACTGGTTCCACAGCGCCGGGACACCGCCGAGGGTCATCACATTGACCACCAGCTGGAGCGTCAGTACGCCGGTCAGCGCACCGAACAGGGTGCCGCGCCCGCCCTTGAGGCTGATGCCGCCGATGACCGCCGCGGCGAACACCTGGAAGATCCAGCCGTTGCCCTGCGTCGCCGCGACCGATCCGTAGTGGCCGGTGTAGAGGATGCCCGCGAAGGCCGCCAGCAGCCCACCGAGGGCGAGCACGATCCAGGTGACCCGGTCCACCCGGATGCCCGCGGCGCGCGCGGCCTCCGGGTTGCCGCCGATCGCGTACAGCGAGCGCCCGTGGCGCAGCCAGGCCAGCGCCGCGCCGCCGACGGCGAACAGCGCCAGGCAGATCCAGACGGCCGCCGGTGCGCCGAACCACTCGCTCTTGCCGAGGTAGCGGAAGGACTCCGGCACGTCGGTGATGGACTTGCCCTCGGTGATACCGATGTGGAGGCCGCGCAGCATGGTGAGCATGCCGAGCGTGGCGATGAAGCCGTTGACCCGCAGCTTCAGCATCAGGAAGCCGTTGACCGCGCCGATGGCGAGGCCCACCAGCAGGCAGAGCGGGATCGCCGACCAGGCGGGCAGCAGGCCGAGTCCCGCGAAGCGTCCGCCCTCGGTGGGCAGGACCAGCCACATCGCGACGACCGGCGCGATGCCGATCGTCGACTCCAGCGAGAGGTCCATCCGTCCGCAGATCAGGATCAGCGCCTGGCCCAGGACCAGCAGACTCAGCTCGGAGGACTGCTGGACAACGCTGATCAGGTTCTCGGAGGTCAGGAACACCGGCGAGACGATGAACCCGATCACCATCAGCACCAGGATCACCGGTACCAGGGAGAAGTCGCTCCACCGGATCAGCTTCAGCCGGTCCAGCGGGCTCTCGCCCGTCGGGGAGCCCTTGGGCCCGCCGTCGATGCCGTCGGCCGCCGCGGGCCGTACCGTGCCGGTCATTCCCTCTCCCCCACACCTTCCATGGCGGCGACGAGTTCCCCGTCGCTCCACCCGCTTGCGAAAGTCGCGACCACGCGCCCGTGGAACAGGGCGAGCACCCGGTCGCAGACCCGTAGGTCGTCCAGTTCGTCCGAGACGATCACCGCGGCGTTCCCCTCGTCCGCGACCCGCCGTACGACTCCGAGCAGCGAGTCCTTGGATTTGACGTCCACGCCCGCGGTGGGCCGGACCGCCACCAGCACGCTCGGCGCGCGGGCCAGCGCGCGGGCCACCACAACCTTCTGCTGGTTGCCGCCGGAGAGCCCGGAGACGGGCTGCTCGGGTCCCTGTGTCTTGATGTCCAGCGAGGCGATCATCGACCGTGCGAACTCCCGTGTGCGGGAGGGCAGTACGGTCCCCCACGGGCCGAGCTGGTCCGTGACCGTGAGGGTGGCGTTCTCGGCGACGCTGCGTTCCGGTACGAGGCCCTGGTCGTGCCGGTCCTCGGGGATGTAGCCGATCCCGGCGTCCAGCGCGTGCGGCACGCTGCCGGAGCGCACGGCCCTGCCGTGGACGAGGACCGTGCCGCCGCCCGCCTTGCGCATTCCGGCCAGCGTCTCGCCCAGGGCCGTGTTGCCGCTGGCCGCGGAGCCGGCCAGGCCGAGCACCTCGCCGGGGCGGACCTCCAGGTCCAGGGGCTCGAACTGGCCCTCCAGGGTGAGCCCTTCGGTACGCAGGACGGGGGCGGCCGACTCGTCCCGTACCGCCGCACCGGCACCGCTCGCGTGCCAGGCGGTGGCGCCGGCGGACTGTTCGCCGGTCATCGCCGCCACCAGTTCCGCCTTGTCGATGCCGGCGACCGGGGCGGTGAGCACATGGCGGGCGTCGCGGTAGACGGTGACCGCCGTGCACAGTTCGTACACCTCCTGCAGATGGTGGGAGATGAAGAGGAACGCGACCCCCTGGCTCTGCAGTTCCCTGAGCTTGTCGAAGAGCCGCCCGATGCCGCGGGCGTCGAGCTGGGCGGTCGGCTCGTCCAGGATGATCAGCCGGGCGCCGAAGGACAGCGCGCGGGCGATCTCGACGAACTGCCGCTGCTCGACGGCGAGATCGCGCGCCCGGGTGCCGGGGTCGACCTGGACGCCGTACTCGGCGAGGAGCCCCTGGGCCCGCTTGCGGAGCTTCCCCCAGCTGATCCAGCGGGCCTTGTCGTCGAAACGGTTGAGGAAGAGGTTCTCCGCGACGGTCAGATCGGGGACGACCATGGACTTCTGGTAGACGCAGGCGACCTTGGACTGCCAGGCCGCGGTGTCCCCGAAGGCGGGCGCGGGCTGCCCGCCGAACGTGACCGTGCCCGCGTCCGGCTTGTGGAGTCCGGTCACCACGCCGACCAGCGTGGACTTGCCGGCGCCGTTGCGGCCGACGAGGGCGTGGGACTCACCGGGCCGCACGGTGAGCCGGACCCCGTCGAGCGCCAGGGTGGGGCCGAAGCGTTTGACGACGCCTTCCGCCTGTACGGCAGGTGGTGGTACCTGGTCCATGGCTAGCTCTTCTTCTCCAGCTGGTTCGCCCACAGCTTCGGGTCGTCGACGTTGTCCTTGGTCACCAGCGGCGCGGGGAGCTGGTCCTCCAGGCCGCCCGGGATCTCGATGATGTTCGAGTCGTGGTCGGTCGGGCCCACTGCGAAGGTCTTGCCGTCCAGGGCCGCCTTCGCGTAGTAGAGCGCGTACTTCGCGTACAGGTCGGCGGGCTGGGAGATCGTCGCGTCGATCTTCCCGGCCTTGATGGCGTCGAACTCCTCCGGGATGCCGTCGTTGGAGATGATCGTGATGTGGCCCGGCGCACCGGCCGGCTTCAGCAGCTTCTTCTGCTCCAGGAGCGCGAGGGTGGGCTGCAGGAAGACACCGCCGGCCTGCATGTAGATCCCCTTGATGTCGGGGTTGGCGGCCAGGGTGGCCTGGAGCTTCGCCGAGGCGACGTCGCCCTTCCAGTCGGTGGCCAGCTCGAAGACCTTGATGCCGGGGAAGTCCTTGTCCATGCAGGACTTGAACGCCTCGGACCGGTCACGGCCGTTGATCGAGGAGAGGTCGCCCTGGAACTCGACGACCTTGCCCCTGCCCTTCAGCTGTTCGCCGAGGTACTTGCAGGCGTTGGTCCCGTACGCCTTGTTGTCGGCCCGCACCACCATGTAGATGTTGCCCTTGTCGGGGCGGGTGTCGACGCTGATGACGGGGATCTTCTTCTCGTTCAGCGTATTGAGCGACTCGGCGATGGCACCGGTGTCCTGAGGTGCCATCACGACGGCCTTGGCACCCTGGTCGGTGAAGGTCTGGACGTTGGCGACCAGCTTGCCGATGTCGTTCTGCGAGTTGGTCAGCGGCAGCGCCTTGACCTCGCCCGCCTTGATCCCCTTCTCCACATAGTTCTGGTATGAGTTCCAGAAGTCGCTGTCGCTGCGCGGCAGATCGATCCCGATCTTCCCGCCGCCCGCCCCGTCGTCGGAGGACTCGCGGTTGCAGCCCGCGAGGGCAGTGACGGCCAGCAGTACGGCGCAGGCCGCCGCACTCGTCGTACGCACTCTCATTGGTGTCCCAATCCTTTGTGGAGTACCGGCTCGGAGCTCTGTGGCAGAGCGGGGGGCGTGGTGCGGGGGGGCGTGGTGCGCGGGGGGCGTGGTGCGCGGGGGGCGTGGTGCGCGGGGGTGCGGCCCGGTGGTGCGGCCCGGCCCGTCCGGCGGATCGGGCCGGACGGGCCCGGGGCCGCGTCCCGGATCAGCTGTCGGCGGGGCGCAGCCGCAGACCCTGCATCCCGCCGTCGACGGCGAGCGCCGTGCCGGTGACGGAGGCGGCGGCCGGGCTCGCGAGGTAGACGATCGCGGCGGCCACCTCGTCGGCCGAGACCAGCCGCCCCAGCGGCTGGCGGGCGTTGAGCGCGGCGCGCTCGGCCGCCGGATCACCGGCCTGGCCGAGGAGCCGTCCGATCCACGGGGTGTCCGCGGTGCCCGGGTTGACGCAGTTGACCCGGATGCCCTCGCGGACGTGGTCGGCGGCCATCGCGAGGGTCAGGGAGAGGACCGCGCCCTTGCTCGCGCTGTACAGGGCGCGCTGCGGCAGTCCGGCGGTCGCGGCGATCGAGCAGGTCTGGGTGATCGACGCGGCGCCGGGGCGGTCGGCCGCCGCACGCCGCAGATGGGGCAGGGCGTGCCGGGCGGTGCGGACCATGCCGAGGACGTTGATGTCCAGGACCCGGGTCCACTCCTCGTCGGCGTTGTCCTCGACGGTGCCGATGGAACCGATGCCCGCGTTGGACACCACGGTGTGCAGGCCGCCCAGTTCGCCGGCGGCCCGGTCGACCGCCTCCCGCACGGCGTCGTCGTCGGTGACGTCCGCCTCGACGGCCAGGACGCCCGCGGGTGCGCCCGCGGTCTCCCGGTCGAGTACGGCCACCTGCGCGCCGCGGGCCAGCAGCAGGGTCGCGACGGCCGCCCCGATGCCGGAGGCGCCGCCCGTCACCAGGGCGTTCATCCCCTCGAAGTCGCTTGTGCCGGTCATCGGTCAGCCTCCTCGGTGGTACGGCGGGCCTGCCATACGGGGCCCTCCGGGTAGCGGTGTGCGGCGATCGACTCGGGGAGCATCCGGGCGGAGAAGCCCGGTGAACCCGGCGCGGCATAGCGGCCGTTCTCGATCACGGTGGGGTCGGCGAAGTGTTCGTGGAGATGGTCCACGTACTCGATCACGCGGTTCTCCCAGCTGCCGGAGACCGCCACATAGTCGAACATCGAGAGGTGCTGCACCAGCTCGCACAGCCCGACTCCGCCCGCGTGCGGGCAGACCGGTACGCCGTACTTGGCGGCGAGCAGCAGGATCGCGAGGTTCTCGTTGACGCCGGCGACCCGGGCCGCGTCGATCTGGACGAAGTCGACCGCTCCGGCCTGCAGCAGCTGCTTGAAGACGACCCGGTTGGCGACGTGTTCGCCGGTGGCGACCTTGACCGGCTGCCCGGCGCGGACGGCCGCGTGGCCGAGGACGTCGTCGGGGCTGGTCGGCTCCTCGATCCAGTGCGGGTCGTACGGCGCGAGCGCGGTCATCCACTCGACCGCGTCGGCGACGTCCCAGCGCTGGTTGGCGTCGACGGCGATCCGGACGTCGGGCCCGACGGCCTCGCGGGCCAGGGCGAGTCTGCGTACGTCGTCGCCGAGACTGCCGCCGACCTTCAGCTTGATCTGGGTGAAGCCGTCGGCGACGGCCTCCTTCGCCAGCCTGACGAGCTTGTCGTCGGTGTATCCCAGCCAGCCCGGCGAGGTGGTGTACGCCGGGTAGCCCTCCGCGCGCAGCCGTTCGGCGCGCTCGGCCCGCCCCGGTTCGGCGGCTCGCAGGATCGCGAGGGCCTCGTCAGGAGTGAGGGCGTCGGTGAGGTAGCGGAAGTCGACGAGCGAGACGATCTCCTCGGGCGTCATCTCGGCGAGGAACTGCCAGACGGGCCTGCCCGCCTGCTTCGCCGCCAGGTCCCAGGCGGCGTTGACGACCGCGCCGGCCGCCATGTGCATCACGCCCTTCTCGGGGCCGAGCCAGCGCAGTTGGGAGTCATGGGTGAGCTCACGGTGCAGGAGGGCGAGGTCGGCCGCGGTGCGGGGGGCCGGGCGCCCCACCAGGTACGGGCGCAGTGCCTCGATCGCGGCGGCCATCACCTCGTTGCCGCGCCCGATGGTGAAGCAGAAGCCATGTCCCTCGATCACCGCACCGTTGTCACCCGGTCCGGTTCGCAGGACGACATAGGCGGCCGAGTAGTCGGGATCGGGGTTCATGGCGTCCGAGCCGTCCAGTTGTTCCGAGGTCGGAAAACGGATGTCGTGGACCTCGAAATCCGTGACGGTCTGACTCATGTGCGCCCCCAGGGGAATAACATCGGACCTCTGTTCTGGTCATCCGATGTATAGCGTCACGAAGGCGCCACCGTCCAGCGTTGGAGCGAAATTGACCGGACACAGCTCGGATGTATCCATAGACTGATGCCCTGATTCGACCGGTGATGCACCCCCGCGGCGCAGGTTCACCCAGCTGTGCACAGGGGCTGCGGCGGGAGTGGCCGGAAGCCGTAAGGTTGGTGCGTACGCAAGGGAACTTCGGAAGGAGGCCTGGGTGATCGAGCTCGAGGGGGTTCCCGAGCTGATCGACCCGGTCATGGTGGCCGCGTTCGAGGGTTGGAACGACGCGGGTGACGCCGCCTCCACGGCGGTCGCTCACCTGGACCGGGAGTGGAAGGGCGAGGTGTTCGCGGCGCTGGACGCCGAGGACTACTACGACTTCCAGGTCAACCGGCCGACGATCTGGCTGGACGGCGGGGTGCGCAAGATCACCTGGCCGACCACCCGGCTCTCCGTGGTGCGCGTCGGCGGGGAGAAGCCCCGCGATCTCGTCCTGGTCCGCGGTATCGAACCGTCCATGCGCTGGCGCTCGTTCTGCAACGAGATCCTGGCCTTCGCCCATGAGCTGGGCGTGGAGATGGTGGTGGTCCTGGGCGCGCTGCTCGGCGACACCCCGCACACCCGCCCGGTGCCGGTCAGCGGAGTCACCTCCGACCCGGACCTGGCGCGGACCATGGACCTGGAGGAGACCAGGTACGAGGGTCCGACGGGCATCGTCGGCATCCTCCAGGAGGCCTGCACGCACGCGGGCGTGCCCGCGGTGAGCCTGTGGGCGGCGGTGCCGCACTATGTGTCGCAGCCGCCCAACCCGAAGGCCACCCTCGCCCTGCTCAACCGTCTGGAGGACCTCCTCGGTCTGCGCATCCCGCTGGGCGAACTGCCCGAGGACGCGCGCGCCTGGCAGCTCGGCGTGGACCAACTGGCGGCCGAGGACAGCGAAGTGGCGGAGTACGTGCAGACGCTGGAGGAGGCCCGGGACACGGCGGAGCTTCCCGAGGCGAGCGGCGAGGCCATCGCCCGGGAGTTCGAGCGCTATCTGCGCCGCAGGGACACCGGTCCGGGCCAGACGCCCGGCGGGCACGCGACCGAGAGCGGCGACGCGTCGTATCTGCGCGACACGTCCAGCGGCCGCGCCCGTCCGCCGAAGCCGCTCCGGCCGGAGACCGGCGGCGGGACGGGGCCCGGCTCGCCGCCCACCGGCGGCCCCGGCCGGCAGCCGCCGGCCGGCGAGGGGGACGAAAGGATCGAGGGGACCGAGAACGGCGACGCCGGCGCCGACGACAGCGACGGCCCGCGGGATTCGTCGGAGGACTCCTCGGAGGACTGAGACGACCGGTGGAGGGGCGGGGGGGGGGGACCCCCCCCCCGCGCCGGTGGGGGGGGGGGGGGGTGGGGTGCAACGGGCCCGTTAATGGGGGGGGGGGTTTTAACAAAAAACCGCCCCCCCAAACCGCGGTAATA
>NZ_JBHVPX010000014.1:0-163759 GCF_042887155.1 Streptomyces sp. NPDC057963
TCCGGGTCGGCAGAAGAAGCAGGTCAAGCAGGCCAAGGGCAAGCGTAAGAGTGGTAACCCGATGAAGCGCAAGGCCGAGGAGCAGGCTGCCGCGGCCCGTCGTGAGCAGGCCGCGCAGGGCGGTGCGTTCGGTCTGCCGGCGCAGGACGACAAGGACTTCGAGCTGCCCGACGAGTTCAAGAAGTTCATGGGCTGAACGCCATGACGTTGCCGGTCTGAAGATCTTTTCCGGGTACGAGGAGGGCACCAGCAGTGTCTGGTGCCCTCCCCATACCCGGGCCCGTCGACGGCCCTGACCGGATCGCGTGTCCAGGCCGAGCGAACGGAACGCAAAGGCCCCTCACGCACCCGCCAGAGCCGACCTGCCCTTGCTGCCTTCCGGCCCTGGGGGAGTTCAGTCAGATAGCGCCACATGAGGGGCTGCGGCGAACGTTACCTGATCACTCTCGCTCACGGAACCGGGGTTCTGAGCGGGGCCGGGCCCAGGGCCTGATGGGCCTGGACGGTGAGCGCGGTCTCCGACAACCGAGCGGATCCAGCACCGCCCCGGACCCGGTCGGAAGAGGTCCGGCAACTCCGTCAGGGACGCGCGAGCGCCCTTGCCGCTGCGGCGTCGGCGGTCGGCCCGCCGGTTTTTGGGCTCCGGGACCGTGTTGCGTGGTCCGGCGTCGGGCATCGGCCGGCCCGCGGTTGTCACCGACTTGAACGGCGGACGTCCTGAACTGCGGAAATCCTGTTGCGGCAGCGGACACCCGATCGCACAATGCCCGCACTGAGATGCACGTGGTCTATCAAGGATGAAGAGTGACTGAAAACGACGAGCGGCGCCAGACCCTGACCAACGGGGAAGGCGTGCCGGTCCTGACATATCTGGAGGGTGTTCGGGAGGGGCACCCATGGGCTGACCTGGCCGAAGTGGTCGGTCCCGACCCGGTGGAAACCATCGTCTCCCACATGTCCGGATGGGCGGTCTCGGGGTCTGTGGAACTCGGTGAGCAGTTGCTGCGCCGTGGTGCCCGGGTGATGAGGCACGCCCACGAGATGCGGAGAGACCTGGTCGCGTGCCCGCCACCGGCCGACTGGTCGTCGCGTGCCCTGGGCGACGGACTCCGGGCCGTTCCTTGCGGTCTCGATGCGGACACGGTGTTTCCGGCTTGGCGAGCCGCCTTTCCTCCCGACCACCCCGACCATCACCGCGGCAGTGACGAAGAAGTGCTGAACGGGCTTCTGGCGCCGATGCTGGCGGGCTCTGTTCTCGGGCCGGTCCTTCCGTGCAGTGCCCTGGTGGTGGACGAGGCGGACCGTGTGGTCGCCGGGGCGATCCTCACCGACCGTGACGGCCTGCCGTGGGTCGCGGACGTGTTCCGTCGGCCCGAAGCGCGCTACGCGGGCCTTGGCGCCGATCTGCTGCGTCGGGTGCTCGGCGATGCCGCGTCCGACGGGCTGGCCGAGGTATCGCTCGCCGTGAGCGAGGCGAATCCGGCCCGCCGTGTCTATGAGAAGCTCGGATTTGAGCTGACTGACACATCGCTGACTGTCGTCGTCCCCTAGGTCCTGAGACTCCGTCAGCGCAAGGACTTCTGTCCCGGCGGCGTCTGCGGGACAGGCGCCGCGGAGATGTTGAAGCGGGACTCTGCGGGGGCGGTGTACCAGGACCTGCACGGAGTCGGCCTGCTCGTCGGGCAACTCCGCTCGCCGGCGCCCCCGGAACGAAGGCATCGACCGGGACGACTTCCACGTCGACCTCGACCGTCGACAAGTCGCCTGCCTCCGGGGCCGGTTCAGCAAGGACCGGCACGGCTCCTACCCGACCTCCTGCCCACCGCGGCACCCCTGACCGTGGCGCGGTGGGCAGGAGGTCGGCGCCGGCCCTGATATGCCCTCTGGCAACAGAACGGGCACTGCCCTTCTCCTGACGTGGACGGATCCGCTCCGGCGGGCCTGGCGCCGAGGCCCGATGGCAGCCGATCACAGGGCGCTGAAGGCTTCTTCCACGGCCTCGCACGTGGCGTCCAGGTCGTCGTCGGTTACTCCGGCGGGGACGAACCAGCAGGCCATGGCGAAGGCGTTGGCGTGGACCCCGCGTTTGAGGAGTTCATGGCGGAAGGCGTGATAGCGGGCCTGGTCGGTGCGGAGCAGGTCGCGGTACTGGCGGGTGGGTGCGCCGTCGAGAGTGAAGACGGCCTGGAACATGGCGCCGACGCCCTGGACCGCGCAGGGAACACGCCGGTCGTGGGCAGCGCGGCGGATCGCTTCCATGAGCCGCCGGCCGCTTTCCTCGATGTGCTTGGTGACCCCCGGCTGGTTCAGCCGGCGCAGGGTGACCAGCGCGGACGTCGCGCACAGCGGCGAGGCGTTGTAGGTGCCGCCGTGTTTGACGTCCCCTCGCGCCAGAGGTTCCATCACGTGGCGCTGCCCGGCGAACGCGGCGATCGGCAGGCCGCCGCCCAGCGCCTTGGAGAAGACGGCGAGGTCGGGTACGACGTCGAGCAGCGCCTGGGCTCCTCCGGGGCCGGTGCGGAATCCGGTGCAGACCTCGTCGAAGACGAGCACGATTCCGCGTGCCGTGCACTCCTCCCGCAGCAGGCCGAGATAGCCCGGATCGGGCATGGTGCACGCGTTGTTGGCGACGATCGGCTCGCAGATGACCGCCGCGAGCTCGCCCCGGTGGGCGTCCAGGAGGGTGCGGAGTGCCGCGGGGTCGTTCCATGGGCAGACGACCACGTCGTCGACGACCCCGGCCGGAATGCCCGGGGAATGAGGTACGGGGTGCGGCGTGCCGTAGGGGCCGGCCTCCGAGATACCGGGGCGGTTGGAGATGGCCAGGGTGTCGGACCATCCGTGGTAGTGGCCCTCGAACTTGAGGATCTTCGAGCGCCCGGTGTACCCGCGGGCGGCACGCACGGCCCCTTGCACCGCCTCGCTTCCCGAGTTGGCGAACCGGACGAGCTCCGCACAGGGCACCATCTCGCAGATCAGCTCGGCGAGTTCCACTTCAGCGGTGTTGCAGGTGCCGAACATCGAGCCCGTGCCCAGGACGGCGGTGAGTGCCTCGGTGAGCTCCGGGGCGGCATGGCCCAGGATCGCGCTGCCGTAGGAGATGAGGTAGTCGAGGTACTCGTTGCCGTCGACGTCGCGGATGCGCGTACCGGACCCACTGGCGATGTAGAGCGGGTAGGGGTGCGGGCCGGTCGAGGTCAGTCTGGAGGAGGAGCTGATGCCGCCCGCCAGCGATGCCTGGGCCCGGTCGAACCAGGCGCGACTGCCGTCGGTCCCGCCCAACGCCCTTATACGGCCGGTCATATGTGCCTCCTGTTTGGGTGAGGGATGCTTGGGCACGTTCGGAGAGCCCTTCATACGCAGGGATTGTTTGAGGAGAGGATGGGCGGGACGTGACTGAGAAGACGGCGGTCGTCACCGGCGCGGGCAGCGGAATCGGGAGGGCGTGTGCGCTCGGTCTGCTGGCGGACGGCTGGACGGTGGTCCTGGTGGGTCGGCGCAAGGAGCCGCTGGAGGAGACGGCGGCGCTCACGCCTACCGTCGGCCGCGACCGCGCCGTCCCATTCCCCGCCGACATCACCGATGCCACCGCGGTGGACCACCTGTTCAGGTCCGTGGTGGGGCGGTTCGGGCGAGTGGACGTGCTGTTCAACAATGCCGCCGACGTCATGCCCTACACCCCGACGGAGGACGTGAGCGTCGAGGACTGGCACCGCGTGATGGACTCCATCGCCACCGGGACCTTCCTGTGTTCCCGCGCTGCCTTCCGCGTCATGAAGGAGCAGAACCCGCGCGGTGGACGGATCATCAACAACGGGGCGCCCTCCGCTCAGGCACCCCGGCCGGACTCCCTCGCGTTCACCGCAGCCAAGCACGCGGTCGCCGGGATGACACGCTCACTGTCTTTGGACGGCCGCCGCTACGACATCTCCTGCGGCCAGATCGACATCGGCAACGTCACCCCGGAGGACCGCCCCCAGCCGGCCGTCCTACAGGCCGACGGGTCACGGCGGGTCGAACCCACCATGGACGTGAAGCACGTCGTCGACATGGTGCGGACCATGGCCGCTCTGCCGCGCGGGGTGAACATTCAGTCCGTTCTGGTCATGCCCAGCGCCATGCCCTACGTGGGCCGGGGATAGCCCGGCCACATAGGCGGGGAACCAGTTGCCGGACACCAGTTGTCCGGCCTGGTCCCAGGCGAGCATGCGGTGCAGCCCGTCCAGATGGATCAACCCCTCGCGGACAGTCAAACCTTCGTAGTCGCGTCCCGAAACGGGCCGTGTGCTCAGGAACAACGGGCGGCGGGGGGCCGTGCTCTGCCGGGCGAGTTTGAGCGCACACAACGGATTGGAGCGCGCGTACGAGGGGCCCAACCCCGCCAGCCGCTCCGCAGCCGCGGCCACCGTCAGCCCCGCCTTGGGGACGAGCTCCACCTCTCCGTCCTCACCCAGGTGCCAGGGAAGCACCACACCGCGCACTTCCGGGCCCTCCAGCAGCACCTGATGCCAACTCCCGCCCAACTCCCGCTGGCCGTTGCGGATGTGCCCTTCGGCCTCGTCGTTGGTGTTGGCCTGATCAGACGCGTCGAAGGGGTGCTCCTGGGCGAAGTGGTCGATGACCGTCTCGAACCGGACCGCTCCTAGAATCCTCATCTGCTGTACCTTCCCACCTCTTCGTACTCGCCGAAGTGCCGTTCGGCGAACAGCTCCGGACGTCCTGCGTCCAGACGGCGCGAGCGCGCCACTCCCAGCACCTGACGCCAGTACGGCTTGACCGGTGGCCACAGAGTGCCCGTACGACAGTACGAGCCGTCGATCATGTAGCGCGGCCCCGCGTTCGGCTGCGGCGCCGACGCGGCCCGGCGGGTGTGAAAGAGCGCTGAGTGGAGTACGACGGTGGACCCGGACGGCAAGTCGTCGATGAGCGCTTCGCCCGGCAGGACCGCCGTGCCCAGGTGGCTGCGGGCGTCTTTCTCCGCGACTTCCCGGTGCGAACCCGGCAGCACTGCCAAGCCACCCAACTCCGGCTTGAGCCCGCCTATGTAGTGCAGGGCATGGATCATCGGTAAGCGCCGGTCGCGCTGCGGCCGCTGTTCGTAGTCGTGGTGCCAGCTCTTGCCGGCCCCCCCGGCCGGTCGCCGGTCGCTGTGCAGATGGTGGAAGACGAAGGCCTCCCCCAGCAGGTCGGGGTGGCCGAGCAGGTCCATGAGCGGCGGGTACACCACGAGCTCGGCGTGCGCCTCCAAGTCCAGCTCGACCACCTGCGGCGACTCAGCACCCGGATGCAGACAGGCGTCGATGGACTTCTGACGCCAGCCCGTCTCCACCCACTTGTCGACCTCCGGCGCAAGTCGGTCGACGAGGTCGGCCGGCAAGAATCCAGGGAGGACGAGAAAGCCGTCCTCGGTGAAGTCTTCAATCCGGACCTTATTGGCACGCGTGCCACTCATGAGTCGGACCCCCGGTTCACTCGGATGTTGCCCCACGGACGCCACAGTGCTCGGCGTTTTCTATCCAGGGCCGATATGCGTCATGCGCATGACGGGGTGAATGGCCAGAAAGGGGTACTGGGATGCCCGAGTGACAGGTGTGCCCAGGACACTCTGTCGTGGGACGTGATGAGCCGTGCGATCGTCACAGAACGGACCAGGGCTGAAGCTGCGCCTGCAGAACGGGAGTCGGATGCAGGACCCGACGTCGTTCTGGCAACGTCATGGCCTCGTCGTGCACGTCCACCGACAGCACCACCACGTCCGAGGTGGACGGGAGACGGCTTCAAGGACGACTGGAAGGTGGCAGGGCCGACCCCACGAGCGATGCCGGCTGGGACATCCCAGGGACTCTTCAGGGACTCTCACGTCTGGCGCAGGGAGATCACAGGGATTTCCCACCGCGTGAACAGGGACGGCCCTGACCGCGCTGAAGGATACGAACGCGCAGGTCAGGGCCTATTGCCTCAGCACTCGATGATGTTCACCGCGAGCCCGCCCCGCGCGGTCTCCTTGTACTTCACGCTCATGTCCGCGCCCGTCTCCTTCATGGTCTTGATGACCTTGTCCAGGGAGACCTTGTGGCTGCCGTCGCCGCGCAGCGCCATCTTGGCCGCCGTGACGGCCTTGACGGCGGCCATGCCGTTGCGCTCGATGCACGGGATCTGGACGAGACCGCCGACCGGGTCGCAGGTCAGACCGAGGTTGTGCTCCATGCCGATCTCGGCGGCGTTCTCGACCTGCTCGGGGGTGCCGCCGAGGACCTCGGCGAGGGCGCCCGCGGCCATCGAGCAGGCGGAGCCGACCTCGCCCTGGCAGCCGACCTCGGCGCCGGAGATGGAGGCGTTCTCCTTGAAGAGCATGCCGATGGCTCCGGCGGCGAGCAGGAAGCGGACGACGCCGTCCTCCTTCTCCGCCTCGGTGGCTCCACCGGCCGCGAAGTTCATGTAGTAGTGCAGCACGGCCGGGATGATGCCCGCCGCGCCGTTGGTGGGCGCGGTGACGACGCGGCCGCCCGCCGCGTTCTCCTCGTTGACCGCCATCGCGTAGAGGGTGATCCACTCCATCGCGTGGGCCTGCGGGTCGCCCTCGGCGCGCAGTTGGCGGGCGGTTTTCGCGGCGCGGCGGCGGACCTTGAGGCCGCCGGGCAGGATGCCCTCGCGGGACATGCCGCGCGAGACGCAGGCCTGCATGACGCGCCAGATGTCCAGCAGACCCGAGCGGATCTCGTCCTCGGTGCGCCAGGCCCTCTCGTTCTCCAGCATCAGGGAAGAGATGGACAGGCCGGTCTCCCCGGAGAGCCGCAGCAGTTCGTCGCCGGTGCGGAAGGGGTGCTTCAGCACGGTGTCGTCGAGGACGATCCGGTCCTCGCCCACCGCGTCCTCGTCGACGACGAAGCCGCCGCCGACGGAGTAGTAGGTCTTCTCCAGCAGCGTGGCGCCCTCGCGGTCGAAGGCGAAGACCGTCATGCCGTTGGCGTGGTACGGGAGGGCCTTGCGGCGGTGCAGGACCAGCTGCTCGTCGGCGTCGAAGTCGATCTCGTGCATGCCGAGCAGATTGATCCGGCCGGTCGTACGGATGTGTTCCACCCGGTCGTCGGCGGACTCCACGTCGACGGTGCGGGGCGACTCGCCCTCCAGGCCGAGCAGGACCGCCTTGGGAGTGCCGTGGCCGTGACCGGTCGCCCCGAGGGAGCCGTACAGCTCCGCGCGTATGGAGGCGGTGTGGGCGATGAGGCCCTCGTTCTTCAGCCGGCGCGCGAACATGCGGGCGGCGCGCATCGGGCCGACCGTATGGGAGCTGGACGGGCCGATGCCGATCGAGAACAGGTCGAAGACCGAGATGGCCACGGAAGACTCCTCAGGGTTGGTAGACGTCGTCGTCTGCCGGGTGATGCGGTACGGACCGGTCGGTCCGAAGAGCAGCGGGGACAAGGGATGGGGCACCGCGCTCACTGAACAGTGTGCGCGGTGCCCCGCCCGAAAGGTGCCGAACTGTGTCCCGAATTACGTCCCGGACCAGTTCGGGACGGTCTGTGCGCCGGGCTACTTCAGGCCGGGGTACAGCGGGAACTTCTCGGCCAGCGCGACGACGCGGGCCTTCAGCGCGTCCGCGTCGTAGGACGGCTTGAGCGCGGCGGCGATGATCTCCGCGACCTCGGTGAAGTCCTCGGTCCGGAAACCGCGGGTCGCCAGGGCCGGCGTACCGATCCGCAGACCCGAGGTGACCATCGGCGGCCGCGGGTCGTTCGGGATGGCGTTCCGGTTGACCGTGATGCCCAGCTCGTGCAGCCGGTCCTCGGCCTGCTGGCCGTCCAGCTCGGAGTTGCGCAGGTCGACGAGGACCAGGTGGACGTCCGTACCGCCGGACAGCACGGAGACACCGACCTCGGTGACGTCCGGCTGGACCAGGCGCTCGGCGAGGACGCGGGCGCCGTCCAGGGTGCGCTGCTGGCGCTCCTTGAACTCCTCGGTCGCCGCGACCTTGAACGAGACCGCCTTGGCCGCGATCACGTGCTCCAGCGGACCACCCTGCTGGCCCGGGAAGACCGCCGAGTTGATCTTCTTGGCCAGCTCCTGCGTGGACAGGATGACGCCACCGCGCGGACCGCCGAGGGTCTTGTGCGTGGTGGTCGTGACGACATGGGCGTGCGGCACCGGGTTGGGGTGCAGACCCGCGGCCACCAGGCCCGCGAAGTGCGCCATGTCGACCATCAGGTACGCGCCGACCTCGTCCGCGATGCGGCGGAAGGCGGCGAAGTCCAGCTGGCGGGGGTAGGCGGACCAGCCGGCGACGATCAGCTTCGGCTTGGACTCCTTGGCCAGGCGCTCGACCTCGGCCATGTCCACGACGCCGGTGTCGTCGACGTGGTACGGGACCACGTTGTAGAGCTTGCCGGAGAAGTTGATCTTCATGCCGTGGGTCAGGTGACCGCCGTGGGCCAGGTTCAGGCCCATGATCGTGTCGCCCGGCTTCAGCAGCGCGAACATCGCGGCGGCGTTGGCCTGCGCACCGGAGTGCGGCTGGACGTTCGCGGCCTCGGCGCCGAACAGCGCCTTGATGCGGTCGATGGCGATCTGCTCGACGACGTCGACGTGCTCGCAACCGCCGTAGTAGCGGCGGCCGGGGTAGCCCTCGGCGTACTTGTTGGTGAGGACGGAGCCCTGGGCCTCCATGACCGCGACCGGAGCGAAGTTCTCCGAGGCGATCATTTCGAGGGTGGACTGCTGGCGGTGGAGCTCGGCGTCGACAGCGGCGGCGACGTCCGGGTCCAGCTCGTGGAGGGATGAGTTGAGAAGCGACATCAGGTGGTCCCTTGGGGTCTCAGTTGCCGGAGAACTCGGTGTACTCGTCGGCGGAGAGCAGGTCCTTCGGCTCCTCCGCCATACGTACCTTGAACAGCCAGCCGCCCTCGAACGGAGCGGAGTTCACCAGCGACGGATCGTCCACGACGTCCTGGTTCGCGGCGGTGACCTCACCGGTCACCGGCGAGTACAGGTCGCTCACCGACTTGGTCGACTCCAGCTCGCCGCAGGTCTCGCCCGCGGTCACCGTGTCACCGACCTCGGGGAGCTGGGCGTAGACGACATCGCCGAGGGCGTTGGCCGCGTACTCGGTGATACCGATCGTGGCCACACCGTCCTCGACGGCCGACAGCCACTCGTGCTCCTTGCTGTAACGCAGCTGCTGGGGGTTGCTCATGACCTGAATTCTCCTGTACGCGGGGGAGTGCTGATGAACGGTGGTCTTACGGTGTGAGACGCGACTGCGTCACTTCTTCGGGAGCGCCGACGTCACTTCTGGCGCTTGTAGAACGGCAGCGCCACGACCTCGTACGGCTCGTGGCTGCCCCGGATGTCCACTCCGATGCCCGCGGTGCCGGGCGTGGCGTGCGCGGCGTCCACGTACGCGATGGCGATCGGCTTGCCCAGGGTCGGCGAGGGGGCGCCCGAGGTGACCTCGCCGACGACCTCGCTGCCGGTCCCGCCCGCGGCGACGACGGAGAAGCCGGCGCGGGGCACGCGGCGGCCCTCGGCGATCAGTCCGACCAGCTTGCGGGGCGGGGCGGTCGCGGCGCGCTCGGCGGCGGCCTCGAGCGCCTTGCGGCCGACGAAGTCGCCCTCCTTCTCGAACTTCACGACGCGGCCGAGGCCGGCGTCGAACGGGGTCAGCTCGGTGGTCAGCTCGTGCCCGTAGAGCGGCATGCCGGCCTCCAGGCGCAGCGTGTCGCGGCAGGAGAGCCCGCACGGGATCAGGCCGCGGGAGGCGCCCGCCTCGGTGAGGGCCTTCCACAGCTGCTCGGCGTGGACGGGGGCGACGAACAGCTCGAAGCCGTCCTCGCCGGTGTAGCCGGTGCGGGCGATCAGCGCGGGGACACCGGCGACCGTGCCGGGCAGGCCGGCGTAGTACTTCAGCCCGTCCAGGTCGGCGTCGGTGACGGCGGCCAGGATGGCGGGGGACTCGGGGCCCTGGACGGCGAGCAGCGCGTACGCGTCGCGGTCGTCGCGTACGGCGGCGTCGAAGCCGCCGGCCCGCGCGGTCAGCGCGTCCAGCACGATCTGGGCGTTGCCGGCGTTGGCGACGACCATGTACTCGTCGTCACCCAGCCGGTAGACGATCAGGTCGTCCAGGATGCCGCCGTCCTCGGCGCAGATCATCGTGTAGCGGGCGCGGCCCACGGCGACGGTGCCGATGTTGCCGACCAGCGCGTAGTTGAGGAAGGCCGCGGCCTCGGGGCCGGTGACGGTGATCTCGCCCATGTGCGACAGGTCGAAGAGGCCGGCCCTGGTGCGGACCGCGTTGTGCTCGTCGCGCTCGCTGCCGTACCGCAGGGGCATGTCCCAGCCCGCGAAGTCGGTCATGGTCGCGCCCAGCGAACGGTGCAGGGCATCGAGGGCGGTGAGACGGGGGGCGGTGCTCATGGATGTGGCTCCCAGGGCATGACGACGAGGACAGTCCCTCCCCATCTGTCATCGGAACCTGAGAGGTTCGCCGAGAGCCCCCTGGAGGGTTCGGCTTGCACCTTGGGTGGGGCCGCGGAGCGGCCCGCTTTTCAGATCTGCCTCATCCACGCGGTACGGGGCCTGAGAGATTCAAGGGAGGAACTTGCTCCTTCGGCGCCCGGCACAGGCAGTGACCGGAACTCTCCCGCGCGGATTCAAGCGGCCTTTATGCAGTTGGCCGGGTCATCATCGCACGCATCGCGCCGGAGTGGGGCCCCGGTCCCTCATGGGAATCAGCGGCGTGGACGGTTGTGCCGCATTACCTTTTCTTTACACTTCAGGGGCATGCGTGGGGTGACCCGACAGGGGGAGGGGCGATGACGTTGCAGCGGTACGCGACGACCGCGGGGGCCGCGCACGGCGCGATGCCCGCACAACCGGGGGCGCCGGCCGCCGACGCGCTCGGCCCGCCCGCGCCCGTGGTGCGGGACCTCCGGGACCGGGCCGGGCGCAGCCCGCGCGGCCTGCGCTTCGGGGCGGGCGACGTGGTGGTGGTCTCCGGGCTGCCCGGCAGCGGCAAATCGACGCTCATCCGGCGGGCGGTGACGACGGCCCGCGCCATCGACTCCCAGGACACCCGGGACCACTGGGCGCGGATCGTGCCCCGGTTACTCCCGTACGCCCTCTACCGCCCCCTCGTCCGCGCCGCCCACTACGGGGGGCTGTGGCGGGTGCTGCGCTCCGGCGAGTCCGTGGTCGTCCACGACTGCGGAACCCAGGCGTGGGTACGCGGCTGGCTGGCCCGCGCGGCGCGGCGCCGGGGCCGGGTGCTCCACCTCGTCCTGCTCGACGTCACACCGCAGACGGCGATGGAGGGCCAGCGCGAGCGCGGACGCGGCGTCTCCGGATACGCGTTCGCCCGGCACCGCAGGGCGGTGGGAAGGCTGCTCCGGGACGCCGAGACGGGCCTGCTGCCGCCGGGGTGCGCCTCGGCGGTGCTGCTGGACCGCGAGGCGGCGGCTCTGCTGACCCGGATCGGGTTCGCGGACCCGCGGGGCCCGGGAGCCGGACGTTAACCTTCTGCCGGAAGGCTCGGGCAAGAAGGGGAAGCAGTGGACATTCCGGCGCAGGGTCAGTCCCATCCGCAGGGCGGATGGCCCGCCAATGAGCTCGAAGAGGTGCTGATGGCCTCGGTGGGCAGCCCGGAGGCGGGCGGACGGCTCGTCGAGGTGCTCGGGCGCAGCCATGTCTGGGTGCCCCTGCCCAACGGCGGCGGACCCGATTCCCCCGACCTGGACCTGCCGACGCTGGAGATCGAGGGCGCCGCGTACGTTCCCGTGTTCAGCTCCGAACAGCAGTTCCGCAGCTGTGTCGGCGCCGCGATGTCGTTCACCGTCGCGCCCGCCCGCGAGTTCGCCCGCGGACTGCCCCCGCAGCTCGGTATGGCGGTGAACCCGGGCGGCGTCGTCGGGACGCCGCTGCCGCCGCCCGCCGTGGCCGAGCTCTGCCGCGGCGGACGCACCCCGCTGGACGGACCGGCCGGCGGAGGCAGGGTCCGGCTGTACGAGCCGGACTGGAAGGAGGAGCCCGTCGACTTCCTCGCCGCGGCGGCCGGCGAATTCGAGGTGAGCGGTGTCGTGCTCACCGCCCGCCGGACCCTGGCCAGCATCGAGGGCGGCGAGCCCGTCCTCTTCATCGGTGTCGAGCTCTCCACCTGGGAGGGCGCCGGGCGCGACGCCCCGATGGACGCCCTCGGCCGTGCGCTCGGCCGTGTCGAGGTGCCGTGGTCGGTCAGCCTGGTCCTGCTCGATGTGGCGCAGGACCCGGTCGCCGACTGGATGCGGGAGAGGATCCGGCCGTTCTACTGCCGCGCGGACGGGTAGCACCCGGCACGGTGCCCGCGGACCGCTCCGGAGTGGATCACCGCGTCGGCCCGAGGCGTCAAGTCGGTGTCAGGACCGGCGCATAAGCTGGTTTGATGGCATGGTGCCACGGCATCATGCCGCACCCGTGTGCCCCGGGAGCGGCGGGCCGACACAGTGGATCGAAGAGGGGCGGGACCAGGTGAGTGCGTCAGGCACCGCGGCGGCCGGGCAGGTCGAGCACATGCTGCGCCAAGTGACGCCCGGGCGCTACGACGCGTACGAGGCGCTGCTGCAGGCCCTCGCCAACGGCCGGATCTGGATGCTCCTCTGGCACGGCCAGGCGGGCTCGCCCGACGCCCAGTACGGGAACATGGAGGTCGACGGCCTCGGCTACGCCCCCTGTGTGACCTCCGCCCAGGAGCTCTCGGCCAGCGGCTGGAACCGGGCCCACGAGCTGGTCACCGGCCGCGACATCGCCCGCGCCCTCTTCCCGGACCGCTGGGGCATCTGGCTCAACCCGCACGCCCCGGGCGGCGGCGTGGGCATCCCCTGGCTGGACCTGCGCCGGATCGCCACCGGTCTCGACCGGATGCCCGCGGGACCGCTCCGGCTCACCGAGCCCGCCATCGAGATCCCCCAGTTCTACGCCCTGCTCACGCAGAACGCCCATCACACCCCCGCGATCCGCTCGCTGCGCCGCGCCTGGGTGCAGCCGGCGCTGGGCGTCCCGTATCTCGCCATCGGCCTCGACCTCTACGACACGGGCCAGACCTCGGTCGACGCGGTGCGGGCGATGATGCAGCAGTCGATCGGCGCGGTCCCGGACGGGCTGCCCGTCTCCACGGTCGCGATGTCCGACGAGTACGACCCCGTCGCGATGTGGCTGCGCGCCAACACCCGCCCGTTCTACGACCGCGAGGCCCACGCCCCGGCGGCCCCGGTGGCCGGCTACGGCTATCCGCCGCAGGGCGCGTACTGAGCCTGCCGGCAGCGCAGTTGTACGTACCGGAGCCTCCCGGCAGGCATGTGTCCGCCCCTCGCGCCCGGAATGCAGGTGTACGTGCCGGGTGCGCCGGGAATGCATGCGTACGGCCCTGATTCCCGGAACGCAACGTACTCGTCCGGCGCCAACTCCCCGAATCCCGGGCCGCTTTCCCGACACGTTCCGCACGGCCGCGCTCCCGCGCGCTTCCCGGACCCCTGCGCGGTTCCGCTCCCCATGTCCGGGATCTCCGTGCTGGGGATATCTGATGATGAATGCGGGGTGAATCCGACCGCGTGCCCTCTTCCGCCTCAACTGACCAGTGTTCGGCGGGCGTTCACATCCGTCCGGATAACGGAACACCCCTGACCGCATCACGGTTAGGCATCCATTCGCCTGACGGTATGGCTACCTCGCGCAACGGCAATGAAGACTCCCGCAGCAAGGGCGTCCTGCCGCCTCCGTGTACGACTGACTGATCCGCGCCGCCACAGCGGCCAGTTCGGCCCGGCCACCGCCGGTTGAGAGGGGTCCTTGCCACGATGACGGCACCATTGCACGAGCCGACCACGGAAGCGGACCCGATCGCGACCGGCGGTCCCGCAGCCGACTCCGGGGCGAAGAAGGTCGAGGGGCGCTCCCTCAAGCAGATCGCCTGGAACCGCCTCAAGCAGGACAAGGTCGCTCTGACGGGTGGCATCGTTGTCCTCGTCCTGATCGTGGTGGCGGTCTTCGCGCCCCTCATCGTGGGCCTGCTGGGGCACCCGCCGAACGACTTCCACCAGGACAAGCTCGACCCGCTGACCAATCTCCCCACCGGCTCCCTCGGTGGCGTGAGCGGCGACTTCCTCTTCGGCGTCGAGCCCAACAAGGGGCGCGACGTCTTCAGCCGGATCGTCTACGGCGCCCGGATCTCGCTGCTCGTGGCGTTCCTGGCGGCCCTGGTCGCGGTGGCGCTCGGCACGCTCTTCGGGATCATCGCCGGCTACTTCGGCGGCTGGGTGGACGCGGTGATCAGCCGGGTCATGGACGTGCTGCTGTCCTTCCCGCAGCTCCTCTTCATCATCTCGCTCGTCTCGGTCCTCCCCGACGACCTCCTCGGCCTCACCGGCAGCGGGGTGCGCATCGCCGTACTCGTCGCCGTCATCGGCTTCTTCGGCTGGCCGTACGTGGGACGCATCGTCCGGGGCCAGACGCTCTCGCTGCGTGAGCGCGAGTACGTCGAGGCGGCGCGCAGCCTCGGCGGCGGGCGGGGCCACATCCTCTTCCGCGAGCTGCTGCCGAACCTGGTGGCGCCGATCACCGTCTACGCGACGCTCATGATCCCCACCAACATCCTCACCGAAGCGGCCCTCAGCTTCCTCGGCGCGGGTGTGCGGCCGCCCACGGCCTCCTGGGGCGGCATGCTGCGCGACGCCCTGGAGACGTACGAGCACGACCCGATGTTCATGGTCTTCCCCGGCGTGACGATCTTCATCACCGTACTGGCCTTCAACCTCTTCGGGGACGGGCTGCGCGACGCCCTGGACCCCAAGGGGACCCGATAGCCCACGACTTGCCCCTGCCGCACTGTCAGGTGGCTCTTCCCATGGTTCTCCGGCAAGCAACGGCCTGGGACCGCGATCTCGGAGGTTACGAGAAAATGTCCACAGTTACCTCGAAACGACGGCTCACCGCTGGTGCGGCCCTCGTGGTCGCGGCGCTGATGACCACCACGGCGTGCGGCGGCGGCGACGACGGCGGCAGTGGCGACGGCAAGTCGAAGGCCGCCGGGTTCAACGCGGCGTTCAACAAGGTCGCCAACCCGTCCACCAAAAAGGGTGGAACGCTGAAGATGGTCGGCAAGCAGGACCTCGACTCCGCCGACCCCCAGCGTGCCTACTACGGCATGGCCTGGGACTTCATGCGCTTCTACACCCGCCAGCTGGTCACGTACGACACCAAGCCCGGTGCCGCCTCCACCAAGCTGGTCGGCGACCTCGCCACCGGTCCCGGTGTCATCTCGGACGACGGCAAGACGTACACGTACAAGCTGCGCCCCGGCATCACCTGGGAGGACGGCTCCAAGCTGACCTCCAAGGACGTCAAGTACGGCATCGAGCGCATCTGGGCGACGGACACCATCACCGGTGGGCCGCAGTACCTGAAGCAGACGCTGGACCCCAAGGGCGAGTACAAGGGCCCCTACAAGGACTCGTCGCCGGACAAGCTCGGCCTGAAGGCGATCGAGACGCCCGACGACAGCACCATCATCTTCAAGCTGCCCAAGCCCAACGGTGACTTCGAGCAGTTCCTCGCCATGCCGTCCGGCACGCCCGTGAAGGCGTCGGAGGACAGCAAGGCGAAGTACACCCAGCGGCCGTTCTCCTCGGGCCCGTACAAGTTCGAGTCGTACAAGCCGGGCAAGAACATCGTCCTCGTCCGCAACGACAAGTGGCAGAAGTCCTCGGACCCGGTGCGCGCCGCGCTCCCGGACAAGATCACCGTGACGATCTCCGCCAACCTGGAGGAGAACGACAAGAAGCTGATGGAGGGCGACTACGACGTCGACCTCAACGGCACCGGCATGACCCAGTCCGGCCGGGTCACCGCCATCCAGGACCACAAGGCCAGCGTCGACAACATGCTGACGTCCTTCGTCCGCTACGTCGCGCTCGTCCACACGGCCAAGCCGCTGGACGACGTCCACTGCCGCAAGGCCGTCTTCTACGCCACGGACTTCGCCAGCCTCCAGCAGACCCGCGGTGGTGAGATCGCCGGTGGCGAGATCGCCAACAGCACGCTGCCGACCTCCATCAAGGGGCACAGCGACTACGACCCGTACGGCGTTCTCGCCCGCAAGGGCAAGCCGGACACGGCCAAGGCCAAGGACGAGCTGAAGCAGTGCGGTCACGCCGGCGGCTTCTCGACCAAGCTCACCGCCCGCAACAACAACCCGGGCGAGGTCGACACCGCCGAGGCGCTCCAGGAGCAGCTCGGCAAGGTCGGCATCAAGGTCGAGGTCGACCCGATCGACGGCGCCGAGGCCTCCAGCATCACCGGTTCGCCGGCCGTCGTGAAGAAGCGCGGCTACGGCATGACGATGAGCGGCTGGGGCCCGGACTTCCCGTCCGGCCAGGGCTTCGGCCAGCCGCTGTGGGACAGCCGGTTCCTGTCGGAGACCGGTAACTACAACGAGTCGCAGCTCAAGGACCCGCAGATCGACAAGCTCTTCGACGACGCGATCGCGGAGACCGACCCGGTCAAGGCCGGCGAGATCTACAAGGCTCTCGACAAGCGGATCCTCGACCAGGCCGACTGGATGCCCTTCATCTACGAGAAGAACATCACCTGGCGCGGCGACCGGCTGACGAACGTCTACATGTCCGACGCCTTCAGCGGCCGTTACGACTACGTCTCCCTCGGCGTCGTCAAGTAGCCGCTGTTGTAGTCAACAGCATTTGCAGTCAACCCGGTTGACTGCCCCACCGCCGCCGAAACCCGCCAGTCCGAAGGGCAGGTGATGGCCAGGGCGGTGGCCGGGAGCCCCCCACAAGGGGTTCCCGGCCACCGCCGGGCCGCGCACAGTGCTTGCTTATCTCATCCGGCGCCTGTTCGCCGTAGTCATCATGGTGCTCGTCGTACTGCTCGCGACCTTCACCATCTTCTTCATGCTGCCCAAGTGGGCGGGTCAGGACGTCGCCGTCCTCTTCGCCGGCAAGGCCACGGGTGCCGAGCAGCTCGCGGGCATCCGCATCAAGCTGGGTCTCGACGACCCCCTTCTCGTCCAGTTCTGGGACTTCGTCAAGGGCATCCCGATGGGGCGCGACTACGCGAACGGTGACGACGTCACCCACTGCGCCGCACCCTGCTTCGGCTACTCCTTCCGCACCGAGGTACCGGTCTGGACCACCCTCAAGGACGCTCTGCCCGTCACCGGCGCGCTCGCCGCCGGAGCCTGCGTCCTGTGGCTCATCGGCGGCGTCGCCACCGGTGTGGTGTCCGCGCTCCGGCGCGGCAGCATCTGGGACCGGGCCGCGATGACCACCGCCCTCGGCGGCGTCTCGCTGCCGATCTTCTTCACCGGCATGGTCGCGATGGGCCTCTTCGTGCACAACCTCGGCTGGGTGCACATCGCCGACAACCTCTCCACGGACGACGGCATCGGCACCTGGTTCCAGACGCTGATCCTGCCGTGGATCGTGCTCGCCTTCCTGAACGCCGCGATGTATGCCCGGCTCACCAGAGCCACCATGCTCGAAGTGCTCGGCGAGGACTACATCCGCACCGCCCGCGCCAAGGGGCTGGGGGAGGGGACCGTCATCACCCGGCACGCCCTGCGCTCCGCGATGACACCGATCCTCACCGTCTTCGGCCTCGACATCGGTGTGCTCCTCGGCGGCGCCGTCCTCACCGAATCCACGTTCAACCTGCCGGGGCTCGGGCTCGCGGCGGTCCAGGCCATCAGCAACAAGGACCTGCCGGTGATCCTCGGCGTCACCCTGTTCGCGGCTCTCGCGATCGCCGTCGCCAACCTCCTCGTCGACATTCTGTACGCCGTCATCGACCCGCGAGTGAGGCTGGGATGACCGAACTGCACAAGAGCGGTGCCGCGCTGGGCGAGCCCGCCCCGGTGGGCTCGCCCGCTCCCACCGCCTTCCTCGAAGTGCGCGACCTCAAGGTGCACTTCCCGACCGACGACGGGCTGGTCAAGTCCGTCGACGGGCTCAACTTCCAGCTGGAGAAGGGCAAGACCCTCGGCATCGTCGGCGAGTCCGGCTCCGGCAAGTCGGTCACGTCGCTGGGCATCATGGGCCTGCACACCGCGGGCCAGTACGGCAAGCGCAAGGCGCAGGTCTCCGGCGAGATCTGGCTGGACGGCAAGGAGCTGCTGTCCGCGGACCCCGACGAGGTGCGCAAGCTGCGCGGCCGCGACATGGCCATGATCTTCCAGGACCCGCTGTCCGCGCTGCACCCGTACTACACGATCGGCAAGCAGATCGTGGAGGCGTACCGCGTCCACCATGCCGTGGACAAGAAGACCGCCCGCAAGCGGGCGGTCGAGATGCTCGACCGGGTCGGCATCCCGCAGCCCGACAAGCGCGTCGACAGCTACCCGCACGAGTTCTCCGGCGGCATGCGCCAGCGCGCGATGATCGCCATGTCGCTGGTCAACAACCCCGAGCTGCTGATCGCCGACGAGCCGACGACCGCGCTGGACGTGACCGTCCAGGCGCAGATCCTCGACCTGATCCGGGACCTGCAGAAGGAGTTCGGCTCCGCGGTCATCATCATCACCCACGATCTGGGCGTCGTGGCCGAGCTCGCCGACGACATCCTGGTGATGTACGGCGGGCGCTGCGTCGAGCGCGGACCGGCCGAGAAGGTGTTCTACGAGCCCCGGCACCCCTACACCTGGGGCCTGCTGGGCTCGATGCCGCGTCTCGACCGCGACCAGACCGACCGGCTCATCCCGGTCAAGGGTTCCCCGCCGTCGCTCATCAACATCCCGTCGGGCTGCGCCTTCAACCCGCGCTGCCCGTACGCGGACGTGCCCAAGGACGACGTGACCCGCACCGTACGGCCCGAGCTGCAGGAGGTCGGCAGCCGGCACTGGGCGGCCTGCCACATGTCGCAGGAGCAGCGGGAGCGTATCTGGACCGAAGAGATTGCGCCCAAGCTGTGAGCGAGGACAAGGCCGTGACGAGCGAGGACAAGGGCGTGGACGTTCCGGCGCAGAGGCCTGCCGGGGGCGGCGCGGCGGTCGCGGAGGCCGCCTCCCGCGAGGTGCTGCTCAAGGTGACCGGGCTGCAGAAGCACTTCCCTCTCAAGAAGGGCATGCTGCAGCGCAGCGCCGGCGCGGTGAAGGCCGTAGACGGGATCGACTTCGAGGTGCGCGCGGGCGAGACCCTGGGCGTCGTCGGGGAGTCCGGCTGCGGAAAGTCGACGATGGGCCGGCTGATCACCCGGCTCCTCGAACCCACCGCGGGGAAGGTCGAGTTCGAGGGGAAGGACATCACGCACCTCGGCGTCGGCGCCATGCGCCCGATGCGCCGCGACATGCAGATGATCTTCCAGGACCCGTACTCCTCGCTGAACCCCCGGCACACGATCGGCACGATCGTGGGCGCCCCCTTCAAGCTGCAGGGCGTCACGCCCGAGGGCGGCGTCAAGCAGGAGGTGCAGCGGCTGCTGGAGGTGGTGGGCCTCAACCCGGAGCACTACAACCGCTATCCGCACGAGTTCTCCGGCGGCCAGCGCCAGCGCATCGGGATCGCCCGCGCGCTCGCGCTCAACCCCAAGCTGGTCGTGGCGGACGAGCCGGTCTCGGCGCTGGACGTCTCCATCCAGGCGCAGGTGGTGAACCTGCTCGACGACCTCCAGGCCGAGCTGGGTCTGACGTACGTGATCATCGCCCATGACCTCTCGGTCGTCCGGCACGTCTCGGACCGGATCGCGGTGATGTACCTCGGCAAGATCGTGGAGCTGGCCGACCGCGAGTCGCTGTACAAGGCGCCGATGCACCCGTACACCAAGGCGCTGCTCTCGGCGGTGCCGATCCCGGACCCGAAGCGCCGTTCGGCCAAGAGCGAGCGCATCCTGCTGACGGGCGACGTACCGTCGCCGATCTCGCCGCCCAGCGGCTGCCGCTTCCACACCCGGTGCTGGAAGGCGACGGAGGTCTGCAAGACGCAGGAGCCGCCGATGGTCGCGCTGAAGACCGGGCACCAGGTGGCCTGCCACCATCCGGAGAACGCGCCGGACCAGGCACCCGGCGAGATGGTGACGGCGGAGGCCCGCGAGGCGGTCGAGATCGTCACGGTGCGCAAGTCCGGGGCCGACGAGAACGCGGCCGACGAGAGCGCTGCCGACGACGGCTCCGCACCGTCCGATACGCCGGAGGGCAGCCCGAAGGAGTAGAACCGGCACAATTGCCCGGTGCTCAACGAACTGTTCACACCCTCCGTCCAGCATGCGCTCGACATCGCCGGGATCTTCGTCTTCGCGATCTCCGGCGCTCTGCTCGCCGTACGCAAGAACTTCGATGTCTTCGGCATCGCGGTACTCGCCGAGGTGACCGCGCTGGGCGGAGGGCTGTTCCGTGACATCGTCATCGGGGCGGTCCCGCCGGCGGCGTTCACGGACCTCGGCTACTTCACGACCCCGCTCCTCGCCGCCGGTCTGGTGTTCTTCCTGCATCCGCACGTCGAACGGATCCAGGTGGGCGTCAACGTCTTCGACGCGGCCGGCCTCGGGCTGTTCTGCGTCACGGGCACGGTCAAGGCGTACGGCTACGGCCTCGGTCTCACCGCGTCGGCGGCCCTGGGACTGGCCACCGCGGTCGGCGGCGGTGTGCTGCGCGACGTACTGGCCAACGAGGTGCCCTCGCTGCTGCGCTGGGACCGCGACCTGTACGCCGTGCCCGCGATCGTCGGCGCCGCGATGATCGTGCTCTGCATCCGCTTCGACGCGCTCAACGCGTTCACCAGCGGCACCGCGGTGATCATGGCCTTCGCGCTGCGGCTGCTCGCGATGCGCTACCACTGGCGGGCCCCGCGCGCCTACAACCGGCGGTCGGCGACGGCCGAGGAGTGACCCGCGGCCACCCGCTACAGCCTCGCGGCCCTGCGGACGCCGTGCTCCGACATCTTCCGGCCACAAAAAAGCTACCGCTCAGTAATACAATCGGTGTACGGTGCATCGCATGGCACAGGCAGCAGCGCAGACGGCGCGGACCGCACAGGCAACCGTCGGGGACAGCGAGTTCGACCGCGACACCGCCGTCACCCTTCGCGAAGAAGGCGTCTACGACGCCGAGCTCTCCGCCGGATGGACGATCATCCGCGCGGTCAACGGCGGCTATCTGCTGGCCATGCTCGGCCGCGCGCTCGGCGAGGTCCTGCCGCACCCGGACCCGTTCTCGGTCTCCGCGCACTACCTCACCGCGTCCGTCCCGGGGCCCGCGGTGATCCGCACCCAGACCGTCCGCACCGGCCGCACCCTCTCCACCGGCCAGGCCTCCCTCTTCCAGTACGCGGAGGACGGCACCGAGATCGAGCGCATCCGGGTCCTCGCCACCTACGGCGATCTGGACGCGCTGTCCGACGACGTCCGCACCTCGGCGAAGCCGCCGGCCATCCCGCCGCAGGAGCACTGCCTCGGCCCGAGCGACGGCCCGGCCCCGATCCCCGGCAGCTCCGCCATCACCGAGCGGATCGCCATCAAGCTCGACCCGGCGACGGTCGGCTGGGCCGTCGGCGCCCCCTCCGGCAAGGGCGAGATGCGAGGCTGGTTCGCTCTCGCGGACGGCCGGGACGCCGATCCGCTCTCGCTGCTGCTCACCGTCGACGCGCTGCCGCCCACCTCGTTCGAGCTGGGCATCAAGGGCTGGACGCCGACCATCGAGCTCACCACGCACATCCGCTGCCGCCCCGCCCCCGGCCCCCTGCGCGTCTCCATCACCACCCGCAACCTCGCGGGCGGCTACCTGGAGGAGGACGCGGACGTCTGGGACAGCGCGGACCGGCTGGTGGCCCAGTCCCGTCAGCTGGCGCGGGCACCGCGCGCATAGCCGGACGGCCCTACGGGGGCGGGGCGGGGGTACGCGGGACCGTGAGGCCGCGGGGGAAGCTGGTGGTGTGAAATCCGACCGGCTGCTCTCGATCCTCCTGCTGCTCCAGACCCGCGGCCTCGTGCCCGCCACCGAGCTCGCCGAGCGCCTCGAAGTCTCCGTACGCACGATCTACCGCGACATCGAGGCGCTCTCCGCCTCCGGCGTCCCCGTCTACACCGAACGGGGGCGGCGCGGGGGCGTCGCCCTGCTGCCGGGCTTCCGTACGGACGTCACCGGGCTCACCGCGGACGAGGCGCGCGCCCTCTTCGTCCTCGCCGCGCAGGGCGCCCATGCCCCGCTCGGTCTCGACGCGGCGCTCGGTTCCGCGCTGCGCAAGGTCATGGCGGCCCTGCCCGCGCCGCACCGGCCCGCCGCCGAGCTGACCAGCAGACGGATCCTGGTCGACCCGGTGCGCTGGATGAGTGGCCCGCAGCCGGTCGTCGACATCGCCGAACTGAACGAGGCCGTGTTCGCCGACCGGCGGCTGCGGCTCGGCTACCGGCACAGCGGCACCCGGACCCCGCGCACCTACACCGTCGACCCGTACGGCCTCGTCGTGAAGGCGGGCGTCTGGTACCTGGTCGCGGACCACGACGGGGAGCCCCGGCTCTTCAGGGCGGACCGGGTGCGTCGGGCCGTCCTCACCGAGGAGGCGGTCGTGCGCCGGCCCGGGGTGGAACTGGCGGACCTGTGGGACGAGTTGCGCAAGCGGGTCGAGGAGCGGCCCGGGGGCGTGCGGCTGCGCGTACGGGTGCACCGTTCCCGGCTCGACCTGTTCGTGCGCCTCCACGCCGGGGTGCTGACCGGGGAACCCCGGCCCGAGGGGCGAACGGAGCGAGGTGCGCGCGGGCAGCGGGCGCGGGGCGGGGGGCAAGGCGACTGGGTG
Source organism: Streptomyces sp. NPDC057963 (assembly GCF_042887155.1). Taxonomy (NCBI): domain Bacteria; kingdom Bacillati; phylum Actinomycetota; class Actinomycetes; order Kitasatosporales; family Streptomycetaceae; genus Streptomyces; species Streptomyces sp. NPDC057963. The sequence continues at coordinate 22,761 of NZ_JBHVPX010000014.1, forward strand.
CGGGCCGAACTGGCCGTGGACTCGGTGGAGTGGGCCCGCTCCCTGCTCTCCTTCGGCCCGAACCTCGAAGTGCTCTCTCCGCCGGAGGCGCGGACCGTTCTCGCCCGTCACGCGGCGGCGGTGGTCGCGCTGTACGGGGAGCCGGGGCCGGACGTGGAGGGCGGGCAGGACTTCGCAGCCGCCTCGGGGACGGCCCAGGGGGGGGATCGGGTCCGGCGGGTTCGGGGGGCCTGACCGGCGGATCGGGGGTCCGGGCGGGCTCGGGGCTGACCGGCGGATCGGGTCAGGGTGAGTCCGAGGGGCTGACCGGCGGATCAGGGCCGGGCGGGCCCTGAGGCGCCCGCGCCGCCCGTACCGTCTGCGCCGTCTGCGCCGTCTGCGCCGCCCGCACCGTGCGTATCGTCCGCGCCGTCTGCGCCGCCCGCACCGTGCGTATCGTCTGCGCCGCCCGCGCCGCCCGCGCCGCCCGCACCGCCCGCACCGTGCGTATCGTCTGCACCGCCCGCACCGCCCGCACCGCCCGCACCGCCCGCACCGCCCGCGCCGCCCGCACCGTCCAGCCAGTGCAGTCTGCCGAGGGTGATCAGTCTCAGCCGGCGGCGGGCCACCCCGGCCACCTGCTGCTCGCCTTCCGGTCCCGCGTCGAGGAGCGCCGAGGCGGTGATCACCATGTGGTCGACATGGAGGCCGCCCAGCATCAGCAGATCCTCCTCGCTCCAGCCCCGGGACTGCGGCTCCTCGGCGAGGGCCGCCGCCACCTCCTCGGCGAATCGCCGCAGCTGGGCTGCTATGGCCTCGCGGACCGGGCCCACGCCGCCGTGCTGTTCGCGGGCGATGAAGCGGAAGTGGGCGGGCTGCTCACGGACGTGACGTGCGATCAGTTCGACGCTGCGGTCCAGTCGTTCCTCGCTGTCGCAGGTCTCGGCGGGCGTCGCTCCGATCATCTCGTGCAAGCTGCCCAGCGCCTCCTCGACGAGTGCCACGCCGAGCGCGGCGGTGTCGTCGAAGTGCCGGTAGAAGGCGGTGGGTGTGACGCCCGCCGCCCGGGTCACCTCGCGCAGCCCCAGGCTGCTGAGGCTCTGACCCTCCAGCAGTCCGAGTGCGGCATCCAACAGGGCCTGACGGGTTCTCAGCTTCTGGGCCTGGCGGATGCCCGCGGTGTGACTCATGCCATTCAGTAAACAACTGTTCTCCGGGGCGGGGAAGGAGCGTCCGGAGCTAGACTGACAAGTCAGTGAACAGCCGTACTCTTAAATGCTCTTCGGGGCTTTGGGGAGCCGGCGGAAAGGCTGAACATGATCGTCCTCGTTGCCGCACTGCTTCTGCTCGGGGTCGTGCTCGGAGCGGTGGTCCAGATTCCGCTCCCGCTCAGCTTCGGGCTTGCCGCGTTGATCGGCTGCTGGCTGCTGATCTTCGCCGTGCGGGAGCGGGCGGGTACGCAGCGCAGGTGCCGCTGAGCTCCGTTCCGATCGCCGTTCCCGTCACCGATTCGAAGGAGCCCGCACCATGGCACTCACCGCGTCCGTCCGCTGCCGCGCCGCGAAGGCCGCTCCCGACGCCGAAGCCGGTTTCGGCACCGGCTCCGGTACCGGCCCTGACATCAACACCGGCGCCACCACCAGTACCGGCATCAACAGCGACGCCGACGGCCTTGCCGTGGCCTCCTTCGTGCTCGGGCTCATCGGCCTGCTGGTGATGAACATCCTGCTCGGCCCCACCGCCATCGTCATGGCGGTCATCGCCCTCGCCCGTTCCACTTCCCGCCGCGGCCGCGCCATCCTCGGGCTCGCCCTCGGCATCGCCGACCTTGTGGTGCTGGCCTTCCTGGTCACCGGCAGCGGGACGGTCTCCTGGAACCTCGCCGGCTGACCGGGACCGGCATGTACGGCCGTGCCGACGGCCCGCACCGGCGTCTCCGCCAGCACCGTCTCCGACCGGATCGGGCTCCGGACCGAGGCCGGCGGCCGAGTGCACGCGCGGTGCGCGGGGGCCGGGCCGCGGTGCGCCCGGCATACGCCCCGCCGGGGCTCGTAGAATCGAGCCCACCATGGCTTACCTCGACCACGCCGCGACCACGCCGATGCTTCCGGAAGCGATCGAGGCGATGACCGCCCAGCTCGCCGTCACCGGTAACGCGTCCTCACTGCACGCCGCCGGGCGCCGGGCCCGCCGTACCGTCGAGGAGTCGAGAGAGACCCTCGCCGACGCCCTCGGCGCGCGCCCCAGCGAGGTGGTCTTCACCGCCGGGGGCACCGAGGCGGACAATCTCGCGGTGAAGGGGCTGTACTGGGCCCGCCGCGCCGCCGACCCCCGTCGCACCCGAGTGCTGGCCAGCCCGGTCGAGCACCACGCGGTGCTGGACGCCGTCGACTGGCTCGCCGAACACGAGGGCGCGAACGTCGAATACCTCCCCGTCGATCGGCACGGACGCGTCCACCCGGACGCACTGCGCGAAGCGGTCCTCCGCAACCCCGACGACGTCGCGCTGGTCACCGTGATGTGGGCCAACAACGAGATCGGCACGATCATGCCGGTACGCGAACTGGCGGCCGTTGCCCAGGAGTTCGACGTACCGATGCATGCCGACGCGGTGCAGGCGTTCGGGCAGCTGGAAGTCGACTTCGCGCGGTCGGGGCTGGCCGCGATGACGGTCAGCGGGCACAAGATCGGCGGACCGTTCGGCATCGGAGCGCTGCTGCTCGGCCGCGAACACACCCCCGTGCCCGTGCTCCACGGCGGCGGCCAGGAGCGGCACGTCCGCTCGGGCACCCTCGACGTGCCCGCCATCGCCGCCTTTGCCGTCGCGGGACGGCTGGCCGCCGACGGGCGCGAGGAGTTCGCCCGCGAGATCGGGAGCCTCCGCGACGACCTCGTCGCGGAGGTGCTGGCGGCCGTGCCGGACGCCGTCCTCGGCGGGGATCCGGCCCCGGGCGGCCGACTCCCCGCCAACGCCCACTTCACCTTCCCCGGCTGCGAGGGCGACTCCCTGCTCCTGCTGCTGGACGCCCAGGGCATCGAATGCTCCACCGGCTCCGCGTGCACCGCGGGCATCGCCCAGCCGAGCCACGTCCTGCTCGCCACCGGCAGCGACCCGGACCTGGCCCGCGGCACCCTGCGCTTCTCGCTCGGCCACACGTCCACCAAGCAGGACATCGGCGAGGTGGCGCGCGCGATCGGACCGGCGGTGGAGCGGGCACGGACGGCGGGGCTCAGCTGAAATCGAGCCCGTCCGGCGATCGGGCGGGCCTCGTGGTCACCGCGCGTCCGCCGGTCAGGCGGTCCGTGCTGCCCGGACCAGCTTCAGATACCGGTCCCAGTCCCAGTGCTTCCCCGGGTCGGTGTGGTCCGTGCCCGGCACCTGCGCATGTCCGATGATGTGCTCGCGGTCGACCGGTATCCCGTACCGCCCGCATATTGCCGCCGTCAGCCGCGCCGACGCCCCGTACATCGCCGCCGTGAAGTCCTGCGGACGGTCCACGAAACCCTCGTGCTCGATGCCGACACTGCGTTCGTTGTACGACCTGTTCCCCGCGTGGAACGCCACATCCAGCTCACGGATCATCTGCGCCACATGGCCGTCCTTGCGCACCACGTAGTGCGCCGCCGCCCCGTGTCCCGGGTCCTGGAAGGCCTTCACCACGCTTCCGTAGCCGCCCTGGGTGACATGGACGACGACCCGGTCGATCGGATAGTCGGCGGGGCGATCGGCCCGCCGCCAGTTCGCCGGGGACGCGGCTATCCACTGGGCGCGGACGTAATCCACCTCACCCGGTTTGCGGGGCTTGTCCACCCCCGGCAGCCGCCACCAGGCGCGCTCCAGCTTCTCCCGCGCCAGCACCGCGGTACCCGCGGCCGTGACGGCGGCGCCGATCAGCAGCCCGCGCCGGCTGATGCCGCGCCCGGACCCCGCCGCGGACCCCTCGGTGCCCGCCGTCCCCTTGCTGCCCATGTGGTCCACAACGCTTATCCGCGAGCGTTCGGTTCCCGGCGCCCCGTACTCTGGTGGGGCTATGACTCAGACTTCCCAGCGCCCCCTCCGTGTGCTCGCCGCCATGTCCGGCGGTGTCGATTCCGCCGTTGCTGCGGCCCGCGCCGCCGAGGCGGGCCACGACGTGACCGGTGTGCACCTCGCCCTCTCCGCGAACCCGCAGTCCTTCCGTACCGGAGCGCGAGGCTGTTGCACGATCGAGGACTCCCGCGACGCGCGCCGCGCCGCGGATGTCATCGGCATCCCGTTCTACGTCTGGGACCTGGCGGAACGCTTCCGCGAGGACGTCGTGGACGACTTCGTCGCCGAGTACGAGGCGGGCCGCACGCCCAACCCGTGCCTGCGCTGCAACGAGAAGATCAAGTTCGCCGCACTGCTCGACAAGGCCCTCGCACTCGGCTTCGACGCCGTGTGCACCGGCCACTACGCCACGGTCGTCCTGCGCGAGGACGGCAGCCGCGAGCTGCACCGCGCCTCCGACATGGCCAAGGACCAGTCGTACGTCCTCGGCGTCCTGGACGAGAAGCAGCTCGCCCACGCGATGTTCCCGCTCGGCGACACCCTCACCACCAAGGACGAGATCCGCGCCGAGGCCGAGCGCCGGGGCCTGGCCGTCGCCAAGAAGCCCGACAGCCACGACATCTGCTTCATCGCCGACGGCGACACCCAGGGCTTCCTGGCGAGCCGGCTCGGCACGGCCGAGGGCGACATCGTCGACGAGTCGGGCACGAAGGTCGGCACCCACGAGGGCGCCTTCGGATTCACCATCGGCCAGCGCAAGGGGCTGCGCATCGGCCACCCCGCCCCCGACGGCAAGCCGCGCTACGTCCTGGACATCTCCCCGGTGAACAACACGGTGACGGTCGGCCCGGTCGAGTCCCTGGACGTCACCGCACTCACCGCCATCAGGCCCCGCTGGTGCGGCACCGCCCCGGCCGGCCCCGGCACGTACACCGCCCAGCTCCGCGCCCACGGCGGCGAGACCGAGGTGACGGCCGAACTGGTCGACGGCACCCTGAACGTCTCGTTCACCGAGCCGGTACGGGGCGTGGCCCCCGGCCAGGCGGTCGTGCTCTACGACGGCACCCGCGTGCTCGGCTCGGCGACGATCGCGACGACGGTACGACGGGAGACGGCTCCGGCCGGCTGACCGCCCCGGCTCACCGGCCTCGGCTGACGGCCGGGGCCGGCGCTGCCAGGACGGCCGTCATAGGCTGCTGGCTCGAACGGCAGGCCCCAGGGCCGGTCCCGGCGGATCTCATCGGCGCCCTCGCGCCGCAGTGCTGTCACCAGCTTCCGGAACTGGCGCGATGCCGTCGTTCATGCGCGCACAACGGCGAACTCACTGGAGATGGGGCTGCTGCGCCACTCAGCCGCCGGGACCCTGCGGATAGGTGTGAACGATGTACGCCCAGCGTGCTGCGCCCGCTGCCACAAAGATCAGTGACGGCGCCAGCCACCAGCGGTTGAGGGTCCGCCGCCGCACGGGAAGCAGGGCGAGCAGGGAGGTGATGACGCCGAGCATGATCAGCAACGCCGACGCGAACTCGATACCCGTCAGCGTCTGTTCGTCCCAGGCCCCTTGTGGCTGAGTCACAAGTGCGCCGTAGGCAACGTAGGCGTTGAGCAGGTTCGCGAGGATGAGGATCACTCCCCATGGCCCTCGCAGCAGGCCGGTCACTTCAGGGCGCTCCTCGCATCGTCCAGATTCTTGTCGAAGCCACGGCCGTAGGCCTGGGCTTTGTCATCCTGCCAATAAGGGCCACCGTTGTAGCGGGCGGCGAGTTCCTGGCGCTGCTCTCGCGTCATTTCGTCCGCCGGTACGTCGGTGAAGCCGCTCTCTTCCTTGAGCATGGCCAGATACTCGGAGGCGATGAAGATGTTCTGCCCGGGATCCTGGAGCGATGCCTCGATGATATCCCGTTGCCCCTCTGTGAGGTTTGCCGGGTCGTACCCGAGAACCTCCGCTGCCCTCCTCACCTGGATGGCGATGGGACCGAAGGACGTCTCGTCCGGCGAGCCACCGAGCCGCGAGGGCAGGTTCTCCGGGGTGTCGGACAACCAGCCGTCCCTGGCCAGTTCGCGGATGGTGTCGACACCATCGTCCATCCAGCCCCATTGTCCGCCTACCTCCTGCCAGGCGATGCCCGCGACCATGTCGGGGGGCAGGCCGGATCTTTGCGCCGCCGCGGTGATGACGTCCTTGTTCGCCGCGATCCACTCGCGACGTTCCTCAGCGTTCCTCGGCACGGCCCAGTAGGCGTCGGTGGCCTCCGGAAGCTCGGTGAGGCGCATCCTGATGTCCATGAGGGACGGCGATACGTCGTCCTTCCCCACCGCCTTGGTGAACTCCGCCTTGGATCCGCTGCCGGGGAGACGGGTGAGCGAGTCCCTGCTGGCTTCGGCGACTTCGGCTCGGAGCGCGGGAATGGCGTCGATCAGGCTCTTCGCGTCGACGAAGTCGCCACCGCGGAAGTCGGGCAGCGCCTTGTGCGCCTTGTCAAGCGCCGCCGTGCACACGTCCCGGGCCTCACTTTCCACCGTCTTGGCGCGATGGTAGGCCGCACTGGCCTGATCGTGAGCGCGGTTCGCTTCGTCCTTGATGTCGTCGATGTCCGCCGTGAGCTCGGCGGCCCAGTCCAGGAACCCCGTCGTACCCCGCAGGTCCTCCCACTGATGCATCGGGCCGGCTTCTTGCGCCTGACGTGTCTCGGCGTCCGCGACCTGGGATATGAGACTGGCCAACGTCTGCTCCGCCGCCTTGCCGTCCGAGTAGTGGGACTTGGCAGTCTCGAGCGCCGACGCGTAGTGCAGGAGCGTGCTCTGAGCCTTGTCGTAGCCGTCGGCCAGATGCGTGATCAGGTCACGTGCCTCGCGGAGCCGGTTGTCGTACGGCTTGCGGTTCTCGCTCACCCACTGCGTGTGGGTGGCGGCCCGCTTCGCGCCAGGCTCGACGTCGAGCAGCAGATCACGCAGCCTCTTGAACTCAAGGGCATTGCGCTCCACGAGAGCAGGGTTGCAGTCCTCAAGGAACCTGACGTCCTGTCGGTAGGTGTAGGCCATGGGGGGCTCACCTGTCTTCCGGGGCTATGTACTGCCCCAGCTCGAGAATGGCGTTCATCATGCCGCCGACCACCTCACCGTCGTAGTCGACGAACGTGCCATTTGCTTCTCTGAGCCGCGTGGACAACGCGGCGAGCAGCGACGTCACGTCCTGGTACTGGTCGTCCGCGAAGCGGGCGAACTGATCGACCTTCGCCGCGACGTCCGGGTGTGAGCGCGGCGCGCGTGCCATCGTGCAGAGGTCGCCGTCGGGCCGCCCTTCGTAGAGAAGCCCTGACAGCTCGATCAGGAAGTTCGAATTCCCGTTGAGTGAGTCATGGTTGACGCGGAGTTCATCGCCCTTACCTCCTTGATCGTCACCCCCGCCTCCACCGGTTCCGGCATCGGCGGGAAGCTGGTTGAGCTGCATCTGCGCTGAACGCCTCTCCACCGCCTGGGCCTTCAGCTGTTCCCACTCGTCCCACGTCATATGACCCTCGTCCCCCGACACTCCGCGCGGCCCGTTCCGCTGCGCGGATTCCATCATCCAATCGACTGGAACGACCGGCCGACCCACCCCGCGAATCAACAGCATGCTGATGGAGGCGCCGGCCCGGTGACTGGATTCCAGCTCAGCCGATGTCGTTGTAGCCGGTCTTCACTCCCAGGACAAGTGCACGTAGCGCACCCCGGCTTGTCACCGGAACGGCATCCGGGTTCTCGCTCTCGCGGATTGCGATGAGGTCCGCGTTCGCTGCGGAGACCTCAACGCAGGCATTGCCGGAGGCCTCCGAGAACGAGGACTTGATCCAGTTCAGCTCGGGCAACTCGGGCAAGGTGAACTCCTCCTGCAGTTCTCCGGCGATCTCAAGGACGAGATCCCTCGACGCACTCAGATTCGACGCGACCCGTTCGACCAAGTCCAGGCGACGTCGGAAGGCGGCCAACTGGGTCGGTGAGTCCGTGAGGACGGCACCGATCGGAGAGTCCACCTCAACGGTGTCCAAGTGGTGGCTGGCGGCGAACACGTACATCAGGGTGTCCCCAGCCATGGGGGAGCCCTCGGCGGCGAAGGGGATCACGAGCAACCGGACATTGGGACGTTCGCTCTCTTCCAAGAGGCGGCCCAACTGGGCCCCGGCTACTTTGCGCCCGCCGGCAGGAAGCCGAAGAGCCGCTTCGTGGACCAAGCCCACGTAGGGCACCCGGTCTGCCGCCACCACGCTGTGCCGGGCCAGCCGATGGGCCACCCGCAATTCGACTTCCAGCCCGGGCAAGGCCGGCACGAAGAGGTCGAAGAGGGCGCGAGCGTGCTCGTCGGTCTGGAAGGGGCCGGGAATGTGAGCTGTCTGGGGCGTGCGCAAGCCCGTCGCGTGGTGTTCCAGTTCCGCCACGTCCAGAAAGTCCGGCGGGATCTTGCCCCGGTATCCGTCCGACCAGCCCCGCGGACACCCTCCGGTCATCGTGGCGAGGGCATCGATCAGTTCCGGATCGTCGCACTCGTAGAGCACCGCCACCACGAAAGCAACCACCCGTGGCGCACGTCTACTTGTCACCACTCGCACACACCCCAGAAGGTGTCCGTGGAGGCTGAATCCAACCCCTACACCCACCACCCCGCCCCGTCCCGTTCGCCGAGCCCCGGCAGTACGAGCTCGCCTTCCCCTGCGACCCGCGCAGCCCCCGTATCGCCCGCACCACACCGAGCCATCCTCGGTGCCCACGAACTGACCCAACTCAGCCACCACACCGAGCTTTTGACCTCCGAGCTGACCAGCAACCCCGTACGGCACACCAAAGGACCCGCCGCCGTGCGGCTCCAATGGCGGCACCCCGTGCTCCGGATCAGCGTCTGGGACATGAGCCCGGACCTGCCCAAGCCGTACGTCCCGCCCGCCGACCCCCACGCCGAAGCCGGGCGTGGCGTGGCCATCCTCGAACTCGTCGCCGACCGGTGGGGAGGGTGCGCCATAGGGGAAGGGGCGTACGGGCCGGGCGGCAAGACGGTCTGGTTCGAGCTCGCCATCGGTGTCTGACGGGAGAACAGATCTGAGGGATGTCCGGGTTCGTTTCCGCCGACAGGCGAGCCCGACGGTGCCGGAATGAGCGACTTCTGGGGTCAGGCCGTGTCCCTGCCGGTCATTCCGCATGTGCCCCGCCCGGTCACGTCCGACCCCTGTACGGGCGTGACCGGGCGGGGCGGGGCGGGGGGTTCAGGAGGCCCGGCGTGCGTACACGTCCCTGGCGAAGAACTCCGCCAGGACCGGGGCCATCACCTGGGGCGCCAGCTCGCGTGTCTGGCCGGTCAGGGTGCGGTGGCGGGCGCGGGGGAGCGCGTCCGCGAGGGCGCGGGTCGACAGCCGGGCCCGGGTGGGGCTGGAGCCGCCGCAGACCACCAGCGTGCGCGCCGTGACGGACGTGAACCGCTCGGCCGGGACCGAGCCGTCGCCGAGCAGCGCGTCATCGTGCGCGAGGGTGTGCGCCATCGACACCAGACCGCCCCACAGCGGTGCGCGCCGCATCCGGGCGATCATGTCGGCCGGGACGCCCGTCACGGACAGGAACAGCTCCACGGCCCCGCCGCGGTCCCCGGCGGACAGCATCCGGTGCAGCCGGGCCGTGCAGCACGCCTTGAACTGCAGACCGGAGGGCCCGGGGGTGTACGGCGGTTCGTACACTGCGAGCAGATCGACGGGGAGCCCGGCGGCCTGGGCCTCCAGGGCCAGTGCCCCGCCGGTCTCCACGCCGAACACCGAGGCCCTGCCGCCCACCGCGCCGACCAGTGTGGCCAGGTCGTCGATCTCGCGCTCCACCGCGTACGGCCCGCTGCCGCCGCTGGAGCCGCGGCCGCGCCTGTCGTAGGTGACCACGTGGAAGTCCGGCGCGAGGAGGCTCGCCAGGGGAGCCTCGGTCGCCGCCGTGCTCAGCGCTCCGCCGACCAGGATCACCGGCGGTCCGTCGCCCCGGCGCCGATACGCGATCAAGGTGCCGTCGCGCGAGAGAATCTTGTCCATGTGAGGGTGGACTGCGAGGGGCCGAAGAAGTCATCGCCGCAGCCGAGAATTTTTTGAGATTCTTCAATACCGCAGGTCAGAAGGGTGGTTGAAGATCAGCTGGAGACGGCCTCGGTGTCGTAGAAGCAGAAGTGGTCCCTGATCGCCGCGACTTCGGACTTCGGCTCCGGATACGCCCAGACGAGATCGGCGGCGTCCGGTAGCGACCAGTAGGAGGCATCGCCCTTGAACGGGCAGTGCGTGCGGGTGTCCGAAGGTGTCAGTAGTTCGGTACGGACGTCCTCGGGCGGCAGGTAGTAACGGACCGGACAACCCGTCTCGCGCAGGACGAGCGGGCGGCGGCTCTCGGCGAGCACCTGCCCGTCGCGCACCACACGGACGTGCTCGGTGCCGGTCTCGACCGTGATGTGGTGTCCTCGTGTGGAAGTCATGTCAGGTTCAGCCGTGCCACGGACCGATTTCTTCCCCCTGCGGGTCTCCGTTCCTCTCCGGCTCCGCTTCCGCTTCCCTTCTCGGCCTTCCTCTTCCCTTCCCGGCCCTCCCCGGCGGCGGCCGGATTTCCACCCGGCCGTCCGTGTGTGTCAGTGGTGGCCTCTACGGTGTCTGCATGAACATCTGCGTTTTCCTCTCCGCCGCCGATCTCGACGACCGCTACACCCGGCCCGCCCGCGAATTCGCCGAACTGCTCGGCCGGGGCGGACACACACTGGTCTGGGGAGGGTCGGAGAGCGGTCTGATGAAGGTCGTCGCCGACGGCGTGCAGGAATCGGGCGGACGGCTGGTAGGGGTGTCGGTCGACTTCCTGGCGGCCAGGGCGCGTACCAACGCCGACGAGATGGTGATCGCGCGCGATCTCGCCGAGCGCAAGGCACTGCTCCTGGAGAAGGCCGACGCCGTCGTGATCATGGTGGGCGGCACCGGGACGCTCGACGAGGCGACCGAGATCCTGGAGCTGAAGAAGCACGGCAAGCACGCCAAGCCGGTGGTCCTGCTCAACACGGCGGGCTTCTACGACGGGCTGCGTCAGCAGTTCCAGCGCATGGAGGACGAGGGCTTCCTGCCCATTCCGCTGACCGACCTGGTGTTCTTCGCCAAGGACGGCGTGGGCGCCCTGGCCTACCTGGAGGAGTGGTCCGGCCTCCGCTGACGCGGCGGCGGGGCGACCGGGTGGGATGCGATCATGGGGGCATGTCCACTCATATCATCACCGGCGCTGGTTCCGGCATCGGCGCAGCCGTCACCCGTCGTCTCCTGGAGCGCGGTGACGAGACCGTGCTGCTGGCCCGTGACGCGGGCCGCGCGAAGGAACTGGCCGAGCTCCACCCCGGCGCCCGCACGCTCGTCGGTGACCTCTCCAACCCGGACCGCCTCTCCTGGGCGTTCGCCCAGCAGGCGATGCCCGAGCGGGTCGACTCGCTGCTGCACATCGCGGGCGTCGTCGAGCTCGGCCGGGTCGGTGATCTGACGCCCAAGGCGTGGCACTTCCAGCTCAACGCCAACCTGGTCGCGCCCGCCGAGCTGACCCGGCTCTTCCTGCCGCAACTGCGGGTCGCCCAGGGCCATGTGCTCTTCGTGAACTCGGGCGCCGGCCTCGACGCGCACGCCGAGTGGAGCGCGTACGCCGCGAGCAAGCACGGCCTGAAGGCGCTCGCCGACTCGCTGCGCCACGAGGAGCACGCCAACGGCATCCGGGTGACCTCCGTCTACCCGGGGCGCACCGCCAGCCCCATGCAGGCCAAGGTCCACCAGCAGGAGGGCAAGGAGTACGACACCTCCCGGCTGATCGACCCGGAGTCGGTGACCACCACGATCCTGATGGCCATCGACCTGCCGCGCGACGCCGAGGTCAACGACCTCACGGTGCGTCCCGGGCGCTGACCGTTACGGGTGCCGACCAGCATGGACGTTGAATGTCGCGGGCGCGGGCGCGGGCCGCACCGGGCGCGGCGCCCTGTCCGGCACCGGCCCGCCGGGCAGGCCCTAGGCTTCCCGTGTGAGCGAGAAGAGCAAGTTCAGGGGTTGCCCGGCCACCGGGATCGGTTCCATGCCGGGGGGAGACGCGCGGGAGGCGGCGAAGACCGTCACGGGGTCCTTCGGGGACGGCGAGGGCCTGCCGTATCTCGCGGAACTGCCGGCCCGCGGGCCCGGCGCGGACATGATCGGGCGGACCATCGGGCTGCTCGTCGAGCTGTACGGTCATGTCGAGCCCAGCGGCTGGCGGATCAGCGACCGGCCCGGACGGGACACCCGCCGGGCCAGGTCCTGGCTCGGCGAGGACCTCGACGCGCTGGAGGAGTTCACGCAGGGGTACGAGGGACCGCTCAAGGTCCAGGCCGTGGGGCCCTGGACGCTGGCCGCCGCCCTGGAACGGCGCGGCGGCGAGGCCGCGCTCGGCGACCCGGGGGCCTGCCGCGATCTGGCGGGTTCACTGACGGAAGGGCTCCGGGCCCACCTCGCGGAGGTGCGGCGCAGGGTGCCGGGCGCCGAGGTGGTCCTGCAACTCGACGAACCGTCGCTGACCGGCGTACTGCGCGGGCGGATCAGCACGGCGAGCGGCTACCGCACCTACCGGGCCGTGGACCGGCAGATCGTCGAGGGCACCCTGCGGGACGTGCTGGCGGCGGCCGGGGACGGGGCGACGGTCGTTCACACCTGTGCGCCCGATGTGCCGTTCGCGCTGCTGCGGCGGGCCGGGGCCGACGGTATCTCGTTCGATTTCTCGTTGGTCACCGAGCGTGAGGAGGAGGCGATCGGGGAAGCGGTCGAGGGCGGCACACAGCTCTTCCTCGGGGTGCTGCCGGGCACCGACCCGGCCTCGGGCGGATTGTCGGACCCGGGCGGTAGCGTCATGGGTGTCAGGACGCTGTGGCGCAGGTTGGGGCTGAATCCGGGGACTCTGACGGAGTCCGTGGTGATCACCCCGTCGTGCGGGCTCGCGGGTGCCTCGCCCGCGTACGCGCGCGCCGCGCTCGCCCACTGCGCCCGGGCCGCGAGATCGCTCGCAGACAACCCTGAGTAACGGGGCATCGGGTAACGGGAGGACGAGACGATGGTCGGCGAACAGCAGATGGCAGTGCCCGCACAGGCGCAGGAGCAGCACGCGCTCCTGGCCGAGCAGGTCGAGGAGCACCGCTTCCGGTATTACGTGAACGACCAGCCGGTCGTGAGCGACGCCGAGTTCGACCGGCTGATGCGCGAGCTGGAGGCCCTGGAGAAGACGTATCCGCAGTTGCGCACGCCGGACTCGCCGACGCAGAAGGTCGCGGGGCCGTACCAGACGGAATTCACCTCCGTCGAGCACCGCGAGCGGATGCTCTCGCTGGACAACGCCTTCGACGACCTGGAGTTGGCGGCCTGGGGCGAGCGGATCGCGAAGGAGGTCGGCACCTCCGACCACCACTTCCTGTGCGAGCTGAAGGTCGACGGTCTCGCGGTCAACCTCACCTATGAGCACGGGCGGCTGACCCGGGCCGCGACCCGGGGCGACGGCCGCACCGGCGAGGACATCACCCCCAACGTCCGTACGATCGCCGAGATCCCGCACCGGCTGAAGGGCGACCGGATTCCGGCGCTGGTCGAGATCCGCGGCGAGGTCTTCTTCCCGATGGAGGCGTTCGAGGAGCTCAACGCCCGGCTCGTCGCGGCCGAGGACAAGCCGTTCGCCAATCCGCGCAACGCGGCGGCCGGTTCACTGCGGCAGAAGGACCCGAAGATCACCGCCACCCGCCCCCTGCACATGGTGGTGCACGGCATCGGCGCCCGAGAGGGCTTCGACATCGACTGCCTCTCGCACGCCTACGAACTGCTGCACGCCTGGGGTCTGCCCACCGCCAGGCACAACAAGGTGGTGGACTCCCTCGACGGGGTACGGGAGTTCATCGCGTATTTCGGCGAGAACCGGCACTCCGTGGAGCACGAGATCGACGGCGTCGTCGTCAAACTCGACGAGGTCCCGCTCCAGGGCCGGCTGGGCTCCACCTCGCGCGCCCCGCGCTGGGCGATCGCCTGGAAGTACCCGCCGGAGGAGGTCAACACCAAACTGGTGAACATCCGCGTCGGCGTCGGACGCACCGGCCGGGTCACCCCGTACGCCCAGGTCGAGCCGGTCGAGGTGGCGGGTTCCGAGGTCGAGTTCGCCACCCTGCACAACCAGAACGTGGTGAAGGCGAAGGGCGTCCTCATCGGCGACACGGTGGTGCTCCGCAAGGCCGGCGACGTGATCCCGGAGATCCTCGGCCCGGTCGTCGATCTGCGCGACGGCACCGAGCGGGCGTTCGTGATGCCGACGCACTGCCCCGAGTGCGGTACGGAGCTGCGGCCCATGAAGGAGGCCGACATCGACGTCCGCTGTCCCAACGCGCGGTCCTGCCCCGCGCAGTTGCGGGAGCGCCTCGCCTACCTCGCAGGCCGCAAGAGCCTCGACATCGACCACTTCGGCTATGTCGCGGCCGCGGCCCTGACCAAGCCGCTGGAGCCCGCCGAGCCGCCGCTGCGCGACGAGGGCGACCTCTTCGGGCTGACCGTCGAGCAACTGCTGCCGATCCGCGCCTACGTCCTGGACCAGGACAGCGGACTGCCCAAGCGCGATCCGAAGACAGGCGAGGAGAAGACCGCCTTGGTCTTCGCCAACCAGCAGGGCGAGCCGAAGAAGAACGCCCTCGCCATGCTCGACGCCGTCGCCGCGGCCAAGGAGGCCCCGCTCGCCCGGATCCTCACCGGGCTGTCCATCCGCCATGTGGGCCCGGTCGCCGCCGCGGAGCTGGCCCGTCAGTTCCGCTCCATGGACCGGATCGACGAGGCGACCGAACAGGAGCTGGCCGAGGCCGACGGCGTCGCGGACGTCACCGCCGCATCGGTGAAGCAGTGGCTCGCCGAGGACTGGCACCGGGAGATCCTGCGCAAGTGGCGCGAGGCCGGGGTCCGGATGGAGGACCAGGGGGCGGGGGAGGAAGCGGGGCCGCGTCCGCTCGAAGGACTCACGGTCGTCGTCACCGGCACCCTGTCCGGCCACACCCGGGACGGCGCGAAAGAGGCACTTCAGAGCCGGGGGGCCAAGGTGACGGGATCCGTTTCGAAGAAGACCTCTTTCGTGGTCGTCGGCGACAACCCCGGCTCGAAGTACGACAAGGCGATGCAGCTGAAGGTGCCCGTACTGGACGAGGACGGTTTCACCGTGCTGCTCGAACAGGGGCCGGAGGCCGCACGCGAGGCGGCCGTCCCCGCCGGAGAAGCGGCGGAATAGGGCGAATTCCCTTCGGTCGGCGGGCAAATTGGTCGGAACGGAGCATATGGCCGACCGGGAATGACCGTATGAGACCGGCCGGTTGGTGAATGATGAACGAGAAAGTATAGAAAGGGCGTAGCGGGACGGACGGGGGCAAGTGGTGTCGTCGGTCGGTCGGAGTCATCCGATCGGCGCCTACCAGATGCTGACGGACGGTTGGTTCGCATTCAGGCAAGAGCGGTAGAGCGCTGCCCGTAGGGGCCTTCTGCGGCCTACTGTTGAGATGTGCACCTGCCGTGCCGGCCACGGGGTGGGAAAACGGGTCGTGGTGGCATGGAGCCGAGCATTCGGGTGACATCGGCACCGCCGGCTGTGAGAGGGACGGAATGAAACCGACCGAGAGCGCCGCACCGGTGTCGCGGCTGCAAGGTTTCGTCGGCCTCGCGCCCGGGGTGGGTGCCGTCGTCGTGGTGATCGCCGTTGTTCAGCTCGCGACCGGTTTCTACCGGACCGTGAGCGAAGGGCACGCACTCTTCCCCGACGGCAGGGCCGGCTGGTCCCTCGCCATCCTCACCGGGATCGTCGTCGGCCATCTGGTCGCGCTCGGACGCGACCGCTGGTGGGGCGGTACCGGTTCCGGGGCCGCACTCACCCTCGCCGTGCTGCTCCTCTACGGCTGGGTGCCCGCCGGTCTGGTCAGCCTGGTCGTGGTCGTTCTCGTCGGCGTGGCCCGCAGGCACCGCTGGTGGCAGGGGCTGCTGCACGGTGCGGTGGACATCCTCGGAATAGGCGCGGCGGCCCTGGTGCTCGCCGCGTTCGGCGAGGTGCATACCGTCGAATCGCCCTGGCAGCCACTCGGCTGGGGCATCGCGGCCGTCCCCGAAGTCCTCCTGGCCGCCTCCACCTATCTCCTGGTCACCCGGGTCCTGCTGTGGTACGCACGGGCACCCCAGGGAGGCGGCCTGCCGACCGTCGCCCGTACCGCCCTGCTGCGTCAGGGCCTCGTCGCGGTCGCCCTGCTCGGCATCGCACCGCTGATCTGCGTCGTCGCGACGACCATGCCCCTGCTCCTGCCGCTCTTCGCGGTCCCGCTGATCACCCTGGACTCCACCCTCTGGATCGCCCGCGCCCGGGCCGAGGAGCAGCTGCGCGACCCGCTGACCGGGCTGCCCAACCGGCAGTGGCTGCTGGAACGCACCTGGACGGCCCTGGAGGACGCCGAGTCCATCGGTGCCAGGTCCGCCCTCGTCCTGATCGACCTCGACCGTTTCCGTGCGGTCAACGACACCCTCGGTCATCTGGCGGGCGACCGGCTGCTGCTGCAAATAGCGGAACGCCTCAGGCTCGCGCTCCCCCGGGGAGCAGAGGCCGCCAGGCTCGGCGGTGACGAGTTCGCCGTGCTCCTGCCGACCGCGGACTCCACCACCAGCGCCCAGCGCGTCGCCCGCCATCTGGTCGCCGAGCTCTCCTCCCCGCTGGACCTGGACGGCCTGACCCTGGTCCTGGAGGCGAGCGCCGGAGTCGCCGTCTACCCGGACCACGCACTGGATGCCGAAGGGCTGCTCAGGCGCGCGGACGTGGCGATGTACCAGGCCAAGCGCGACCGCACGGGCGTGGAGGTGTACGAGTCGAAACGGGACAGCAACACCCCGGACCGGCTCGGACTCCTCGGAGACCTGCGGCGCGCGCTGGACGCCGGTGAGGTGGAGCTCCACTACCAGCCGAAGGTCCGCTTCGACGGCCAGGTGGCCGGCCTGGAGGCGCTGGTGCGCTGGGTGCATCCGGAGCGCGGACGGGTCCCCCCGGACGAGTTCATCGCCATCGCCGAGTCCTCCGGCCTGATGCCGCACCTCACGGAGTACGTCCTGGAGACGGCGCTGGCCCAGGTCGCCCGGTGGCGGGCGCAGGGCCTGTTCGTACCGGTGGCCGTCAACGTCTCCCCGCGCGACGTCCACACCCCCGGATTCGCGGGCGGCGTCGCGGCCCGGCTGGCCCGGCACGGCGTCCCGGCCGGGGCCCTGCAGCTGGAGATAACGGAACACGTGCTGCTGGAGGATCCGCAGCGCGCCGCCGACACCCTCGCCGGACTCACCGGGCACGGCGTGAAGATGTCCCTCGACGACTTCGGCACGGGGTACTCCTCGCTGGTCCATCTGCGGCGGCTGCCGGTCAGCGAGCTGAAGATCGACCGCTCGTTCGTGGCCCGGCTGGCCGTCGACAACGAGGACGCCGAGATCGTCCGCTGCACCATCGACCTGGCCCACTCGCTCGGACTCCTGGTCGTGGCGGAAGGCGTCGAGGACGACGAGACCTGGGAGCGGCTGCGGGATCTGCGCTGCGACGCGGTGCAGGGCTGGCTGGTCGCCGCGGCGATGCCGCCGCAGGAGACGACGGCCTGGCTGCGGGCGCGGGGCGAGCACGGGTGGCGGCGGCCCGCGGAGCTGGCGGCCGCGGCGGCCGCGGCGGCCGCAGCCGGTGCGGCCGGGACCGCCGAGCTGGAGCACGGGCCGACGGGCCGCGCGGTGAAGCCGGGCCCGGCCACGGCCTGAGCGACCGGTGGGACCGGTGGGACCGGTGGGACCGGTGGGACCGGTGGGACCGGTGGGACCGGTCGGGGAAGGCGGCCGCGTCCGAAACGCCCCGGCCGGACGGCACCGCAAGGCCCCGGGCCCCGCCCGGGCGCGAATGAGGCGGGGCTGACCAGGCTGTTCGCCCCGGTGGCGGGAGGGGTCGCGGGCGACACCATAGGATTGGGCCAAAACCACACACCAACCCCTGAGGATCGCTGCATGCCTGGCATCACGCGCGAGGAGGTCGCCCACCTCGCCCGGCTGGCGCGTCTGGAGCTGAAGGGCGAAGAGCTCGAACACTTCGCCGGTCAGCTCGACGACATCATCGGCGCGGTCGCCCGCGTCTCCGAAGTCGCCGACCAAGACGTACCGCCGACCTCCCACCCGCTGCCGCTGACGAACGTCATGCGCGCGGACGAGGTCCGTCCGTCGCTCACCCCCGAGCAGGCGCTCTCCGGCGCCCCGGCCCAGGAGCAGCAGCGTTTCAAGGTGCCGCAGATCCTGGGGGAGGACTAACAGCCATGACGGACAACAGCACCATCATCAAGCTCACCGCGGCCGAGATCGCCGCGAAGATCGCGTCCGGCGAGCTCACGGCCGTCGAGGTCACCGAGGCCCACCTGGCCCGGATCGAGGCGGTCGACGAGAAGGTCCACGCCTTCCTGCACGTCGACCGCGAGGGCGCGCTCGCGCAGGCCCGCGCCGTCGACGCGAAGAGGGCGGCCGGCGAGAAGCTGGGCCCGCTGGCCGGTGTCCCGCTCGCGCTGAAGGACATCTTCACCACCGAGGGCATGCCGACCACCGTCGGCTCCAAGATCCTCGAAGGCTGGATCCCGCCGTACGACGCGACCCTCACCAAGAGGCTGAAGGCCGCCGACGTCGTCATCCTCGGCAAGACCAACATGGACGAGTTCGCCATGGGGTCCTCCACCGAGAACAGCGCCTACGGCCCGACCGGCAACCCGTGGGACCTCACCCGCATCCCCGGCGGCTCCGGCGGCGGCTCCTCGGCCGCGCTCGCGTCGTACGAGGCCCCGCTCGCCATCGGCACGGACACCGGCGGTTCCATCCGCCAGCCCGCCGCCGTGACCGGCACCGTCGGCGTCAAGCCCACCTACGGCGGCGTCTCCCGCTACGGCATGGTGGCCTTCTCCAGTTCCCTGGACCAGGGCGGGCCTTGCGCCCGCACCGTTCTGGACGCGGCCCTGCTGCACGAGGTGATCGCCGGGCACGACCCGATGGACTCGACGTCCATCGACGCCCCGGTCCCGCCGGTCGTCGAGGCCGCGCGCAACGGCAGTGTCGACGGCATGCGCGTCGGTGTCGTCAAGCAGTTCGCCGGTGAGGGCTACCAGGCCGGTGTCGTCCAGCGCTTCAACGAGTCGGTCGAGCTGCTGAAGTCGCTCGGTGCCACGATCGTCGAGCTGGACTGCCCGTCCTTCGACCTGGCCCTGTCGGCGTACTACCTGATCGCGCCGTCCGAGTGCTCCTCCAACCTGGCCCGCTTCGACGCCATGCGCTACGGCCTGCGGGTCGGCGACGACGGCACGAGGTCCGCCGAGGACGTCACCGCGCTCACCCGCGAGGCCGGCTTCGGCGACGAGGTCAAGCGCCGCGTCATTCTCGGTACGTACGCCCTCAGCTCCGGCTACTACGACGCGTACTACGGCTCGGCCCAGAAGGTCCGCACCCTCATCACCCAGGACTTCGAGAAGGCCTTCGAGCAGGTGGACGTCATCGTCTCCCCGACGACGCCCACCACCGCCTTCCCGATCGGCGAGCGCGCCGACGACCCGATGGCGATGTACCTCGCGGACCTGTGCACCATTCCGACCAACCTCGCCGGCAACTCCGCCATGTCGCTGCCCTGCGGCCTGGCCCCGGAGGACGGCCTGCCGGTCGGACTGCAGATCATCGCCCCCGCCATGAAGGACGACCGGCTGTACAAGGTCGGAGCCGCCGTCGAGGCCGCTTTCGTGGAAAAGTGGGGGCACCCGCTGCTGGAGGAGGCTCCGTCACTGTGAGCGCACTGACCAAGGCCAAGGGCTTCAAGAAGTCCAAGACCGGTACGTACCTGTCCATCGGCACCACCGCCTTCGGGGCGCTCGGCGTCATCAAGCAGGCCAAGAAGGCCCGCTTCGAACACGACACGCTCCGACTGATCGACGCCGTCGTCTCCGCCGCCGCCATCGCCACGGGTGTCGCCCTGCTGCTGCGCGAACTCAAGCGCATCGGCGATGACGACGTACTGCTGGGCTGAGAGGGAAGTTTCACCGTGACTGTCACCGACCTGGTGTCGTACGAGGACGCGCTCGCGTCCTACGACCCCGTCATGGGCCTGGAGGTCCATGTCGAGCTCGGCACCAAGACCAAGATGTTCTGCGGCTGCTCCACCGAGCTCAAGCAGGACGCCAACTCCCAGACCTGCCCGGTCTGTCTCGGCCTGCCCGGCGCACTGCCGGTCGTCAACGAGATCGGCGTCGAGTCCGCCATCAAGATCGGTCTCGCGCTGAACTGCGAGATCGCCGAGTGGTGCCGCTTCGCCCGGAAGAACTACTTCTATCCGGACATGCCGAAGAACTTCCAGACCTCCCAGTACGACGAGCCGATCGCCTACAACGGCTATCTGGACGTCCAGCTGGAGGACGGGGAGATCTTCCGGGTGCAGATCGAGCGCGCCCACATGGAGGAGGACACCGGTAAGTCGACCCACGTCGGCGGTGCCACCGGCCGTATCCACGGCGCGTCCCACTCCCTGCTCGACTACAACCGTGCCGGCATCCCGCTCATCGAGATCGTCACCAAGCCGATCGAGGGCGCGGGCGCACGCGCCCCCGAGGTCGCCAAGGCGTACGTCGCCGAACTGCGCGAGCTCATCAAGGCGCTCGGTGTGTCGGAGGCCCGGATGGAGATGGGCCAGATGCGCTGCGACGTCAACCTGTCGCTGCGCCCCAACGGCACCGAGACGTTCGGTACGCGCTCCGAGACGAAGAACGTGAACTCGCTGCGTTCCGTCGAGCGCGCCGCCCGCTTCGAGATCCAGCGCCACGCCGCGGTGCTGAGCTCGGGCGGCACGATCGTGCAGGAGACCCGGCACTTCCACGAGGAGGACGGCTCGACCACGGCCGGCCGCATCAAGGACAACGCCGAGGACTACCGCTACTTCCCCGAGCCCGACCTGGTGCCGGTCGCCCCGGCCCGCGAGTGGGTCGAGGAGCTCCGCAAGGGCCTCCCCGAGCTGCCGCGGCTGCGCCGCAAGCGGCTGAAGGAGGAGTGGGGTGTCTCCGAGCACGACATGCAGTCCATCCTCAACGCGGGCGCGGTCGACCTGATCGTCGCCACGACCGACGCGGGCGCCCCCTCGGACCAGGCCCGCAAGTGGTGGATGGGCGAGCTGGCCCGTAACGCCAACGAGACCGGCCGCGGCCTCGACGAGCTGCCGATCACCCCGGTGCAGGTCGCCAGAGTGGCCGAGCTCGTCACCTCGGGCGACCTCAACGACAAGCTGGCCCGCCAGGTCATCGAGGGCGTCCTCGCGGGCGAGGGCGACCCGGACACCGTCGTCGAGAAGCGCGGCCTGAAGGTCGTCTCCGACGAGGGCGCGCTGGGCGCGGCCGTGGACGAGGCCATCGCCGCCAACGCGGCCGTCGCGGACAAGATCCGCGGCGGCAAGGTCGCGGCGGCGGGCGCGCTCGTCGGCGCGGTCATGAAGGCCACCCGCGGCCAGGCGGACGCGGCCCGGGTGCGCGAGCTGATCCTGGAGAAGCTCGGCGTCGAGGGCTGATCCCGTCCCCCTGAGGGGGCGGTTTCCGTACGTCCGTGAAGGGGCGGCGCACCCGTGAGCCGGGTGCGCCGCCCCTTCACCCATCCGGAGAGTCCAGAGTCCGCTGAACACTGTCACCGCCGAGATCGTCTCCGTCGGGCTCCTGCTCGTCGTGCTGGCCTTCGCCGTCGTACGCCCCCGGGGGCTGCCGGAGGCGACCGCCGCCGTACCCGTGGCCGTGCTGGTGACGGTGGCCGGTGCGGTCCCGTGGCAGCAGGCCCGTGAGCAGGTGGGCAGCCTGCTGCCGGTCGTCGGGTTCCTCGCGGCGATCCTGGTCCTGGCGCAGCTCTGCGCGGACGAGGGGCTGTTCACGGCCGCGGGTGAACTGGTCGCCCGGGTCTGCGGCGGGCGGACCGGCCCCCTGCTCGGCGGGGTCTTCGCCGTCGCCTCCGTGACCACCGCCGTGCTCAGCCTGGACGCGACCGTGGTGCTGCTGACCCCCGTCGTCCTGGCCACCGCCGCCCGCGTCGGCGCCCGCCCCCGCCCGTACGTCTACGCCTGCGCGCACCTGGCCAACTCGGCGTCCCTGCTGCTGCCGGTCTCCAACCTCACCAACCTCCTGGCGTTCACCGCGAGCGGCCTCTCCTTCACCCGCTTCGCCGCGCTGATGGCCCTGCCGTGGCTGGCCGCCATCGCCGTCGAGTACGTCGTCTTCCGCCGCGTCTTCGCCGCCGACCTGGCGGCGGGCGCGTATCCGCCGAATCCGGAGAAGGCCCGTCCGGGCGTCCCCGTCTTCACGCTCGTCGTCCTCGCGCTGACCCTGGGCGGATTCGTCGCCACCTCGTTCGCGGGCGCGGACCCGCTGTGGGCGGCGCTGGCGGGCGCCGGGGTGCTGGCCGTCCGCGCGCTGGTGAAGCGCGAGACCACCGTCAAGGGCCTTGTCCGCTCCGCCAACCCGCTGTTCTGCCTGTTCGTTCTCGCGCTGGGGGTCGTGG
The DNA here is from genome assembly GCF_042887155.1 of Streptomyces sp. NPDC057963. Classification (NCBI taxonomy): domain Bacteria; kingdom Bacillati; phylum Actinomycetota; class Actinomycetes; order Kitasatosporales; family Streptomycetaceae; genus Streptomyces; species Streptomyces sp. NPDC057963. The sequence continues at coordinate 45,357 of NZ_JBHVPX010000014.1, forward strand.
TCGAGGCCGTGGTCGGCAACGGCCTCGGTGCCGGCCTCGGCGCCTTCCTGCCAAGCGGCCCGTCACTTCCCGCGCTGCTGGCGGTGGCCGCGGTGGCGGCCGTGCTCGCCAACCTGATCAACAACCTGCCCGCGATCCTCGCCCTGCTCCCGGTGGTCGCGGCAGCCGGTCCGGGCCCGCTGCTCGCCGCCCTGATCGGCGTGAACCTCGGCCCGAACCTCACCTACGTCGGTTCGCTCGCCACCCTGCTCTGGCGCCGCATCCTGCACACCCACGGTGCCGCGCCCGACCTCGGCCACTTCACCCGCCTCGGGCTGCTGACCGTACCGGCGACGCTGGTTGTGTCGACGGTGGCGCTGTGGGGTGCGCTGCGGGTGATCGGGGTGTGACGGCGGTCCCGGGGGCCGGGAGAGCGGTTGGACTTTCCCGGCCGACCTGTTGGACGTTCACCACGGGGCCGTACGAAATCCTTCCCGGCGCCACCTGGCGTGATTAGTTTCCCGTCCTGTACGACCGGACTCGGGAGGCTCATTTGACCACGGACATTTCACGGCGACGGCTCTTCGCGCTCGGCGGCGGTGCGCTCGGCGCCGCGGCGGCGGGATCGCTGCTGCCGCCGTCGCTGCAGGCAGCGATCGCCGCACAGCCGGCGCACTCGGCGGGGTCCGGCGGCGGACTCGGAGCCATCAAGCATGTGGTGATCCTCATGCAGGAGAATCGTTCCTTCGACCACTACTTCGGCACGCTCCGGGGGGTGCGCGGTTTCGGCGACCGCAACGCCGTCGAGCTGCCCTCGGGCAAGCCGGTCTTCGAACAGCCGGCTCCGCTGGGCACCTCCGTGCTGCCGTTCCCCGTGCGGGACGCGGCCGAGGCGCAGAAGAAGGACCTCCAGTACATCGGCGCGCTCGACCACTCCTGGAGCGGTGGCGGCAAGGCGTGGGCCGGGGGGTGGATGAACGGCTGGGTGTCCGCGAAGACGGCCGCCACCATGGCGTACTACGACCGCCGCGACATCCCGCTGCACTACGAACTGGCCGACACCTTCACGGTCTGCGACGCCTACCACTCCTCCATCCACTCCTCGACCAGCCCCAACCGCAACCACCTGTGGAGCGGGAAGACGGGCAACGAGCCGAACGGCAAGCGGGCCGTCGGGAACGACGCGTACGACGAGGGCACGCACCCCGGCTACGGCTGGAGCACGTACGCGGAACGGCTGGAGAAGGCCGGGCGGAGCTGGCGTACGTACACCGAGTGGGAGAACTTCACCGACAACCAGATCGAGTTCTTCGCCACCTTCAAGGCGGTCGCCCGCAAGGCGCTGGCGAAGACCGGCGGCCATACGTACATGGAGTCGTTCTACGCGGCGGTGCGGGGAGCGGGCGCCCCCGAGCGGGAGCGGCTGTTCGGTCTGCTCGAAGAGGGTGTCGCCACCCTGGACAAGAAGGAGCGCAGGCTCTTCGAGCGCGCGCTGCGCCGCGTGGAGACCGGAACGCTGGCCGACGAGTTCGCGAAGGACGTGGCGGCGGGCACGCTGCCCGAGGTCTCCTACCTGGTGCCGTCGGCCGTCGACTCCGAGCACCCGAGCGTCTCCTCGCCGATCCACAGCGCGACGATCGTCTACAAGGTCCTCGACGCGCTGGGCAAGCACCCGGATGTGTGGCGGCACACCGCCGTCTTCATCAACTACGACGAGAACGACGGCTTCTTCGACCACGTCCCGCCGCCGGTCGCGCCGCCCGAGGTGACCGAGGAGCAGTGGGAGGGCAAGCCCACCGGTCTCGGGATGCGGGTGCCGCTGCTCGTCGTGTCGCCGTGGACCGTGGGCGGCTACGTCTGCTCCGAGGTCTTCGACCACACCTCCGTGATCCGCTTCCTGGAGCGCTGGACCGGGGTGAAGGAGCCGAACATCAGCAACTGGCGGCGTACCGTCACCGGGGATCTGACCTCTGCCTTCGACTTCAAGCACGCGCGGCGCCGGCCCGACGTGGAGCAGCCCGGCGCCATCCCGCCGTTCAGCGGGCGCTGGGCGCCCAAGCCGCCGCTCGTGCAGCACATGCCCGTACAGGAGCCCGGGGCGCGTCCGGCCCGCGCGCTGCCGTACCAGCCGGAAGCCCGGGCGACGCTGGTGGACGGGGCGGTCAAGGTGGTCCTCAGCAATACGGGACGCTCGTCCGCGCACTTCGCGCTGTATCCGTACGCGGGGGAGTTCCCCGTACCGCAGCACCGGGACGTGCGGGGCACGGCGCAGTGGACGGTGCCGCTCACCGGTGCGGCGTACCGGTTCACCGTGACCGGGCCGAACGGCTTCCGGCGCGAGTTCGCCGGGCCCGCGAAGGGCGGCGCCGCGGCCGGGGCCGAGGTCGCCTCGCGGGTCGACGCGCATGAGCGCGATCTGCATCTCACCCTGCGCAACACGGGACGCACCACCCTCACCTTCACCGTACGGCCGCTGGGATACGTCGACGAGGCGGACCTGCGGGACTGGACCCGTACGGTCAAGGTCAAGCCCGGACGCAGCCGTACGGTCGTGCACTCGGCGGCCGACGCGCACGGCTGGTACGACCTGGCCGTCACGGTCGACGGGGACGATGTCTACCGGCGCCGGCTGATGGGGCACATCGAGAACGGCCGGGCGAGCGTCTCCGGCTGACCTGGCGTGTCCGGGCGGCGGGGGCGCCGCATGCCGCACAGCGGCGCCCCCGCCGGAGGCCGTGGAGCGCCCGGAAGCCCTGGGGGTGCGGACGCCCCCGCGAGTCCCGGAGGACGCCCCCGCGAGTCCGGAAGCCTCTGTGAGTATGGCCACGAAAGGGACAAAGGATCACCAACGGCTGCGAGAGTGGCAGTTCTCAGGTCATGCGCTCTGTGCGGGTAATTTATGTTTTGTCCCGCTGAGGAACCACGAACCAGCAGGGAGCACATCCGTTGGCTGCCATTGCCCGCTGGTGCATCAAGCACCGTCTCGTCGCCGTTCTCATCTGGCTCCTCGCCCTCGGCGGCACAGCCACCGCGGCGGGCTTCGCGGGCTCCGCGTACTCCAACAACTACGACGTGCCCGGTACGGAGGCCGGCCGGGCCGCCGACCTCCTCAAGAGCAATTTCACGGAGCTGGGCGGTGACACCGACACCATCGTCTGGCACACCACCGACTCCACCGTGCGGGCCGCCGACGTCCGCCAGACGATGACCCGCACGCTCCACGCGGTCGAGGAGCTCCCCGGCGTCGGCGCCGTCACCGGCCCGTACGGGGCGTCCGGCGCCGGACAGATCAGCGAGGACGGGCGCACCGCCTACGCCACGGTCACCTTCGACCGGCAGACCGAGGACATCCCGGCGCAGCAGGCCCAGGCCGTCGTCGACACCGCGAAGGAGGCCGCCGGCGACCACCTCCAGGTGGAACTGGGCGGCTCGGCCATCGCCCTCACCGAAGCGCCGACCGCCCACTTCAGCGAGGTCATCGGGGTCGTCGTGGCAGCGGTCGTCCTGTTCCTCGCCTTCGGCTCGCTCGCCGCCAGCATGCTGCCCATCGCCACCGCCCTCGTCTCCGTCGGCACGGCCTACGCGGGCATCGCGCTGCTCGGCCATGCGATGACCGTCGCCGACTTCGCCCCCATGCTGGGCATGCTGATAGGGCTCGGCGTCGGTATCGACTACGCCCTGTTCATCGTCACCCGCCACCGCAGCGGACTGCGCAGAGGCATGACCGTCACCGAGGCGGCGCAGAACGCCGTCGTGACGACCGGGCGGTCCGTCGTCTTCGCCGGGGCCACCGTCTGTATCGCGCTGCTCGGCATGCTGATCCTGCGGCTCGGCTTCCTCAACGGCGTGGCGATCGCCGCCTCGCTCACGGTCGTCCTGACCGTGGCCGCGTCCGTGACCCTGCTGCCCGCCCTGCTGTCCTTCATCGGCATGCGGGCGCTGAGCCGGCGCGAGCGCAGAAGGCTCGCCGAGCACGGGCCGCGGCCGGAACTGCCCACCGGCTTCGCCGCCCGCTGGTCCGCCTTCGTCGAACGCCACCCCAAGCTGCTCGGCTCGCTCGCCGTCGTGGTGATGCTGGTGCTCGCGCTGCCCACCTTCTCCCTGCACCTGGGCACCGCCGACCAGGGCAACAACGCCTCCTCGTCGACCACCCGGCAGGCGTACGACCTGCTGGCCGACGGTTTCGGGCCGGGCGTCAACGGCCCGCTGACGATCGCCGCACAGGTCGACGACGCGGGCGGCCGGCTCGCGATGGACGGCCTTCCGGCCACGCTGCGGACGACCGACGGCGTGGCCTCGGTCGGCCCGGTCACGTACAGCAGCAGCGGCAGTGCGGCCTTCGTCACCGTCGTACCGACGTCGTCGCCGCAGTCGCAGGAGACCAGCGCGCTCGTCGACCGGCTGCGTACGGACGTCCTCCCGCAGGCCGAGGCGAACACCTCGCTCCGGGCCCATGTGGGCGGGGTGACGGCCGGCTACGACGATTTCGCCCGGGTCGTGATCGGCAAGCTCCCGCTCTTCATCGGCGTCGTCATAGGGCTCGGCTGCCTGCTTCTGCTGCTGGCCTTCCGGTCGATCGGCATCCCGCTGAAGGCGGCCGCGATGAATGTGGCCGCCGTCGCCTCCTCGTTCGGTGTCGTCGTCGCGATCTTCCAGTGGGGATGGGGGAGCGAACTCCTGGGGCTGGGCAGCTCCGGGCCCATCGAACCGTTCCTGCCGGTGATCATGGTGTCCGTGCTCTTCGGGCTCTCCATGGACTACCAGGTGTTCCTGGTGGGGCGGATGTACGAGGAGTGGCGGGAGACCGGTGACAACAGACGGGCGGTCCGGGTCGGCCTCGCCGAAACCAGCCGTGTGATCAACTCCGCGGCCGTGATCATGATTTCGGTCTTCCTCGCGTTCGTCCTCAGCGGGGACCGGGTCATCGCCATGTTCGGCATCGCGCTGGCGGCGGCCGTGGCGCTCGACGCGTTCGTCCTCCGTACGCTGCTGGTTCCCGCCCTGATGCATCTGCTGGGCGGCGCGAACTGGTGGCTGCCGGGCTGGCTGGACCGGCGGCTGCCGCGAATCAGCATCGAACCTCCCGAACAGCATGCGAAGATCCCGCAGGCAGCACAACCGACGGAGGTTCCGCAGGCCGCGCACGCGGTGGAAGCGGTCCGAGAAGGAGCATGATGTTCGCGATACCCCTGGGCGACGACGGAGCGGAACTGCGGCCGCTGGAGATCTGGCAGGCGGCGGAGTTCCTCGCCCACATGGACCGGGCCCGCGAACTCGTCGACCCCTGGATCCCCCTCGCCTCCCTCGCCACCGATCTGGACTCGGCGCGCGCCGTGCTCCGGTCCTACGCGGAGAAGCAGGCGGCCGACACGGGGCGGCTCTACGGCATCTGGCTGGACGGGACGCTCGTCGGGGGCGTCCTGTTCCGGATCTTCGACGCGGAGTCGGGCAACTGCGAGGTCGGCTGCTGGCTGGAACCCGCGGCGGAGGGGCGCGGCCTGATCACCCGGGCGGCACGGAAGCTGATCGACTGGGCGGTCTACGAGCGCGGCATGCACCGCGTGGAGTGGGACGCCTCCGCCGCGAACACCCGCAGCGTCGCCGTGGCCGAGCGGCTCGGCATGACGCGCGACGGGGTGCTCCGCCAGAGCTACCTGTACCGCGGCGAGCGGCACGACACGGAGATCTGGTCCGTGCTGGCCCCGGAGTGGCGGGCACGGAACGCCTGACGCCCCGGGGACCGGCTGGTCGCACCGGCCGGGGCCGGGCGCGTTAAGAGGGTTCTCATCTGCCCCGCCTAGCGTGCGGGACATGAACTCCAGGACCCCCGCAAACCCCACCTCTCCCACCGGCCCCGCCGCTCCCGGCGTCGAGGAGGCCGCGGCCGAGGACGCGGCCGTCGGCCTCGGCAAGGGGGCGGCCGAAGCCGGGAAGGAGTCCGCACCGGCCGACGACGGAGCGGGCACCGCCCCGGACGCCGGACGCACAGAAGCCGGCTCCGAGGACTCCGGTTCCGAAGAGGCCCGTTCCGGTGAGACCTCTTCCGAGGACTCCGGTTCCGACGACCTCGACCTCGACGACCTCGACGATCTCGACTCCGAGGGCTCCGGCAAGAAGCCGTCCGGCCTCGGCGCGGCCGCCGCGGCCGTCGCCGCCGCCGGTCTCGGTGTCGTCGCGCTCACCGGGTCCTGGACCGGCAAGGTCGTTGCCGAGCGCGAGACCCTGATCGGGCAGATCAAGACCTCGTCCGGCGGCACCGCGGCCCAGCAGATCTCCGAGATCTACGGCGATGCCTGGCACTCCACGGCCCTGGTCAACGGCCTCTTCGCGCTGCTCGCCCTGCTGGTCGGCATCTTCGCCCTGGTCCGCCCGGCCTTCGGCGCACCCTCCCCGCACCCGCAGCCCGGCTGGGTGCGCGCCGTCGCGACCGCCGGCATCGCGCTCGGCGTCCTCGGTGCGGTGATCTCCGTCGGCATGTACTTCGACCTCATCGTGCCCCTGCCGACCACGGGCGCCACCCGGTGAGTACACGCCGCCCCATCGCCGTCTAAGGCATCCGCCGGTGCGGTCCCGGCCCGTATGCGGTGGGGCCCGCGCCCGGCTAAGGCCCCCCGCACCGCGAAGATGCGGAACTCGCCCGATGCGGGGGCACCCCCTGGGAGACGACAGTGGGGGCACGGCAGAAGCACTGCCGCCCCCAGGCCCCGACGGGTCGTCGTCCTCCGGGAGAATCACATGTTCACGTTCGAACTCCACAAGCTGCACGAGGCCGAACTGCGGCGCTGGGCCGAGCAGGAGCGGCTCGCCGGGCAGGCCCGCCGTGCTCGCCGGACCGCGCGCAGAGCCGCCCGTGATGCCGCGAGCAAGGAGGCCGAGGGGCCGGTGAGTACGGACCGGAACCGGTTCGCCCACGCCGCGTAGCGGCCGTGCGGGGGCCGCGCGATGCCGGACGATCCGATTCCGCGGCCCGCACCGTCGGACCCGTGTGCGATGCTCGGCGACGTGGAGACCAGGTCCGTCAGTCCCGTGTTCGTCGGCCGCGCAGATGAATTCGCCTCGCTCGTCGACGCCCTCACCCGTGCGACCGGCGAGGGCTCGGGCCGGGCCGACGGCTCCGGCGGCGAGCCGCAGGCGCTGCTCATCGGCGGCGAGGCGGGTGTCGGCAAGACCCGGCTGGTCGAGGAATTCCTCACCGAGGCGGTGCGGCGCGAGGCCGTTGTCGCCGTCGGCGGCTGCGTCGAGGTCGGCGCGGACGGCCTGCCCTACGCCCCGTTCTCCACCGCCCTGCGCGCCCTGCGCCGCACCCTGCCCGACGAGATGGCCACCGCCTGCGCCGGGCAGGAGGGCGAACTGGCCCGGCTGCTCCCCGAACTCGGCGAGGCCGACCGGGACGCGACCGACGAGCACAGCACCGCCCGCCTCTTCGAACTCACCGCCAGGCTCCTGGAGCGCATCTCCGCACAGCGCGCCGTCGTCCTCGTCCTGGAGGACCTGCACTGGGCCGACGCCTCCACCCGCCATCTCCTCGCGTACCTCTTCCGCACCGTGCGCAGCGGCCGCCTCGTCGTGATCGGCACCTACCGCTCCGACGACATCCACCGCCGCCACCCCCTGCGCCCCCTCCTCGCGGAACTGGACCGGCTCCGTGCCGTCCACCGGATCGAACTCGCCCGTTTCAACCGCGCAGAGGTCCGCCGCCAGCTCACCGGCATCCTCGCCACCACCCCCGAGGCCACCCTCGTGGACGAGATCTTCGAACGGTCCGACGGCAACGCCTTCTTCGTCGAGGAACTCGCCCGCAGCCTGGAGAGCGGCGACCGGTCCCGGCTCTCCGACTCGCTGCGCGACCTCCTGCTCGTCCGGGTCGAAGCCCTTCCCGAGGACGCCCAGAAGATCGCCCGGATCGTCGCCGAGGGCGGTTCCACCGTCGAGTACGGACTGCTGGCCGCGGTGGCCCGGCTCGCCGAGGACGAACTCATCGAGGCCCTGCGGGCGGCCGTCGGCGCCAATCTGCTGCTCACCACCCCGGAGGGCAGCGGCTACCGCTTCCGGCACTCCCTGGTCCGCGAGGCCGTCAGCGACGATCTGCTGCCCGGCGAGCGCTTCCGGCTCAACCGGCGCTACGCGGAAGCCCTGGAGGTCGACCCCACCCTCGTCCGCGCCGGGGAACGCGCCACCCGGCTCGCCAGCTACTGGTACGGCGCGCACGATCCGGCCAAGGCCCTGCCCGCCGTACTGAAAGCCTCGGTCGAGGCCCGTCGCCGCTATGCGTTCTCCGAACAACTCCGCCTACTGGAAAGGGCGATGGAGCTGTGGGACGACGCCCCCGACGACGTGCGCCGCACCCTGCGCCCCATCGACTACGCCGAGAGCTACCCGGTGTGCGGCTGCGACCCCGACGCCACCCCGCTGCGCTATCTCGACCTGATGGCGGAGGCCACCGTCGCCGCCCGGTTCGGCGGCGACCGCGAACGCGCCCTGACCATCGCCAAGAAGGCCATGCGTGTCCTGGACGGCGAGGACGACCCGCTGCGCGCCGCCTGGTTCTGGGTCCAGCGCTCCCGGCTGATGCAGGACCTCGCCCGGGGCGACGGCCGTCAGGAACTGACCAACGCCCAGGAGCTCGTCCGCGGACTGCCTCCGTCCGTCGTCCATGCCGACGTCCTGATGAGCGTGGCGGGATGGGGCGCCCTGCACCGCCCCGGCGCCGAGACGCTGGTCGCCGTCGACCGGGCCGTGGAGTACGCCCAGCTCGTCGGCGACGAGTACATCGAACTGCACGCCAGGCTCACCCGCGGCTGGCTCACCGCCGACGCGGGCAGCGTCGACGAGGGCATCGCGGAGATGTACGCCGTCCGCGACCGCGCCGACGAACTGCACCTGGTCGGCATCATGAGCCGGGCCGGCATCAATCTCCCCTCCACCCTCGAATCCATGGGCCGCTCCCTGGAGGCCGTGGCCGCCGCCGACCACGGCATCGAGACGAGCCGCAGCCACGGCGTCGCGGACATGGAGGCGTGGGTCCGCTGCAACCAGGCGGCCTCGCTCTTCTCCCTCGGCCACTGGGACGAGAGCCGGGCCACCACCGACGCGGCGGCACGTGCCGCCCAGTCCGGCAAGGCGCAGGGGCTCGTCGCCTCACGCCGCACCGAACTGGCCCTCGCCCAGGGCGACCTGGCCGAGGCCGAGCTGCAACTCGCCCTGACCCGACGTCATTTCGGCTCGCGTGACCCGCAGCCCCAGCACTTCATCACCCCGGTACGCCATGCCGTGACCCTCGCCGCGCAGCGGGGCAGGCTCGCCGAGGCGCGGGCCGAGTTCGAGGGGCAGTCGGAACAGGGTTTCCCGCCCGGCACCCAGCGGTACGCCCTGCCGCTGCTCCATGCCGCCGCCGCGGCCGAGGCCGACGCCCGGGGGCTGCCCGCCGCCGACCGCGGCCGGCCCGCGATCCTCGCGGCCATCCGCACCCACCTCAAGCGGCTGCCGATGCTCATCCCCATCTGGGCCGCCCACGGTGTCCTGGTCGATGCCGAACTGGCCCGTGCCGAGGGGCTCGACACCCCCGACCACTGGTCCCGCGCCGCCACCGTCTTCGCCCCCCTGCACCGCCCGTACGAGCTGGCACAGATCCGTCTCCGCTGGGCCGAGGCGCTCCTCGTCGCCTCGGGCGACCGGTCCGCGGCCACCACCCTGCTGCGCGACGCCCACCGCGCCGCCGGGCGGCTCGGCGCACATCCGTTGACCGAGACCATCGAGCTGCTGGCCGGCCGTGCCCGTATCGCCCTCACCGCGCCGGACCGGGCCCCGGCCCACGGCCCCGGCCACGAGGCACCGGACGCCGTCACCGTCCCCGCCGAGCACGGTGACGGGGCCGGGGGCCGGGAGCGGACCGCAGACGACCTGCGCGAGGCTGCCGCGGCGGCCGTGGAGTCCTTCGGACTGACGCGACGCGAACAGGACGTGCACCGGCTGGTCGCCGCCGGTCACACCAACCGCAAAATCGCCGAGGAGCTCTACATCTCACCCAAGACCGCGAGCGTGCACGTCTCCAACATCCTCGCCAAGCTCGGCGTCTCCAGTCGCGGAGAGGCGGCCGCACTGGCCCACCGGCTCCGCCTCTACCCCGCCCGGAACACTCCCTGACGCAGCGCCGCCACCGGCCGGCCGCCCCGGCCCTTCAAGGCCCCGGCCAGGCCGGGCACGCGGTCGGTCCTGCGGTCAGTTCCGCGGCCCCTCCTCCGGAGCGGTCCCCGGCCCGTCCTCCCGACCGGCCTGCGGTCCGTTCTCCGGTACGTCCTCCGGCCCGGTCCGCGGCCCGGTCTCCGGTCCGGCCTGCGAACCCGGCCCGGACGCCTCCCCGAGGCCGGCGGCGACCTCCCCGGGGGTTTCGGCGATTCTGGGGGCGTCGGCCGCCCCGCCCCGGCCGGGCAGGGCGCCACGATCCGCCGCCCGGCCGCCGGCGGAGCCCGCGGCGCTGCCGCCGTCGGCAACGTCGCCGCCGCCGGCATCGGCACCGGGCGCCCTGACGGTCACCTTTCCGGAGGCCAGGTCTATCGGTCCGCGCCCCGGGTCGCCGATGCCCAGATCCACCCGGGACAGCTCCAGCCGCTTCTGCTCCTCGGCGGCATGCTTGCGGCCCGGTGCGAAGAGTTCCTCGAAGAAGTTGAACACCGGCTGTACGCCCTTTCACCTGCCGTGGCCGCTACCGCACCTGCAGCACCAGGATCCTGTCGTCTCCCGGCTTCGGGGTGCCACGCGTGTCCGTATTGCTCGTGACGAGCCAGAGCCTGTCGCCGCCCGCGGCGAGCACGGTACGCAGACGGCCGTATTTTCCTTCCAGGAACGCCTGAGGGGCCGCCACCGGTTCCCCGTCCGCCCTGCCGGACAGCGGAATCCGCCAGAGCCGCTTTCCGCGCAGGCCTGCCATCCAGATCGAACCCTTGGCGAAGGCGATCCCGCTCGGGGACGCCTCGGACGTCTTCCACTGTGCCACGGGATCGATGAAGCCCTTCTTTCCCGCCCTGCCCTCGGCCTCGGGCCAGCCGTAGTTCCCACCCGGCACGATCCGGTTCAGCTCGTCCCAGGTGTCCTGTCCGAATTCGGACGCCCACAGCTGCTTCTGCCCGTCCCAGGCCAGCCCCTGCACATTGCGGTGCCCGTACGAGTACACGACGGAGTCGGCCTCCGGGTTGCCGTGCAGCGGCCGGCCGTCCGGGGTCATCCGCAGGATCTTTCCGGCCAGGGACTTCTTGTCCTGCGCGAGCCCGTCGTCCCCCGTATCCCCGGTGCCCGCGTACAGCATGTGGTCCGGGCCGAAGGCGATCCGTCCGCCGTTGTGGACCGAGCCCTTCGGGATGCCCCGCAGGATCGTGTCCGGCGCGCCCAGCAGCCGGCCGGGCGTCGTACCGTTCTCGTCGTACTGCAGGCGCGCGATGCGATTGTCGGACGCGGTCGTGAAGTACACGTACACCAGATGGTCCGAGCCGTACGCGGGGGAGACCGCGATGCCCAGCAGCCCGCCCTCCCCGCCGGGCGACACCCCGGGCACGGCGCCCAGCAGGGTCTTCTTCCCGCTCTTCCCGTCGATCCTCGTGATCGTGCCCTTGTCGCGCGAGGAGACCAGCAGGTCGCCGCCGGGCAGCTCCGCCGGCCCCCACGGCGAGTGGAGACCCTCCGTGAGCGTGGAGACCACCTCGACCGAGCCCTTCGCGGGCGGCGGGGCGACCGACGGGGACGGGGAGGGCGCCGGGTCCGAGGCGGCGGAGGGGCGGGACGGCGGCAGGCCGCCGACGCCCGCCGCGCTGCCGGGACCGTCCCCCGGGGAACAGCCCGCGGTCAGCAGGAGCGCGCCCGCCGCCAGCGCGGCCGCCGTTCCCCGGCGCACCTCGCCGCGCCGGCGCCGCCCCCGACGCTCCCGATGCCCCGAAGAGCCTCGTGCAGATCCGAACAGAACACCGCGCACAGCACCGATCCCTTCGACGGCCATCCGACTACTGTCTCTTACACCGCGCGACCGCCCCAGGTTGCCCGCACCCGCCGGTTTCCCCGCTGGGCGGCCACGAAGGCGGGGCGTGACGGGGAATCAGTCCCACGACCCCCGCGCCGCGGGGAGCCGGGCGATCTCCAGCAGATCCTGCGCGGTCAGGGCCAGCCCGGCCGCTCCCGCGTTCTCCACCGCCCACCGCTCCCGCTTGGTTCCCGGTACCGGCACCACATGCGGTCCCTGCCGCAGCACCCAGGCCAACGCCACCTGCGCCGTGGTCGCCCCGTGCCGCTCGGCGATCCGCCGCAACCCGGCCACCACGGGCTGGTTCGCCGCCATCATCTCGGCCGTGAACCGCGGATGCCTGGCCCGCAGGTCTTCCGGCTCGAAGCCCTCCCCCGGCCTCAGCGTGCCCGTCAGATAGCCGTTTCCCAGAGGCATCGCCGCCAGCAGGCCCACCCCCCGCGCCGAGCACCACGGGAGCAGCGACTCCAGCGCCTCCGGCGACCAGACCGAGAGTTCGGCCTGCACCGCGCTCACCGGGAAGACCTGCTGCACCCGATCCAGCTGACGGATCGTTTCGTCATACCTTCGGGCGCCCGGACGTCGCGAGGCCCGCGCCCCGACCGCACAGAGCCCGAGCGCCCGCACCTTTCCCGCGGTCACCAGCTCTGCCATCGCGCCCCAGGTCTCCTCGACCGGCACTTCGGGATCGGCCCGGTGCAGCTGGTACAGATCGATCACATCGGTCTGGAGCCGCCGGAGCGAGGCGTCGCAGGCCCGCCGTACATAACCGGGACGGCCGTTGGCGACGATGTGCTGATCACCCACCAGCAGCCCGCACTTGGTGGAGAGGAAGGCTTCGGACCGGCGGCCCTTCAGCGCCCGTCCCACCAGCAGCTCATTGGTGAAGGGGCCGTACATGTCGGCGGTGTCGAGCAGTTGGACGCCCGCGTCGAGCGCGGCGTGCACTGCACGCAACGCACGGTCACCGCGTTGCTGCGACGCGCTGTACGCCCAGCTCATCGGCATGCAGCCGAGACCGACCGCCCCCACGGCGAGCGCCGCCGCACCGAGACTCCTGCGCTCCAACTCCCCCAACCCTTCCTGGGCCCCGCCGCCGAACCGCCGTCTGCCGTGCGGCGTCCGGCACGCACGCTCGCGGCGATGCCGGAAAACCCAAGTAGCTCCGCTGCACCTCTTCGGCGCCTTGCGATCGCACACGCCGGACGCCGCGCGGCCGCCCGGCGGGCGACGACGGCAGTCGGAGACGGGACCCAGCCCCCGCCGCGGGACCGCAACGCACCCCAAAGTAACCTCTGCCGACCGCCGTCCCGCGCGCAGCCTCCCGGCGATTAGCCTCCTGACCATGACTTCGACGAAGACCCCCGACGTATGGCTGCCGATTCCCGCCGACGAGATCGAAGGACTCCCCGAGGGTTTCGCCTACCGCTTCTGGGACGGGGGGCCGGACTACCCCGCCGACCCGGCCGACTGCGCCTTCTATGTCGTGCCGTACATGAAGAGTTCCGAGGTCGTGGTCCGCCCGCTCGCCGGCATGGCGCGGGTCCGGGTCGTGCAGACGCTCACCGCGGGCATCGATCATGTCGAGCCGGGCCTCGGCCTGTTGCCGGACGGGGTGCGGCTGTGCAACGCCAAGGGGGTCCACGAAGCCTCGACCGCGGAGCTCGCCCTCGCCCTGATCCTCGCCTCGCTGCGCGGTTTTCCCGGGTTCGTGCACAGCCAGGACGAGGAGGAGTGGCGGTCCGGTTTCTACCCCGCGCTCGCCGACAAGTCCGTGCTGATCGTGGGGTACGGATCGATCGGTGCCGCCATCGAGGACCGGCTCGCGCCCTTCGAGTGCGCGCGAGTGGCACGCGTCGCGCGCTCCGCGCGGACAACGGCACGCGGCCCTGTACACACACTCGACGACCTGCCCGCACTCCTGCCCGAGGCCGACGTCGTCGTCCTGTCCACCCCGCTGAACCCGTCCACACAAGGGCTGGTGGGTGCGGAGTTCCTCGCCGCGATGCCGGACGGAGCGCTGCTCGTGAACGTCGCACGGGGCGGCGTCGTCGACACCGAGTCGCTGCTGCTCGCACTCGAGTCCGGCCGGCTGCGCGCCGCTCTCGATGTCACCGACCCGGAACCGCTGCCCGCCGGCCATCCCCTCTGGCACGCTCCGAACGTCCTGATCACTCCTCATGTGGGCGGCAGCACCTCGGCGTTCCTGCCGCGCGCCAAGCGTCTGGTGGCCGGGCAGCTGAGCCGGTTCGCCGCGGGGGAGCCGCTGCGCAACGTCGTACGCACCACCGGCTGACCACGCTACGGGGCGGTTCGGATGCGCACCGTACCGACAATCCCCGTGATCGTCACTGAGAGTAGATAAGCTATGTCCCTCCGTGACTGGTCTGGTGTATCGTCCCGAAAGGGGCGCTGCGCCGGAGGAAGGGACGGCGCCGGGGAGGACGCAACACGCGAGGGGGCGACGGGTGATGCACGGCCGATGGGCGAACGATCCGACACCGCGGGGCAGTCGACGGCGAATCGGGCCCGCTCGGGTCTTCCCGTCCCCCGCCCGCAGGGCGGGCGTCGCGCACTGCGATGCGTGCGACCGCGAGACGGAGGGGCCTCCTCGCACCGGACGTACGCGTACGGGCCCGGCCGCACGGCAGGAAGGTCTGCCCTGTCCCGGCGGAGCCGAGAGCTCGGGGGAGGGTGCGCCGGACATCGCGGCGGCGGGAAGCCCGGACCGGGCACCGGCGGAGCGCCGGGTGCGGGCCCGTCCGGCGCCGGGTGCGCCACGGTGAGCGCGCCGGCCGGCGCCCTCGGCGCGCTCCTCTCCCGGCGGTCGACCGTCGGTGGCGCCTCCTCGCTGGTATCGCAGGTCCTGCTCGGCCTCGTCTGCGGTGGTTACGCGGTCGGGGCCGCCCTCGGCTGGGGTTCGACGGAACTTGCGCTGTTCATGGGGGATTTCGGCCTCAGCGCCGCCGCGACGGTCGCGGCCGTCTCCTGCTTCCTCTACGCGCGGGCCCGCGGTGACCGGTGCCGGCCCGCCTGGCTGCTGTTCTCGCTCTCCTCGCTCATGGCCGCCGGGGGCAACGCCGTCTGGGGCTGGTACGAGGTCCTGCTGGGGGTCCAGGTGCCCAGCCCCTCCCTCGCCGACGCCTTCTACCTCTGCTTCGCACCGCCCGCCATCGTCGGGCTGCTCGTCCTCGCCAAACGCCCCGTCACGCGGGCCGGCTGGGTCTGTCTCGCGCTGGACTCCTGGCTGATCGGCGGATCGCTCCTCACGCTCTCCTGGAGCCTCGCCCTCGCCCACACCGCGCACCTCGCGGACGCCGAGGGGGCGAGCGTGGCCCGCGCGGCGCTCTCGCTCGCCTACCCGCTGCTCGACATCGTGCTGGTCTCCATGGTGCTGGCCCTGCACTTCCGGCGGGCCAACGTCAACCGCTCCGCGGTGAACACCGCCATCGCGGCCCTCGCCCTGACGGTCCTGTCCGACGCCCTGTTCACCTCCCCGCTGCTGCGCCAGACCTACCACTCCGGCCAGTTGCTGGACGCGGGCTGGTTCGCCGGCTCCCTGCTTCTCGCGTACGCGCCCTGGGGCGCGAGCGGCGCACCGGACCACGCCTTACCGCCTCGGGACGCGCCGCGGCCGACCAGCCGGCCCATCGCGGGATCGCTGGCGGCCCTGACGCCGTACCTCGCCGGCGCCGTCTGCACGCTCGGCATCCTGTACAACGTCATCGAGGGCCGCCGAGTGGACCGCGTGGTGGTCTTCACCGGCTGCACGGTGGTGCTCGCCCTGGTCGTCCGCCAGGGCATCATGCTCGTCGACAACATCGCCCTCACCCAGGAGCTGGCCCAGAAGGAGAACCACTTCCGCTCCCTGGTGCAGGGCTCCAGCGACGTCATCATGATCGCCGCCCCCACCGGTGTCCTGCGCTACGTCAGCCCCGCCGCCGCAGGCGTGTACGGGCGCGACGCCGAAGACCTCGTCGGCGCCGAGCTCTCCTCGATCATCCACCCCGACGACCTGGGGCGGGTGGTCCACGAGGTGCGCCGGTTCCTGGCCGCCCCGCCGGCCGAGGAACCCACCACCCGGATCGAGTGCCGGTTCCGATCCGGTACGGGCGACTGGCTCAACGTCGAGTCCACGGTCAACCGCCACCAGGGCGGGCTGATCCTCAACAGCCGCGATGTGACCGAGCGGGTGCGGCTGCAGGCGCAGTTGCAGCACAACGCCGAGCACGACCCGCTCACCGACCTGCCCAACCGGGCGCTGTTCACCGAACGGGTCCGCCAGGCCCTCGGCGGCCGCCGCTCCGGCGACCCCGGCACCGCCGTGCTCTTCATCGACCTCGACGGCTTCAAGGCGGTCAACGACCGCCTCGGCCACCAGGCGGGCGACGAGCTCCTCATCCAGGCCGCCCGCCGCCTCCACGAATCCGTACGGGCCGGAGACACCGCCGCCCGCCTCGGCGGCGACGAATTCGCGGCCATCATCCTCGGCGACGGCACCCGCGAGCAGTCCGCCCGGGAATGCCAGGTCCACGAGATCGCCGACCGGCTGCGCCTCACCCTCTCCCAGCCCTACCGCGTCGGCGTCAGCGTCGGCGAGGTCCGGGTCGCCGCGTCCATCGGGGTCGCCTTCGCCGAGCCCGGCATCAGCCCCAGCGACCTCATGCGCAACGCCGACCTCGCCATGTACCGCGCCAAGGCGGGCGGCAAGGACCGGGTCGAGCTGTACGCCCCGCAGATGCAGGCCGAGGTCGTACGCCGCTCCGAGCTGGCGGCCCGGCTGCGCACCGCGCTGCGCGACGGCGAGTTCGCCCTGCTCCACCAGCCCGTCGTGCACCTCGCCAGCGGGACCGTCGCCTCCGTCGCCGCCCAGGCCCGCTGGCGCTCCGCCCAGGGCATCCTGTTCACCCCGGCCGAATTCCTCCGCGTCGCCGACGACAGCGACCGCACCGCCGAGCTCGGCCGCTGGCTCCTCGAAAAGGCCGTCGAGCAGGCCGCCGACCGGTCCAGGGCCGGGCACCCGGTCTCCGTCACGGTGCGGCTCCCCGCCCGCAGGCTCCTCGACAAGGGCATGCCGTTCAGCTCCGTCGAGGCGCTGCTCACCCGCCACAGCCTGCCCTCCGGCGCCCTGATGATCGAGGTCTCC
Organism: Streptomyces sp. NPDC057963; assembly: GCF_042887155.1. NCBI lineage: Bacteria > Bacillati > Actinomycetota > Actinomycetes > Kitasatosporales > Streptomycetaceae > Streptomyces > Streptomyces sp. NPDC057963. The sequence continues at coordinate 62,489 of NZ_JBHVPX010000014.1, forward strand.
GACAGCGACCCCCGCATCTCCTTCGACGAACTCGAACAGCGTCTCGTCGCGCTGCGCCGCCTCGGCGTCCGTATCGCGCTCGACGGCTTCGGAAGCGGCTACGCCGCGATCAACGCCCTGCGCCGGCTCCCCATCGACGTACTGAAACTGGACCGCGGCCTTGTCGAGGGAGTCGTGGAGTCCGCCCGGCTGCACAAGATCACCAGCGGCCTCCTGCGCATCGCCTGCGACCTCGGCATGCAGTCCGTCGCCGACGGGGTCGACGTACCGGAGCAGGTCCTCGCGCTGCGCGCCATGGGCTGTACGCACGGCCAGGGGATGGCCTTCTCCGGGCCGCTCGACGAGTACCGGCTGCGCCGCGCCCTGGCCCGCGGCGAGTTTCCGGTGCCCGGCAGCACCACCGCCCAGCCGGTCCTGGCAGGCGGCTCGATCCCGCTCCTCAGCGGCTCACATGCTGAGACTCCCGTCCCACCCACTTGACACCTTGCGTGCGTCGGAGAGAGGGTCATTGCCATGCGCACCCGAATTCTCGTACTTGGAAAGCGCGTCGGCTGAAGCAGAGTCCCTCGTTGAGACCCTGCAGACCACACCGACGCGCTCCCCTCGCTTGCCTCCCGGCACGAGGGGTTTTTTGTTGCACCGGCACCAGGCAAAACGTCGCAAAGTACCCGCAAGAAACCCGCAAAAACCCTCAGCTTCGAGAAGAGAATGCCGATGACCGAGCAGGCCACCGGGGCCCACCATCCCCAGCCGCGGGCCCGTAACGGCGGATCACCCGCCGCCACCGTTGAGCACGTCACGGGCGCGCAGTCACTCATCCGGTCTCTCGAGGAGGTGGGGGCCGACACGGTATTCGGCATTCCCGGCGGCGCCATCCTGCCGGCGTACGACCCGATGATGGACTCCAGCCGCGTCCGCCATGTGCTGGTCCGCCACGAGCAGGGCGCCGGACACGCCGCCACCGGGTACGCGCAGGCCACCGGCAAGGTCGGCGTCTGCATGGCCACGTCGGGCCCCGGCGCCACCAACCTGGTGACGCCGATCGCCGACGCCCACATGGACTCCGTCCCGCTCGTCGCGATCACCGGCCAGGTGGCTTCCAAGGCGATCGGAACGGACGCCTTCCAGGAAGCCGACATCTGCGGCATCACCATGCCGGTCACCAAGCACAACTTCCTGGTCACCAAGGCCGAGGACATCCCGCACACGATCGCCGAGGCCTTCCACATCGCCTCCACCGGCCGTCCGGGGCCCGTCCTCGTCGACATCGCCAAGGACGCCCTCCAGGCGCAGACCACGTTCAGCTGGCCGCCCGTCCTGGACCTGCCCGGCTACCGCCCGGTCACCAAGCCGCACGCCAAGCAGATCCGCGAAGCCGCCAGGCTGATCACGCAGGCCAGGCGCCCGGTGCTGTACGTCGGCGGCGGCGTCATCAAGGCGGGGGCCACCGCCGAACTGAAGGTCCTCGCAGAGCTCACCGGAGCGCCCGTCACCACCACACTGATGGCGCTCGGCGCATTCCCCGACAGCCACCCGCTGCACGTCGGAATGCCGGGCATGCACGGTGCGGTCACCGCCGTCACCGCGCTGCAGAAGGCCGACCTGATCGTCGCCCTCGGAGCCCGTTTCGACGACCGCGTCACCGGCAAGCTGGACAGCTTCGCCCCGTACGCCAAGATCGTCCACGCCGACATCGACCCGGCCGAGATCGGCAAGAACCGCGAGGCGGACGTGCCGATCGTGGGTGACGCCCGCGAGGTCCTGGCCGATCTGGTCCAGGCGGTCCAGGCCGAGCACACCGAGGGGCACGTCGGCGAGGCCGCCCGGACACGCTATTCGGCCTGGTGGAAGGATCTCAACCGCTGGCGCGAGACCTACCCCCTCGGCTACGACCTGCCCGAGGACGGCAGCCTCTCGCCGCAGCAGGTCATCCAGCGCATCGGCCGGCTCGCCCCCGAGGGCACGATCTTCGCGGCGGGCGTCGGCCAGCACCAGATGTGGGCCTCGCACTTCATCCAGTACGAGCAGCCCGCCACCTGGCTGAACTCCGGCGGCGCCGGAACGATGGGGTACGCGGTCCCGGCCGCGATGGGCGCCAAGGCCGGCATGCCGGACCGTACGGTCTGGGCGATCGACGGCGACGGCTGCTTCCAGATGACGAATCAGGAACTCACCACCTGCGCGCTCAACAACATCCCGATCAAGGTCGCCATCATCAACAACGGCGCGCTCGGGATGGTCCGCCAGTGGCAGACCCTGTTCTACAACCAGCGGTACTCCAACACCGTGCTGCACTCCGGTGCAGACACCGAGGGCGTCCCGGCGAAGGGCACCCGCGTCCCGGACTTCGTCAAGCTGTCCGAGGCCATGGGCTGCTACGCGATCCGCTGCGAGGACCCGGCCGACCTGGACAAGGTCATCGAAGAGGCCAACTCCGTCAACGACCGCCCCGTCGTGATCGACTTCATCGTCCACGAGGACGCCATGGTGTGGCCGATGGTCGCCGCCGGCACCTCCAACGACGAGGTCATGGCCGCCCGCGGGGTCCGCCCCGACTTCGGCGACAACGAAGACGACTGAGAGACAGAGAGAGACCGACTCCATGTCCACCAAGCACACGCTCTCCGTCCTGGTCGAGAACAAGCCCGGTGTCCTCGCCCGGATCACCGCACTGTTCTCCCGCCGCGGCTTCAACATCGACTCGCTCGCGGTCGGTACCACCGAACACCCCGACATCTCGCGCATCACCATCGTCGTCAATGTCGAGGACCTGCCGCTCGAGCAGGTGACCAAGCAGCTCAACAAGCTGGTGAACGTCCTGAAGATCGTCGAACTCGAGCCGTCCGCTGCGATCCAGCGCGAGCTCGTCCTGGTGAAGGTCCGCGCCGACAACGAGACCCGCTCCCAGATCGTCGAGATCGTCCAGCTGTTCCGCGCCAAGACCGTGGACGTCTCCCCGGAGGCCGTCACGATCGAGGCGACCGGCGGCGCCGACAAGCTGGAGGCCATGCTCAAGATGCTGGAGCAGTACGGCATCAAGGAGCTGGTCCAGTCCGGCACGATCGCCATAGGGCGCGGCGCGCGCTCGATCACCGACCGTTCGCTGCGCGCCCTCGACCGCACCGCCTAGGCACCGCCGCCTCGCCGCTCGTATGGCGAGACCCGAAAACGTATCTGACGCACCCCGCCGTACGGTGGGACGCAACACCTGCACACCAAGGAGAGACCCAGTGGCCGAGCTGTTCTACGACGACGATGCCGACCTGTCCATCATCCAGGGCCGCAAGGTCGCGGTCATCGGCTACGGCAGCCAGGGCCACGCCCACGCGCTGTCGCTGCGCGACTCGGGTGTCGACGTCCGTGTCGGTCTGCACGAGGGCTCCAAGTCCAAGGCCAAGGCCGAGGAGCAGGGCCTGCGCGTGGTGACCCCGTCCGAGGCCGCCGCCGAGGCCGACGTCATCATGATCCTGGTCCCGGACCCGATCCAGGCCCAGGTCTACGAGGAGTCCATCAAGGACAACCTCAAGGACGGCGACGCGCTGTTCTTCGGCCACGGCCTGAACATCCGCTTCGACTTCATCAAGCCGCCGGCCGGTGTCGACGTCTGCATGGTCGCCCCGAAGGGCCCAGGCCACCTGGTCCGCCGCCAGTACGAGGAGGGCCGCGGCGTTCCGTGCATCGTGGCCGTCGAGCAGGACGCCTCGGGCAACGGCCTGGCGCTCGCCCTCTCGTACGCGAAGGGCATCGGCGGCACCCGCGCCGGCGTCATCAAGACGACCTTCACCGAGGAGACCGAGACCGACCTGTTCGGTGAGCAGGCCGTCCTCTGCGGTGGCACCGCCGCCCTGGTCAAGGCCGGTTTCGAGACCCTCACCGAGGCCGGCTACCAGCCGGAGATCGCGTACTTCGAGTGCCTGCACGAGCTGAAGCTCATCGTGGACCTGATGTACGAGGGCGGCCTGGAGAAGATGCGCTGGTCCATCTCGGAGACCGCCGAGTGGGGCGACTACGTCACCGGCCCGCGGATCATCACGGACGCCACCAAGGCCGAGATGAAGAAGATCCTCGCGGAGATCCAGGACGGCACCTTCGCCAAGAACTGGATGGCCGAGTACCACAGCGGTCTGCCCAAGTACAACGAGTACAAGAAGGCGGACAGCGACCACCTCCTGGAGACCACCGGCCGCGAGCTGCGCAAGCTCATGAGCTGGGTCAACGACGAGGACGCGTAGTACCGGCGCCCCGGGGGCGGGTCCGCGGACCCGCCCCCGGGGCGTTCCCCCGCTTCACCGCTGGAAGAGGCGGCGTCGTACGTGTGTACAAGTCGTCCACCCCCATGTGGGTGATCCTTCCATCGGGGCGAAGAAAGCCTCCTGGCGCATGACTACACTGCTCCACACATACACGCGTCAGGCCCACAGTGTCGTGCGTCTTCCACGCGGCAAGCCCCTCCACCGCCTGCGGCCGTCGGGACGGCCGTCCGCACTGGACTTGTGAGGACTCACGTGAGCTCGAAACCTGTCGTACTCATCGCTGAAGAGCTGTCGCCCGCCACGGTTGACGCCCTGGGTCCGGATTTCGACATCCGGCACTGCAACGGCGCGGACCGCGCCGAGCTCCTTCCCGCGATCGCCGATGTCGACGCCATCCTGGTGCGTTCCGCCACCAAGGTCGACGCCGAGGCCGTCGCCGTCGCGAAGAAGCTGAAGGTCGTCGCCCGCGCGGGCGTCGGCCTGGACAACGTCGACGTCTCCGCCGCCACCAAGGCCGGCGTGATGGTCGTCAACGCGCCGACCTCCAACATCGTGACCGCCGCCGAGCTGGCCTGCGGCCTGCTGATCGCCACCGCGCGCAACATCCCCCAGGCCAACACCGCCCTCAAGAACGGCGAGTGGAAGCGCTCCAAGTACACCGGCGTCGAGCTGAGCGAGAAGGTCCTCGGCGTCGTCGGCCTCGGCCGCATCGGCGTCCTGGTCGCGCAGCGCATGTCGGCCTTCGGTATGAAGATCGTCGCGTACGACCCCTATGTGCAGCCCGCACGCGCGGCCCAGATGGGCGTCAAGCTCCTCACGCTGGACGAGCTGCTGGAGGTCGCAGACTTCATCACCGTGCACCTGCCCAAGACCCCCGAGACGCTCGGCCTGATCGGCGACGAGGCGCTGCACAAGGTGAAGCCCTCCGTGCGCATCGTCAACGCCGCGCGCGGCGGCATCGTCGACGAGGCGGCGCTCGCCTCCGCCCTCAAGGAGGGCCGGGTCGCCGGCGCCGGTCTCGACGTCTACACGAAGGAGCCCTGCACGGACTCCCCGCTGTTCGAGTTCGACCAGGTCGTCTGCACCCCGCACCTCGGCGCCTCCACCGACGAGGCCCAGGAGAAGGCCGGTATCGCGGTCGCCAAGTCCGTCCGGCTGGCCCTCGCCGGTGAGCTCGTGCCGGACGCGGTCAACGTCCAGGGCGGCGTGATCGCCGAGGACGTGCGTCCGGGCCTGCCGCTCGCCGAGAAGCTCGGCCGGATCTTCACCGCGCTCGCGGGCGAGGTCGCGGTCCGCCTCGATGTCGAGGTCTACGGCGAGATCACCCAGCACGACGTCAAGGTGCTCGAACTCTCCGCGCTCAAGGGCGTCTTCGAGGACGTCGTCGACGAGACCGTGTCGTATGTGAACGCCCCGCTCTTCGCGCAGGAGCGCGGTGTCGAGGTCCGCCTCACCACCAGCTCCGAGTCGCCGGACCACCGCAATGTGGTCACCGTCCGCGGCACCCTCTCGGGTGGCGAGGAGGTCTCGGTCTCCGGCACGCTGGCCGGACCCAAGCACCTCCAGAAGGTCGTGGCCGTCGGCGAGTACGACGTGGACCTGGCGCTGGCCGACCACATGGTGGTGCTGCGCTACGAGGACCGCCCCGGTGTCGTCGGCACGGTCGGCCGGATCCTCGGCGAGGCCGGTCTGAACATCGCGGGCATGCAGGTCTCGCGGACGGGCGCGGGCGGCGAGGCGCTGGTCGTCCTCACCGTCGACGACGACGTCCCGGCCTCGGTGCTCGCCGAGATCTCCTCGGAGATCGGGGCCACCTCGGCCCGCACGGTGAACCTGACCGACTGACGGCCTCGGGCCCCGCGTACCCGGCATCTAGACGTGCGTCTTACACAAACGTCTGCATGCCGGGTACGCTGCTTTCATGGGACATCGTGAGGATCTGCTCGAAGGCGCCAAGCGCTGCCTCCTGGAGAAGGGGTACGCCCGGACGACGGCACGCGACATCGTGGCCGCCTCCGGCACGAACCTCGCCTCCATCGGCTACCACTACGGCTCCAAGGAGGCCCTGCTCAACCTCGCCTTCCTCAAGGTGACGGAGGAGTGGGGCGATCTGCTCACCGAGCAGCCGGACGAGGCCGCGGACGGCGACGACGGAGCCCGGCCGCCGCTGGAGCAGTTCCGCGACACCTGGGAACGGGTGATCGACAGCTATGAGCGGACCCGGCCCGTCTGGCAGCTCCAGATGGAGGTCATCTCCCGGATCGACCAGGATCCGGAGCTGCGGAAGGCTCTCGCGGGCCCGCAGCGCGAGGGCCGCAACGGGCTCGCCGAGAACATGCTCGGCATCGATCCGGAGACCGACCCCGAGAGGGCGCGGGTGGCCGGGCTGTTCTGCCAGGCGCTGCTCGCGGGCGTGATGGTGCAGTGGCTGATGGACAGCGAATCGGCCCCGTCCGCGCAGGATCTGACGGATGGTCTGAAGGTGGTGCTGGACGGGCGCGTGAGCTAGGGACTTCCGTTTGGATCGGGCCGGGCTCGCGGGGTCCGGCACGCACGCTCGCCGCGTTGCCGTCGGTCGCCGACGCTCTGCGTCGACTCCCTCCTCCGCCTTGCGGTCGCACGCACCAGAGCCCGCTCCCTGATCCGGCCTGATCCGGCCTGATCCAAACGAAAGACCCTGGCGACCGCGGGCGTCGCGGAGGCCGTGGGCCGACCTCGCCGACGGCACATCATGGGGCCCACATGGGGTCGATGTTGGGCCCGGAGACCCATGACGCGGACGGCGCCCCGACCCTAGGGTGAGTGACTGTCATGTCACTCACTGACACCGGGGGTCGGGGCACGTATGTCTGCTATCGGTGGCATACCGGTTCCGGGGGGTCCGGCGCCGGCAGGTGCGCGGCGGCGAGAGCTTCCGCGTCCGCTCAACACGGTGCGGGTGCTGCTCCTCGTACTGTTCGGCGCGACGGTCCTGGGCGCGCTCGGCCTCTTCGGCTCGGCGCTCGCGGTGGACGCCATGGGCGCCGAAGTCATCGGCATCCTGCTGTACGCCTCCCTGCCGGGAGTCCTCGGCCTGCTGCTGGCGCGGCACGTGCGGACCGGTGGCAGGCGGGTCTGGTGGGGGCTGGTCGCCGTCCAGGTGTGGCTGGTCCTCGGCGGCGTGGCCAACATCGGGGACGGGTCGGCACACGGCTTCACGCAGCTGCTGCTGCCGGTCCTGATCCTGGTGTTCCTCACCCGGTCGCAGAGCCGGGCGTGGTTCCTGCTGCCCCCGGGCGAACGGGGCGAGCGGCCGAAGTTCTCGCTTCCGCACATGATCACCTGGCGCCGGGACCGGGGGCAGACGGCCCTGGAGTACCTGGGCCTGGTGCTGATCGTGGTCGCGCTGATCGCGGCCATGGCACTGAGCGGCCTCGGCGGTCGGATCACCGCGCAACTCCAGTCGGCGGTCTGCTCGCTGAGCGGCTACTCGTGCCCCGCGTCCGGCGACGGCCCGGGACAGGTCGAGGCGGGCCATGGCCAGAACGGCGGCGCCACGAGCGGGGGAGCCGACGGTGGAGCGGCCGGGGGAGGCGCCGCGGGCGCGGACGCCGGCTCGACGGTCACGGGCGGTACCGGCTCGAAGGGCGGTACGAACGGCGGCCCGGCCGGCAGTGACGCGACCGGCGGGAACACGGCCGGTGGGAACGCCAACGGTGGCAACGCGAACGGTGGCAACGCGAACGGTGGCAACGCCAACGGCGGGAACACCAACGGCGGCGACGCCACCGGGGGCCCCTCCGGCGGTGCGGGCGCCAGCGGCGGTACCGGAGGCCCCGACGACGGCCGTCCGGGCAGCGGGGTGGACACCTATCCCGAGAACGGCGAGGAGCCCGAGGCCGACTACGACGTCCCCGCGTCCGACAAGGACGACAGCGGGAACAGCGACGGCGGCAGCAAGACCGAGGAAGAGGACTGCGGCGGCTGGGGCTTCTTCGGCTGCGCCTGGGACCGCACGACCCAGGTCGTCAAGGGGGTCGCGGTCGACGGGATCTGGGGCGACCTCACCGGGATCGTCGACCTGTTCAAGCCCGAGACGTGGTCCGGCATCGCGGACTACGGCAAGCAGCTCGGCAATCAGTGGATGCAGGACTCCAAGGACGCCGGTGACAAGTGGAACGACGGCGACTACCTCGGCGCCGTCTGGGACTGGGGCAAGGCGTCGGTCAACACCGTGGCGAAGGTCGGCGACGACGTCATCGTCGGCGACGACGTCCGCGACCGCTGGAACAACGGCGAGAAGACCCGTGCCGTCACCGACGTCGTCTGGAACATCGGTTCCTTCTTCATCCCCGGCTACGACGTGGCGAAGGTCGTCGGCAAGGTCGGCGAGTTCGGCAAGCTGGGCAAGGTCGCCGAGAAGGTGGCGGAGGCCGCGGGGGACGCGGGCGCCGCGGCCCGCCGCGCCCGCAAGGCCGCCGAGCTCGGTGACCTCAACGGAGTCCGCAAGGCCGCCAAGGAGGCCGACGACGCCGCGGACGCGGCGGAGGACGCGGCGCGCCGGACCGGCTGTGTCATCGCTTCCGGGCCGCTCCTGGTGCGTCACGGCGGCGAAACCGTTGCCGGAGTCGGCGGTTCCGGTACCGGGGTGCTGGCCTCCGGCTCGGTCGGCCGGGTGGTCCTCGCGGACGGCGGGTGCGACGAGGCGGCCAAGGCCAAGGCCGCGGAGGCACGCGCCCAGGAGCGGGCGGCCCACCTGGAGCAGAAGCGTCTGGAGGAGCCGGAGCGTGCCCGCAAGGCCGAACTGGACAAGAAGCAGTACCCGGAGCCGACGCGCAACGACACCTCCGACCCGCGCAACTACAACTCGCCGTCCTGGGCCAAGGACCTGAAGGACCGCACCCTCGGCGACGCGGACCTGGGCGACGGCTACTGGGCGAGCCGCGACCGCAACCCCGCACCCAACTGGAAGAACGAGTCCTGGCTGCGGTACCAGGAGCAGGTCACCGGCACCAACCGGGGGCAGGAGTACGTCGTACCGCACCCCAAGGAGGGCAAGCCGGCCGTGGAGTACGACGGCTGGGATTCGAGCAGGCAGACCTTCCTGGAAGCCAAGAACGGTTACCGAAGCTATCTGTCCCAGACCGAACAGGGCGCTCTCACCAAGTCCGGCAAGGACAAGTTCATTGCCGAGGCGACGGCCCAGGTGGAGGCGTCCGGCGGCCGGGCGGTGGAGTGGCACTTCTCCGACCCCGAGGTGGCCAAGGCGGCCCGCCAGGCGTTCCGGGACGAGCAGCTGCCGATCAAGGTCGTCTACAGCAAGCCGAAGGTGAACGACAGCACCAGGAAACCGGGTGCCTTCGACGAGTAGCCTGCACGCGGTGGTGCCCGGGCCGCGTCCGGGCGCCACGCCCGACGGACGAAGCTCGACGGAGGAAAGTGCATGCGACGTGTGGTGCGGGGCTTCTGGGGCCCCCGGCCGGAGCCGGCCGAAGCGCTCGCCGGACGCTGGAAGCGGACGCTGGACGGGCTCACGGAACTGCTGCCCGAAGCGGCGCCGACGGGCGGCGCGGCCGGAGCCGGCGCCTGGCAGCAGGTCCACGGCTCCGGCCCGGCGACCGGCCTGGCGGCGGACGAGGGGGCACTGCTCGACGCTCTGCGGGAGGCGCAGACGGCCCAGGACTGGTCCGACCTCACCGGCACGGCGCTGCGGCTGGTCCACACGGGTGGGCCCGGCTGGCAGACCGAGATCAGCGGACTGGCCGGGGGCGCCCCGGAGTTCCTGCTCCAGTCGCTCGTGGTGACGCTCCACGCGCCGGACGGGGCCGAGGTCCCGGAGGCAGGGATCCTCGCCGTCCTCGCCCGGGTGTGGGAGCCGGACTTCGGCGATGTGAGCGACAACGACGTGCTCGACGCGCTGGAGGACGACGCCGGATTCTCCGTCGGGGATCCCGTGGTGGGCCGGGCCGGATACCTCTCCCCGCGGCGTGCGGCCCTCGTCCCGGACAGCCTGAAGGCGGCCCGTGAGGAACTGCCCGGCGGCGGCGTCCTCCTGCGCATCGCGGACCCCGGGGCGAGCGAAGAGGTGGTGACGGCCTACGAGCGGCTCCGCGAGGTCGGCGCGCTCGATCCGCTGCCCCGTCCGATGGACCGGGCCGTTCTGTGAGCTCCCGTGCCGGGGAGCCCTTCACCACGGCCCGCGCGCTGGCGGACGTCGAGGCGCTGCTGGCGGGCCCCGTACCGGCGACCGGGCCCACCGCGGCCGAGGGAGATCCGGAGACGGGGGAGTGGACCGCGACCGGCGGCGAGGGCTTCCGCGTCGTCCCGCTCTGGGAGGGCGACCCGCTGACCGGGGTGTACGCCCCCGACTGGAACGACGCGGAGGAGGCGGCCGAGGCCCATCTCGCTGCCCTCGCCGGGGAACTGGACCGCAGATGGGGCCCGCACCGTGCGGTGCCGCTGCACCTTCCGCTGCTGCGGCGGCAGGAGGGTGCTCCCGTCGAGCCGCTGTTCGGCGCGCTGTTCGACCAGGACCTCCTTGGCGACCTGTCCGTCTGGGGCCCGGTGGGCGCCACCGGGCGCTGGGTCGGCGTGAGCGTGGGCCACAGCGACGGCGACGCGCCGCTGGTGCTGGCGGCCCTCGTCAGCGACCGGCCGGTCACCGCTCCGGACGAGCGGTGAAAGCCGCCCCGCCGGCGGCCGCGTCCGGCTCGCCCCGGACCCCGTCACGGCGGGGGCGCGGGGTCAGAGCCGCGCGCTCTTGAGCGCCATGTGCAGCAGCAGCCGGTCCTCGCCGTCGTTCAAGTCGAGGCCGGTGAGCTGCTGGACCCGGGAGAGCCGGTAGTAGAGCGTCTGGCGGTGGATGCCGAGTGCGGCGGCCGTCCGGGACGCCTGGCCCGCGCAGTCGAGGAACACTTCGGCGGTGCGGGCCAGATCCTTGTGCGGCGGGGTGAGCAGGGCGTGCACCGCGCGGTCCGCGGCCACTTCCGCGGGGAGCGCGGTCAGCAGCCGGTACGGGCCGATCGCCGACCACTCGGCGACCGGACCGAAGCGGGACTCGGCCGACGCCGCACGGGCGGCGGCCGATGCCTCGTGCCAGGCCGCGGCCAGCTCCGCCAGACCGCGGCGGGGCACCGCGACCCCGGCCGTGGCGCCCCGGCCCGCCGCGGAACGCAGCCGGTCGGCGGCGGTCAGCGCCGGGTCGAGGACATCGGTGGAGCGCAGCCGGACCAGTGCGGCCAGCGAAGCGGTCCCGGCGGCCCCCGGGGCCGGCACCGAGGTCAGTGCCGCCGCCGACGACACCGTACGGACCGACGGCGGATCGTCGGTCCACGGCGTCACGCACACCAGCGTGTGCAGCCCCTCCGCGTCCCGGCCCAGCGCCTCGTGCAGCGCGGCCACCGCCATGTCGTGCTGCCAGCCCCGTCCGGCGGTGAGGACCGCACCGAACTCCCGGGACAGATCCGTGCCGGCCCGCGCCTCGTCGGAGAGCAGCCCCCCGATCCGGGCCGCCACCTCCATCGCCGCGTTCAGCTGTTCTCCGGTCGGCCCGGGATCCGCGTCGAGCAGCCATACGTAACCGAGCACCACACCCCGATGGCGTACCGGCAGGCAGATCCGGCCCCGGAACACCCCGGCCTCCGGGGCGGCCGGAATGCGGACCGGGCCGGTCGCGCGGGCGATGCCGAAGTCCTCGAACCAGGCGCGGACGGCGGGCGTGGAGCGCCTGGTCAGGATCGAGCGGGTGCGGACCGGGTCCATCGCCGTGTCGTCGTCGCTGTCGTGGGCGCCGAAGGCGACCAGGCCGAAATCCCGGTTCTCCAGCGTCGCGGGGGCGCCGAGCAGCCCCGAGATCTCGTCGACCAGCTCCTGGTAATCGCCCTTCACCCGAACATTCTCGCACCCGCTTCAGACATATGTCTGAGATCCCGGGAACGGATGCGTGACAGCTGTCGATGGCACACGATCGGAGGGATCCTTAGATTTCACGGTGGTTCTCCGTGCTGTACCGCTTTGTTCCCCCTCTGCCGGTACGGCCTTCGTTCGTACTTTCCGTGGAGGTGCCCCGTGCTGGGTCCCGTGATTCTCGCCGCGTCCCGCAGCGACAAGATGCGCCGCTTCATATCGGCCGCACCTGGCACCAAGCAGGTCGTCGACCGGTTCATCGCCGGTGAGACCGTCGACCAGGTCGTCCCGATCATCGAGGACGCCGCCGGAAAGGGCCTCGAAGTCACCCTCGACGTGGTGGGCGAGGACATCACCACCCCCGAGCAGGCCGCCGCCGCCCGCGACGCCTATCTGGAACTGGTCGAGCGCCTCAAGGACCTCGGTCTGGGCACCAGGGCCGAGATGTCCGTCAAGCTGTCGATGTTCGGCCAGGCGCTGGACGGGGGCCACGAGCTGGCACTCGCCAACGTCCGCCCGGTCGTCGAGGCCGCCGCCGAGATCGGTACCACGGTCACGCTGGACGCCGAGGACCACACCACCCTCGACTCGATGTTCGCCATCCACGAGGAGCTGCGGAAGGACTTCCCGCAGACCGGCTGTGTGATCCAGGCGTACCTGTTCCGCACCGAGGAGGACGCCCGCCGCCTGGCCGCCGCCGGCAGCCGCGTCCGCATCGTGAAGGGCGCCTACAAGGAGCCCGCCTCCGTCGCATACCAGGACAAGGCCGAGATCGACAAGGCGTACGTCCGCATCCTGAAGACCCTGATGGAGGGCGAGGGCTACCCGATGATCGGGTCGCACGACCCCCGCCTGATCGCCATCGCCCAGGAGCTGGCCCGCAAGGCCGGGCGCAAGCTGGACGAGTACGAGTTCCAGATGCTGTACGGCATCCGCAGCGACGAGCACATCCGGCTCGCGGCCGAGGGCCACCGGATGCGCGTCTACACCGCGTACGGCACCGACTGGTACGGCTACTTCATGCGCCGCCTCGCGGAGAAGCCGGCGAACCTGCTCTTCTTCGGCCGCTCCATCCTCACCAAGGGCTGACCTGCCCGGCTGACCCCCACCCCCCGACACAAGGAGACAAGGCACTCATGGACGCTGTGACCCAGGTCCCCGCGCCGGTCAACGAGCCGGTGCACTCCTACGCCCCGGGCTCCCCGGAGCGCGCCCGCCTGGAGGTGAAGCTCAAGGAGCTCGCCGAGAACCCGATCGACCTTCCGATGACCATCGGTGGCGAGAAGCGGATGGGCGGCGGCGAGCGCTTCGACGTCGTACAGCCGCACAACCACAAGGCCGTCATCGGCACCTTCGCCAACGCCACGCAGAAGGACGCGCAGGACGCCGTCGACGCCGCGCTGGCCGCCGCCCCGGCCTGGCGCGCGATGTCCTTCGACGACCGCGCCGCGATCATCCTGCGCGCCGCCGAGCTCCTGTCCGGCCCCTGGCGCGAGACGCTGGCCGCGTCCACGATGCTCGGCCAGTCGAAGACCGCCCAGCAGGCCGAGATCGACACCCCCTGCGAGCTCGTCGACTTCTGGCGCTTCAACGTGCACTACGCGCGCCAGATCCTGGCCGAGCAGCCCCCGGCCAACTCGCCGGGCGTGTGGAACCGCATGGACCACCGCCCGCTGGAGGGCTTCGTCTACGCGATCACGCCGTTCAACTTCACGGCGATCGCGGGCAACCTGCCCACCGCCCCCGCCCTCATGGGCAACGTCGTGGTGTGGAAGCCGTCCCCGACGCAGACCCACGCCGCCGTGCTGCTGATGCGGCTCCTGGAAGAGGCCGGTCTGCCCAAGGGCGTCATCAACCTGGTGACGGGCGACGGCATCGCCGTCTCCGAGGTGGCCCTGAACCACCGCGACCTGGCCGGTATCCACTTCACCGGCTCGACCCCCACCTTCCAGCACCTGTGGAAGACGGTCGGCAACAACATCGCCAACTACCGCACCTACCCGCGGCTCGTCGGCGAGACCGGCGGCAAGGACTTCGTCGTCGCCCACCCGTCGGCCGACCACGCCATCCTGAAGACCGCGCTGACCCGTGGCTCCTTCGAGTTCCAGGGCCAGAAGTGCTCGGCCTCCTCCCGCGCGTACGTCCCGGCCTCCATCTGGAACTCCGGTTTCAAGGAGAAGTTCGCGGCCGAGGTCGACTCCATCACCATGGGTGACGTCACCGACCTGTCGAACTTCATCGGCGCCGTCATCGACGAGCGCGCGTTCGCCAAGAACAAGGCCGCGATCGACCGTGCCCAGGCCGACCCGTCCTGCACGATCGTCGCGGGCGGCACGTACGACGACTCGGTGGGCTACTTCGTCCGGCCGACCGTCATCGAGTGCAGCGACCCCTCGAACGAGGTCTTCACGACCGAGTACTTCGGCCCGATCCTCGCCGTGCACGTCTACGAGGACGACACGTACGACGAGATGCTGGAGCAGATGGAGTCGGTCTCCGACTACGCGCTGACCGGTTCCGTCATCGCGGGCGACCGTGCCGCGGCCGCGCACACGATGGAGAAGCTGCGGTACGCCGCGGGCAACTTCTACATCAACGACAAGTCGACCGGTGCCGTCGTCGGCCAGCAGCCCTTCGGCGGCGGCCGTGCCTCGGGTACGAACGACAAGGCGGGCGCCCCGCAGAACCTGCAGCGCTGGACCCTGACCCGGGCCATCAAGGAGACGCTGGTTCCGCCGACCGACTACACCTACCCCCACCAGGGCTGACACCCCCCGGGGCGCCACACCCCGGCGCCCCGCCACGATTCCCGCCTCCCGCCCGGTTCCCCTGCCGGCCGGGAGGCGGTTTCCATGTCCGGGACCGGTCCGTCCCGGGCTCAGATCTCCACGAGCACCTGGTCCAGCGACTTCCGTACCAGGTCCGGTACGTGGCAGTCGTCGGCCGGATAGCCGACCGGGATCACCGCGAACGCCTTCTCGTTCTCCGGGCGGTCCAGTACCTCGCGCAGGAACCGCATCGGGCTCGGTGTGTGGATCAGCGCCGCCAGACCCGACAGGTGCAGGGCCGAGAGCAGCATCCCGACGGCGATCCCGACCGACTCGTCGACGTAGTAGTGCTTGTGCCTGGTGCCGTCCTCGCCCACCCAGTACCGCTGCTGGAACACCACGACGAGGGCCGGGGCATCCGTCATGTGGGACTTGACGGCATCCGTGCCCAGCGGGCGCAGTGCCGCCAGCCACTCCTCGCCGAGCCTGCCGTCGTAGCTGATCTTCTCCTCGTGCTCGGCCGCTTCCCGGATGCGCCGCCGTACCTCCGGGTCCTTGACCAGGACGAAGGTCCACGGCTGCTGATGCGCGCCGGACGGGGCGGTCGCGGCGCAGGCGATGGCATCCTTCACGACCTGCTCCGGTACGGGATCCGCCGAGAACCGGCGTACGGTTCTGCGCTCGGCCATCCGCCGGCTCAGCTGTGCGGAACGGGCGAGGGACTCCTCGGCCGGGGTCCGCCCGGGGCGGTAGGGGACCGGCCGGTACGGCTCGCCATGGGTGGGCGTCCACTGCGGGGGTGTGGCTGCGGTGTCAGGCATGTCGGCAGTGTGGCGGCGGCAGCAGGTCCGGACCAGAGGGCGGTCGGACAGAACCGGCGCGCACACATCGGCCGGTGTCCGGTCCGTGTACCGGGGCTTCCGGGCATAGAAGCCGTCATTGGCCCAACTCGCGTGCGGCGCGCAGGACTTCGACATGTGGCAGGTGCGCGCACGGTGTCTGGTGGGCGCGGGGTCTGGGAGGCTGGAGTGCATGACTGAGCCGATCCTGCACACCGAGCACACCTACCGGCTGGCCCCGGCCGCCCTCGACGAGATCCGCGCCCTCCTGGACACCGCCTTCGAGGGCGACTTCAGCGACGACGACTGGGACCACGGCCTCGGCGGCGTCCACGCGTATGTGCGGGACGGCAGCGGGCTCCTGGCGCACGGCAGCGTCGTCCAGCGCCGGGTGGTCCACGAGGGCCGCTCGTACCGGATCGGCTACGTGGAGGCCGTGGCCGTCCGCGCCGACCGCCGCCGGGAGGGGCTCGGCGGGCGGGTGATGGCCGCGCTGGAGCAGGTGGTCGACGGGGCCTACGCCTTCGGGGCCCTGTCCGCCTCGGATGTCGGAGCCGCGATGTACGCCGGGCGCGGCTGGCAGGTGTGGCCGGGGCGGATCGCCGTCCAGGGACCGGGCGGGGTGGAGCGGCTGCCGGACGAGGAGGGCAGCACCTATGTCCGCGGTGCGGCCGGCCGCGCGCTGCCGCCCGCCTCCGGGGCGCTGGTCTTCGACTGGCGGGACGGGGACGTGCTCTGACCGGAGCCCGTCGGCCGGGGCGGACGGGATCCGGGGCCCGTCCGGCCGATCAGGGGCGGACCGCTCGGCCGAGGACGACGGAGCGGTGCTCTCGGTGGTGTCCCGGGGTCTCGGCATGGCGATCATGCCGGAGCCCTCACTCGGAGGAGCACCGGACGTGGTCGGGATCACCCCTCTCGGGCCCGAGCGCCCGACGCGTTCGATCGGCTACGTCACCACCCCTGAGCAGGCACGATCGCTCGCCGTTCGGGCCCTGATCCGGGAACCGGGGGCGGGCGGCCGTAAACCTCCGTCTCAGATAGTAGGAAGTCCGAGTAATTGTGGAGACAGACCGGCCGAGCTGTCCTAGCTTTGTAGGAGCCGAACGTCTCGCTAGATCCAGCGACTGGCGGTCGTGAGTGCGCGCCCCCGTGCAGGCAACCCCTGCGGCGCCCGCTCCCCGCCCCTTCCGGCGCCTCGAAATCCCGACCTCGAAATCACCCTCACGTTTTTTCGATCTCGAAATCCTCGCGATCTCAAGGAGTCGATCCACCATGACCCAGACGACTGTCCGCCGTGTCCGCCACACCCACCGCCCGACCGACTCGGAGCGCCGGAATGCCGCCGCCGCCCTGCAGCGGGCCCTCGACCGCAGGGACAACGGCGGTTCCACGGGCCACTGAGACCGGCCGCGCGGGCCGGTCGTGGCGACCGGCCCGAGAGGCGTCGTGCAACCGGCGCTCAGCCGCGGCCGATCTCGAAGTGGTCGATCCGCTCGCCCGACTCGGCGAGTGCGGTGACCTTCATGCGGGCGTGCCGTCCGGGCTGCACCTCCACCGCCAGGAACGAGAAGCCGGTGTAGCGCACCCGGGACCACTCGACGGTCTCGGCCGCCTTCCCGCCGCCCTTGACCACGTGGTACGTGTCCACGCTCTCCCGGTCCGCGACGTGTCCCTCGTAGGTGTCCGGCACCGGGAAGTTGTACAGCGCCTTGCCCGCGCCGCCCGCCGTGACGTACACGATGCCGTCCCGCGTCGGGTCGGTGCGCTCGCCGATCGGCACCGCGCGCCGCACCGCGTTCTTCAGGATCGCGTCCGTGCGCTCGTAGACGTGGTTGTGGCCGTTGATGACGAGGTCCACCTGGTGCTTCTCGAAGAGCGGCACCCAGGCGTCGCGCACCCCGCCGTCCGAGGCGTGCGCGTTGGTCGTCGAGAAGGCGCAGTGGTGGAAGAAGACGACGACGAAGTCGATGTCGTGACGGGCCCGCAGCTCGCCGAGGCGCCGGTCCAGCCAGCGCGTCTGCCTGCCGTCGCTGATCCCGAAGTTGGCCGGGATCTCGTACGAGACGTCATTGGCGTCGAGGGCGACCACACCCACGTTGCCGTGCACGAACGAGTACGCACCGGGCTGGTTCACCGGGTCCGGGCCGTTGCCGGGCAGGGTCCAGCGGGCGTTCTGGCCGCCGTAGCCGTCCGGCGAGTACCACGCCTCCATGTCGTGGTTGCCGGTGGTCACCATCCACGGCACGGTCTTCGACACGGTCTCCGTCTGCGCCAGGAACTGGTCCCAGGTGCGGGCGTCGTAGGTGTCGGTGCTCTGCCCGGAGCCGGACGGGTCGGCGTAGCAGATGTCGCCCGCGTGCAGGTGGAACGCCGGGTTCTGGCCCAGGATCAACTGGTCGTTGCCCAGCGCGTGGTAGCTGACGCCCTGGTCTCCGAAGGCGGTGAACGTGAAGGGTTCGGCGTGCGAGGGGGCGGTGGTGAAGGTGCCGAGCGTGCCCAGGTTGCGGGTGTCGGCGGGGTCGAAGCCGTCGTGGCCGACGCCGTAGTAGTACGTCGTGCCGGGCCGCAGCCGCTCCAGGCTCGCGTGTACGTAGAACTGCTCGGCGGCCGCGATCTTGCCCCCGTTCAGCTCGGGGGTGGTGAGGTGGCGCACCTCGGCGTCGATCCTGCGGCTCAGCGCCCACGGCTTGAGGCCGATCCGGACGTAGGGCCGCTTCACGGCGAACGGAACCTGCCAGGAGACCGCCATCTGTGTCTTCGGGTCGGCCCCGTAGGCCAGGTGCCGGCCGAACGGCGCCACCAGCGAACCGTCCACCCGGGTGGAGGTGTGACGCGAGGTCAGGACGGTCGGTGCGGCGTAGGCGGGCGAGGCGGCCGGCCCGGTGCCGAGGCCGACACCTGCCACGGCCGCGGTCGCCACGCTCGTACGGAGCACGCCGCGCCGGGTGAGCCGGGTGCGCAGGTACTCGTGCTGCTCGGCCATGCTCATACGGTCGGCGAGCTTCTCGGGAATTCCGAAACGGGGGATGTCCATGAAGCAGAACATCCACCCGCTGCCCGACTCCGTCCCGTCGAGTAGGTGAACGGTACACGTACAGCTCGCCATATGTCCGTATGGTGGACGTGACGTGTCATGGGGTGGGACGCGCAGTAAGGTGCGGACATGTCTCGCAGCATCAATCTCGCAGTGATCCCCGGTGACGGTATCGGCCAGGAGGTCGTGGCCCAGGGCCTCAAGGTCCTCAACGCTGTTCTCCCGCAGGATGTGAAGCTGGAGACCAAGGAGTACGACCTCGGCGCCCGGCGCTGGCACCGCACCGGTGAAACCCTCCCGGACGCGGAGCTCGAAGCGCTCAAGGGCCACGACGCCATCCTGCTCGGCGCGATCGGCGACCCCTCCGTGCCGTCCGGCGTCCTGGAGCGCGGCCTTCTGCTGAAGCTGCGGTTCGCCTTCGACCACTTCATCAACCTGCGGCCGTCCAAGCTGTTCCCGAACACCCCGACCCCGCTGGCCGGCCGCCCGGACATCGACTTCGTCGTGGTCCGCGAGGGCACCGAGGGCCCGTACACCGGCAACGGCGGTTCGCTGCGCACCGGTACGCCGGCCGAGGTCGCCACCGAGGTCAGCGTCAATACCGCGTACGGCGTCGAGCGCGTCGTCCGGGACGCCTTCGAGCGGGCGGACTCCCGCCCCCGCAAGAAGCTGACGCTGGTCCACAAGAACAACGTCCTGGTGTACGCGGGCCACATGTGGAAGAACATCTTCGACCGGGTCGCGACCGAGTACCCCGAGGTCACCACCGACTATCTGCACGTCGACGCCGCGACGATCTTCTTCGTCACCCAGCCGGAGCGCTTCGACGTCATCGTCACCGACAACCTCTTCGGTGACATCCTCACCGACCTTGCCGCCGCCGTGACCGGCGGCATCGGCCTGGCCGCCTCCGGCAACATCAACCCGACGGGTGCCTTCCCGTCGATGTTCGAGCCGGTCCACGGCTCTGCCCCCGACATCGCGGGCCAGGGCAAGGCCGACCCGACCGCCACGATCCTCTCCGTCGCCCTCCTGCTGCGCCACCTCGGCCACGAGTCCGAGGCCGTGCGCATCGAGGACGCCGTCCTGGCCGACCTCGCGGAGCGCGACGGGACGGCGACTCGTACGACCGACCAGATCGGCGACGCGCTCGCGGTACGCGTAGCGGGCTGACCCGACGACTCCCTTTCGAAGCCGCCGGGTCGCTCAATGCACCCGGCGGCTTCTCCTGTGCGGCCCCGGGTGCCACCATCGACCACTGGACCGCATTCGCATCATTTCGTGCACGGCCACCCCGGAGCGATAATCGAACGGGCCGTGGCTCGCACAGAAGCTCGGACGTCCTAGCACCTGTCTGGCAGGAGCGGCGCGAGCGCGGCCCACCACACACAACCGGTGAAGGACACGCACTCATGACGACGCCCACGATCGAGCTCAAGCCCTCCTCGAACCCGCTGTCCGACGCGGAGCGCGAGGCGATCCTGGTCAAGCCCGGATTCGGCCGCCACTTCACCGATCACATGGTGACGATCCGGTGGACCGAGGGCCGCGGCTGGCACGACGGCCAGCTCGTCCCCTACGGCCCGCTCTCCCTCGACCCCGCGACCACGGTCCTGCACTACGCGCAGGAGATCTTCGAGGGCCTCAAGGCGTACCGCCAGCCCGACGGCAGCGTCGCCACGTTCCGCCCGGAGGCGAACGCCAAGCGCTTCCAGGCGTCGGCGCACCGGCTGGCCATGCCGGAACTGCCCGTCGAGACGTTCATCGAGGCGTGCGACGTGCTGGTCCAGCAGGACAAGGCATGGGTTCCGGCGCACGGCGGCGAAGAGTCGCTCTACCTGCGCCCGTTCATGATCGCGACCGAGGTCGGCCTCGGTGTGAAGCCCGCCAACGAGTACCTCTTCGTCGTCATCGCCTCGCCCGCCGGCGCCTACTTCCCCGGTGGCGTCAAGCCCGTCTCCATCTGGCTCTCCGAGGACCGCGTCCGCGCCGTCCCCGGCGGCATGGGCGACGCCAAGACCGGCGGCAACTACGCGGCCTCCCTGCTCGCCCAGGCCGAGGCCGCGGCGAAGGGCTGCGACCAGGTCGCCTACCTCGACGCGGTCGAGCACAAGTGGGTCGAGGAGCTCGGCGGGATGAACCTGTACTTCGTGTACGGGAACAAGATCATCACCCCGGCCCTGACCGGCTCCCTGCTCGCCGGCGTCACCCGTGACTCGCTGCTCAAGGTCGCCCGCGACCTCGGATACGAGTCCGAGGAGGGCCGCGTCTCCATCGACCAGTGGCGCGCCGACACCGAGAACGGCACCCTCACCGAGGTCTTCGCCTGCGGTACCGCCGCCGTCATCACCCCCGTCGGCACCGTCAAGTCCGCAGGCGGCGAGTGGACCCAGAGCGAGGGCGTGCCCGGCGAGGTCACGCTGAAGCTGCGCGAGCGCCTGCTGGACGTCCAGCGCGGCATCGCCGAGGACACCCACGGCTGGATGCACCCGCTCGGCTAGGGCCTCTCGGACCCCGTCCGACCCGTTCCCCGTACGCGCGAAGGCCGCGCCCGGTTCTGCCGGGCGCGGCCTCCGTCGTGCTCCCGGACCGGTCGCACGGTTGGAGCGCTGCTCAAAAGTGACGGAACCAACCTTCCGTATTCTCTTTCTCCATGGTTAGAGTGCTGCTCTAAACAGGAGGTGAGCGGGCGTGCGACTGACCCCGACGGAACGTGACAGGCTGCTGCTCTTCGGCGCCGCCGAACTGGCCCGGGCCCGCCGTGCCCGGGGACTGAGGCTCAATGTCCCCGAGGCGACCGCCCTGATCGCGGACACGGTCTGCGAGGCCGCCCGCGACGGGCGCAGGCTTGCCGAGGCCATCGAGGCCGCCCGCTCCGTGCTCGGCCCCGACGACGTCCTTCCGGGGGTCGCCGATGTCGTCACCGAGGTCCATGTGGAGGCCGTCTTCGACGACGGTTCACGGCTCGCCGTGGTCTCCCGGCCGCTGGGCGGCGGGCTCGGCGACGACGCGCCCGGGGCGGTCGTCCCCGGCCCCGCCACGCCCGAACCCGAGCCCGCGGCGCGGCTGACCGTGCGCAACACCGCGACCGTGCCGGTCTCCGTCACCTCGCACTTCCACTTCTTCGAGGCCAACCCGCGGCTCGACTTCGACCGGTCGGCCGCGTACGGGATGCGGCTCTGCGTACCCGCCGGCTCCTCCGTCCGCTTCGGACCGGGGGAGTCCGTGGACGTGGGGCTGGTACCGATCGGCGGCGACCGGATCGCCATCGGGTTCGCCGGTCTGGTCGACGGGCCGCTCGACGCCCCCGGCGCACGCGAGGAGGCCCTGCGGCGCGCGGTGGCCTGCGGATACCTGGGAGCCGGGCGATGAGCATCGATCCTCACGAGTACGCCTCCGTGCACGGCCCGCGCGCCGGGGACCGGGTCAGGCTCGGCGACTCCGGCCTGACCGTCCGCGTCGAGTCCGACGCGCAGCGGTACGGCGAGGAGTTCCTCGCGGGCTTCGGCAAGACCGCCCGCGACGGGCTGCACCTCAAGGCCGCGGCCGTCCGGGACACCTGCGACGTCGTCATCAGCAATGTGCTGGTCATCGACGCCGTGCAGGGCATCCGCAAGGTGTCCATCGGCATCCGCGAGGGCCGGATCGCGGCGATCGGGCGGGCCGGGAACCCGGACACCCTCGACGGCGTCGACGTCGTCGTCGGCACCGGCACCACCATCGTCTCCGGCGAGGGCATGATCGCGACGGCGGGCGCCGTGGACACCCACGTCCACCTGCTCTCGCCCCGGATCATGGAGGCCTCGCTCGCCTCCGGCGTCACCACGGTCATCGGCCAGGAATTCGGCCCGGTCTGGGGCGTCGGCGTCAACTCGCCCTGGGCCCTGCGCCACGCCTTCAACGCCTTCGACGCCTGGCCCGTCAACATCGGCTTCCTGGGCCGCGGTTCGTCCTCCGACCCGGCGCCGCTGGTCGAGGCGCTCGCCGAGGGCGGTGCCTGCGGCTTCAAGGTCCACGAGGACATGGGCGCCCACACCCGCGCCCTGGACACCGCCCTGCGCGTCGCCGAGGAGCACGACGTCCAGGTCGCCCTGCACAGCGACGGGCTGAACGAGTGCCTGTCGGTCGAGGACACCCTGCGCGTCCTCGAAGGCCGCACGATCCACGCCTTCCACATCGAGGGCTGCGGCGGCGGGCACGTCCCCAACGTCCTGAAGATGGCGGGCGTCGAGAACGTCATCGGCTCGTCCACCAACCCGACGCTGCCCTTCGGCCGGGACGCCGTAGCCGAGCACTACGGGATGATCGTCTCCGTACACGACCTCAAGACGGACCTGCCGGGCGACGCCGCCATGGCCCGCGACCGCATCCGGGCCGGAACGATGGGCGCCGAGGACGTCCTGCACGACCTGGGGGCCATCGGCATCACCTCGTCCGACGCGCAGGGCATGGGACGGGCCGGCGAGACGGTGCGCCGCACCTTCGCGATGGCCGGGAAGATGAAGGCCGAGCTCGGCCCGATGGAGGGCGACGGCCCCGCCGACGACAACGCCCGGGTGCTGCGCTACATCGCCAAGCTCACCATCAACCCCGCCATCGCCCACGGCCTCGCGCACGAGATCGGCTCCATCGAGACCGGCAAGCTCGCCGACATCGTGCTGTGGCGGCCCGAGTTCTTCGGCGCGAAGCCGCAGCTCGTACTGAAGTCCGGCTTCCCGGCGTACGGCGTCACGGGCGACCCGAACGCCGCCACCGACACCTGCGAACCCCTGGTCCTCGGACCGCAGTTCGGGGCGTACGGAGCCACCGCCGCCGATCTCTCCGTGGCCTTCGTCTCCCAGGCGGCGACCCAGCTCGGGGCAGACCTGATGCCCACCCGACGGCGCCGCGTCGGAGTACGCGGCACCCGCGGCATCGGCCCCGGCGACCTCGTCCACAACTCCCGTACCGGAGAGGTCGCCGTGGACGCCCGCAGCGGCCTGGTCACCCTGGACGGCGACCCGCTGCGCTCCGAGCCCGCCGACTCCGTCTCCCTCAACCGCCTCTACTTCCTCTGACGCCTAGCCGACACGTATCGCCTCACCCGGCACGTATCGCCTCATGCGCTACGTATCGCCTCACCCGACACGCTTTCAGGGACACCTCATGACCTTCCGCATGCCGCCCGAGTGGGCCCCGCACGAACGCACCTGGATGGCCTGGCCGGGCCCCAACCCCACCTTCGACACCGACGCCGAACTGGACGGGGCCCGCGACGCCTGGGCCACCGTCGCCCGCGCCGTCCGCCGCTTCGAACCCGTCACGATGGTCGTCGGACCCGGCCAGGAGGACGGCGCCCGCGCACTCCTCGGCCCGGACATCGAACTGGCGGTCCGCCCGCTCGACGACGCCTGGATGCGCGACATCGGACCCACCTTCGTCACCGATGGGAAGCAACTGGCCGCCGTGGACTGGACGTTCAACGGCTGGGGCGCCCAGAGCTGGGCCCGCTGGGAGCGCGACCGGCACATCGCCCGTTCCGTCGCCGAGCTCGCCGCCGTACCCGTGCACAGCTCCTCCCTCGTCAACGAGGGCGGCGCCCTCCACGTCGACGGCGAGGGCACCGTCCTGCTCACCGAGACCGTCCAGCTCGGCGCGGAGCGCAACCCCGGACTGACCCGCGAGCAGGTCGAGGCCGAGATCCACGCCCGGCTCGGCACGGAGAAGGCCATCTGGCTGCCCCGCGGACTGGCCGGCGACTACGGCACGTACGGCACCCTCGGTCATGTCGACATCGTCGCCGCCTTCGCCCGCCCCGGCACCGTCGTCGCCCACGTCCAGCCGGACCCGGCCCACCCCGACCACGAGATCACCCGCGAGACACTCCGCGTCCTGCGTGCCGCCACCGACGCCAGGGGCCGCTCCCTGGACGTCGTGGAGGTCCCCGCGCCCACCGTGCTGAAGGCCGACGGCGAGTGGGTCGACTACTCCTACATCAACCACTACCTCTGCAACGGCGCCGTGATCCTCTGCGCCTTCGACGACCCGCGCGACAAGGAAGCGGCGGCGATCTTCGGCGAGCTCTTCCCCGACCGTACGGTGACCCTCGTCGACGCCCGTACGATCTTTGCCGGCGGTGGAGGCATCCACTGCATCACCCAGCAGCAGCCGAAGGTCTGAACCGTGCCCCCCGCTCCACGCCGACGCAACACCGCCCCGCCCCGCGAGGAACTGCTGGCCGCCGCCATGGCCACCATCGCCGAACGCGGCCTCGACGGCCTCACCATGGCCGGACTGGGCCGTGAGGTCGGCATGAGCAGCGGACACCTCCTCTACTACTTCCGCACCAAGGACGAGCTGCTGCTCCAGACCCTGGAGTGGAGCGAGGGGCGGCTCGGCGCGGAGCGGCGCACCCTGCTGTCGGCGCGGACGACGGTCCGCGAACGGCTCGACGCGTACATCGATCTGTACCTCCCCGACGGCCACCGCGATCCGCACTGGACGCTCTGGCTGGAGGTCTGGAACCGCTCGCGGAACGCCGACGACGACGCCCGCGCCCGGCAGGCCGCGATCGAGGGCGCCTGGCACCGCGACCTGGTGGCACTGCTGGCGGAGGGCGCCTCGCGCGGCGAGTTCCGTACCGTCGACGCCGAACGGTTCGCGACCCGGCTGCGGGCCCTGCTCGACGGGTTCAGCGTCCATGTCGCCGTCGGCATCCCGGGCACGGGCCGGGAGCAAGTCCTCGACCGGGTCGGGGAGTTCATCGACGACTCGCTCACCGCCGCGGAGCCTCCCGGGCCGTTGTGAACCAAACGCACGTAAGTACGC
The DNA here is from genome assembly GCF_042887155.1 of Streptomyces sp. NPDC057963. NCBI lineage: Bacteria > Bacillati > Actinomycetota > Actinomycetes > Kitasatosporales > Streptomycetaceae > Streptomyces > Streptomyces sp. NPDC057963. The sequence continues at coordinate 88,074 of NZ_JBHVPX010000014.1, forward strand.
CTGATCGTTGCCCGTTGCGCCCTTGTTGTGCTCCCGGCTGTTCGGGCACGGTGGCGGACCATGGGACGAGAGCAGTGGAAGAAAATCTGGGTCGGCTCCGCCGGCAACATGGTCGAGTGGTTCGACTGGTTCGTGTACGCGACCTTCGCGGTCTACTTCGCGGACTCGTTCTTCCCCGAAGGCAATGAGACCGCCAATCTCATGAACACCATGGGCATCTTCGCCGTCGGCTTCTTCATGAGGCCGGTCGGCGGCTGGATGCTCGGCCGGATCGGTGACCGCCGGGGCCGCAAGGCAGCCCTCACCCTCACCGTCACCCTCATGTCGGCCTCCGCGATCCTCATCGCCGTCGCGCCGACGTACGACGTGGCGGGGTACGGCGGCGTCGCCGTCCTGCTGCTGGCCCGGCTGCTCCAGGGCCTGTCCGTCGGCGGCGAGTACGCCGCCAGCGCCACCTACCTGACCGAGGCCTCCGCACCCCACCGGCGCGGCTTCGCCTCCAGCTTCCAGTACGTGTCCATGACCGCGGGACAGCTCATCGGCCTGGGCCTCCAGATCGTCCTCCAGCGCAACATGTCCGACGCGGCCCTGCACAGCTGGGGCTGGCGCATCCCGTTCGTCGTCGGCGCGCTCGGTGCCGCGATCGTCTTCTACCTGCGCCGCTCGATGCTGGAGACCGAGGTCTACGCGGAGTCCGGTGCCGCCGAGCAGGAGGACCGGGGCACGCTGAAGGCGCTGTGGCAGCACAGGCGCGAGGCATTCCTGGTGATGGCCCTGACCATGGGCGGGACCGTCGCGTACTACACGTACACGACCTACCTCACCAAGTTCCTCTCCAAGAGCGCCGGCATGGAGAAGTCCACCGCCTCGCTCGTCAGCTTCTGCGCCCTGTTCGTCTTCATGTGCGTCCAGCCGCTGGCCGGACTGCTCTCCGACCGGATCGGCCGCCGCCCGCTGCTGATCACCTTCGCCGTCGGCTCCACCTTCCTGACCGTGCCGATCATGACGATGCTCAAGCACGCGGGCACCTTCTGGCCCGCCTTCGGCCTGGCACTCCTGGCCCTGGTCGTCGTCACCGGATACACCTCGATCAACGCCTGCGTGAAGGCCGAACTCTTCCCGACCGACATCCGGGCCCTGGGCGTCGCCCTCCCGTACGCCGTGGCCAACGCGCTCTTCGGCGGCACCGCCGAGTACGTGGCGCTCTGGTTCAAGAAGGCGGGCGCCGAATCCGGCTTCTACTGGTACGTCGCGGGGTGCGCCGCGGTCTCCCTGGTCGTCTACCTGACCATGCGCGAGACCCGTGACATCGACCTGGGCCGGGTCGGCACCCGGAAGGCCGGGCAGGAGCACTCGGAGCCGTCCGGAGCGACCAGCGTCACGCCCGCATCCTGAGACGGGACACGGCACGGAGGCAGCCCTGTGCAAGACTGCTTCCGTGTCCTCGTTCGTCATGATTATTGGCAACAGGCGCGCCGGTCCGCAGTGATCGCCCCGTACCACCATGTACGGCGCGGCCACCGTGCCCCAGACCCGCGCGCAGACCTCTCGCACCCGCGAGGGGTTTTTTCGTTTTCCGGCCCTCACCACGGCCGGGGCGAGGCGCGCGGGATGATGGGGGCAAGTGGAGCCAGATCGTCCGGATCCACTCATCCGACAGGAGTCAGACCAGCATGACCACCAAGGCCAAGGCCACCGACGACAGTTTCCATGTCTTCGACACCACACTGCGCGACGGGGCCCAGCGTGAAGGCATCAACCTGACGGTCGCGGACAAGCTGACCATTGCCCGGCACCTGGACAACTTCGGCGTGGGCTTCATCGAGGGCGGCTGGCCCGGTGCCAACCCCCGCGACACCGAGTTCTTCGCCCGCGCCCGGCAGGAGATCGAGTTCAAGAACGCCGAGCTGGTCGCCTTCGGCGCGACCCGCCGAGCCGGTGGCAAGGCCGCCGAGGACCACCAGGTCAAGGCGCTGCTGGAGTCCGGCGCCCCCGTGATCACCCTGGTCGCCAAGTCCCACGACCGCCACGTGGAACTCGCCCTGCGCACCACCCTCGAAGAGAACCTGGAGATGGTCCGCGACACCGTCTCCTTCCTCCGCGAGCGGGGCCGCCGGGTCTTCGTGGACTGCGAGCACTTCTTCGACGGCTACCGCGCCAATCCCGAGTACGCCAAGGCCGTCGTCCGCGCCGCCCACGAGGCGGGCGCCGACGTCGTCATCCTCTGCGACACCAACGGCGGCATGCTCCCCGCCCAGGTCCAGGCCGTCGTCTCCACCGTGCTCGCCGACACCGGCGCCCGGCTCGGCATCCATGCCCAGGACGACACCGGCTGCGCCGTCGCCAACACCCTCGCCGCCGTCGACGCGGGCGCCACGCACGTCCAGTGCACCGCCAACGGTTACGGCGAGCGGGTCGGCAACGCCAACCTCTTCCCCGTCGTCGCCGCCCTGGAACTCAAGTACGGCAAGACGGTCCTTCCCGAGGGCGCGCTCGCCGACATGACCCGCGTCTCGCACGCGATCGCCGAGGTCGTCAACCTGACGCCCTCCACCCACCAGCCCTATGTGGGTGTTTCCGCCTTCGCCCACAAGGCCGGACTGCACGCCTCCGCGATCAAGGTCGACCCGGACCTGTACCAGCACATCGACCCCGCGCTGGTCGGCAACACCATGCGGATGCTGGTCTCCGACATGGCGGGCCGTGCCTCCATCGAGCTCAAGGGCAAGGAGCTCGGCATCGACCTCGGCGGCGACCGGGAACTCGTCGGCCGGGTCGTCGCGCGCGTCAAGGAGCGCGAACTCAAGGGCTACACGTACGAGGCCGCCGACGCCTCCTTCGAGCTGCTGCTGCGCGCGGAGGCCGAGGGCCGGGCACGCCGCTACTTCCGTACGGAGTCCTGGCGCGCCATTGTCGAGGACCGCCCCGACGGTACGCACGCCAACGAGGCGACGGTGAAGCTCTGGGCCAAGGGCGAGCGCATCGTCGCCACCGCCGAGGGCAACGGCCCGGTCAACGCGCTCGACCGGGCGCTGCGCGTCGCGCTGGAGCGGATCTATCCGCAGCTCGCCAAGTTGGAACTGGTCGACTACAAGGTCCGCATCCTGGAAGGCCGCACCGGGACCGAGTCCACCACCCGCGTCCTCATCACGACGGGCGACGGCAACGGTGACTGGGCGACCGTCGGTGTCGCGGAGAACGTCATCTCGGCGTCCTGGCAGGCGCTGGAGGACGCGTACACGTACGGGCTGCTGCGGGCCGGGATCGAGCCCACGGAGTAACGCGGTCCGTCCCCGACCGCCGGACGTCCCCGACCGCCGGACGTCCCTGGACGGACCCGGGTCCGGGTCCGGGTCCGTCCGGCGGTCCGCCGCGATGTCCGTACCGCCGCCGCCGTTCCCGGCGCCGAAGGAGACCGGGGGTCCGGGCTTCGAGTCCACGGGTGACATGGCGGCCGCCGGAGCTGTCGGCGGCGGTCGGAGCGGTGTTCACGGTCTCGTCGGCGGGGGCGTGGGGGGAGTAGCCGTCGATCGGGGCGGGAGTGAACTGCTCCTGCGGGGCCGCGTCAAGAGGGTGCGCGTTCAGAACCTGAACGCACAACTCGCCCCGCCTGCACAGGAGATCGGTACGGACCAATGTCGGCGTGAAGTATTGACGGCACTGTTCCTGCGGGGTTAACTCACGCCGCAACGCCGGTACCGGTTCCGGAACCGGTTGCGGTACCGGTTCCAGCTGCCTGCCATGCCCTGTCCCGGAGGCCCCGATGCGTGTCACCATCGCCGATGTCGCCCGCGAGGCCGGCGTCAGCAAGACGACGGTGTCGCGGGTGGTCAACGCCAAGGGCGAAGTGGACGGTGCCACGGCCGCCCGCGTTCGTGAAGTGATCGCACAGCTCGGCTATGTGCCGAGCTCGGGTGCCGTCGGACTGGCCCGCGGCAGCAGCCGCACGGTCGGCATGCTGGTGCCCTCGCTCACCTGGCCGTGGATGGGCGAAGTGCTCCAGGGTGTGGTCGACACCGTCGAGGCCGCCGACTACGGACTGCTGCTCTTCACCTGCAACCGCGGTGCCGAGTCCGTGGAACGCTTCACCAGCCAGGTGTCGGCCCGCGCCTTCGACGGCCTCCTGGTCGTCGAACCCGAGAACACCCTCGACCACCTCACCGCACTGCACCGCGGCGGTCTGCCGATCGTGCTGATCGACGACCGCGGGCACCACCCCGAATTCCCCTCCGTCGTGACCACCAATCGCGAAGGAGGCGCGTCCGCCGCCCGACATCTGCTGGCCGCCGGACGCAAAAGACCCCTGGTCATCACGGGCCCGCAGCACTTCGGCTGCGTACGCGACCGGCTGGACGGATTCCGTACGGTCCTGCCCACCGATCTCGTCGTGCACGGAGACTTCACCGAACGCCGGGGCCGACTGGCCGTGGAGCAACTCCTGGCCGCCGGAACCGAGTTCGACTCGGTCTTCGCGCACAATGACATCAGTGCGGCGGGCGTGCTGCGGGCGCTGCGCGCGGCCGGACGGTCCGTGCCGGACGACATCGCCGTGGTCGGCTTCGACGACATCCCGATGGCCGAGCACACCGAACCACCGCTGACCACCGTGCGCCAGCCCACCCGGCAGATGGGTGAGACGGCCGCACGGATGCTGCTCTCCCACCTCGGGGGCACGGCCGCGCCCGGCGCGCCCGTCGTGCTGCCCACCGAACTGGTCGTGCGCCACTCGGCGCCGTAGCGGTCCGGCCGGTCCCGCCGGCTGCCCGCCCCTGCCCCACCTCCCACCCGCCGTACGCGCCACCCGTACCGCCCCGTACGCGCAGCCCGCACCGCCCCGCACCGCCCCGTACCGCCTGTACCGCCCCGTACCGCCTGTACCCGGCGCGCCGAGCGCTGCCCCGTTCCCGGATCTCCCAGACCCGCAGTCCCTCATGGAGTCGCCATGTCCGCACGACGTCACGCCACGCTGAGAGCGCTCTCACTCGCCACCGCCGTGGTCGCGCTCGCCGCCGGTTGCTCGTCCGCCAACTCGGGTGCCAACAAAGGGGGCGGTGCCTCCGGCGTACTGACCCTGGGCAAGCCCGACGGACCGCAGACCAACAACAGCAATCCGTTCCTGAACACCTCGGCGGGTGCCACGCTCGGCTACCGGTTCATGATCTACGAGCCGCTCGCGATGACGAACCAGATCCGGCCCGCGGACAAGGCCGCCCCGTGGCTGGCGACCGACTGGACGTGGGAGTCCAACTTCACCAAGGTCACCTTCACCCTCGACCCCAAGGCCAAGTGGGCCGACGGCAAGCCGCTGACCGCCGACGACGTCGCGTACACCTTCGACCTCCTGAAGAAGCACCCGGCTCTCAACGGCAACGGCATCCCGTTCGACGGGGTCGCGGTGCAGGGCAAGAAGGTCGTCCTGACCTTCAAGGAGTCCCAGTACGTCAACCAGAACAAGATCATCCAGCAGTTCGTCGTGCCCAAGCACATCTGGGAAGGCGTCGAGAACCCGGAGACCTGGCCCAACCGCACACCGGTCGGCTCGGGCCCGTACAGGATCAAGACGTTCACCCCGCAGACCACCACCCTGACCGCCACGCCCACCTACTGGAAGGGCGCGACCCAGGTCAAGGAGCTGCGCTACACCGCCTACAACGACAACAGCGCGGCGACCACGGCGCTGGCGAGCGGCAAGGTCGAGTGGTCGTTCGTCTTCATGCCGAACTACAAGCAGCTGTTCATCGCCAAGGACCCCGCGCACCACAAGCTGTGGTTCCCGTCCGGGCTCGGCGTCCACGGACTGTGGTTCAACACCGCCCGCAAGCCGTTCGACAACCCGGCGCTGCGCAAGGCCATGGCGATGGTCGTCGACCGCAAGGCGATCTACACCCAGGCCGAGGCGACGCTCTACCCGGAGATCACCAACCCGACCGGCATCCCGCTGCCCGCCGGTGAGTCCTTCCTCGCGCCCGCGTACAAGAGCGCCACCACCGCACCGGACGTGGCCGGGGCCAAGAAGGTGCTCGCCGACGCCGGGTTCGAGCTCAGCGGCGGGGTGCTGAAGGACCCCGGCGGCAAGCCGGTGAAGCTCACCTTCACCGACCCGGCCGGCTGGAACGACTACATCACCGGACTCGCGATCATCAAGGACAACATCAAGCAGCTCGGCATCGAGGCCAAGGTCAAGACGCAGACCGCCGAGGCCTGGGGCGCGGACGTCGCCAACGGCAACTTCGACGCGACCCTGCACTGGACCAACAGCGGCGCCACTCCGTACGACATGTACCAGAACATCATGGACGGTGCGCTGCTCCAGCCCGTCGGCAAGGCGTCCCAGCTCGGCAACTTCGGCCGCTTCAAGAACGACGAGGCGACCGAGGCGCTCAAGAACTTCGCGAACGCCACCGAGGACCCGGCCCGCACCGCGGCCATGAACACCCTCCAGAAGATCATGGTCGAGCAGGCACCGATGATCCCGACGGCCGCCGCCCCCATCGGAGCCGAGTACTCCACGAAGAACTGGGTGGGCTGGCCCACCGAGGCCGACCCGTACGCCCCGCCGCAGCACACCCAGCCGTCCGCGCTGCAGATCGTGCTCCAGCTCAAGCCCGCCAAGTAGCGCCAGGAACAAGGAGATACGGAATACGGGATACGGGACACAGGACCGGTCATGACCGAACAGCCCGAAGAGAACCACGTCGTGCTCGAAGCACGCGGAGTCACCAAGCACTTCCCCGTACGGCGCACCGGACGCGACCTCGTCACGGGCAGGCGCCGCACCGTCCACGCCGTCGACGACGTCTCGCTGCGACTGCGGCGCGGCACCGTCACCGCACTGGTGGGGGAGTCGGGCTCCGGGAAGTCCACCGTCGCCCGGCTGCTGGCCCAGCTGCATCCGCTGACCGAGGGCGAGATCCGGCTGGACGGCACGGCGGTGAAGGCCGGCCGCGGCCGGTCCTTCCGTGCCTACGCGCGTCGGGTCCAGCTCATCTTCCAGGACCCGTTCGCCTCGCTGAACCCGGTGCACACCGTGCGCTACCACCTGACCCGAGCGCTGAGGATCCACGGACGGGCGGGCAGCGGCGAGGCGGAGCTGGAGCAGAACCTGACCGCTCTGCTGAACCGCGTCCAGCTGACGCCCCCGCACCAGTATCTGGACAAGTTCCCGCACGAGCTGTCGGGAGGACAGCGCCAGCGCGTGGCCATCGCCCGCGCGCTCGGCGCCGATCCCCAGGTCCTGCTCGCCGACGAGCCCGTCTCGATGCTGGACGTGTCGATCCGGCTCGGGGTGCTCAACCTGCTGAAGGACCTCAAGGACCGCTTGCACCTGGCGATCCTCTACATCACCCACGACATCGCGTCGGCCCGCTACTTCGCGGACTCGACCCTGGTGATGTACGCGGGCCGGATCGTCGAGGGCGGGGGCAGCGAGACCGTCACCCAGCGCCCCGCGCACCCCTACACCCAGCTCCTCATCGCCTCGGCGCCCGACCCGGACCGGGTGGTCGCGGAGGCGGAGCGGGAGGAGACCGGCGGCGGCGAACCGCCCTCGCTCATCGCCCCGCCCGCCGGCTGCCGCTTCCACCCCCGCTGTCCCAAGGCGATGGAGCGCTGCCGCACCGAACCGCCCCCGCGCTTCGACCTGGCGGACGGCCAGTGGGCGGCCTGCTGGCTGTACGCGGACGACGGCGAGAGCCACGGGACCGACGGCCACGAGATGGAGGCGGACGACGGCGAGCCCAACGGAGCGGACGACGGCGGGCGCCACGGAGCCGGCGGCCACGAGAAGGAGACCGTGAAGTGAAATACCTGCTGCAACGGCTCGCCTTCTACCTGGTCACCGCGTGGGCCGCGATCACCATCAACTTCCTGATCCCGCGCATGATGCCCGGCGACCCCGTCCAGGCCCTCGTCTCCCGCTTCCAGGGCCAGCTCGACACCAGCGCCATCAACTCGCTCAAGGCGCTCTTCGGCCTCGACAAGCACCAGTCGCTCTGGCAGCAGTACACCGACTACTGGTCGCATCTGCTCGACGGCGACCTCGGCCTCTCCTTCACCTTCTTCCCGACCCCGGTCGGCGAGGTGATCGCCCAGTCGCTGCCCTGGACGCTCGCGCTCGTCGGTGTCACCACCCTGATCAGCTTCGTGCTCGGCACCGGCATCGGAGTCTTCACCGGCTGGCGGCGCGGCTCCTGGATGGACGGCCTGCTGCCCGTCACCACCTTCATCTCGGCCATTCCGTACTTCTGGCTGGGGCTCATCGCCATCGCCCTGTTCGCCGTGAAGTGGCCGCTCTTCCCGGCCGCCGGGGGCTACGACAGTTCGCTCGTCCCCGCCTTCGACTGGCCGTTCGTCTCCAGCGCGCTCTACCACGCGGCGCTGCCCGGCCTCACCATCGTGCTCAGCGCCGTGGCCGGCTGGATCCTCGGCATGCGGAACATGATGGTGACGGTGTCCTCCGAGGACTACGTGATGGTCGCCCAGGCCAAGGGGCTCTCCGAGCGCCGGGTGATGTTCGGGTACGCCGCACGCAACGCGATCCTCCCCAACATCTCCGGCTTCGCCCTCTCGCTGGGCTTCATCGTCGGCGGAACGCTGCTGGTGGAGATGGTCTTCTCCTACCCCGGCATCGGCTACCAGCTCTTCCAGGGCGTGGGGGCGAAGGACTACCCCCTGATGCAGGGCGTCTTCCTCATCATCACGCTGTCCGTCCTCGCGGCGAACCTCCTCGCCGACGTGATCTACCTGGTCCTCGACCCCCGTACCCGAAGGGAGGCCTAGGACATGGCCGTCACCGCCGCCGAGGCCGCCGTGATCGACGCGACCGCGGCCCCGGCGCCCAGCAGGCGCAGACTGCGATTCCTGCGTGGCCGCAAGACCGCCGTCGGCCTCGGGATCCTGTCCTTCTTCGTCGTGATCGCGGTCATCGGGCCGTGGATCGCACCGTACGACCCCGACGCGATGAGCAACGAACTGCTCCAACCGCCCTCCGGCGCCCACTGGTTCGGTACCACGCAGACCGGTCAGGACGTGCTCTCACAGATCCTCGTCGGCACCCGGGGTGTCCTGGTCGTCGGTTTCGTCGCCGGGGTCCTCGCGACGATCCTCTCCGTACTGGTCGGGGTCAGCGCCGGCTTCCTCGGCGGTACGGCCGACGAGCTGCTCTCGGTGCTCTCCAACGTCTTCCTGGTGATTCCGGGACTGCCGCTGATCATCATCATCGCCAGTTTCGTCTCCGACGCGGGCGACCTGCTCATCGCCACCGTCATCGCCTTCACCTCATGGGCGTGGGGAGCGCGGGTGCTGCGCGCGCAGACGCTGTCGCTGCGGCGCCGGGACTACGTCGAAGCGGCCCGCGCCACCGGCGAGTCCACCTGGCGGATCATCTTCTTCGAGGTCCTGCCGAACCTGACGGCCGTCATCGCCTCCGGCTTCGTCGGCACGGTCATATTCGCCGTCCTCTCCGAGATCACCCTCGCCTTCATCGGCGTCGCCGACATCTCGCACTGGAACTGGGGGACCGTCCTGTTCTGGGCGCAGTCCAACCAGGCGCTGGCGCAGGGCGCGTGGTGGTGGTTCGTTCCCGCCGGGCTCTGCATCGCCCTGCTCGGCATGTCGCTCGCCCTGATCAACTTCGGCATCGACGAGTTCGTCAACCCGCGCCTCCGCACGGCGGCCGGCGCGTCCCGCACGGTGCGGATGCGGGTCGGTTTCACACCCGTGGCGCGCGGTACGCACGACAAGGAGACCCGCTCATGAGCAGGGAGCCCGTCCTCACCATCCGCGGTCTGAACGTCGACTACGGGACCGGGGCCGACGCCGCGCACGCGTTGCGCGACATCGACCTGACCCTCCACCGGGGCGAGGTCCTGGGCCTGGCGGGCGAGTCCGGGTCCGGGAAGTCGACCCTCGCGTACGCCGTCACCCGGCTGCTCTCACCGCCGGGGGTGATCACCGGCGGCGAGGTCCGCTACCACCGGCGGGACGGCGGAGCGCTCGACCTGCTGACCCTGACGGCGCCCGAGCTGCGGGCCTTCCGCTGGCAGGAGCTGTCCATCGTGTTCCAGGGCGCGATGAACTCGCTCAACCCGGTGCACACGGTCCACAGCCAGCTCACCGATGTGCTCCGGGCCCACCGCCCGGACCTGACACGCCCCGGACGGACCGCCCGTGCCAAGGAGCTGCTGGCCCTGGTCGGCATCTCCGCCGACCGGCTCTCCGCCTACCCGCACCAGCTCTCCGGGGGGATGCGCCAGCGCGTGATGATCGCGATGGCGCTCGCGCTGGAGCCCGAGATCGTCATCATGGACGAGCCGACGACCGCCCTGGACGTCGTCATGCAGCGCCAGATCCTGCGCCAACTGGTCGGGCTCCGCGAGGAACTGGGCTTCTCGGTCGTCTTCATCACCCATGACATCTCGCTGCTGATCGAGTTCTCCGACCGGATCGCGATCATGTACGGCGGCCGGATCGTCGAGGAGGCCGGTGCCGCCGCGATCTACCGGGACCCCCGCCACCCCTACAGCGACGGCCTGCTGCACTCCTTCCCCGCTCTCCACGGCCCCCGCCGTGAGCTCACCGGTATCCCCGGCTCGCCCCCGCACCTCTCCGCGATGCCGGCCGGCTGCGCCTTCCACCCCCGCTGCGGCCGGGCGCTCGACGCCTGCGCCACTCAGGTCCCGGTGCTCGCTGCGCCGGACGGGCCGGACGCGGACGGCTCGCGCACGGTGGCCTGCTGGCTCCACCGGCCCGCCCCGGCCGCCGCGACACCCCGCTCGTAGCGACCCCACGCGCCCTCACGCGACCCCAGCGACCCCACGCGATCCCAGCGATCCCACGCACACCACAGGAGACCCATGAATATCGTCACCCCCCAGGCATACGCGCGCGAGATCGCCGCCGAGGCCGTCCCCGGACTGCCCGCCGACTTCCGCTGGGGCGTCGCCACCGCCGCCTACCAGATCGAGGGGGCAGCCGCCGAGGACGGCCGGACCCCGTCCATCTGGGACACGTACTGCCGGGTCCCGGGCATGGTCGTCCGCGGCGAGAACGGCGATGCGGCCTGCGACCACTACCACCGGATGCCCGAGGACGTGCGGCTGATCGCGGACCTGGGCGTGGACACGTACCGGTTCTCGCTCGCCTGGCCGCGCATCCAGCCGGGCGGGCGGGGGCCGGTCAACGAGCGGGGTCTGGACTTCTACAAGCGCCTGGTCGACGAGCTGGAGGCCCGGGGCATCACGCCGTGGATCACCCTCTACCACTGGGACCTCCCGCAGGAACTGGAGGACGCGGGCGGCTGGCCGGCCCGGGACACGGCCTACCGGTTCGCCGAGTACGCCGCCCTCGCCCACGACGCCCTCGGCGACCGGGTCGAGCACTGGACGACGCTGAACGAGCCGTGGTGCTCGGCCATGCTGGGCTACGCGTACGGCAACCAGGCCCCCGGCCGGAAGAACTTCGGCGACGCGATCCGCGCCGTCCACCACCTGCTCCTCGGCCACGGCCTCGCCTCGCGGCACCTCCGTGAGACGGCCGCCACCCGCGGGGACGCACTCGAACTGGGCATCACGCTCAATCTCGGCACAGCGACCCCCGAGACCGGCAGCCACGAGGACGCCGAGGCGTGCCGCCGCGCCGACGGCATGGGCCGCCGCCTCTACCTGGACCCGCTCGTCAAGGGCGCCTACCCCGAGGACGTCGTCGCCGACCTCGCTCGCCAGAACGCCGAACTCCCGGTTCAGGACGGCGACCTGGCCGTCATCTCCACCCCGATCGATGTCCTCGGCGTCAATTTCTACCGGGGCACGCTGTTCTCCGGCGTCACGCAGGAGGGCTCCCCGGTGGACGCCGACGGGCTGCCCGTCACCCGCGGCGTGGAGCGTGACCTGCCGCGTACCGCGATGGACTGGGAGATCACCCCCACCGCCCTCACGGACCTGCTGGTGGGCCTGGAGAAGGACTACGGCGTTCCGACGGTCGTCACCGAGAACGGTGCCGCGTTCGACGACTCCGTCTCCGCGGACGGCCAGATCCACGACGCCGGCCGCACCACCTACCTCGCCGACCACATCGCCGCCGTGGCCGCCGCCCGCGCGCGGGGGGCGGACGTCCGGGGCTACTTCGCCTGGTCGCTGATGGACAACTTCGAGTGGTCCTACGGCTACGACAAGCGGTTCGGCATCGTCCGCGTCGACTACGACACGCAGGAGCGGACGCTCAAGGACAGCGCCAAGTGGTACCGCGACACGATCCGCCTCACCCGCACCGGCACCCGCACCGGCACCGGCGACAGCGAGAGCGACGGCGGCTGATTCCGGTCGGGGGAGGGGCCGGCCCAGGTGGGTGGGCGCGCAGGCGGCACCTACCTGGGTTAGCTTCGACATATGCGGAACAGGCTGTTCCCGACCGTGTTGGCCGGCCTGCTGCTGATGCTGTCGGTGGTCGTGCTCGCCTTGGCACCCGCTGCACCCGCGATGGTCGGTGCATCGACCATCAATGATGTCGCGCAGGCGCTGCGCAAGGGGCCGGTGTACGTCGACCCGGCCGCCGCCGGCCAGCTCCCCCCGAGCCGGGCGGCGGCGCTGACGAAGAAGATCAAGGACGCCGACAAGCCCGTGTTCGTGGCCGTGCTGCCGCGGACCTCGGCGTTCCCCGAGCGGAACCTGCTCACCACCCTGCGCACCGACACCGGCATCACGGGCGTCTACGCGGTCCGCCTGGGCGACGGGTTCAACGCGGGCGCCGACCCCCGGGTGATGTCCACGCGGGCGGTCCGGAACCTCACCGCGGCGGTAAAGGCACCGGGCACGGACACCGACGCGGCGACCCAGCTGAACGCCTTCGTCGACCGGGCCGTCGAACAGGCCCGGGGCCGCGCTCCCGCCTCCTGGGGCGGCTCCTCGGCGGGCACCGGACCGTCGTCCTCCACCGGACTGATCACGGTCGCGGCGCTCCTCGTGCTGGGCGGCGGTACGGCGTACACGATCGTCCGCCGCAACCGCAGGCGGAAGGAGGCCGAGGAGCGGGCCGCACTCGACAAGCTCCGCGTCGTCGTGGACGAGGACATCACCGCGTACGGCGAGACCCTGGACCGTCTCGACTTCCACCCCGCCGAGCCCGGCGCCGACGACAGCATGCGGGCCGACTACGAGCGGGCACTCGACTCCTACGAGAGCGCGAAGACGCGCATGTCCCGGGCCCGGCACCCGTCCGACGTGCGCGGGGTCACCCAGGCCCTGGAGGACGGCAGGTTCTCCCTGGCGGTCCTGGCGGCCCGCCGCACGGGCGGTGAACTGCCCGTGCGCCGTCCGCCGTGCTTCTTCGACCCGCGCCACGGCCCCTCGGTTGCCGACGTCCGGTGGTCCCCGTCCGGCGGCACGGGCCGCGAGGTGCCCGTCTGCGCGGCGGACGGGATCCGGCTGCGCGAGGGCGAGGAGCCGCTGAGCCGCACCGTCGACACGGGCGACGGCCGCCGCCGCCCTTACTGGGAGGCGGGCCCGGCGTACGGCCCCTGGGCGGGCGGCTACTTCGGCGGCGGCCTGCTCCCCGGCCTGCTGGTCGGCACGGTGCTCGGCTCGATGCTGTCCTCCCCGGCGTACGCGGACGAGTACGGGGGCGGCGACTACGGCTCCGGCGGGGACTTCTCCGGCTCCGACTTCGACCCGTCCGGCTTCGACGGCGGCGGCTTCGGCGACGGGGGCTTCGGCGGGGGCGGCGACCTCGGAGGAGGTGGCGGCTTCGACGGCGGAGGGTTCTGAGCCGACGGTCCGGGCACCCGGTTCCGGGCCGACGGGTTCGCCGCCGACCGGCGATCCAGGCAGCCCCGGTGATCTCTCGGGCAGGTGCGATTCATGCTAGACCTGAACCTATGTCTGGTATCGGCCGATTCCGGGCGAGGCTGCGACGCTCCGTCCGGCGACCACATCGGCACGATGGGGGGCGCTCGGGCCAAGCCACCCCCGCGCCGCCCCGCCGGGACATGACCCGCCGTTCCCCGGCCCGCGACGTGCTGGCCCTGTTCAGCGTCCGCACCGTGGCCGGCCAGGTCTTCTGCTTCGTGCTCGGGCTGGTGCTCCTGCTGATCACCGGCTTCGCGATCGCCCTGGTGGCGCAGGGCCGCAGCGACAGCCTGCAGGAGGCCCGGATGCGTACGTTCAGCGTGGCCGAGACCTTCGCCCACTCGCCGGGGGTCGCGACGGCGCTGGACGGCAAGGACCCCACCGCGATCCTCCAGCCACGCGCGGAGCAGGTCCGCAAGGAGGCCCGTGTCGAGTACGTCGTGGTGGCCAGCCCCCAGGGCATCCGCTACACCCACCCCGACCCCGCGTTCATCGGCAAGCACCTGATCGGCCCGTACAAGGAGGCACTGGACGGACGGGGCTTCACCCGGACCTTCAACGGCAGCCTGGGGCCCTCGATCAACTCGGTGGTACCCGTGCCCAGGCCGGACGGATCGGTCGCCGGCGTGGTGTCCGTCGGGCTCACCGACAAGACGGTGAACAGCGTGGCCGACCGCTCCGTCCCGTTGAGCGCGGGCGCGGCCGTGGTCGCCCTCGTGATCACCGCGGGCGGCGCGGCGCTCGTGACCGGGAGGCTGCGCCGCCAGACGCACGGCCTCGGAGCCGCCCAGATGACCCGGATGTACGAGCACCACGACGCGGTGCTGCACGCGGTCCGCGAGGGCGTCCTCATCGTCGTCGGCCCCGACCACCGGCTGACGCTCGCCAACGACGAGGCCCGCAGGCTCCTCGCCCTTCCCCCCGACGCCGAGGGCCGCTCCGTGACGGACCTCGGACTGGCGCCCGACACCGCCGAACTGCTCGCCTCCGGCCAGACCGTCACCGACAAGGTGGTGCGCAGCGGGAACAGGCTGCTGGTCGTCAATCTCCGGGCGACGGACACGCGCGGCGGGCCGCCCGGCACCGTGGCGACCCTGCGGGACACCACGGAGCTCCGCAAGGTCACGGGCCGGGCGGAACTCGTCCACGAACGCCTGCTGCTCCTCTACGAGGCCGGTGCCCGGATCGGCACCACGCTCGACGTGACCCGGACGGCCCAGGAGCTGGCGGACGTCGCGACCCCCGGATTCGCCGACGCCACGACCGTCGACCTCGCCGATCCCGCGCTGCCCGGGGAGGAACCGGCCACGCTGGCCGGCGCCCCGCTGGACATGCGCCGTACCGCCATCGCTGCAGCCGACCCGGACCAGCCCCTCTACCCGATCGGCCGATCGGTCGGATTCGTTCCGACCAGGATCCGGGCCATGCGCGTGAACAGCAAGGAGACCGGGCTGGGGCCCGAGGTGATCGCACAGCTGGGCTGGCGGCGCTGGGACCCCGACCGCGCGGAGAAAATACTCGACTACGGATTCCATTCGGTGCTGTCCGTACCGCTGCACGCACGCGGCGTCATTCTGGGCCTGGCCAACTTCTGGCGCGCGGGCAACCCCGAGCCGTTCGACGACGACGACCAGTCCTTCGCCGAGGAACTGGTGGCGCGGGCGGCGGTCAGCGTGGACAACGCCCGCCGCTACACCCGCGAACACGAGATGGCCGTGACACTGCAACGCAGCTTGCTGCCCCGCGGCCTGCCCGAGCAGAACGCCCTCGACGTCGCCCACCGCTATCTGCCGGCGCGGGCCGAGGTCGGAGGCGACTGGTTCGACGTGATCCCGCTGTCCGGCGCCCGGGTCGCGCTGGTCGTCGGCGACGTGGTCGGACACGGGCTGCACGCCGCCGCCACCATGGGGCGGCTGCGCACCAGCATCCACAACTTCTCGGCGCTGGACTTCGCACCCGACGAACTCCTCGGGCATCTGGACGAGCTGGTCGTCCGTACCGACCAGGACGAGGCGGCCGGCGGTGACAATGCCGAGATCGCCGGAGCGACCTGCCTGTACGCGATCTACGACGCCGTCTCCGGGAACTGCTCGGTGGCCAGGGCCGGCCACCCCGGGCCCGTGCTCGTCCTCCCCGACGGCACCGTCGAATTCCCCGAGGTCCCGGCCGGACTGCCCCTCGGCATCGGCGGCATGCCCTTCGAGGCGGCCGAGTTCCACGTACCCGAGGGGAGCCGTCTGGTCTTCTACACGGACGGTCTCATCGACCTCCGCGACCGGGATCTCGACGCCGGCATGGAGCTGCTGTGCGAGACCCTAGCCCGTCGCGACCGGACACCGGAGGAGACCTGCGACGACGTGCTCGAAGCAATGCTGCCCGACCAGCCGACCGACGACGTCGCGCTCCTCGTGGCCCGCACCCATACGCTCGATCCCGGCCAGGTCGCGCAGTGGTCCGTGGCCACCGACCCGGCGGCCGTCGCGGGAGTGCGCAAGAACGTCGCCGAATGGCTCACCGACCGGGGCCTGGACGAGGAGGCGTTCACCACCGAGCTGATCCTGAGCGAACTGGTCACCAACGCGGTGCGCTACGGCACCGGACCGATCGAGGTCCGCCTGCTGTACGACCGCAACCTGATCTGCGAAGTGTCCGACACCAGCAACACCTCACCGCATCTGCGCTACGCGGCGACGATGGACGAGGGCGGCCGGGGCCTGTTCCTCGTCGCCCAGTTCGCCGAACGCTGGGGCACCCGCTACACCGAGACGGGCAAGGTGATCTGGTCGGAGCAGACGGTCGGCGAATCGGAGGAGGACGACGACCACGGGCCCGGTCCTTGACCTGTGCGGCCGAGCGATCGGATTCGGCGCACCGCGCGGCGCGGAACGTCGAAGACCGGGCCGAGCGCCCGCCCTCCGCCCCCGGCGGGGGTGGGGGGAAGGCGGGCGCGCTCGGGTGCGGGACGGACGCGGCGGGGTGTCGGGCCTGCGGTGCGGCCGGGTCTCGGGCCTGCGGTGCGGCGGGGTGTCAGACCTGCGGTGCGGCGGCCTTGATGGCGGAGATGTCGAAGGTGAGCCTGACCTTGTCGCTGACCATGACGCCGCCGGTCTCCAGCGCGGCGTTCCAGGTCAGGCCCCAGTCGGAGCGCAGGATGTCCGCGCTGCCCTCGAAGCCGACGCGCTCGTTGCCGTAGACGTCGGTGGCGGAGCCGTTGAACTCCAGGTCGATGGCGAGGGGGCGCGTGACGTCCTTGATCGTGAGGTCGCCGGTGACGCGGTACGTGTCGCCGCCGAGCTGCTCGGCCCGCGTGGAGCGGAACGTCATGAGGGGGAACTTCTCGGCGTCGAAGAAGTCGCCGCTCACCAGGTGGCCGTCGCGGTCGGCGATGCCGGTGTCGATGCTGGCGATCTTGACCTGGATCGAGGCGGTGGACTCGGCGGGGTTGTGGCCGTCGAGCTTCAGGCTGCCCTCGTGCTCGCCGAAGGTGCCGCGCACGTTGGTGACCATGGCGTGGCGCACGGTGAAGCCGATGCTGCTGTGCGCCGGGTCGATCGTGTAGTCACCCGTGAGGGCGGCCAGGGCGGGGTCCACGGCGGGGGTGGCGACGGCGGTGGCGGCGGACGGGGCGTTGTTGTTCCTGCGGTTGAACAGAGCCATGGCTCCTCCTCGGGGGACGTGATCGAGTGGCGGTCGAAGTGATTGTTTAACCTTCAACGAGATTGACTGTAGCGCTATCTAGTTCAAAGTTCAACATCAATGCTGCGGATTGTTGGGGCGGGTGGGTCATCCGCCGCCGCTACCCCTGGCGACGCGCGTAGAACTCGGGCAGTATTTCCGTGCCCTTACTTGTCATGAGCAGGAGGAGTCCCCCCATGGTGTCCCGTATGACACTGCGCCCCGTCCTGACCGCCCTCGCCCTCGTCCTCGGCGTCCTCTTCGCCCCCGGCGTCGGCGTCCTCGGCGGCGGAGCCACCCAGGCCCACGCCGACACGAAGCTCACCCATGCCCAGGCCACCGCCCGGTTCAGCTCCTCCGGGGTCACCTGGTCGTCCTCCGGCAACTGCTCCAACCGCGATGTCTCCACCTGCACCTCGTTCGACCAGCTCAACCTGGCCACCGCCCAGGGCGCCCAGACCCTCAAGAGCGCCACGGGCTGCGCGCTGAACATCACCGGCGGCACCGAGACGGGCCACGCCAGTGGTACGTACTCGCACTGGAACGGCTACAAGCTCGACTTCGCCAAGTCCACCTGCCTCACGAACTACGTCCACGGCGTCTTCACGTACATAGGGCTGCGCGGCGACGGCGCTCCCCAGTACAAGGCGGGTTCCGGCAACATCTACGCGGACGAGGGCAACCACTGGGACGTGACGTACTACAACTGCGGCGGCTGCTGACCGCGCACCGTGTCTCCACGCACAACTGCCCCCGTTCCACCGGAACGGGGGCAGTCGCGCGTGGTGCGAGGCGGGATCTCAGCCCTTCGGCTGGGTGAAGCGGATGCGGTTGCCGAAGGGGTCGCGCAGTCCGCAGTCGGTCCCGTACGGGCGGTCGGTGGGTTCCTCGGTGAACTCGACGTCCCGGGCGAGCAGCGTCTCGTACGTCTTGCGGCAGTCGTCCGTGGTGAAGATGAGCCAGCCGCCCATAGCGCCCTTGGTCACCAGCTCGCGGACCTGCTGCGCCGTCTCCTCGGACATCGCCGGAGCACCCGGCTTCTCCAGCAGGATCTGGCGTTCCGGGTGGCCGGGGACGCTGACGGTCAGCCAGCGCATGATGCCCAGGTCGACGTCGGCGGCGACCTCCAGGCCGAGCTTGCCGACGTAGAAGTCGAGGGCCTCGTCCTGGTCGAGGACGTAAATCTGCGATTGCGTAATGGCGTTGAACATGTGCCTCACGCTACGGGGCGGGGCGGACGAAAACTTGTCCAAAACTGCTCAGTCGACGGACGGGGGCGGGCGGTGCGGACGGTCAGCGCGAACGGCCGGTGCGAACGCAGGATGCGGCGGGCCGGTGCGGACGTGCGGTGCGGTGGGCCGGTGCGGACGGTCAGCCGCTCGGCCGCGTCCACGCCATCGTGAAGCACGTCGGTACGCCCGTGGCCGCCGCTTCCCTCCGGTACGTCCTCGGCGTCCGGCCGACGATGCCGCGGAAGGTGCGGCTGAAGGTCCCCGGGCTGCCGAAGCCGACTTCGAAGCAGATGTCCGTCACGCTGCGCTCCGTCTCGCGCAGCAGGAACATCGCACGCTCGACGCGGCGGCGTTGCAGGTAGCGGTGCGGCGTCTCGCCGAACGTGGCCCGGAAGGTGCGCGTGAAGTGCGCCGGGGACACATGGGCGATCCGGGCCAGGGCCGGGACGTCCAGCGGCTGGGCGTAGGCGCGGTCCATCGCGTCCCGGGCCCGGAGCATGCGACGGTTGGTCTCTTCTGCGGCGCGGCTCACGTCGCCATCACATCATTCGGCATGTTCACATCCACACAGGGAATGTAGCGTCGCGATCATGGAACAGCTGACTGGAACCACCACTGACCAGGCGCCGGCCGATCCGGCCGTCACCGATGACCTGCTGGCCACTCAGCCCGTCGGTTACTGGAGCGGCCTGGCCCATGCGGCCGTCACCCGGCATCTGCGCGACGCCATGGCCAAGGTCGACGTCACACAGCCGCAGTATTGGGTGCTCAACCACGTGAACGGTGGGCTCGCGGCGCCGAGCCGCGAGGAGGTGGTCGCCCAGCTGTCGCCACTTGCGGACGGGCAGAACGAGATCGCCCGGGTCGTCGACCAGTTGCTCCACCGTGGCTGGCTCCACACCGACGCCGGGCAGCGCCTGCACCTCACTGACGCCGGGAATGCTGCCAGGGTGAGGCTGCGCGAGCTGGTGACCGAGTTGCGCACCGTGGTCCACAAGGGCATCAGCGACGAGGAATATGCGGCCGCACTCAAGGTGCTGCGCAGGATGATCGCCAACGTCGAGGGCGACGAGCAATCCTAGCGTCGCGCTCTGGCGGCTGTTGTCCAGCAGGCGATCCTGTCAGCAGAAAGTGCCTCTGACCAGCGAGAACGCAGATTGGCTGGGCCTTGTTTCCGCCCCTGTCGGAGGCACTTTCCAGGTGAAGAGGCGTATCGGGCCCTATCCGCCTGTCGGTATCGAGAGCCGCGGCTGAACGCCGGTGCGGCAGGAGCGGGCCGTGTGGACAGTGGCGGCCGCGAGATAGAAGGCGTCAGGGCGGCCGAGGATCCCCGTATGTGCGTCCCTGTCCATGAGGCACTCCAGCGTTGCGCGGTCCTCCGGGTCCAGCCGGTCGCCGAGCCGGTCGCGCAGCCGGCTCAGACGCGTGTGCAGATATTCCCGCGCCGACATCCCGAGAGGAGACGGGAGATCGGTGAAGAAGCTGCGTGTCCCGCTGGGGATGAGCCCGGCTCGGGCAAGCATGGTCGGCCAGTCCTCCACCGTCTGGGCCGATCCGGGCAGTCGGTCGCGCATCTCGGCGAAGGCGTCCTCGGCGGCGGCGTCCAGGCGGGCCTGTAGGCCCGGACGCCCCATGCCGATGTCGCGAGGCAGGAAACGCGGGGGCAGTCCGCTTTCGGCGACGGCGAGGAGTCCGCCGTGCCGCAAGGAGGCGGCCAGGGAGTGCAATGCCGCTTCCTGGTCCCCGATATGGCGGACGCCATGGCGGCTCCAGATCAGATCCGCGGAACCCAGCGAGTCGAACTCGCCCGGGTGCTCCATCAGTTGCGTGTGGACGCGGTCCGCCATTCCCTGCGCCTCCGCGCGCGAACGGACCCGTTCCAGGATGTCGGGCGACCGGTCGGCAGCAATGATCTCCGCGTCCGGGAAGGCGTGCGCCAACAGGCAGGTGACCACCCCCGGCCCGCTGCCGATGTCCAGGATCCGGTGGATGGGAGTATGTCCGCCGCCGTTGGTCCGCAACAGATCCCGCAACCAGTCCATGGTCTGGGTGAGGGCGGGGGCGTGCAGCCTGGCTTCGCGTTCCCGGTGCGGGCCCGAGGCGTCCCACTCGATGTCCTGATGGTGAGGTGAGTTCATGAGTCCTCCAGTTCCAGAAACACGAAGGGCGGGCACCCCGACTCGGCCCGGCCCCGCGGCGTCGAGCGCGTGGTGCCCGCCGGAGCTCAGCGAAGGAAGGGGGCGAGGGTGCGCTCCAGGAGGGGCTTCGGGGCGGCGCCCGTCCATGCCTTTGCGAGGGCGCCGTCGGCGTAGACCATGAAAGCGGGGATCGAGGAGACTCCGTGCCGGTCAGCCAGTCCGGGCTCCTCGTCGACGTTGACCTTGACGACGTCCAGGACGCCCGCGTGCTCGGTGGCCAGCTCCTCGATGAGGGGAGTGACCCTGATGCACGGCCCGCACCACGGGGCCCAGAACTGGACCAGGACGGGCCGCTTCGCCTGCAGTACGCGGGCGGGAAACGTCTGCTCGGTGACACTGTCCACAGGACCGTTGGACCTTGCTGCCATGGTGGGACTCTCCTTGTCGGTGTGTTCGTGGATGCGCGCGGCCCCGGCGGGCCCGGACGGCAGGTGCCGGGAGGCGACCGGGGGTCAGTCGGACCGGGTGACCTGCGGGGCCGGCCGCGGGAAGTGCTGGGGCGCCTGCGGCGAGAGGCTGCCGCATCGCCCTCCCGCATCCACCACCGCAACCCGGCGACGGGCCCTCCCCGGAACGAGCGCAGCGCTCGGGCCGGCCGCTCCGGCGCCGATGACCACCACGTCGTAGACCTCGTCGGCGGCCGGTACCACGCCGCCGTTCTGCGTGTTCGTCGTCGCTTCCATCACGGCGATCACCTCCAGCCCCCAACGTGCTCCGGCTTTGCGCCGGGGGCAACTTCCGTTGCCATTTCCGGGACGGCCCGGGTCGCATGGGGCTCATGCGGAAGCTCGCCCCCCGGCAAGGCCGTTCGGCCCGGCATGCCGCACAACCGGAACGCCCGTGCCGTACGCCCCCTCGCCGACGTCGATGTCCCCGCCGCTGTCGAGACCCCGACAGGGCCCTTCGCCTGCATGTGCCGAGGTCGGCCCCTCGCGCCGACCCGCTCCCGGAGCTGTCACCCCTCCCGCACATCGAGGCCGCGCCGCCACTGCCACGGGAGGGCTTGGTGAATCGACTTGATCGTTCGAGAATTTTCGCACTATTATCGTGCGGGAATAGTCGCACGATTCAAGGTGGTCCTGATGGCGCCGTCACGGGTGTACGAGCATCCTGAGGCTGATGAGATCGCGATCCCGCGGGTGCTGTTCGCGTTGAGCGAGCCGCTGCGGTTGTCGATGGTGCGGATGCTCGCGGAGCGCGGTGAGGTGGACAGCATCGAGCTGGGTCCGGACCTGCCACGGTCGACGCTCACCCATCACACCGGCCTCCTGCGCGAATCCGGGGTGGTGTTCGTCCGAGCCGAAGGGCGCAAGTGCATGATCCGGCTGCGCCGCGATGACCTGGAGGCGCGGTTCCCGGGTCTGATCAACACGGTCCTTGACGGGTATCAGGAAGCTGCTCCTGCAAAGGAGGACGCGTGATCCGCCGCGTCTGGCCGCTTGCCGCGGCCGCGATCGCGCTGGGTGTCGATGCCTATGTTCTCGCTGCGGTGCTGCCCTCGATCGCTGATTCGCTCGCCACGACGGTCGCGGCGGTCGGCCTGGGCGTGACAGCCTTCACCGCGGCCTACGCTCTGGCGGGGCCGTTGCTGTCGGGAATGCTGATCCGTGGGAGTACCGCCAAAGCGCTGCTGATCGCGCTGGGTGTGTTCAATCTCGGCAACCTCATCACCGTGGTTTCGCCGGGGGCCGAGGTGTTTCTCGCCTCGCGGGTGATCGCGGGCGCGGGCGCCGGCGTGCTCACCGCGGTGGCAACCGCAGCCGCCGCTGCGATGGTCGCCGACCATGAACGGGGTCGCGCCATGGCCATGGTGACCTTCGGGCTGTCCACCGGAACAGTCGCTGGAGTGCCGGTCGGAATGGTCGTCCGCAACCAGCTGAACTGGCGATGGACGATGGGCCTGGTCGTCGCCGTCGGCCTCCTCAGCATGGGCGCTCTGGCTGTCAAGGCGCGCACGATCCCGTCACTGCCCGCTTCGCGTGGTCCTGCTTTCGCGGCGCTGCGGTCGTCGAAGACTCTCGTCGGGGTCGCTGCTGCGTTTCTCCTCGGCGTGGCCAGTCTCGGGCTCTACACCTACCTGCTGCCCATGGCCGAGGCCCGAGGGCTCCAGGACTGGGGATTCGCACTGGTGTGGGCCTGGGGCATCGGCGGTGTCACCGGCTCAGCCCTGGTCGGCAGGCATCTGGACGCGTCCGGGCCCCGCACTCTGCTCATCGCTCTGCCCGCAGTGCTCATGGGGAGCTTCGCGGCCTTCTGGGTCTCCACCGCGCCGGTGGTGTGGCTCGTCGCAGCGGCGTTGTGGGGTGCGGCAGGATGGGCGAGCGTCCCAACCCTGCAGCAAGCCCTGACCGGAGACCGACCCGGGCAGGCGGTGCCGATCGTCGCGTTCCAGATGGCCGCCATGTATCTCGGTTCCGCCGCGGGGGCCGCTGCAGGCAGCAGTCTGCTCGCCAACAGCGCCGATCCGGGCGGCCTGTCCGCATGGGCGCTGGTGCCCGTAGCTCTGGCGTTGCTGCTCACCGGGTGGCTCAGCGTCGTGGTGCTCCGTGTTCCTACTCGGCGCCGCATCACTCACCTCGCGTGCGACGCCGCCGACCAGGCTCGCTCCGGCCGCTGATCGCGGTCGCACGCGCCGTGCTCGCCGTGCTCGCCGTGCTCGCCGTGCTCGTCCATGGGGCGCCGCGACGTGTGAACGCACCTCCAGGGCGCGCACGTCGGCGCCCTGGAGGAAGCATGCTCCGGGGCGCGGCCCCGGCAGTCTGCCGGCGCGGCCGGCGCGCCCGAACCGGCCACCGGCCGCCCGTGAACGCCCCCCGCCCGCGAGAACCGGAGCGGACTCAGGCCCCCACGCTCACCGTGAACCGCCGCGGGTTGCCGTCGTTCGCGGCGCCCGAGACGTCGGGCTGACCGTCCGGGCGTACGTCGTCGTACGGGAACGCGTAGCCGATCGGGGTGTGGGCGTGGACCACCCGTGACCAGTGGTTGGTCACGGTGCCCTGGTAATAATCCGCGGCCGAGGTGCCGTTCGGCTGGTCGGGGTGGGTGAGCATGAGGGAGCGGTTGAAGCCGGCCGCGAGCCGGGCGAGCAGGGCCTTCTTGTCGTCGGGGTCCGCCGGATTGTTGGCGAACGGGCCGTGGTTGCAGGTGAAGACGTCCTTGGAGGCCGGCTTGGTGAAGGTGTGCCCGCCGTCGAACGTCAGGAGGTCGCCGCCGACCCGTCCGGTGCGCACCCCGCGGCCGCCCTGTAGATCGATCCGCAGATCGGTGGAGCGGTATTTCTCCCAGACCTGGTCGACGTAGGCCGTGAACACGTCGCGGAACGGCATCTCGTCGGGCCGGTCGAAGAACGGCGCCATCAGGTTCTGCGGCGAGATCACGCGCAGCACGCCGCCGTCCGTGCCACGGATCACCAGCTTGTCCCACGGCTGGCCGTCGGAGGCGGCCTGGGCGGTGAGGTCGTCGGCGATCCGCTGGACCGCACCGTCCGGGAGCGGTGCCACCGTGTGCGTGGTGTCGCCCTCCAGGGTCAGGCCGATCGGCAGCGCGGTGACGAGGTCGACGTAGCTGATGTTCGCGTACAGCTGCTGCGGGTTGAAGGTGAACTCGCAGAACGACCAGGTCCGCCCGTAGTTGGCGTCCGTGGATGTCGCGAACGCCGGTTCGACCAGGGCGGGGCCGGGGTTGAGGTAGAAGGTGAGGGTGTCGTCGCGTACGAAGTAGACCCGGGCGCCGTACATCTGCGGCAGGGACAGGACCACCGGAGCGGCGCCCGCCGCGTTCAGCGGGATCACGCAGTCGACCGGCAGCGGCGTCTGCGGTGCGGAGGGGGATTCGGGGTGGTAGACGCTGCCGTCGGCCCGCAGCAGCACCCAGCGGTCGGTGCCCTGCTCGTGGCCGGTGACATAGGCGTTGACCCTGCCGGGCAACGAACGGTTCTCCAGGGCGAGTTCGCAGGTCGCGGGGGCGGCCGACGCGCTCGGGCCCAGTGCGCTGCCCCAGAGCGGGTAGGTGAGGGCGGTCGCGGAGGCGGTGGCCGCGCGGGTCAGGAACATTCTGCGGGAAAACACGAGAGGACTCCCGAGGTGTGTGGGGGCGCGGACGGGACGGTCGTGGGGGAGCGGGGTCCGGGAGGCGTCCGCGGGTGTGCACCACTGTCGCGGTGGTCGATGAGAGCGTCAAGACTTGTGACTGAGAGCGCTCTCAAGGAAGTGGTTTCTTCGCAACTCGACGGCGCTGAACCGCTGTTGGCGGTCAGCGCGGGACCAAGCGGTGCGACCGGCCGTCAAAGGGGCGTGACCCAGATACGCCGGAAACCCGCCACGGGATGATCTTGGAGTCTTGAGGGTCTGCTACCTGCCGGAGTTGCGGGCCGGGCGGGGGCGCGGGATGCCGTCGGCGTCCTGGAGAACGACGAAGTCGGCGTGGGCCGCCTCGACGGCCTCGGGGTACACCTCTCTCTTCTCGTGCTCGGCGAGCGCGCGGTAGATGCTTGCGACGCTGGGGGCCTGTCCCTTGCGCTTGCCGGTCGGGATGATCAGGTCGGGCTGGATCTGCTCGACCGACTCGCCGTTCGCCCTGCGCCGGAGCACGGTGTGCAGCATGTCCTCGGTGATGACGGGCGGCCGGCCGCCGTGCTTGCCTTTGCGGGCGGCTGCGTTGAGTCCTTCGAGGGTCGACTCGCGGATGTTCTCCCGCTCGGTCTCCGCCATCGCCGCGAAGAACGCGAACAGCAGGCGGCCGGGCCCGCTGGGGTCGTACATCCCGGGCAGGGGCCCAGCGAGCATCTCCAGGACCAGGCCGTGGGCGGTGAGGTGGTCGGCGAGCGCGGTGAGTTCGGCGGCGTCGCGGCCCAGACGCTTCATCTCGTACACGGTGAAGATGACGCGGCAGTGCGGGGCGTGGGCCTTGATCTGGCGGGCCAGCGCGAGCGAGGCCTCGAACTGCGGGCGGACGCGTACGCGGGTGCTGATCTTCTCGGAGAACACCTTGTCGCGCGGGATGCCGTGCTTGGCGAGCGCGTCGAGCTGGGACTGGAGTTCCTGGGTGAGTGTCGAGCACCTCGCGTACCCGATGCGGATGTCGGCGGTCGGGGTGTCGGGCGCGAGGGCGAGCGGGACGGGGGTGCCGGGCCGCCACGGTCGGCCGGGCCCGCGGTCGGCGGGGGTGGGTACGCGCAGGAGCTTGGCGAGTCGGGGCACCTTGGTGATGCGGCCGGTGTGGTAGGTGCCAGCGACCGCGCCAGAGCGCGAGCGGCACGGTGAGCCGGGGTCGGCCTTGCGGCGGGGGCAGGGGTGGCGCTCAACGTCGTCGGCGTCGCTCGGGGAAGCCCCTTGAGGGACCGTCATGACCGTGGATGCTGTCACAAACGGTTCTCAGAATTACCCCGAGCCCACCTTTGAGTGAGAACGAGTTCTGCGAACCCACCCGGCGCTTCGCGATCTCCGCGCCATCCTTTTTGATCTTGCTCGGGCAAAGGACCGTTTGCGAGAGGCGCGCAATGGAGTCGCCGCTCCCGGTCTACCCACGTCCCAGCCGGACGCTCTTACTTCAGATCGGCGAGGAGGCCGTCCAGGGCCTTCTTGAGGGCTGCGGTGTTGGCCGCATCGAACCAGGTGGTGCGGATGCGCTCGTTGTTCCCTTCGGGTGTCTCGTGGTCGGCGGCGAGTTGGCGTAGAGGGCGGGTCTCGTCGCTCAGGGAGCGGCCTACGTTCTGGAAGAGGCCGCGCACATACTGGTCCGCGGCGTCGGGGGCGATGCCATGGTCGGTGGCCCACGAGGTGAGCGTGGTGAGGTAGGCGTAGTGGACGGTGAGCGTCCCGGTCAGTGCGGAGAAGACGTTGAAGGCGCCCTCGTCCGCGACGGGGAGCGCTCCGCCCAGCTGTTCAAAAAGAGAGTCCACCACCGGGTGCGAGGGGCAGGTCACGGTGACGGAGCGGCGCTCGCGTATGGCGGGCAGCGGGATGGCGTGGACGATCGGGGCGCCGGTGGCGAGGGTTCGGCGCAGGTCGTCGGTGGCGACGCCGGCCATCAGGTTGACCACGGTCTTGTCGTCGTCCACCTTCAGCCCGGCGAGTGCCTCGTGGTGGTCCTGGCGGCGCACGGCGATGATCACCACCTCGGAGCGGTCCAGCACCCCCTGGTTGTCGGCGCACACATGGACACCCTCGTAACGCTCGGACAGTTCGGCGGCGGTGCGGGCCCCCCGGGGAGAGAGGAAGACGTCTGGCGACGTACCGCCCCCGTTGCGCAGGCCCTCGACGATGGCCCGGCCGATCTCGCCCACTCCGATGATGCCGATGCGCTGCACTGTGTCTTCCTCCATGGTGCGCGGTAGTCGTGACTTGTGTTGGTGCGGGTCTGTGCGGTCGCGATGGTTTCCGTCGGCTCCTCACGTGCGGAGTCGAACGGAACCGACGTCACGTCAGTCGGGGTCTTCTCCACAGCAATGTGACCGCGACGATGCCCGCCAGGCAGGGAATCATCCCGGCCCAGCCCAGCTCCGGCGGCAGGCCGGTCGCGCCGGAGGTGTCCTTGGTCAGCAGCCCGGCCAGCCCGACGCTGGTGCCGAGCATGAACATCACAGTCGCGGCGGGGCGGGCCCACCACTTGCCTGCTTTGACAGCCCAGGCTGTTGCGAGCCAGGCGAGGACGCCGAGCGCTCCGATGACGGACAACACGACCAGGTAGGTGGTGGCGGCCGAGTCGACCCGCGCCTGGGGGTACGTGGGATAGCCGGCGCGGATGTGGTCGGCCAGCAGATGGGTGGTGCTGTGGTCGACGTACGGGGCGATCGTCACGAGGACAGTGAGCGCCAGGCCTGCGTACATCGCTCCGAGCGCCCCTCGTGCACAGAGTGGCTTCTTCATCAGGGTGCTTCTCTCTTCTTGGCCGATCAGGGCGATGCCGTGGTCGCTGCATTGGGTCCCCTGGGCCCCGGTGTCGGGGACGGCGGCTGCGATGCCGCCGAGGTCGGTCGCGGTCAGGCGCAGGTCGAGGGCAACCAAGTTGTCGCGCAGGTGCGGGCGGCGGGAACTGCCAGGGACCGGCCGTCAAGACCTGTGGAACGGATGAGTTCGCCTATTGGTTCTGTTGGTCCGCGTCGAGTAGTTCGGTGAGGCGGCGAACCGCGAAGGAGACCAGCGGCTGCACCGGGATCAGTCGACATGGGGCGTCGCCGACCATTGCCTCCTCGATGCCGGCCTGCTCCTCGAATTCGCGGCCGATGGCGGGGAAGTACCTCCCGTTGTCGTTGCCTACGTCGAGCGTCTCGACCCACACCCGCTCTCCGTCGAGGTCCCGTGGGAAGCGACGGACCTTCAGGCGTGGGTTGGGTGTGAGTGTTTCGGCGTAGTGCAGGAAGGTGTTGCGGTCGTGGCCGACCCCCACGAGGAGGATGTGGCCCTCGAGGTCGTTCAGACGGCCGAACGGCGACGTGGGGCCGACCGCGAATCCGAGCGTCTGACGGCGAACGATATCGGCTGCCTGAGCGCCGATGGCGGCGACGGACGCCTGCGGATGCGAGCTACGCACGCTCTCGGGCAAGGAACGCAGGTGTTCGGGGACGGCGCCCATGCCGGTGGATGGCAGGTCGGGATGAAAGGTGGGTACGGCCGCGCGCCGTTCGATCACCGCGGCATCGGGGATACCGACGCGATCGGGGTCGGGATCGGTGACCTGCCAGGTGAAGGTGGGAGCGACGAGCGTTCCGGTCGGGCCGAGTACGGTGCGCAGGCTGCCGATCACGGTGGCGGCTCCGCCGTCGACGCGGCCGATGCTGGACAGAGACGAGTGCACGATCACGGACATGCCTTCTTGGACCCCGACCTTGCGCCAGCCCTCCACCAGGTCGGTGTTGGTCAGCCCGTCGGTTCGCGGCTCGGTCATTCGCATGCTTGAGGATCTCCGTCTTCAGGGTGGTGGGGTGCATCGCTCCTCCGTCACCTGGCCAGCGCCGTGCGGAGGAACGCGAGGATCTCCGCCCGGGCAGCCCCGGCCTGTGGTTCCACGCCGGGCATGGCGAGGAACGCGTGCCTCGCGCCCGGGTATTCGGAAAGCCGCACGGGCGTCCCGGCCGCGTGGAGCCGCTCGGCGTAGCGGCGGCCGTGGTCGGCGACCGCGTCCTGGGTGGGCACCACCACGAGCGCGGGGGCGAGTCCGCTCAGGTTGTCGGCGTACAGGGGCGAAAGTGTGCCGGCATCGGTTCCCGGCGGGACGGCGAGCCGCTGGAAGAGCCGCAGTTGCGGCAGGGCGTGGGTCGGGCTGTATGCGTACTCGACCATCGACGGGTAGTCGTACATCGTCTCGGTCACGTCGATGGCGGGGTTGACCAGCACCTGCGCTTTGAGCTCCAGGCCGGTCTTCCGGGCCCGGATGGCCGTCAGGGCGCTGATCAGGGCGCCGCAGCTCTCGCCGAAGACGGCCGTGCGCGCTGGGTCGACGCCCCACTGCGCCACGTGCTGCAGCACGTGCTGCAGCACGTCCCAGGCGTCGTCGGCGGCGTTCGCGAGCGAGCTGTCCGGGGCGAGGAGGCGGTGCTCGACCGAGACGACGAGCGCGGGCAGCACCGCGGCGAGGTGGCTGTTGGTCCAGTCGCACTGCACGGCCGTGCCCACGAAGCTGCCTCCATGGACATGGACCACGAGCGGCAGGTCGGTTCGGGCTGTGGTTTCGTCGTCTCCCGTCGAGGCCGGCCGGTAGACCCGGACTGGTAGGTCGCGGCCGGGCAGCGCGATCTGCTGCCAGTCGATCGCGGCGCCGGGGTCCGGTTCCCCGGTGATCGCCCGCATCGCGCTGGAGGCCCGGAAGCGGTTCTCCGCGTTGCGGTAGGCGAGCAGTTCCTCGGCCGTTATCGCCGAGAAGTCCGGCTCCGGCGGCCGCTCCGTGTCAGTGACCTCACCCATATCTCCTCCTCCGTCAGATTTGTGGACCGACGATCTGAAACCTACGTCGTAGGTTTGCTTTCCCGTACGGTAATTTCTACGGCGTAGGTTTGCAAGGGAGGGAGTGGACATGGCCAGACGCACTCAGGGCACTTCAGCGGGACTCGACCGCGAGCGCATCGCCGCCGCCGCCGTAGCACTGGTCGACCGCGACGGCCTGGAGCGCTTCGGGGTACGACGACTCGCACAAGAGCTCGAGGTCGACCCGATGTCGATCTACCACCACATCAAGGGCAAGGCGGCACTGCTGGACGCGATGTCCGAGGCGGTGCTCGCCGAGGTGGCGGCCGCCGCGGACGATGACGCATCCCACCACTGGGAGGAAATCGCCCGCCGGACGGCGCACGGCTACCGCGAGATGGCCTACCGGCACCCCCAGGTGTTCCCGTTGCTGGTGACGCGCGCCCAGACCTCGCCGGTGGCCGTCTCCGCCCTGGAGGGACTGGTCACCGCGATGCGTGAGGCCGGCCTGCCCGACCAGATGGTCGCGGACGCGCCCATGGTGCTGTTCAGCTTCCTCAACGGCCACCTGCTGGCACGCACCAGCGACGGGCCTATCGCTGTGCCCGCGTTCGACGCCCCCGCGTACCCGGCGATGGCCGCGCTCAGCCCGCTCATGGCCGACTTCGGATCCCTGACGGAGTTCGACCGGATGCTCGACACCGTGCTCGCCGGGATCAAGGACCGGGCCGCCCCCTAGGACCCTGCCGGTGTCCGACGCGGGCGCGCAGGTTGTGTGGCAGGCGGTACCAAGGAGTCCGGTCCCGCTTGGCCGCATAACGGTGTTGTCAGCCCTCGTCGTTCCTGTAGCACCTCCAGGAAGGGCTGGCTCGACGACCGCTCGCGGCTGGCCGGGACCACGGCGTTGCCGGCCACGGCCTTCGGGCTGGTGGGCGGTTTACGCGGCCTGGCCGAAGCCTGCGGCTCTCGGGTCGTCGCCGCGCAGCGGGCTGAAGTCGACGTCCAGGTACGGGTTGTACGCCTCGGGCTCAAGGCGGAGTTCGTGGGTGGAGTACTCGCCGAAGCGGCGGATGTGCTCGGTCAAATATGGCGAGATGTGGGCCAGGTCCTCGGGGTCGATTTCGTGCCCCTCCTCCTGGAGCTGGCGCACGATCTCGGCGATGTCCAGGGCATTGTGGAAGATCACCGCATTCGTGAGCAGAGCGTTGAATTTCGCGGTCTTCTCCTGCTCGACGGGGTCGTTGTCGGTGATGATGCCGCCGTTGCCGAACCCGATCCACTGGGAGAACCCGTTGAACGCCTCGACCTTGTTCGTGGCCGCGGTGACCCGACGGCGCAGCGGGGCGTCCGAGAGGTAGCGCAGCAGCTGGACGGTGCGGATCACGCGGCCGACCTCGCGGAAGGCGGTGTACGTGGCGTTCTTGCGCGAGCCCGCGCGCAGACGCCGCAGCAGCAGGGTGGATGAGATGGCCCCCTCCCGTACGGAGATCGCCACCCGCATCAGGTGCCGGAACTGGGACTCGATCAGGTCGAAGTCGATGACGTTGCGGCCGCTCTCCCCGAACAGCGCGTCGATATGCACGTACTCCGCTCTTTTCGTGGGCCGGTAGAAGGTGAGGTCCTTCCAGTTCCTAATCCTGGGCATCAGGTCGAAGCCCAGCAGGTGCGCGAGCGCGAAGACAGGGAAGCTCTGCCCCTGCGTATCCGCGTGCACGGTGGCCGGCTTCAGCTCGCTCGTGTTCTTGAGCAGGCCCTCGATGATGTAGACGGCCTCCCACACCCCGCACGGGATGAAGTGCGTGAACAGCGCGATGTACGTGTCGGAGATGTGGTGGTAGGCGATGCCGCCCGGTTTGCCGTACCGCACCGACGTCTCCGACAGCAGGTTGTTGAGGTAGGTGTCCATGTGGGTGCCGTCCGCGGCGACCGTGGAGCCGTCGCCCCACGCCTGGGAGATGTCCAGTCGGGCGTGCGCGTTGACCAGATCGGCGATCGCCTCATTGAGGGTCGGGATGGAGAAGTGCCGGTTCGCGGCCAGTGACAGCTCGTGCCCGCTCACGCCGGGGATGTGGCGGGCGGCCTCGTAGGGACCCATGTTGGTGCCCTTCACGAAGGTGGTGATCACGTAGCGGCCGAAGGGGTCCTTCAGCTTCGGCTCGTTGCCGGAGGCGGGGCCGAAGCGGCGCCACCACTCCACCCAGTACGCCGTGCGGGAGATGATCCCGATCAGCGAGCGCTCCGGCATCCGGGCCTTGATCTCCTGCTCCAACGCCTTCGCCGAGGCCCGCTGGCCCTCGGAGCGGTGGGCTTTAAGCGAGGGGACGCCGGTCTCGGGGTCGATGACCAGGCCCTCGTTGTCCGGGTATCCGGCGTCCGCCGTGGCGGCGGCCACGCTCAGCTTGTCCTCCAACTGGCGGCGGAAG
Organism: Streptomyces sp. NPDC057963; assembly: GCF_042887155.1. NCBI lineage: Bacteria > Bacillati > Actinomycetota > Actinomycetes > Kitasatosporales > Streptomycetaceae > Streptomyces > Streptomyces sp. NPDC057963. Next base: position 120,340 of record NZ_JBHVPX010000014.1, read on the forward strand.
GAGACTGCGTCGTACGGCACCGCGTCGCCGGGCTCGGCGAGGCTGACCTCCACCAGGTAGTCGCCCAGCTTCGCCTCGACGTCCTCCCACGGCAGGAGCTGTTCGCTCCAGTCGGCGTACTCCTCGGAGCCGGCCACCGCGACGTCGCCGGTGCGCAGTTCCTCGGCGAGCGCGGCGAACATCATCGCCTCGAAGTGCTTGCGGACGAAGGCGCCGGGCCGGTTCTTGTCCCGAACGGCCTTCTGCCAGTTCAGCGTGGCGAACGAGATGTCGACCGGACGGCCGTCCTCGTGGCGTTCGGGGATGTAGTCGCGGGAGGTCTTGTACCGGCGGGCGTGCGCGAGGGCGTCCAGGACCCGGTTGTCCTCGGAGGTGGCCGTGAGTTCCAGGCGGCTGGTCAGGTCGTACATCGTGGAGCGGTCCTTGAGCAGGTGCCCGTACAGCAGCACCTCCCAGTAGTTACCGTGGTGGGCAGCGACCTTCTCGATCTGCTCGTACTGCCCCTCGAACCCGCCGAAGTCGTCCACTGCTGCCGCAGGCACTCCCAGGGCACCGGCCTGCACCCGCAGGGCCTTCGCTATCGTGTGCAGGGCGGGCGCGAGCCCGTCGCCGAGCCGTGCGGCGACCGTGTCGGCCTGCGCGTCCTGGTCGAGTTCCCCGACCGTCGCCAGGATCTCGGCGGTCAGCGCTGCCGCCTTCTCGCGTGCGGCCTGGACGGGGCCGTCGGTGTCGATGTGCTGGAGCACGGTGCGGTAGTTCCCGATCAGTGCCTCGACGATGGCCTGCTGTTGCTCCCGGATGCTCTTCAGCTCCGCCTTGGCCCGTTTGACCTGTAATGCGATCCGCTTGCAGAACATCGTGGTCAGGTCATCACGGGCGCGCATTCGCGCCTTGCGGACCAGGCACACCAGCAGCGCGAGCCGCTTGACCAGGTTGCAGTCCCGCAGCCCCGGCGCGTCCGCGGCGTCTGCCTCCCCGGCGAAGTCCATGATCTTCCCCGAGGCGACGCCGGTCAGCCACACTCCGGTCTCGCCCAGCTCGTCCACCCACCCCAGGTGCTCGGCCTGGGCGCGGAAGTGTGACCAGGTCGGGGCCTTGGCCGACTGCTTCAGCTTGTTGTACTTCGTGGTGCCGGACTCGTCCTTCTCTGACAGCAGGGCCAGCAGCCGTTCCCGGTGGGCCTCGCTGAGCTGGTCGTAGATGCCCATGCAGATCGAGGCGTTCACCTCAGTGCGGGCCTTCGCCGCGAGGGTGTCCAGCGTGGTGAAGCCCGGCAGCTCAAGACCGGCCTCTGACGACCTTCTCCAGCGCGATGTTGATCAGGTCCGCCGCACGATGCTGGGCCGAACGGGTGACGGGGCGGGGTACTCATCAGTCCGAGATCATCCCGTGGCGGGTTTCTGCCGTATCTGGGTCACACCCCTCAAAGGCTGAAGGACCCCGTCCGTCCTCGCCGCCTCTCACTCGGTGGTTCCGCCGGGGGCTGACTGCCTAGACGACGGTGGCGCCGCCGTCGCCGGGCTCCCGGGGTGCGGTGGTCGCGGTGCGGTAGAACTCGGCTGCGGTGACGGTGGCGGGGACGCCGAGTTCGGCGGCGACCGCGGTGATCGCGGTGGCGCCGACGGCGGGGTCGGATTGGCCGTCGGTGGTGAAATACGGTGCGATGAACGCCTCGTAGTGGGCTTGGACTTCGTCCGCGGTGTGACGGCCGAGGAACGTCCGCATGTGCCGCACGGTGGTGTCGGGTTCGTTGCGGATCACTTGCAGGGCGCGTCGGTGGGCTCGTACGACGGCCTGGATCGCGGGGTCGTCCGGGTGGATGTAGGTGGGGTCGACGGCCACGCCCACGGTGGGGATCCGGAAGTGGTCGCCGACCCAGGCCAGTACCTGCCAGCCGTGCTCGGCGGCTACCGCCTCCGGTGCCATGGTGCTGCCGACCAGCGCGGCGTCGATCCTGCCGTCGTGCAGCCGACGCAGATCCATGCCGTAGTCGCCGGGTGGGCGGACGACGGTGTGGAGGTCGCGGTCCGGGTCGAGGCCGGCCCGGCGCAGTACGATCCGGGCGAAGCACCCGGGTGCGGTGTGGGGGGCGTGTACCGCCAGGCGCCGGCCGGCCAGGTCGGCCAGGGAGGTCAGACCGGGGCGGGCGAGGAACCAGAACAGCGGGCGGTGGGTGTTGACCGTGAGCGCGGTCCAGGGGATGCCATGGGCCAGCCGGGACAGCAGCGCCCGGCCGAGCCCGATGGTGGCGCCGCGGCGCAGCCGCTCCTCGTCCCATGGGCAGCCGTCGCGCAGCGCGACGTGGACGCCCTCGTCGGCGTAGTAGTCCTGCTGGTCGGCGATGTAGGCGACCAGTTCCTCGTGCAGGCCCCGTCCGACGTAGGCGAGATCGATCGTGTACATGAAGGTCTTTCCTTGATCGTGCCACCGCCACGCGCCCGCGTGTGCCGAGGGCCCGGCGGCTGCGGCCCATGGTGCTGAGGCGACGGTGTGCCGGATACGGTCCGGCCGTCGGCCGGACCGGGACGGTGCGGCCCCGGGTGCGCCCCTGTGTACGGCCCCGTGTGCGGCCCTGGGTGCGGGAGGGCAGCGGGGCGGGGGTCAGTACATGGACATCCCGCCGTTGACCGCGGCCGTGGTGCCGGTCATGAAGGCGTTGTCCTCGCCGGAGTAGAAGGCGACCACCTGGGCGACGTCTGCCGGGTGTGCCAGGCGGCCCAGGGGAGTGGCGGCCACCTGGCGCCGCTTGTTCTCGTCGTCGAGCACATCCGCCATGCGGGTGTCCTCCACCGGGCCGGGCTCGACGACGTTGACCGTGATGCCCCGCGGGCCGAGTTCCTGGGCGAGGTACCGGGCGAACTGCGTCAGTGCGGCCTTGGCCGTGCCCAGTGCGATCATGCCCTCCCGGGGCCGGCGGCTGAGGCCGGTACCGAGATAGACGATGCGTCCCCAGCCCTGTTCGGTCATGGCGGGCAGGACGGCTTTGGTGACCGTGAACGCCGCACGCATCTCGTCGTCGAGCTTGCCGCCCAGTTCTTCCCACGACATGTCCTGGAACGGCTTGATCACATACGGGGTGAGCGCGTTGTTCACGAGCACGTCGATGCCGCCCCATGCCGCCTGGACCTGCTCGATCAGGCTCTCGACCGCCGCTGCCTCGCGCACGTCGGCCTGCACGGCCATGGCCCGGCCGCCGGCGGCCTCGATGTCGGCCACGACCTGCTCGGCGGCCGTGCCGCTGCGGAGGTAGTTGACCACCACACGCATCCCTCGCGCGGCCAGCAGGCGCGCGGTGGCCGCCCCGATTCCACTGCTGGCCCCTGTCACCAGGGCCACCCTGCCGGTTGCGCCGGTCACGGGCCCACCTCCTGCTCCTCATCGCGGGCCGTCGGCATGACCGCCCGAAGTCGTTCATCGTCGATACCGGTGTGTGCGGAGCGGGTCGCCCCGTGGCGCACGGTGCCGACGGCCGCCCGCGGCGGACCGGCCGCGGTCCGGTGGAGTTCGCGCGGCAGTTGCATGACGAGGTCGAGCTACGGGCGCGACGCCTGCGCGCCGCACGCGGAGTCGACGTGGATGTTGTCGCGGTCGACGCCGGCCCGCAGCAGGGCGCCGATCTGACGGATCAGGGTTCTGGTCGGCCGTCGAGATGCGGAAGTGGCCGATGGGCACGGTCGGAAACTACCCCAGGCACCGTTCTGCGACGTTGATTTCCGACGCGGGTTGCCGACACCACCCACCTGCGGATTCGTGATCACGCGGGGCGGATGTCAGGCAGACGAGTGGGTGCCGACACCGGAGAGGCGTCTGAGAACCCAGGCGGGGAGGGGCCAGTCGACGGCCGGGCGTACCCTCGTCGGCGGCGACCCGTCAGCGGGTGGCGAGGAGGCCGTCCACCAGGGCTCGGAGCCCATCCGGGTGGATGCCCTCGGCGGTCGGCAGTCGGCGGTGCCCGGTGGCTCGCGACCTGCGCCGAGCGGGGTGGCTCGCTGGGGCCGAGACGGGCGGGTCGCGGCGCCGTCGGCACGCACAGCTCATACGGGTCATACGGATGCGCTCGATCTCGCCCGGGTCGCCGACGACCGCAACGCGGTGCGGACCCGGGCGCGGGCCGAGTCGCGCGGGTTGCGGGTCGTCGAGGAGGAACACGGCGGACGTGCTGTTGCAGCCACCGGCCCTGCGCCTGCACTTCGACGCGCAGGGCCCATGGCCGAGGAAGGTCTCGACCTCTCACCGCCCGGACGGGGCGGGAGCGCCGTGGTTTATCAGACCGTGGTGGCGAGGAAGGCGGCCCAGGCGGCGGGGGGAACGGTGAGGACGGGGCCGTCGGTGACCTTGGAGTCACGGATGTGGACGGCGGTGGGGTGGGCGGCCACCTCGACGCAGTTACCGCCTTGGTCACTGCTGTAGCTGGACTTGCGCCAGTCGTAGGCGACTTCGAGGCAGTCGCCGCCCTGGCTGCCGCTGTAGCTGGACTTGAACCAGGCGAGAGTGGTTGAGCGGGGGTCCGGGTGTGCTGCGCGGGTCATTTCTCTCCAAGCAGTTCGTCCAGTAGGCGCGCGCTCTTCTCGACGGAAAGCGCCTGCGAACGCAGCATCCCACATTTCTGCTGGAGCAAACTGACGACGTCGGGGTCCTCATGGAGGTAGCTGGTCAGCTGCCCTTCGACGTAGGCGAGATGGTCGTGATCGGGGGTCTCCAGCAGAACCATCGAGCCATCGAGTGCGGCGTGTTTCGGCAGTTTCATCGGCATGATTTGAAGCCCCAGGAAGGGGAGTTCCATGCAGCGGCGCAGGTGTTCGATCTGCCTCCGCATTATGGCGGGGTCCCCGATCTCGCTGCGCAGGATGCTCTCCTCCAGCACGAAATGCAGCATCGGGCGCGGCTTGCGTTCGAGGAGCTTCTGCCGGTCGAGTCGGCCTGTCACCCACTCCTCCAACTGGTCTTCTTCGAGAGGCGGATAGAGGCAGGAGAAGACGAACCGGGCGTACTCCTCGGTCTGAAGCATCCCCGGCACCGCCTGGTTCTGGTACGAGAGCAGCGTCACCGCCTCCTGCTCGTACTCCACGAAGTCCTGCACGAACGCCGGGAACCGCTCCCTCCTCGGCACCTTCGACACCGCGACCTGCAACACCCCTATGGTGTCCAGCAGTTCGTCCAGCTGAGCCGCGAAGTCGGCCTGTAGCGGCCTGCGCCCCTGTTCGATCGACGCGATCGTGTCCTCGCCCACGCGGCACCGATCGGCCAGTGCCGTCTGCGTCATCCGGGCCGCTTTGCGGAACGTCGCCACCTGGGCGCCGATCAGGTGCCAGGACGTGATCCGCTTGTTCCTCTTTGCCGAGTGCATGGACTGCCTCTCCCCGTTGTGAACTCCGAACGACCCGTCAGAAGTCGTACATCGCCGTTGTACGACCCGACGCGCTGCTCAACCGTAGTGACTTTGTGTGACGTTGGAAGCGTGAACGAGACAACTCAACTCCCCTACTTCCGCGCAGTGTTCCATCGCCGGGAACGCCGGTCCGTCCCGCTCGTACGACAGTTCGTGCGTGCGGCTCTCGTCGACTGGGCGTGCGAGTCCCGTGCCGACGACGTATTGCTCTGCGTGAGCGAACTCGTCACCAACGCCTTGCTGCACGGCGTACCGCCCGGTCGTGGATTCCGCCTCCAGCTCCGCCTGGAACCGGTCGACGGCGTCCTGCGGGTCGAGGTCCACGACAGCGGCGACGGAGAGGTGGGCGTCGCCGGTGCCGCCCCGGCACCCGATGCGGAGGGCGGGCGGGGGCTGCTGCTGGTGGCGGCGCTCGCCGACAAGTGGGGGGTGGGGGAGCGGAACCCCGGCAAGGTGGTGTGGTGCGAGTTCGAGGTGCCCGCTCAGCAGCTCGCGGGTCCCGCTCCAGCCTCCGCCGCAGCGGGTGCGGGCGCGGATGCGGGGGCGGGTCGGCGCCGGTCCGCGCCTGGAAGCGACGGTCGGGGCATCGCCGACCGTCGTGCCGCGAACCGTCGCACCTGACGGCCGCCCCATTCCCGGACGGCGCCATGGTGCCGTCCCGTCCGGCGGACACCCTGGCACCGCGGCGCCGTCCCGTCCGCCGGACGGCCCGTCACCATGGCGCCGTCCGGCGGACGCGTACCGTCCACTTGGACTTACGCACCGCGGTTGTTGGACTGGAGCGCCCCGAGGGGCCGTACGTCGTTGACGCTGTCCGGTCACGGGGGCTACTCAGGGCACATGTCGCGAAGATTCACTTCGGCGGGCGCTGTCGCCGCCGCCTCAGCCGCCGTCCTGGCGCTGGTGGGGACCGCGCTCCCCGCCACAGCCGCCGCTCCCACTCCCGCCGCAGTCGAGTCGGCCGTGCCCGCGGACGCCCCCGTCATCCGGTCCGCACAGCTCTCGGTCGCCGTCGCCGACGACTTCCCGCGCGTTCTGGCGTACACCGACAGGGCCAGTGGCAACCGGCTGCTCGGCAGTACGCAGCCGGTCACCGCCGTCACCCTCAACGGCACCGCGCACCCCGTGAAGCTCAAGGGCGCCCCCCGGGTCACCGCCTCGACCGCCCGCTACACGCTGACCTTCACCGACCTGCCCGGCATCGAGATCGACGCCTCGCTCTCCGTCTCCGGCCGCGCCACCACCTTCAAGGTGACGGCCGTCCGCGACACCGAGGCGTTCCGCGTCGGGACCATCGACATCCCCGGCCACGACCTGGTCTCCGTCGGCTCCACGGACACCGGCGGCGCCACCGCCTTCACACGGCTGGACAACGACTCGACGAAGACCGCCGACGTCTTCGCCGCGGTCACCCCGGACACCGCCGCCGACCAGGCTCCGGTCGGTGCCTCGTACGCGATCGTCAACACCGGCTCCCTCGCCGCCGCCGTCGAGTCCAACTCCTCGTACGACAAGCCCTCCGGCGCCACCGGCGGCGACGACGCCCGGTTCTGGCACCAGGCTCGCAAGGCCGACGACGGCAGCGTCCGGGTCGGCGTCTGGTCCGGGCAGTGGACCTACCGCGGCGAGGGCGCGCCGAAGCCGGAGAGCGGGGACGGCCTCCCCTGGGCGAAGGTCGTCGTCACCCCCGACGCCAACGGCGACAGGAGAGTCGACTGGCAGGACGGCGCCGTCGCGTTCCGCTCCATCGGCGTCAAGGCGCCCGGCAGCGAGGACACCCCGGACCGGGTCATCACCCACATCCCGTTCAACTTCGCCAGCCAGGCCACCCACCCCTTCCTGCGCACGCTGGACGACGTCAAGCGGATCTCGCTCGCCACCGACGGCCTCGGGCAGATGGCGCTCCTCAAGGGGTACGCCTCCGAGGGCCACGACTCCGCCCATCCCGACTACGGCGGCAACTACAACCAGCGCGCCGGTGGCCTGAAGGACCTCAACGCGCTCCTCAAGGACGGCAAGAAGTGGGGCGCCACCTTCGGCGTCCACGTCAACGCCACCGAGGCGTACCCGGACGCCGGGGCCTTCGACGAGAAGCTCGTCGACAAGACCAAGCCCGGCTGGAACTGGCTCGGCCAGAGCTACTACATCGACCAGCGCCGCGACATCAACAGCGGCGACCTGGCCAAGCGCTTTCAGCAACTGCGCGACGAGACCGACCGCAACCTCAGCCTGCTCTACATCGACGTGTACTACACGCACGGCTGGATCGCGGACAAGACCCTCCAGGCCGTGCAGAAGCAGGGCTGGAACGTCGGCACCGAGTGGGCCGACAAGTTCGAGCGCGGCTCGCTCTGGTCGCACTGGGCCAATGACCTCGACTACGGCGGCGCCACCAACAAGGGCCTCAACTCGAAGATCATCCGGTTCATCCGCAACGACGAGAAGGACGTCTGGAACAACGATCCGGTCCTCGGCCAGACCGCCATCGAGGAGTTCGAGGGCTGGACCAACGAGACCGACTGGAACGCCTTCTACGACAACGTCTGGCAGCGCGACCTGCCCGCGAAGTACCTCCAGCAGCAGAAGATCACCCGCTGGGACGGCAACGACATCACCTTCACCGGCGGTGTCCGGGGCGCGGTCGAGGACGGCAGGCGGACCTTCTACGACCACGGCCGCAAGGTGCTCAGCGGCACCGACTACCTGCTGCCGTGGGACGGCGGCAAGAAGCTCTACCACTACAGCGAGTCCGGCGGCACGAGCAGCTGGGCGGTGCCCTCCAAGGGCGCGTACACCGTCTACAAGCTCACCGACAACGGCCGGGTGAAGACCGGCACGGTCAAGCCCGTCGACGGGAGGATCACGCTGACGGCCACCGCCGGACAGCCGTACGTCCTCTACCCGGACCACGCGCCGAAGGCCGCCGACCCCCGGTGGGGCGAGGGCACCCCGGTCGGCGACCCCGGCTTCAACGACGACGGGCTCGACGCCTGGTCGAAGACCGGAACCGTCGCCCGCGACACCGACGGACAGGGCCGCAACAGCGCCAGGCTCTCCGGCACCGGCACGTCGGCACTGTCGCAGCGCGTCGACGGCCTGACCCCCGGCAAGCGCTACACCGCCTCCGCGCTGATCGAGGTCCAGCCCGGGAAGACCCGGCACACGACGCTCTCGATCGGCGGACGGTCCGTCGCCGTGGACCGCTCCACCGCCGAGGACTACGTCGCCGCTTCCGACTGGCACGGCACGTACTTCCAGCGCGCCAAGGTGAACTTCACCGCCCCCGCGAACGGCCGCACCACGTTCCGCATCGAAGCGGCCGGGGGCAGTGCGGCGAGCGTACGGGCCGACGACGTACGCATCGTCGCCAACGCCCCGGCGGTCAAGAAGAACACCGTCGTGCACGAGGACTTCGAGGACGTCGACCAGGGCTGGGGCCCCTTCCTCAAGGGCGACGCGGGCGGCTCCACCGACCCCCGGACCGTCATCTCCCAGCTGCACGCCCCGTACACCCAGGCCGGGTGGAACGGAAAGCTGATCGACGACGTGATCGGCGGCAAGGAGTCCCTCAAGGCCCACGAGGAGAACGCCGGGCTCGTCTACCGCACCGCCCCCTGGACCGTGCCGATGGCCGACGGCCACCGCTACAAGGTCGAGTACGACTACCAGTCCAGCCACGCCGGCGCCTACGAGTGGGTCGACGGCTACGACCGGATCACCGCCGACGGCAAGCCCGACTCGGTCGAGACCCGGACCACCCCCGTCGGACAGCAGCGCACCACCGGCCACTTCACCGAGACCGTCACCGCGGGCTGCGGCGACACCTGGACCGGGCTGCGCAAGCGCGGCGACGCACCCGACGGCGCCGACTTCGTCCTCGACTCCTTCACCGTGACCGACCTCGGCCCGGCCCCGGCCGGTGAGATCGCCGCCTGCGGCACGCTCGGCATCGACCCGGTCGCCGAGACCCTGGAGCCGGGCACGGCCAACACCGTCAAGGCGAGCTTCACCAACTACGAGGCCACCGCGGCGACCGGTGTCGCGCTGAGCCTGACCGTCCCCGAGGGCTGGAAGGCGGAGCCCGCGGGCGCCGTCGCCTTCGACTCGGTCGCGGCGGGCGCCGAGGTCACCGGCAGCTGGCTGGTCACCCCGCCGGTCGACGCCAAGTACCGGACGTACAGCCTGAGTGCGCAGGCGACGTACACGGTCGGCGGCGAACGGCGCACGCTCGGCGCGCAGACCTCCGTACGGACCCTGCCGCCGCCGCCCACCACGGACAGCTGGGCCAGCGACCTCGACTGGACGGCCTCCGAGAACGGCTGGGGCCCCGTCGAGCGGGATCTCTCCAACGGTGAGCAGGGCAGTGGCGACGGCACCCCGCTGACGATCGGCGGCACCGTCTACACCAAGGGCCTCGGCAGCCACGCCCCGGCGAAGGTCCGCTACTACCTGGGCGGCCAGTGCACCTCCTTCACCGCCCAGGTCGGCGTGGACGACGTACAGACCTCACGCGGCAGCGTGCAGTTCAGCGTCACGGCCGACGGCACCGAGAAGGTCAAGTCGCCGGTCCTGAAGGCGGCCGACAGTGCCTGGTCGCTCACGGCGGACACCACCGGCGCCAAGTACGTCGAACTGGTCGTCGGCGACGGTGGCGACGGCAACGGAAACGACCACGCGGACTGGGGTGACGCACGCTTCCACTGCGGTGGCTGAGACCGCAGGATGCGGGGTGGGTGCGCATGGCGAGCACCCGCCCCGCCCCCCCCTTTTTCCGATGACGTCCACCCCCTGACGACCTGGAGCCGTACATGCCGAACCCGTCCGGAATCTCACGCCGCACTCTGCTCGCCCTCTCGACCGCCACCGCACTGGCGATCTCCCTCCCGGCCTCCGCGACCGCCGCCGGGGCCGACGAATTCGACGTGCTCCGGCTGCGCTGGGCCGACATCACGCTCGGCGCCGGCTTCGACGCGACCGCCGAACCCTTCGCCTCCCGCCTCGCCGAGATCGGCACGCTCGCCCGCGGGTTCCGGGACACGATGAGCCCGGCCACCGGCTCGTTGTGGCCCGGCATCACCTTCGACCCGCCGTCCGGCATCACCCAGAGCTACAGCCGCCTGTGGACGATGACCCAGGCGTACGCCCAGAACGGCACCGGATCGACCGGCGACGCGGCCCTCCTCGCCGACATCCTCCGCGGCTACGACCACCTCGCCGCGAACGCCTACCACGCCTCCGTCACTCCGTACGGCAACTGGTGGGAGTGGCAGATCGGCAGCCCGCGCCTCCTCATGGACATCACGTCCGCCCTGTACGGGCAGCTGGGCACGGCCCGCGTCGAGGCCGCCTGCGCCGCCGTCGACCACTTCATCCCCGACTCGGTGCTCCGCGACTACAGCGGCACCTCCACCGGCGCCAACCGCGTCGACCTCTGCCGCTCCGTCGCCCTGCGCGGCGTCCTGGGCCGCGCGCCCGCGAAGATCGCCCTGGCCAGGGACGCACTGTCCCCCGTCTTCCCGTACGTCACCGGGGGAGACGGCCTGTACGCGGACGGGTCCTTCATCCAGCACACCACCATCGCCTACTCCGGCACCTACGGGCAGGTCATGCTCGACGGCCTCGGCCGCCTCTTCGCGCTGCTCGCCGGATCCACCTGGGCCGTCACCGACCCCGGCCGGCAGATCATCCTGGACAGCGTCGAGCGCGCCTACGCGCCGCTGATCTACAACGGTCTGGTCATGGACAGCGTCAACGGCCGTGCCATCAGCCGCGGTTACCTGAAGAACGACGACCTGAAGGTGATGCGCGGCGACCACTTCCACGGGCAGGGCATCATCGCCGGGATCGCCCTCCTCGCCGCGGGCGCCTCGGCGGCCGAGCGCGACCGGTGGCACGGCATGGTCAAGGGCTGGATCGCCCGTGACCGGACCAGCCCCATCCTCACCGCCCGCCAGTTCGGCATCGCGGACCTCGCCCGGCTGCACGCCGTCCAGGCCACCGCCGTGCCGGCCGCGCCCGAGCGAGTGGGCCACCACCTCTTCGCCGGCATGGCCCGCGCCGTCCACCGGCGCCCGGACTGGGCCGCGGGCATCTCCATGGCCTCGGAGCGGATCTCGTACTACGAGTGCGGCAACGGCGAGAATCCGCGCGGCTGGCACACCGGCGCCGGAATGCTCTACTGGTGGCCGGGCGAGAAGGAGAACGACCAGTACACCGACTGGTTCTGGCCCACCGTCGACCCCTACCGGCTGCCCGGAACGACCGTGTCCACCAAGCGGCTCGCCGACCGGGCGGGCGGCGAATGGGGTGCGTCCAAGCCCGCGGTGAAATGGGTCGGCGGCGCCACGGACGGCGAATTCGGTGCGGTGGGCCAGCACCTCAAGGGCCTCGGGTCGACCCTGGGCGCCCGCAAGTCGTGGTTCTGCGTCGCCGACACGGTCATCTGCCTCGGCTCCGGAATCACCGGCACCGACCAGGTCCCCGTCGAGACGATCGTCGACAACCGCATGCTCGGTGAGGGCGGCACCGACCCGTTCACCGTCGACGACCGCACCGCCCCGCGCTGGGCCCACCTGGAGGGCCACGGCGGCTGGGTCTTCCCCGGCGGAGCCGACCTGCGCACCCTGCGCGAGGACCGCACCGGCGCCTGGTCCGACATCAACACCACCAGCTCCACCGAGCGCCGGACCCGCCGCTACCAGACCCTCTGGCTCGACCACGGCACCGACCCGGTCGACGCCGGCTACGTCTACCTGCTGATGCCCGGTGCCTCCCGCCGCACCGTCACCGCCCGTGCCGCCGACCGGCACTGGCTGACCGTCCTCGCCAACACCGGCGCCGCGCAGGCGGTCGCCGTCCGCTCGCTGGGGGTGACCGCCGCCAACTTCTGGCAGCCGGGCGCGGCCGGTCCGCTCTCCGCCACGGCCGCGGCGAGCGTGCTCGTACGGGAGGGGCGGCGTACGACCACGGTGTGCGTCAGCGGCCCCGACCGGACGGGCGCGCCGGTGGACGTCGTCTGGGAGCGGCCGGTGCACACCGTCGTCTCGGCCGACCCGGGCATCGAGGTGCGCGCCACCGGGCGGCGCCTGGTGCTCAGGATCGAACCGGGGACGGAGGGACGCACCCTGCGGTGTGACGTCCGGTAGACACCGGGTGACCGGAGTATGTCCGGGGACTGGGAGCGGTGCCGGTTGCGCGCGTACCCTCAGGCGCTATGGGGGAGTTGAAGGCGGACTGGCGGCTCCGGCTGCGTCGCGGCGAGCCGCATGGGCCGGTGTGCGGCGCCGGAGTGCTGCTCACCCAGGACCGGGTGCTGACCTGCGCCCATGTCGTCGGTGAGCCGGGCGCCCGGATATGGGTGGAGTTCGCCGAGAACCCCGGCATCGCAGGGGTCGGGGCGCGGGTCGCCGACGACGGCTGGCTGCCCGGCCTCGGCGCGACCCGCGAGGACATCGCCGTACTCGCCCTGGACAGCCCGCGCCCGCAGGCCGTCCCCGCGACGCTCGACCGGAGCCTGGAGCGCAACGGCGAGGTGTGGATCGGCGGGTACGCGCGGAGCTTCGCCGACGGCATGTGGCTGAGCGGCCGGATCGGCGGGGCGCACGGCGGGTGGATCCAGCTCGACGCCCGGCGCAACGAACAGGTGGTGCGGCCGGGGTTCAGCGGCGCCGCCGTGCAGGTGCGCGGTGACGGGGAGGGGCGGCCGGAGCGGGTCGTGGGCATGGTGGTCAGCTGGCGCGGCGACCTGGACCGGGGGGTGCCCCGCGAGAACGACCTGGCGTTCTCGTACATGGTCTCGATCGACCGAATCGCCGAACTCGTCCCACTGGTCGCTGAGTTGAGCGGACCGGACGGCTGGGACCACGGCCTCGCCCGACGGCTGAGGGAGTGGTTCGCCGGCGGTGAGCAGCCCGCGGTGCGCTTCAGCGTCGTGCCGCGCGGCGGCGGCCGCGAGCGGACCCTGCGCCACCAGCTGTACCGCGCCCACCTCGTCTACCGGGGCGGCCGCACCACGCCCGAGGAGTTCGTCGACGAGCTGGTGGCGCGACTGCGCCCGCCGCGCCACCAGCTCCGCGCCTACCGCGGCTGGCTGCTGGAGGGCGGCACCCCGCCGGACCGGACGGCGGGCCCGCTGCCCGGGGCCGCCGGGCCCACGCTCGCCGTGATCGGACTCGACGAGGACCGCCGGCCGCGCCAACTGGTGCCGTTACTCGCCCGGGTGCGGACGCTCGGCTTCCGGCTGCTGGTCGTCGTCAGGGACGCATCCGGCGACGGTGTGACCGAAGTGGCGCGGCACCTGCTCGTACCGGCCCTCGACGAACGCGCGACCGTGCTCCTCGGCCGCGTCGAATCCATCGAGCGGAACTGGACCGTGCTGAACGGCATGGTGGAATCCGCCTCGCTGGCCCCGCTGCCCCGGGTCGCGTCGGCCCGCCGCCACCGGCAGCTGGAGCGGCTGCGGGCACTCGCCGACCCGAAGGAGCAACTCACCGCCCTGCGCCTTCTGTTGCGCGAGCTGGAGGCGGACCTGGACCGGCACGCCGGAGCCGGCCGGGCGGACGCCCCGGGACCGCGCACCGACCGCGGACACACGGAGCGCCGATGAGGACCGACTGCCCGCACCGCCGGTTCACCGGAGCCCCCTGCGGCGGCGCCGTGCAGTCCACCGGCTACTGCGACACCTGCGGCCGCTCCAGGAACGGCCCCGGGCTCCCGCCGCTGCCCACCACGCCCGAGAAGTACGGCCCCGGCGGGCTGCTGGAACTGCCCCCGCTCGAACCGAGCGGCCCCGACCGGCGGCTGGAAGCCGCCACCTCGCAGGCACACGTCCTGATGAGCTGCTCGGCCAAGTCCTGCGCCACCTACTTCATCGCCCCGTACACCGCCGCCCCGCCCCCGGACACCGGCCACTGCCCCAAGTGCGGCGCCCCGTACGCCTACCGGCCCGAACTCACCGAGGACGGCCCGCTGCTCCAGGACCAGTACCGCATCCGCGGCCCCATCGCCCACGGCGGCCAGGGCTGGGTCTACCTCGCCGAGGACACCCACCTGGAGGAGTACGTCGCCGTGAAGGGACTCCTCAACCGCTACGCGGAACGGGGCGCCGCCCAGGCCGACGAGGAGCGCCGCAGCCTCGTCGCCATCCGCCACGAACGCATCGTCCGCATCCGGGACTTCATCAGCACCCGCGGAGACGACGGCACGGTCTCCGGCGGCTACATCGTGATGGACGACGTCGGTGACCGCACGCTCTCCGCGATCGTCGAGTCGACCCGGCAGGGCACCTTCGTCCTCGACATCGAACACGTCGTCACCTACGGCTGCCAGATCCTCGAAGCCCTCGCCCATCTGCACGGCATGGGATTCCTGTACGGGGACATGAAGCCGTCCAACGTGGTCCACCGGCACGACGGCATCAAGGTCATCGACCTCGGCGGGGTGCGCAAGAGCGGGGCCACCGAACCGCCCCCCGTGATCACCCCCGGATTCGCGGCACCCGAGACGGACAGTGGCAGACCGCTGACCGTCGCCCACGACATCCACACCGTCGGGGCGACCCTGGCCGAACTCGCGGGCTGGGCGGTCGGCGACGACGTACCCGGCCTCGGCATCAGCTCCTTCCGGCTGGTGGTGGAGCGCGCCACGGCCCGTGACCCGGAACGGCGCTTCGGCACCGCCGAGGAGATGGCCGGCCAGCTCCGCGGCGTGCTGCGCGAGATCCGGGCGCTGCGCGGGAAACGGGACCAGCCCGAGCCCTCCGCCTACTTCACCCCGTCCACCGAACTGCTCGGCGCCCGGCTGGGCTCCGTACCCGACTACACGCACTGGCTGCGCCGCCCCCTCTACCGCCGCCACGAAACGCCCGACGCCCCGGCGTTGGACTCCGGGCTGCCCACCCCCACCGAGATCGCCCGGCGGCTGCCGGTGCCGAGGCCCTACCCGGGAGACCCGGCGGCCGCCCGGTTCCTGGTCAGCAGCTACGACCCCGGCCGGCCGCTGACCCAGCCCGCCGAGGGCGAGCGGTCGGTGGAGATCTGCCTGCACAACGCCCGGCTGCTGCTCGGCCAGGAGGACCCGGACGCACTGGCCGGGGCGCGCGAACAGGTGCAGGAGGCGAACGGCATCCCGGGGCCCGGCCCGGTGCGGCAGTGGCGGCTGCGCTGGCACTGGGGACTCGTCGCGCTGCGCAGCGCCGATGTGCTGGACGACCGGCGGCAGATGCTGGAGGCCGCCCTGGAGCATTTCGCGGCCGTCCACCGGGCGCTGCCCGGTGAGTACGCGGCGAAGCTGGCGCTCGCCTACGTCGCGGAACAGCTCGGCCCGGACCTCCCGGCCGGGACGGCCCCGTCGGCGTACGAACTCTTCCGGGCCGTGCACGCCCGCAACCCCTCGCACGTCGGCGCCGCGCTGGGGCTGGCCAGGCTGGCCCTGGCACGCGGCGACCGGGAAGCGGCGGCCGGCGTCCTGGACCGGGTGCCCGACGAGTCGCGGGACCACGCCGTCGCCCGCGTGGCCGCGCTGCGCATCCGGGCGGCACGGCTCGCGACGGGGGAGCGGCCGCTGCCCGAGCCGCGGGCGATCGACGCCAGTCTCGCCGCGGTCCCGCTCCGCGAGGGCGGCCCGGCCCCGGCGTCCGCGGTCTCGGGCGACGAAGCGGCACGGCTGCTGCGCACCGAACTGTTCGAGTGGAAGCTCGACGTCGTCCGGGCCGCCGCCCCCGGCCCGCGGCGCGGCCGACGGTGGCGGGGGGTGCCCCCGCCACCGGTCCCCGGGGAGCGGGCCGTACGCGAGGAACTGGAGCAGTGCTACCGCCGGCTGGCCCGGCAGCGCCAGAAACCCGCCGAGTACGAGCGGCTGATCGACCTCTCGCACGCGGTCCGCCCGCAGACCCGCTTCTGACCCCGAACCCGACGCCGCACCCCTGGAGGCAGTTGAATGGGCCGCACCGCTCCCTCGCCCGGCCTCGAACCCGGTCTGCTCGTCGAGGTCCCCGAGCGGCACCCGCCGGGCCGCGACGTCCGGATCGAGGCCCATGTGCGGA
Source organism: Streptomyces sp. NPDC057963 (assembly GCF_042887155.1). NCBI lineage: Bacteria > Bacillati > Actinomycetota > Actinomycetes > Kitasatosporales > Streptomycetaceae > Streptomyces > Streptomyces sp. NPDC057963. Next base: position 136,770 of record NZ_JBHVPX010000014.1, read on the forward strand.
TCGAGGCGGTCGCCGTCGGCCCCCGGGACGCCGTTCCCGCCGCCGGACTCGCCCTCGTGATCGCGGTGGACGTCGCCGCGTCGCGCCGTGCCGCGGCCGTCGACGCGCTGGCCGACGCGGTGGGCGCGCTGCCCGACGGGATCTCCTACACGGTGCTGGACGGCGAAGCCTCCCGGTGCTACCCCCTGCACGGCCGCTGGGCGGTCGCCGATACGGACGACCGGCGCCGCGCCGCGTTCAGCGTCGGCCGGATCGCCGCCGCCCCCGCCGTGCGCCGTCCCGCCGGATACGCCCGCTGGCTGGCCGGGGCGCGCGAACTGTTCGCCGACAGCGCGCTCCCCGTACGGCATCTGGTGCTGATCACCGACGGGAGCGGTCGCGGCGAGGACGGCGACGCCTACCGCGAGGACAGCGCGCTGCGCACCGAACTCGCCCGCTGCGGCGGAGAGTTCACCGCAGACGTGCTGGCCGTGGGCGAGTCCTGGGACCCGGCTCCGCTGATCGCCGTCGCCGAGCGGCTGCACGGCGACGCCGCGTACGCACCCGACGCGTTCGCCCCGGCCGTCGCCGCGGCCGTCGGGCGGCTGCGCCGGATCCGCAGCCCCGCGCTTCCCCTCACGGTCACGGTACGTCCGGCGGTCCGCGAGGTGACCCTCACCGAGACCGCCCCCCGCCAGCAGCGGCTCGACCCGGCCGGCGACGGGGACGATCCGCGCCGACTGGAGTTCCTCACCCGCCAGTGGAAGCCGGAGACCCGCGACTACCTCCTCTCCCTCCGGGTGGACGCGGGCAACGATCCGCTCGGGGTGCCGCTCCAGCTCGCCACCGTCACCGTCGGCGACATCACCGAACCGGTCGTGGTCCGCTGGCTGCCCGCGGGAGCCGCCGCGGCCACGGCGGACCACTCCGGCGGCGCGGACCGCAGCGTCCACGCCATGAACGCCTCCACCGAGATACGGACCGCCCTCAGGCGCGCGTACGACGCCCTCGACCGGGAGCGGCACGGGGAGGCCGAGAAGCAGTTCGGACGCGCGGTGCGGCTGGCCGCCGGGATCGGCGCCACCTGGGTCCCGGCCGAGGTCCGCAACATCGCCGAGATCGTCGACGAGCGGGAGGGGCGGGTCAGGATCGGGCCGACCGTCGACCGGGGCACCGTCCGCCGGGGGCGGCTCAGCATCGCCTCCGCCCACCGGGTGGAGCCGCCCGAGGGCCCGGCGGCCGGGCCGACGGCCCGCTGCCCGGGGTGCGAGCACCCGGCCGGCCACGCCGCCCGGTTCTGCATCGCCTGCGGGAGGCGGCTGTGATGCCCGGACCGGCCCGGTGGACCGGGGCGCTGCGGACCCGCCGGTCCGGCGGCTCACGGACCCGGCGGCTCCTGGAACGGCATCTGACCGTCCTGCTCGCGGCTGCCCTGCTCGCGGCGAGCGTCCTGCTCGTCTCGTACCGCGAAGTGCAGATCTCGGCGGGCGAGATGCGCACCCGCGGCGCGCCCGCCGTACAGGGGGTGTCCGCCACCCAGCTCGCCCTGCTGCGCGCCCACCAGGAGGCCCAGCACTCCGTCGACCAGGACATCGACAACGTGGTCGGGGCCGGTGCGCGCTACGAGAACCAGCTCTCCGCCGCCGCCCAGGGCCTCTCCCGGCTCAACGACGTGCAGATCGACGGGGACCGCGGCCGCGGGGTGCTGGAAACCGTCAACGGCCTGCTGACCTCGTACAGCAGCTCCATCACCCCCGGCGCGGTCAAGTACGTCTCGGACGACCGGATGCAGCGCGAGAAATTCGCCGAGGCCAGGACGATCCTCAGCCGCGACGGCACCGGTGTGGTGCCCCGCCTCGACGTCCTCCAGAGGCACCAGATGGAGCGGATCGACCACATCAGCTCCCTCGGCGCCCTCCAGCGGACCGGCTGGGCGATCGCCGAACTCGCCCTGCTGGTGATGGCGCTGACCACCCTGTCCGCGCTGCGGGTGCTGCGCCGCCGCTGCGGGCGCAGCCTCGATCCCTGGCTGCTGATCACGCTGCTGGCCACGGTGGCGCTGGCGGTGTTCCCGCTGTGGGCGACGGCGAACACCCAGCACCGGCTGAACACGGCCCACACCGGCCTCGTCGAGATCGAGCAGCGGGCCCAGGACCCGCACGACCTGGCCAGGTCGCAGCAGTACGTCACCGACGAGTCGACGGACGTGCGCGCCCATCTGGCCGCCCAGGGCTGGCAGAGCGGGACCTACTACGGGGCGCTGGGCGGCGGCGCGCTGATCGTCCTGCTGCCCGCCGTCGGTATCGGAAGGCGCCTCAACGCCGACTACTGGAGGGCCGGATGATCCCGCGTGCCCGCGCCGTGCTGCTCCTGGTGGTCCTGGTCCTGACCGCGGCGGGCTGCGGGCTCGCCGCCCCGGGCGGCAGCGGCGAGGAACCCAAGGTGACGATCCTCGGTCCCTGGACCGACAACCAGGAGAAGCAGTTCAAGGACGTCCTGAACGGGCTCGGCATCCCCTACACCTACCAGGGCACCGCCGCCACCCGGGAAGTCCTGCTCGCCGAGGTGCAGGCGGGCAATCCGCCCGACATCGCGATCCTGCCGGGCGTCGGGGAACTCGTCGAGTACGCCGCCGAGAACCGGCTGCGCTCCCTGCGCGGACTGTACGAGCCGAAGGAGTACGGCAAGCCCTGGCAGCCCGAGGCGCAGGGCATCGCCGACGATCTGTGGGTGCCGCTCAAGGCCGACCTCAAGAGCATCGTCTGGTACCGCAAGGACCGGCCCCCGCCCTCCTCCCCCGCCCCGCTCACCTCCTGGTGCATCGGCATGGGCGACGACGGGGCCTCCGGCTGGCCGGGCAGTGACTGGATCGAGGACCTGATCCTCCAGACCGCGGGGCCGGTGCTGTACGAGCAGTGGGCGACCGGGCGCATCGCATGGACGGACGGTCCGGTGATCAACGCCTGGACCAGGTGGGCCGGGCTGCTGGCCCAGGACCCGGCGGCCGCCGAACGCGCCCTGCTCTCCGACCACCGGGGCAGACCCGGCGGCCACGGGCTGCTCTTCGGCGGCGGCTGTGATCTGGAACACCAGGGCTCGTTCGCCCGCTCGTTCTACGGGGACCTGAAGGAGCGGGCCGCCTTCACGGACTCCGCGCGGCTGCTGCCCGGCGGCCCCTCGGTGAAGGGCCGCGAGGTGTCCGCCGACTTCGCCGCGCTGTTCGGCCGGTCCGCGCAGGCCCGCGGTCTGCTCGGGCGGCTCGCCTCCCGCCAGGCCCAGGAGGAGTGGGGTCGCAAGGCCGGAGTATTCTCGCCGAACTCCGCCGTGCACGCCAAGAGCGGAGCGGTCGAGAAGCGGATCAGCGGCCGGCTCACCGACCAGCGGGTTCCGCTCTGCCTGGACGCCTCCGACGTCATGCCGGCCGCCGTGCGGGACGCGTTCTACGAGGCGGTGCTGCTGACCATCGCTCACCCCGGTGACCCGGTGCGGGAGCGTCTGGAGGCCATCCAGAAGGTGCAGGACGCCCAACCGGAGGACACTCCGAGACTGACACGAGTGTGCAGCAGACCACAGTGAGTCTTTGTCGGACCCGCACAAAGTCGGACCCACGGGGGCTGGTACTTCGACTGCATGGAGCCGAACTTCTGTCAGGCTCCGCCAGGAAACGGGTCAGGAGACTGTACGGAGTCGACGGCAGGATTTTCTTGCCGGGCTTCGTAGGGTCGGTACATGACCGTTGTGGACGAAACCCCGGGCGAGCCGAGTGACACCCGTGGCCGTGTGGCCGAACTGCTGGCACTGCGCGAGCAGGCCCGCCGCGGACCGAGTGACCGGGCTACCGAGGCGCAGCACGCCAAGGGCAAGCTGACGGCGCGTGAGCGCATCGAGCTTCTGGTCGATCCGGGTTCGTTCAAGGAGGTCGAGCAGCTGCGCCGGCACCGGGCGACCGGATTCGGCCTGGAGGCGAAGAAGCCGTACACCGACGGCGTCATCACCGGCTGGGGCACGGTCGACGGCCGTACGGTCTTCCTCTACGCGCACGACTTCCGGATCTTCGGCGGCGCCCTGGGCGAGGCCCACGCCACCAAGATCCACAAGATCATGGACATGGCCATCTCGGCCGGGGCCCCGCTGGTCTCGCTGAACGACGGCGCGGGCGCCCGTATCCAGGAGGGCGTCAGCGCGCTCGCCGGATACGGCGGCATCTTCCAGCGCAACACCCGGGCTTCCGGTGTCATCCCGCAGATCAGCGTGATGCTCGGCCCGTGCGCGGGCGGCGCGGCCTACTCCCCGGCGCTCACCGACTTCGTGTTCATGGTCCGCGACACCTCCCAGATGTTCATCACCGGTCCGGACGTCGTGAAGGCGGTCACCGGTGAGGAGATCACCCAGAACGGCCTCGGCGGCGCCGATGTGCACGCCGAGACCTCGGGCGTCGCGCACTTCGCGTACGACGACGAGGAGACCTGCATCGCCGAGGTCCGCTACCTGATCGGGATGCTGCCGTCCAACAACCGGGAGAACCCGCCCACCGTGGCGAGCGACGACCCGGCCGACCGGCGCGGCGACGTCCTGCTGGACCTGGTGCCGGCCGACGGCAACCGCCCGTACGACATGCACAAGGTCATCGAGGAGCTCGTCGACGACGGCGACTACCTGGAGATCCACGAGCGCTGGGCCCGCAACATCATCTGCGCCCTGGCCCGGATGGACGGCCAGGTCGTCGGCATCGTCGCCAACCAGCCGCAGTCCCTCGCCGGTGTCCTGGACATCGAGGCGTCGGAGAAGGCGGCCCGGTTCGTCCAGATGTGTGATGCATTCAACATCCCCATCATCACTCTTTTGGACGTACCCGGCTTTCTGCCCGGGGTCGACCAGGAGCACGGTGGAATCATCAGGCACGGTGCGAAGCTGCTCTACGCGTACTGCAACGCCACCGTGCCGAGGATCTCGCTGATCCTGCGCAAGGCGTACGGCGGTGCGTACATCGTGATGGACAGCCAGTCCATCGGTGCGGATCTGACGTACGCCTGGCCGACCAACGAGATCGCGGTGATGGGCGCCGAAGGCGCCGCGAACGTCATCTTCCGTCGACAGATCGCCGACGCCGAGGACCCGGAGGCCATGCGGACCCGCATGGTCAAGGAGTACAAGGCCGAACTGATGCACCCGTACTACGCAGCGGAGCGCGGCCTGGTCGACGACGTCATCGACCCCGCCGAGACCCGCGAGGTGCTGATCGCCTCGCTCGCCATGCTCCGCTCCAAGCACGCCGACCTGCCGTCCCGCAAGCACGGCAACCCCCCGCAGTAGTCCGCGGCTCTCCCAGCGCCCCTGCCGGACCCGCGAAGACCTGCCGAGAAGACGGAGAAACCACCCATGAGCACTGCCACCGAGTCCGTGCTGCGTGTCGAGAAGGGTCTTGCCGACCCCGAGGAGCTGGCCGCGATAACCGCGGTCCTGCTCGCCCGCGCAGCCGCCCAGCCCGCCGCGACCCCCGCCCACCGCGGCCGCAGCACCGCCGGCTGGCGCCGCCTGGAACGCACCCCGGGCTTCCGCGCCCCGCACTCCTGGCAGGGCTGACAGACACCCGCAGCGCGTGAGGCCCCGCACTCCTCCTGGAGTGCGGGGCCTCACGCGCTGCGCGGCCCGAAGGCCTCGCAGCACCTCCGGGGTCTTTCGTCCGGATCAGGCCGGAGCCCGCGAGCCCGGCGTGATCCGAACGAGAGGCCCTAACGCAGCCGTGCCATCAGCGCGTGCTCCACGAGCGTGATCAGCGCGCTCTTGGCGTCCGCCCGGTGCCGGGCGTCCGTGGTGAGGATCGGGGTGTCGGGGCCGATCTGGAGGGCTTCGCGGACTTCGTCGGGGGTGTAGGGCTGGTGTCCGTCGAAGCCGTTGAGGGCGATGACGAAGGGGAGGCCGCTGTTCTCGAAGTAGTCGACGGCGGGGAAGCAGTCGGCGAGGCGGCGGGTGTCGACGAGGACGACGGCGCCGATGGCGCCGCGGACCAGGTCGTCCCACATGAACCAGAAGCGGTCCTGTCCGGGCGTACCGAAGAGGTACAGGATCAGGTCCTGGTCCAGGGTGATGCGACCGAAGTCCATCGCCACCGTCGTGGTGGTCTTGTCCCCGGTGTGCGTCAGGTCGTCGATGCCCGCGGACGCGGACGTCATCACGGCTTCGGTGCGCAGCGGATTGATCTCCGAGACGGCACCGACGAACGTGGTCTTACCCACGCCGAAGCCCCCTGCCACCACGATCTTCGCCGAGGTAGTGGAGCGGGCTGCTCCGCCGCTAGAGCTTGCGAAGTCCACTGAGCACCCTTTCGAGCAGTGTCACATCTGGCTGGCCGCCGGCGGACTCGTCGCCGCCGGGCTGATGGATAGCGACGAGTCCGGCCTCTGCCAGGTCGGCTACGAGGATCCGGGCAACGCCGAGCGGGATCGAGAGCAGTGCCGAAATCTCGGCGACCGACTTGATCTCGAAGCACAGCCGGCAGATCCGCTGGTGCTCGGGCAACTGCCCTTGCAACCGGGACGGATCGGCCGTGGTACTGACCAACGCCTCAATGGCGAGTTGGTAGCGCGGCCGCGTCCGGCCGCCGGTCATGGCGTACGGACGGACCAGCGGATTGTGCGCGGCCGGCTCGACGGGCTCGGGGGCCTGCCGCGGCTGCACGGGCTGGATGCGGGGCGACTGGGGCGGTTCGTAGCGGTATGGCCGCTGCGGAGGCCACCCGGAACCCTGCTGGGCGCCCTGCGGCTGCTGCGGCTGGTGATACGGCTGCTGCGGCTGCTGGTAGGGCTGGTAGGGCTGCTGCGCGCCCTGCCTGCTGGGTGCCGAGGGGAAGTTGAACCGGTTGTCCCCGTGCTCACCCGGTACGTTCTGGCCACCGTTGTGCCGGTGTCCGTCTGGGGGTGTTGTCACGATTCCTCCTCCGCCTGCCGGTCCCGATCCCAGTGGGGCCGCGCCACCGCACTTTATGGCGCGGTGGCGCGAAACGCACTGTCTGTCTACTAGTTAAGAAGACTTCCCTGAAGTTCGGCGCGGAGGTCCGGGGTGAGGACGCCGCCCGCGCGGTCGACAAGAAGGGCCATTTCGTACCCGACCAGACCGATGTCGGCGTCCGGGTGGGCGAGCACGGCCAGCGAGGAGCCGTCGGAGATGGACATGATGAAGAGGAATCCGCGTTCCATCTCCACCACCGTCTGGTTCACGGCGCCGCCTTCGAAGATCCGGGAGGCGCCCGCGGTCAGCGAGGTCAGACCGGAGGCGACAGCCGCCAGCTGGTCGGCGCGGTCACGCGGAAATCCTTCGGACATGGCCAGCAGGAGTCCGTCGGCGGAGACCACCACCGTGTGCGACACCCCGGGGGTGTTGTCCACGAAGTTGGTGATCAACCAGTTCAGATTCTGCGCCGCCTGGCTCATCGGGCTCACACTAACGCTCCTGGTGGTAGGTATTACTTGTGTCCGAACCCGCGTTACGTCCCCGCAGTACGCCGCGCCGCAGGTTGCTCAACCTGCCGCGGACGTCCTCGGGGGCGCGGGAGACCTGAGGGCCGCCCTGCAGGGTCTGCTCCGCCGTACCCTCGACCAGATTGGCCTTGGGCACCCGCCGGGGAAGCCCGGACGGGGTGATCCCGCCCGCCTTCGGCTCCCGGAGCTTCTCGGCCCGCTCCCAGCGCTCGTCGTTCGTCGAACGCCAGTCGTCGGGGCCGTTCCCGTCCTGCCGCGCCGACGGCTGCTGCTGCGGCAGTTCCTCCTGCTGCTGCGGCTGCTGTCGCGCGGCTGCGGGCCCGTTGTTCCCGCGACCGGTGGGCTGCCAGTGCTGCTGACCGCCCCGGCGCGGCAGACCGGCTTCGGTCAGCTCGTGGCCGGAGTTCGGGGTGGGCCCCGGACGGTCGAAGCCTACGCGTTCCTGCGGCTCGGCGGGGGTGCTCGGAGCAGATTCCGCTTCGATCTGCGCCGACGGTTCATACGCTTCCTGGTACGTGCCCCGATTTGCCCACTCGTCCTGGTGGGGCTGGGGGGTGAACTGCTCCTCGTACGACGGCTGCGCGTTCTCGCCAGCCGCATATTCCGCCTCCGCATAGCCATTTCGCGGGGTGTGGCCGGACTGCTCGGCGAAGCCCGCGCCACCACCGTAGGGGGCGTAGCCGCCCTCGTACGGAGCCTGTCCGTACTGCTCCTGCCGCGGCTCCTGGGCGTACCCGTTTCCGGCGTACGGGCTGTCGGCCGCCTGGTCCCCGGCGTACGGGTCCGGCGCGAACCGAGGGTGCTCACCCGTCGTCTGCGCCTCCAGCGCGGCCCGGCGCTCCTCGCGCATCAGCGACCGGCCCACCGGGTCCAGCCGCGTGGCGTCCGCCGACGGCTGCTCGTAGCGCGAGTCGTCGAAGCCGAGCTCCGCCGCCGTGCGCAACTGCGGCTGCGGCGCCGGTTGTTCGAAGCTCTGCTGCTGCGGAATGATCGAGGAGACGGTGAAGTCGTCCTGCGCGGAGGCCGGTTCGCCGCCGCCACCGTGGGTGATGGCGTCCGGCAGCATGACCAGCGAGGTGGTGCCGGCCTGCTCGCCCGAGGGCCGCAGCTGGACCCGGATGCCGTGCCGGTCGGCGAGGCGGCCGACGACGAAGAGACCCATCCGCTGCGACACCGCGGCGTCCACGGTCGGCGGGTTGGCCAGCCTGTGGTTGATGTCGGCGAAGTCCTCCGCGGTGAGACCGATGCCCTTGTCATGGATCTCGATCATCACGCGGCTGTCGGGCAGCCGGGTCGCCGTGACCCGCACCTTGGTCTGCGGCGAGGAGAACGTGGTGGCGTTCTCCAGCAGCTCGGCCAGCAGATGCACGAGGTCGGTGACGGACTGGCCGTGGATCTCGGTCTCCGGCACCCCGGACAGCTCGATGCGCTCGTACGACTCCACCTCGGAGGCGGCGGCCCGCAACACGTCGACCAGCGGTACCGGCTGGTTCCAGCGGCTGCCCGGCTCCTCGCCGGCCAGCACGAGGAGGTTCTCGCCGTTGCGCCGCATACGGGTGGCCAGATGGTCCAGCCGGAAGAGGCTCTCCAGCTGGTCCGGGTCGGCCTCGTTGTTCTCCAGGGCGGTGATGAGGCTCAGCTGGCCCTCGATCAGCGACTGGTTGCGACGCGACAGATTGGTGAAGATCGCGTTGACGTTGCCCCGCAGCATGGCCTGCTCGGCCGCCAGCCGCACCGCCTCGCGATGGACCTGGTCGAAGGCGCGGGCGACCTCGCCGATCTCGTCGCGGCTGTCGATCGGGATCGGCTGGACGCGGGTGTCGATCCGGCCCGGATCGGTCCGGGAGAGCTGGTCGACCAGCATCGGCAGCTGCTGCTCGGCGATCCCGAAGGCGGCGGTACGCAGATGGCGCATCGAGCGGCTCATCTGGCGGGCCATCAGCCCGGCCAGGACGAAGGCGGCCAGCAGGGCCACGATCACGACGGCGGCGTTGACGACGGCGTCTTTCCTGGCGCCGGACGAGATGTCCGCGGCCTCGGTCACGGCCTTCTCGACGAGTTCGTTCTCGACCGTGGTGTAGCCGTCGAACTTGGCGGTGGCGGCGGCCATCCAGCTCTCGGGCGTGATGCCCTTGGCGGCCAGCTTCCGGGGGGACTGGCCCTGCCCGATCTGCTCGGCCATGCCGTCGAAGACCGAGCCGTCGACACTGGGCGGCGCGACGAACGGGACCCCCGCGGCATCGGCCTGCTCCCTGGCCTTCTTCAGCTTCTTCGTACCCTCGGCCGACGCCGCGGCCATGACCTGCCGCAGCCGGGCCGCGTCGGCCTCCGTACCGCCGGAGAGGAACTCGCCGCGCGCGATCCGCTCCAGGTAGTTGTACGAGCCGAAGGCCTTGACCTGGGCGTCGAACTTGGCGCTCTCCTGGCTCGGACGCACCAGCAGGTGCATGCCGATGGAGCGCTGAAGCGATTCTGCAGCCTTGGCGAGCTCGATGGCGTAGACCGTACGGCCGTAGCTGGTGATGTTGCCGGTGCCCAGACCCAGCTCGTTGCAGAACTCCATCAGGGAGTGCTGCACCTGGACGTAGCCCTCTTCCGTCTTCACCGGGTCCATGGCCTCGGCGTAGGCGGCCTTGCGCAGCTCGGGGAGTCTGGGCTCCTCCAGCCGGAACAGCTGAAGACGCCGCTCCAGGCCCTGCTTGCGCGGCAGGTCCTTCACGGCCTTGTCGAACTCGGCCGCGGCGGCGTCGGTGGTGGCCCGGACCCGGTCGACGACGGCGGCGTCCCGGTTGTTCGACAGCAGGGGCTGAGCGGTGAGGTCGCGCTCGTCGAGGAGCGCCTGGCCGTACGCGGAGGCCGCTCGCACGACCAGCGCGGTCTTCTCGGCGTCCTGCGCCTCCCGCCAGGTGTCGATCGACCCCTTCACCTGGAAGCCGCCCATGACCAGGCCGACCAGTACCGGGATCAGGAGGATCGCGTTCAGCCGGGTGGGGACCCGCCAGTTGCGCGGGGCCAGTCGACTGGTGCTGCCGCCGGACTTCGCCGCTTCGGACACGCCGGAAGGCGACGCCGCGGCGCGCGGCGGCGGGGTGAAGTTGCCCCGCTCCGACTGCGCCGCGGAGCCCTCGTTGCTTCGCCTCACTCGACCAACAACCTCTCGGCGTCGGCACCTACGCTGTGCCGTGTTTCGTTCAGGGCCGTACTACTCCGGAGTTCATCGAATTCCAGCACGGGGACCGGTCGCGTTCCAAACAGTCGGAATCAGCCATTCCGAGTGGTCCAGGCCTCAGATAAAACGGGCATAAAGAACGAGCCCCGTCAAAAGGCGGGGCTCATGTGAGCACAGCGGCACCGATTGAACGCATCGGGTGCTGAACGCAGGGCAATTCTCTGTCGAAACGTTATGAATACGGGGGCGGATCGTGTCAAAGGACACAGCCCGCCCCCGTTTGGTTACGGCAACTGCCGTATGTCAATACAGACTTGTGCTTACTTCAGCCGTGCCATCAGCGCGTGCTCCACAAGCGTGATGAGGCCGCTCTTGGCGTCCGCCCGGTGCCGGGCGTCCGTCGTGATGATCGGGGTGTCGGGGCCGATCTGGAGGGCTTCGCGGACTTCGTCGGGGGTGTAGGGCTGGTGTCCGTCGAAGCCGTTGAGGGCGATGACGAAGGGGAGGCCGCTGTTCTCGAAGTAGTCGACGGCGGGGAAGCAGTCGGCGAGGCGGCGGGTGTCGACGAGGACGACGGCGCCGATGGCGCCGCGGACCAGGTCGTCCCACATGAACCAGAAGCGGTCCTGTCCGGGCGTACCGAAGAGGTACAGGATCAGGTCCTGGTCCAGGGTGATGCGACCGAAGTCCATCGCGACGGTGGTCGTCGTCTTGCCGCCGGTGTGCGTCAGGTCGTCGATGCCCGCGGACGCGGACGTCATCACGGCTTCGGTGCGCAACGGGTTGATCTCCGAGACGGCACCGACGAACGTGGTCTTACCCACGCCGAAGCCCCCTGCCACCACGATCTTCGCCGAGGTGGTGGCCCGGGCAGCACCGCCACTAGAGCTTGCGAAGTCCACTGAGCACCCTTTCGAGCAGTGTCACATCCGGCGCGCCGCCGGCCTCTCCATTGCCCGGCTGGTGGATGGCCACCATGCCGGCTTCCGCCAGGTCCGCGACGAGAATCCGGGCCACACCGAGCGGCATCGACAGCAGCGCCGAGACCTCGGCCACCGACTTGACCTCACGGCAGAGGTGGCAGATCCGCTGGTGCTCGGGGAGCAGCGTCCCCAGATGCGCCGGGTCGGCCGTGGTCGAGACCAGCGCCTCTATCGCGAGCTGGTAGCGGGGCCGGGTCCGGCCGCCGGTCATGGCATACGGACGGACCAGCGGCTGGTCGCCTTCACCGTCGTACGACGCGTGGTGCAGTGCGCCGTACGGATCGGGTGAGGCGGGTGGCGGGGTCATGGATCCTCCGGGCGTGACAGCAGGGTGTCGGCTTGCCGTCTGAACGGGGCCGGTGGGGCTCTGAGCGGCCCGACGGGCGAGGGATGAGGGCGTTTCCTGGGGCTATGGAGTCTGTCATCGATCCGTGGCCGCCTAGTGGAGCAGGCTGCCTTGGAGCTCGGCGCGGAGGTCCGGGGTGAGGACGGTGCCCGCCCGGTCGACCAGGAGGGCCATCTCGTACCCCACCAGACCGATGTCGGCGTCCGGGTGGGCGAGCACGGCCAGCGAGGAGCCGTCCGAGATGGACATCAGGAAGAGGAACCCGCGTTCCATCTCCACCACGGTCTGGCTGACGGCGCCGCCTTCGAAGATCCGGGAGGCGCCCGCGGTCAGCGAGGTCAGACCGGAGGCGACGGCCGCCAGCTGGTCGGCGCGGTCACGCGGGAAACCTTCGGACATGGCCAGCAGGAGTCCGTCGGCGGAGACCACCACCGTGTGCGACACCCCGGGGGTGTTGTCCACGAAGTTGGTGATCAACCAGTTCAGATTCTGCGCGGCCTGACTCATCGGGCTCAACTAACGCTCCTGCTGGTGAGTGGGGCCGAGTGGAAAACTGCCGGTCGACTGGCCGTTGTTGGCCTGCCGCCCCTGTTGGATGCCCCGGCGGAGATTGGTCAACCGCCCGCGCACATCGTCGGGCGCACGCGACACCTGAGGACCGGACTGGTGGTTCTGCTGCTGGGCGGTGCCCGGTACCAGGTTGGCGCGAGGTACCCGGCGAGGCAGTCCGGAGGTGGTGACTCCGCCTGCCGCGGGCTTCTTGACCCGCTCCGCCTGCCGTACGAGTTCGTCGTTCGGCGAGGGGCGCCAGGAACTTGTGGTGGAGCCCGGATCGCCCCCGCCGCGGCGCGGCGCCGCGGGAGCGGGACGCTCCTGGGCCGGCTGCTCGGGGAACGCGGACGCCTGCGGCTCGGCGGGCGGCTGCTGGCCGCCCTGCTGCGGGCCGTGGAACCAGTTCGTCTCCAGGGTGTCGTACAGCGGCGTACGACCGTCCCCGGGGCCGGCCGCCGGCGGCAGCGCCTCGGGCTGCGGCTGCGGCGGCAGGACCGGACGGTACTGCCCGTCACCGCTGGGCGCGGCGGGCGGACGCGGGGCACCGAAGTCCCCGTTGCCGCCGTCGCGCTGACGCGGCGCCGGCAGCCCCTGGTCCTGCGGCTGTCCGAAGTCGGGGCGGGCGAACTGCGCGGTGCTCGCCGGGTCCTGCGACGACCGGTCCAGCGGGGACTGGCCCTGCGGGGCCGGCGCCGAGAAGTCCGGGCGGGCGAACTCGGCGGTGGAGCCGGGACCCTGCCGGTCGTCCAGGGGCGGCCGCTGCGCGAACGGCGGGCTCATCGGACGCGGGAACTGGCCGGTGGTCTCGGGCTCCTCGTGGCCGCGCGGGGCGTCCAGCGGGGTACGCCGCGGCGCGGACGGCTCGTCGGCGCCCCAGCTGGTGGTCTGCGAGCGCTGCGGCTGCGGATTGCCACCGGGCAGCTCGGCACGCGGGCCGCCGACCGGGGGCAGCTGGCGACCGGGCTCGGCCGGGCCGCCGGCCTGCGGGAAGCCGCCCTGGGCCGGATTCTGCCGGGCCTGCTGCGGCTGCGGGGCCCCCCACGGAGCCGGGCCGTTCGCCCGTCCCTGCTGGTCGTCGCGGCCCTGCTCGTTCCAGTCCTGGTTCTGGTTCTGGTCCTGGCGGTTCTGGCCGAACAGGTCGGGACGGCCCGAGTCCGTACGGCCCGCTCCGTCGCCCTGGCCGCGCGCACCGAGCCGGGCACCGTTGCCGAATGCCCCGGCGAGGCCGCCGCCGTGACGCTGCGGCTCCTGGCGCGGGTGGTCCTGGTGGCCGGCGTCGACCGGCCCGGCGGGTGGGAAACCGGCGTTCTGCTGGCCCGGCTGGTTCTGCGGCCGGCGGGGTCCGCCGTCGCGCGAGGGCAGTGCGGCGCGCGGGCCCGAGCCGGCCCCGACCTGACCACGCCCGGCGGCCGGGCTCGGGGCGAGCCGGCCGGCCGGGGCCGCCGGGGCACCGCCGAGGCCGGGACGGGAGCCGTTGCCCGGTCCCGTACCGCCGGCACCGCCGAGCAGACCACCGGGGGCGGGCTGCTGTCCCGGCCCCTGCTTGGGGACCGGCTGCTTGTTGCCGTGCGCGACATCCACGGGCAGCATGACCAGCGCGGTCGTACCGCCGGAGTCGGAGGGCCGCAGCTGGATCCGGATGCCGTGACGCAGGGACAGCCGGCCGACCACGAACAGACCCATGCGCCGGGAGACCGAGACGTCCACGGTGGGCGGCGAGGCGAGCCGCTCGTTGATCGCCGCGAGGTCCTCGGGGGAGAGGCCGATACCGGTGTCGTGGATCTCGACCAGCACCCGCCCGTCGGGCAGCGCGTGACCGGTGACCCGGACCTTCGTCTGCGGCGAGGAGAACGACGTGGCGTTCTCCAGCAGCTCGGCGAGCAGGTGCACGAGGTCGTTGACGACCCGGCCCGCGACCTCGGTGGCGGGCACCGCGGCCAGTTCGATGCGCTCGTACTGCTCCACCTCGGAGGCGGCGGCGCGCAGCACGTCGACCAGCGGGACGGGGCGGGTCCACCGGCGGCCCGGCTCCTCGCCCGCGAGGACGAGGAGGTTCTCGCCGTTGCGGCGCATACGGGTCGCGAGGTGGTCGAGCTTGAAGAGCGAGGAGAGCTGGTCCGGGTCGGCCTCGCGCGACTCCAGTTCGGAGATGAGCGACAGCTGACGCTGGATGAGGCCCTGGCTGCGGCGCGAGAGGTTGGTGAACATCGCGTTGACGTTGCCCCGCAGAAGGGCCTGCTCGGCGGCGAGGCGGACCGCCTCGCGGTGCACGTCGTCGAAGGCCGCGGCCACCTGGCCGATCTCGTCCCGGGAGTGCACACCGACCGACTCCACCGAGGTGTCGACGTCCTGCGGGTCGGCCTCGGAGAGCTGCTTGACGAGCTCGGGCAGCCGGTCCTGCGCAACGCGCGTAGCCGTGTCCTGGAGCCGCCGCAGCGAGCGGATCATCGACCGGGCGACGACGAAGGCACCGACCAGCGAGACACCGAGCACCAGCAGGATGAGCGCACCGCTGATGATCGCTTCGCGCTTCGACTCGTCGCGGAGCTCGCGGGCCTTGCCCTCCATGTCGCCGAGGAGGGTCTCCTCGATGGTCTTCATCGCCTGGATCTTGGTGGAGCTCTGGTCGTACCAGTCCAGGTACGAACGCCGCGCCGTGCCGGTCATGCCCGAGGGGCTGTCCAGCACCTTCTTCGCGTAGGTGTTGGCGGCCTTGATCTCCGGGTTGCCGTCGTCCAGCGTGGCGGTCAGCTCTTCGGCGTTGTTGCCGGTGGCCGCGTAGACGGCGGCGAAGGAGCGGCGTGCCGAGGTCTCCTTGCGCAGCGCGGCGCGGCCGAACTGCTGGTCGTTCTTGTCGAGGTGCGGCTGCTTGTCGTTGCCGGCGGGCAGCGCCGCGGCGATGATCGCCCGCTGGACCGAGGCGTACTCCTTGGCGGAGGAGAAGGCCGCCAGCGCCCGGGTCCGCTTGATCATCTCCGAGTTGCTGGTCGCCTGCGCCATGTCCTGCGAGAGGCTCAGCAGCGAGGTGATCAGCTGGCTGTACTGGTCGACGGTCTGGAGACTCGGGGTGTCCTTGGTGTACGCCGTCTTGCGGATCTCGCGGATCTCGGTCAGCTGGCTGGCGATCTGCTGGACGCTCGAGTAGATGCCTTCGAGGGCCTCGTCGCCGGTGGGGTCGCCGATCGAGTTCGTGGCGTCGAGGAAGGCCGTCTTCGCCCGGTCGGTCTTCTTGCGGGGCTCGGTGACCTTGAAGTCGTCGGTCTTCGCCCCGTTGGCCAGCGGACCGGCCGAGCGGTCGCGCTCCTCCTGGAGCGCCTGGGCGAGCGTGGTCGCCTGCTTGGTCATCCTGGTCAGCAGCTGCATGTGGTCCAGCTGCTGCATGTCGTTCATGGAGTCATTGATCCGCAGGCCGCCCAGCGTGGTCGCGGCGACCACGGGAAGGGCGAGCAGGGAGACCAGGCGCGTGCTGATGCGCCAGTTGCGCAGGGCCACCCGCGAGCCCGTGCTGACGGGGCCCCGGGGCTTGAGCGACGAGATGGGATCGGTGCTGCCGGACACCGTGGCACCGGGGGTCCGGTCGCGGTCGCCGCTGTCGCCGGCCGGGGCCGGTCCGGGGTTCTGGGCGTGCTGGGGCGAGGAACCGCGGTCGGTCCCACCGTGCGGCTCCTGTTCCGCCGCAGCGCTGCCATCCCTCTTGAAACGTCCCTGCACTAGCGTCGCAACCTCTGGACCAGGCGTCCCTCCGCGCGAAGCGGGTGGGACGGTGTCGGCGTCGTGGGACGTTGTGTCCGCCCCATGGTGGTCGTGAGTGACCGGCGCTCTTCCCCTTCCCGCCGCCACTCGGCGCTGCGTTGCGCCCCTGCGCGCCGGCCCTGAAACCCGCGGCGGTGCGTGGAATTCCAGCACAGTGCCGGATCTCCAACAAGGGCCCCGTGTCCGGCCGCGACCCGGGTGACGCGTTGTGACGAATGAGTAACAAGCCGTGGAGTGTGTTCATGGGCAAAGTGGATCATTGCGGGTGAATCGGCAGAGAGTGAAGGGTGTCCCAGTCGACATGATCAGGAGCGGAATGGCTGATTCAGTGCCGCAATGTCCGTTTCTGTCGAGGTGCTCGGGCGCCTGAAATGGGTCGATTGTCGACGCGGTCGTGAGCAAACTCACATGATGATCGCCGTCTCATCCGGGCTTCCGAAGGGAATCGGATGTTTAGCCTGACGCTTTACAGGGATGGCAAATCCGACAACCGGCGCCCCTCCGGGCGGCGCCCGTACCGACAGGGTCCGAACGGCAGATGAAGACGACGATGATGTTCCGCAACATTGCCAACCCCCGGCGCACCACGCTGGCGCACCTCAGGGACGCCGACGAGCTGCGGACGCCGGAGCTGCCGGAGCACGCCGTCGACCTGCCCACCCAGACGGCCAACCCCCGCCGCACCATCCTCATGGAAGCCCCGGCCACCGCCGCGGCCCCGGAGTAATGCGCGCGTTGTCCCCCCCTCACCCGCGTTAGCCTGGAGCGTCAGTCTTCCAGCCAGCAAGTGAGGGGCGACAGCATCCCGTGCGCATCGCCAGGTTCTCCATCGACGGCAATGTCGCCTTCGGCGCCGTCGAGGGCGAGGGGCCCGATGGTCTCGTCCTCGACATCATCAAGGGCATCCCGTACGCCGAGTTCGAGCTCTCCGGGACCAAGGTCCCGCTGAGCAAGGTCCGCCTCCTGCCGCCCGTGCTCCCCAACAAGGTCGTGGCCATCGGCCGCAACTACGCGGAGCACGCCGCGGAACTCGGCAACGAGGTACCGGACGTCCCCGTCGCCTTCTTCAAGCCCACCACCTCGGTGATCGGCTCCGGCGACGCCATCGAGTACCCCTCCTTCTCCCACGAGCTGCACCACGAGGCCGAACTGGCCGTGGTCATCGGCCGCATGTGCCGCGAAGTGCCGCGTGAGCGCGTGAAGGACGTCATCTTCGGCTACACCTGCGCCAATGACGTCACCGCCCGCGACGCCCAGAAGCGCGAGAAGCAGTGGGCCCGGGCCAAGGGCTTCGACACGTCCTGCCCGCTCGGCCCGTGGGTGGAGACCGACCTCGACCCCGGCGACCTGACCATTCAGGCCACGGTCAACGGCGAGCAACGCCAACTGGGCCGTACGAGCGACATGATTCGCTCGATCGAGGATCTGGTCGTCCACATCACGGAAGCCATGACGCTGCTCCCGGGCGATGTGATCCTCACCGGCACTCCCGCAGGGGTCGGACCCCTCCATGTCGGCGACGAGGTCGCCGTCACCATCGAAGGCATCGGCACTCTCACCAACAAGGTGATCAAGCGTGGTTAACGCATCCTCCCCCAAGCTCCCGGCCCCGCTCGGCCAGGGGGCAACCCCCCGCGTACGGTTCTGCCCCTCCCCGACCGGCAACCCCCACGTGGGCCTGGTCCGCACCGCCCTCTTCAACTGGGCCTTCGCCCGGCACCACGGCGGCACCCTGGTCTTCCGCATCGAGGACACCGACGCCGCCCGCGACTCCGAGGACTCCTACAACCAGCTCCTGGAGTCGATGCGCTGGCTCGGCTTCGACTGGGACGAGGGCCCCGAGGTCGGCGGCCCGCACGCCCCGTACCGCCAGTCGCAGCGCATGGACATCTACCGGGACGTCGCCGAGAAGCTCCTCGCCGGCGGGTACGCGTACCACTGCTACTGCACCACCGAGGAGCTCGACGCCCGGCGGGACGCCGCCCGCGCCGCCGGCAGGCCTTCCGGCTACGACGGCCACTGCCGTGACCTCACGGCCGAGCAGACCGCCGCGTACGAGAACGAGGGCCGCACCTCCATCGTCCGCTTCCGGATGCCCGACGAGGCGCTCACCTTCACCGACCTGGTCCGCGGCGAGCTGACCTTCCAGCCGGAGAACGTGCCGGACTACGGCATCGTCCGCGCCAACGGCGCCCCGCTCTACACGCTGGTCAATCCGGTCGACGACGCGCTGATGGAGATCACCCACGTCCTGCGCGGCGAGGACCTGCTCTCCTCCACCCCGCGTCAGCTCGCCCTCTACAAGGCGCTCATCGAGCTGGGCATCGCCAAGGGCACCCCCGCCTTCGGCCACCTCCCGTACGTCATGGGCGAGGGCAACAAGAAGCTCTCCAAGCGCGACCCGCAGGCCTCGCTCAACCTCTACCGCGAGCGCGGCTTCCTGCCCGAGGGGCTGCTCAACTACCTCTCCCTGCTCGGCTGGTCGATCGCCGAGGACCGCGACATCTTCTCCATCGAGGAGATGGTGGCCGCGTTCGACATCAAGGACGTCAACGCCAACCCGGCGCGCTTCGACCTGAAGAAGTGCGAGCACATCAACGCCGAGCACATCCGCAAGCTCGACGTGAAGACCTTCACCGAGGCGTGCGGCCCCTGGCTGAAGGCCCCGTTCGCCCCGTGGGCCCCGGAGTCCTTCGATGCCGACCGGTTCGCTGCGATCGCCCCGCACGCCCAGACCCGCGTCACGGTCCTCTCGGACATCACCGCCAACGTCGACTTCCTCTTCCTCGACGAGCCGGCGACGGACGAGGCGTCCTGGGCCAAGGCGATGAAGGAGGGCTCCGACGCCCTGCTCGTCACGGCCCGCGCCAAGCTGGCCGACGCCGAGTGGAACGCGGACGCCCTGAAGAACGCCATCCTCACCGCGGGCGAGGAGCACGGACTGAAGCTCGGCAAGGCCCAGGCCCCGGTCCGCGTGGCCGTCACCGGCCGCACGATCGGCCTGCCTCTCTTCGAGTCCCTGGAGATCCTGGGCCGCGAGAAGACCCTGGCCCGCGTCGACGCGGCACTGGCCAAGCTGGCCGCGTAGCCGCCGCGGGCGGAGCGGAGGCCGGGGATTCCACGGAGGAGCCCCGGCCTCCGCCGCCCGGTGCAGCCGGGGCCGGCTGCACCGCGCGACCCCCGCTGTCGGTGGGCGGAAGTAAGCTCGCAGGGTGATTACTGGCGAACTGAAGAGCACGGTGGGGCGCGTCTGGGACGCGTTCTGGTCGGGTGGTATCTCCAACCCGCTGGAAGTGATGGAGCAGATCACCTACCTGCTCTTCGTCAAGCGGCTGGACGAGCTCCAGACGGTCAAGGACCGCAGGGCGAACGCCACGGGCACACCCGACCCCGCCCCGTTCTTCACCCGCGAGCAGCAGGATCTGCGCTGGCAGAACTTCAAGGTCAGGGATCCCGAGATCATGTACGGGCTGGTCGCCGAGGGCGTCTTCCCGTACCTGCGCCGCATGGGCGGCAACGAGTCGACGTACGCGCACCACATGAAGGACGCGCGCTTCACGATCCCGAGCGCGAACCTGCTGGCGAAGGTCGTCGACCTCCTCGACGAGATCTCGATGGGGTCCAGCGACACCAAGGGCGACATCTACGAGTACCTGCTCGCCAAGATCGCCTCCGCCGGCCAGAACGGCCAGTTCCGCACACCCCGGCACATCATCGACCTGATGGTCGAGATGACCCGGCCCGGCCCCGGTGACGAGATCTGCGACCCGGCGTGCGGCACGGCGGGGTTCCTCGTCCAGACGTCGTCGTACGTCAAGCGGACCCACGCGGACGCGCTGCTGGGCGCCGAGCAGCGCAAGCACTTCAACGAGTCGATGTTCCACGGCTTCGACTTCGACAGCACCATGCTCCGCATCGGCTCGATGAACATGCTCCTGCACGGTGTGGAGAACCCGGACATCCGCTACCGCGACTCCCTCGCCCAGTCGGCGGCGGGCGAGTCCGAGAAGTACTCCCTGATCCTCGCCAACCCCCCCTTCGCGGGCAGCCTCGACTACGAGTCGACGGCGAAGGACCTGCAGGCGATCATCAAGACGAGGAAGACGGAACTCCTCTTTCTGGCTCTGTTCCTGCGCCTCCTCAAGCCCGGTGGCCGGGCGGCGGTCATTGTCCCGGACGGTGTCCTGTTCGGCTCGTCCAAGGCTCACAAGGAGCTGCGCAGGATGCTGGTGGAGGAACAGCAGCTCCAGGCGGTGGTGAAGCTTCCGAGCGGCGTGTTCAAGCCGTACGCCGGAGTCTCGACGGCGATCCTCTTCTTCACCCGCACGGACAGCGGGGGTACGGAGGACGTCTGGTTCTACGACGTCAGGGCCGACGGGCTGAGCCTCGACGACAAGCGCAACGAACTCCTGCCGGAGGACCGCCTGGGCGTCCGCCCGACGGGCGGACCCCTGACGGCGGCCGAGCACGCGAAGAACAACCTCCCCGATGTCCTGGCGCGGTGGATCGAGCGCGACGGCTCGGAGCGCAGCCGGGCGAGGACGGAACAGAGCTTCTGCGTCTCGAAGGCGGAAGTCGCGGGCCAGGGATACGACCTGAGCCTGACCCGTTACAAGGAAATCGTCCACGACCGGATCGAGACGCGGGCCCCGCTGGAGATTCTGGCCGACCTGGAGCTCATCGAAAAGGAGATCGCCCAGGGCACGGAGGAGCTCAGGGGGATGCTCGGGTGACACTCCCCGCAACTGCTCGGCTCGGTGAGCACGTGTCCTTCCTCTCCGGGTTCGCCTTCAAGTCCGCCTTTTTCAACACGGAGGGCGAAGGGCTTCCGATCGTCAGGATTCGCGATGTCAAGGCCGGTCGTTCGGACACCTGCTACAGCGGCGAATACGATCCCAAATTCATCGTGTCCGACGGTGACCATCTGATCGGAATGGACGGGGAGTTCTCGCTGGCTCGTTGGCGCGGGGGCAAGGCCCTGCTGAACCAGCGGGTCTGCAAGGTCGAGAGCGTGTCCGACCGGCTCGATGCCGGGTATCTCGTGAGATTCCTGCCGTCGGCGCTCAAGGCCATCGAGGACGCCACACCGTTCGTCACGGTGAAACACCTCTCCGTGAAGGCGCTGAGGGACATCGAGGTCCCCCTGCCTCCGCTCGCCGAGCAGCGCCGTATCGCCGCGGTCCTCGACCAGGTGGACGCTCTGCGCGCGCGACGCCGCCGGGCCGCCGCCCTCCTCGCCGACCTGGCCGGCTCCGTCTTCCTCGACATGTTCGGCGGCCCGTCCGACATCCTGGAGAACTGGCCGACCCGGCCGCTGGGTGAGGCCCTGGATTTCCTGACCAGCGGTTCACGGGGGTGGGCGAAGTACTACACCGATGATCCACGCGTGCTGTTCCTGCGGATTCAGAACGTACGCGGTGGCGAACTCCTGCTGGACGACATCGCGTACGTGACCCCGCCGCGGACCAAGGAGGCCGAGCGGACCCGGGTCCGGGCGGGCGACGTGCTCCTGAGCATCACGGCCGACCTGGGACGGGTGGCGGTGGTCCCCGAAGAGCTGGGTGACGCGCACATCAACCAGCACCTCGCGATCCTGCGGGCGCCGTCGTTGAACCCGAACTTTCTCGCTGAATACATTTCGAGCCCGGCCGGGCAGCGCCAGATCCTGGGAAGGAACCGGCAGGCGGTGAAAGCCGGTCTCAACTTCGACGACGTGCGGTCCCTGCGGATTCCGGTCCCCCCGCGGGACATGCAGGACACGTTCGACCGGCGTCTTCGGGAGACCAGGCGCACACGGGACGCGCACCACGTCCACCTCGCCCGCCTCGACGAACTCTTCGCCTCGCTTCAGCAGCGTGCCTTCACGGGGCAGCTCTGGGAGCACGAACCGGCACAACCGTAACGAACCGCGCTACCACCGCACGATCCGGGCGTCGGCCGCGCCCGGTCCGGGGAGTCCCGGGCACGGCCGGCGTCTGCCGCACGACGTACATCGCGCACGCGACAGCGACATCGCACCAAGGGGAGAGGGGCGCCTTCGCCATGGGCAGCAACCAGGGAACCGACCGCACCGGCCACGGCGGTGACGAGCACACGAGCCGACCCGGCCGCCTCCGACCGCCCCGCCCCACCCCCGGCCCCCCTCCCGGCCACCGCCCGCCGCCCGCATCCGCCGCACGCGACGTCCCCCGCCCCGCCGGGAACTTCGGCTTCCTGCTGGCCGAGTGGCCCGCCCTCCACGAGGAGGCCACCCGCGCCGAGCGGTTCACGTACAGCGACCCCCGCGCCGCCTGCTTCTACGCCCGTCGCGCCATCGAGCTCGCCGCGCACTGGATGTACGACCGGGACAGTTCGCTCCGGGCGCCGTACAAGAGGGACCTGAACGCGATGCTGCACGAGCCGTCGTTCCAGACGCTCGTCGGGCCCACCGTGGGCGCCAAGATGGACATCGTCCGGCGCCAGGGGAACCACGCCGTCCACAAGCAGGCGCCCGTGCCCGCACAGACGGCCGTCGCCGGCCTGCGCGAGCTGTTCCACTCCCTCTACTGGTTCGCCCGCACCTATACCGGCGAGAACCACGAGCTTCCCGCCGCGGGCATGGCGTTCGACACCGCCGCCATCCCGCGGCTCCTCTCGCCCGAGGCCCGTCCCACGAACCAGGCCGAGCTGCGCAAGCAGGCCGAGGACGACCAGAAGCGGTACCAGCGGCAGGCCGACGAGCTCAGGGCCGCCCGCGAGCGGGGCGACGCCCTCGCCCAGCGGCTCACCGAGCTCCAGGCGCAGGTCGCCGCCGCCAAGGCCGCCAACCAGCGGGTCCGCGACACCCACGACTACGACGAGGCCGCGACCCGCGACACGTTCATAGACCTCCTCCTCAGGGAGGCCGGCTGGGATCCGGCCGCGCCGGACGGCGAGACCGCGCGCAAGCTCACCGCCGAGCACCCGGTCACCGGCATGCCGACCGCCTCCGGCAAGGGGTACGCCGACTACGTGCTGTGGGGCGCCGACGGCAAGCCCCTCGCCGTGGTCGAGGCCAAGCGCACCCGCCGCGACGCGCGCGACGGCCACCAGCAGGCCAAGCTGTACGCCGACGCGCTGGAGGCGGAGTTCGACCGCCGCCCGGTGATCTTCTACACCAACGGCTACGAGACCTACCTGTGGGACGACGAGCTCGGCTATCCGCCCCGACCGGTCCAGGGCTTCCTCACCCACGACCAGCTCCACTGGCACATCAGGCAGCGCGCCTGCCGCCTCTCCCTCACCACGACCCCGGTCAACGAGAAGATCGCGGGCCGCCCGTACCAGCTGCGGGCGATAGCGCGCGTGGGGGAGGCGTACGAGCGCGACCGCCGGCGTCAGGCGCTCCTCGTCATGGCGACCGGTACGGGCAAGACCCGTACCACCGTGGCCCTCGTCGACCAGCTGAAGAAGGCCGGGTGGGTGCAGCGCGTGCTGTTCCTCGCCGACCGCCAGGCCCTGGTCACCCAGGCCAGGAAGGCGTTCCGGGAGCACTTGCCGCAGACCCCGGTGGCGAGCCTGCTCGACGACAAGGACGCCTCGGCACATGTCTTCGTCTCCACCTACCAGACGATGATGAAGCAGATCGACGTCACCGACGACGCAGGCCGCCGCCGCTTCGGCCCCGGCTACTTCGACCTGATCGTCATCGACGAGGCGCACCGCTCGGTCTACGACAAGTACGGCGAGATCTTCCGCTACTTCGACGCGCTCCTGCTGGGCCTGACGGCGACCCCCAAGGACGACATCGACCGCAACACCTACAAGCTCTTCCAGCTGGAGGACGGCGTCCCCACCGACTCCTACGGCCTCGACGAGGCGGTGGGGGAGGGCTACCTGGTGCCGCCCAAGGCGGTCAAGGTGCCGCTGAAGTTCATGGAGCGCGGGATCAGGTACGCGGACCTCTCCGAGGAGGAGAAGGCCGAGTGGGACGCCAAGGAATGGACGGAGGACGGCCAGGTTCCCGACGTCGTCAGCCGCCACGAACTGGACACGTACCTGTTCAACGCGGACACCGTCGACAAGATGCTGGAGGTCCTCGTCACCCGGGGCCACCGGGTCGAGGGCGGCGACCGGCTCGGCAAGACGATCATCTTCGCCAAGAACAACGAACACGCCCGCTTCATCGAAGAGCGCTACAACGCGAACTACCCGCAGGGAGCGGGCCGCACCGCGCGCGTCATCACCTACAAGGAGACGTACGCCCAGTCCCTGATCGACGCATTCTCCAACCCGAAGAACCCGCCGGACGCACCCGACATCGCCCTCTCGGTCGACATGCTCGACACCGGCATCGACGTGCCCGAGGTCGTGAACCTCGTCTTCGCCAAGCCGGTCTTCTCCAAGACCAAGTTCTGGCAGATGATCGGTCGCGGCACCCGCCTGCGCGAGAAGCTGTACGGTCCCGACGCGACCGCCCCGGACCACAACAAGCAGAACTTCCACGTCTTCGACTTCTGCGGCAACATCGACTTCTTCAACAGCGAGCTGGACCGGGCCGAGGGCCGCAGGAGCACACCCCTCGCCGAGAGGCTTCTGCAACGGCAGCTCGACCTGATCCGTGCTCTCGACCGCCGCCGGCAGCCCGACCCGAACCGGGACGCCGGGCCGGACGCGATCGCCACCGAGGCCGAGGTCCGGTGGGCGTTCGCCCACCGACTGCACGAGAACGTCACCGCGATGAACCCGGACAACTTCCTGGTCCGCCCCCACCGCCGCGAGGTGGAGACATACAGCGACTTCACGAACTGGCACCGCATCGACGACGACGCGGAGGCCGCGATCCGCGAGCGTCTGCTCCCCCTGCCCAGCGCCCGACGGCCGGACGAGACCGAGAACGGCGAGGAGGCCAGACGGTTCGACCTGCTGGCGTACGACCTCCAGCTCGCGGCCCTCGAAGGCCGCAGGGAGTTCGCACTGCTGCGGGGCCGGGTCCAGGCGATCGGCGAGTCCCTGCTGACCAAGCGGAACATCCGCGCCGTGGCGGAACAGGCCGAGCTGCTCGAAGCCGTCGCGGGGGACGCGTGGTGGCAGGACGCCACCCTGCCGATGCTGGAGGAGATGCGCCGCAGGCTGCGCACCCTGGCGCGGCTCGTCGACGACCCGGCCAAGCGCAAGGTCGTCTTCACCGACTTCGAGGACGAGTTCGGTGAGATCACCGAGGCGGAGATCCGCGGTGTCCCGACCGGAACCGACGAACAGCGCTTCCGGCAGAAGGCCCGCGCCTACCTGCTGCGCCACGAGGACCAGCCGGCCGTCCACAAGCTGCGCAGCAACCAGCAGATCACCGGTGAGGACCTGGCCGGCCTCGAAGAGGTCTTTCTCGCCGAGGCGGTCGCCTCGCCCGAAGACCTCGAAGCGGTCCGTGCGACCGGCGGTCTCGGTGTCTTCGTCCGCAGCCTGTGCGGACTGGACAGGCAGGCGGCCCAGCAGGCGTTCGAGAGCTTCACCGCGGGCAGGCAGCTGAGCGCCGCCCGGCTGGACTTCGTCACACTGATCGTCGACGTGGTCACGAAGCGTGGTCTGCTCGACCTCGGCGACCTGTACGAAGTCGGCAGCCCCTTCCACGACCGGGCGCCCGGTGGCCCGGACGACCTGTTCACCCCTGAGGAGATCCGCGACCTGAGGACCGTCTTCACCGGCCTGCGGAGCACCGCGAAACCCGGCGAACCCGCCGCGTAGGTATCTACGCTGGGTCGCATGACGATCCGCGCGGTCCTCTGGGACATCGACGACACGATCTTCGACTACACGGGCGCCGACCGCGCCGGCATGCGCAAGCACCTCGAACAGGAGGGCCTGCCCGACGGATACGACTCCGTCGAGCAGGCCCTCGTCGCGTGGCGGGCGATCACCGATGTGCACTGGGCGCGGTTCGCCGACGGGGAGACGGACTTCCGGGGCCAGCGCCGGGACCGGGTGCGGGAGTTCGTCGCACGGGCGCTGGACGACACCGAGGCCGACGACTGGTTCGCCCGGCACGCGGCCCACTACGAGGCCGCCTGGTCGCTCTTTCCCGATGCGCTGCCCGCTCTGGACCTGCTGGCCGACGGGTTCCGGCACGCGGTGCTGTCGAACTCCAGCATCCACAACCAGGACCGGAAGCTGCGCGTGCTCGGTGTGCGGGACCGGTTCGAGGCCGTGGTGTGCGCTGTGGAACTGGGCGTCTCCAAACCCGAGGCCGGCGCCTTCCACGCCGCTTGCGAGGCGCTGGCGCTGGATCCGCGGGAGGTCGCGTACGTGGGGGACGAGCCGGACATCGACGCGGCCGGAGCCGTGTCCGCGGGGCTGGCGGGGATCTGGCTGGACCGGAGCGGCCGCGGCGGACGGCCCGAACTCGTCCGTATCAGCGGGCTCGATCAGCTGCCCGGCCTGCTGGGGCCCGCCCGACCCTGATCCGCCGGACCGGCCCGGCGGGCGATACCCGTTTTGGAGCGCCGGACACCTTCGGGTAATGTTCTTCCTGCGCCGCCCGAGCGGAACGAAAGATCCGAACGGGAAGCGCAAGCCAAACAAAACCCCTTCTAGGGGTTGAGTTTTGGTGGGCTATGGTGTAATTGGCAACACTACGGTTTCTGGTACCGTCATTCTAGGTTCGAGTCCTGGTAGCCCAGCGCAGAGATGCACTGTAGTAACAAGCCCCCGTTGTGTAGCGGCCTAGCACGCTGCCCTCTCACGGCAGTAGCGCCGGTTCGAATCCGGTCGGGGGTACA
>NZ_JBHVPX010000014.1:163858-205995 GCF_042887155.1 Streptomyces sp. NPDC057963
GAGATGCACTGTAGTAACAAGCCCCCGTTGTGTAGCGGCCTAGCACGCTGCCCTCTCACGGCAGTAGCGCCGGTTCGAATCCGGTCGGGGGTACAACAGCACGGCAGACAAAGGCCCTTCACCTCGGTGAAGGGCCTTTCTGTGTGTCCGTCAGAGTCCGTACCGCCGGGCCGACTCCTCCTCCTGGGCCATCCTGCGCAGCGACATCAGCAGCGGCTCGTAGAGCACGGCCGACGCGACCGCCACCTCCACCTGCTCCGCCTCCGTGGGGTACGTCTCCATCATGTCCAGGTCCTGGACGGCGACTTGACGCATGAGGCGGGCCTGTTCGGTCAGGTACTCGGCGTCGCAGGGATAGCCGAGGCGGATGAGGGCCGCCACCGACGACACCAGTGCGCGATGGGCGGGGGACAGGGAACCGAGTTCCTGCGAGGTCGCCCAGCCGAGCCGGTCCAGGAGCCGCTCGACCTCCTCGCGGGCGGCCGCCGTCTCCGGTGCCTCCTCGTCCGGATCCGGGCCGTGCGGGAGCGACCACAGCGCGGCGCCCAGACGGATCGTCCGTCCCAGGGACTCGTCGTCGACCTGGGAGAGGACCTCGCGGGCCGTGGCCACGGGGAGGCGGCCGACCTGGATCAGCGCCCGCACCAGGCGCAGCCGGCGCAGATGGCCCTCGTCGTACTCGGCCTGCGTCGCGCTGACCCGGTGGCCCGGCCGCAGCAGCCCTTCGCGCAGGTAGTACTTGATCGTCGCGGTCTTGACGCCGCTCTTCTCGCTCAGTTCCGAGAGTCGCATGTTCCGTGCCTTCCCTTGCGCCACCCCTTGGGCAGTGCCACTATCCCATCATTGGATAGCGGCACTCTCCAAGAAGGGAACGGGCTATGGGCATGTTCGCGAAGCCGATTCCGGGGCGGACAACCGCCGGGGCCGAGGGGGAGGTGGTCGTTCTCCTGATCGGGATGCGCATCAACCACTTCCGGGGCGTGCACCACTGGCTGCCCGTGCTCGCCGCGATGCCGCGCATGCTGCGGGAGTTGAGCAGGGACAGGAGCCGCGGGCTGCTCGGCTACACCCTGCTGTCCGGCTCGCCGCGGACGTACTACGTCGTCCAGTACTGGGAGTCGAGGGAGAAGCTGTACGCGTACGCGAGCGCTCCCGACATGTTCCACCGCAAGGCGTGGGCGTCGATCAACCGCAAGGAGAAGAAGTCCCGGCAGCACGTGGGGCTGTGGCACGAGACGTACATAGTGCCCGAGGGCGGTTACGAATCGATCTACGCCGACATGCCGCCCTACGGGCTGGCCGCGGTGACCGGCGTACTGCCGATCGACGGGCGGGGCCGCCGGGCCGCGGACCGTCTGGCGCACCGCTCGTCCGCAGGGCGGGGTTCCGAGGGGTGACGCTGCGCGGGGTGCGGTTCTGAGAGGGGGCCGCCACGACGCTGGGGCGGCCGGGAAGGGGCCGGGACTGGTCAGCCGTTGCGCCGCAGGGCCTCGCTCAGCCGCGCCGCCGAGTCGATGACCGCCTGGGCGTGCATCCGGCCCGGGTGCCGGGTCAGCCGCTCGATCGGTCCGGAGACCGAGACGGCGGCGACCACCCGGTTCGAGGGGCCGCGCACCGGGGCCGAGACAGAGGCCACGCCCGGCTCGCGCTCGCCGATCGACTGGGCCCAGCCCCTGCGCCGTACGCCCGAGAGCGCCGTCGCCGTGAAACGGGCGCCCTGGAGGCCGCGGTGCAGGCGCTCCGGCTCCTCCCAGGCCATCAGGATCTGCGCCGACGAGCCGGCCTTCATGGTGAGCGTGGAACCGACCGGCACGGTGTCCCGCAGGCCGGACAGCCGCTCCGCCGCCGCCACGCAGATCCGCATGTCGCCCTGGCGCCGGTAGAGCTGCGCGCTCTCGCCGGTGATGTCGCGAAGGTGCGTGAGCACCGGTCCCGCCGTGGCCAGCAGGCGGTCCTCGCCGGCCGCCGCCGCGAGTTCGGCGAGCCGGGGGCCGAGGATGAAACGGCCCTGCATGTCCCTCGCCACCATGCGGTGGTGTTCCAGTGCCACGGCCAGCCGATGGGCCGTGGGTCGTGCGAGCCCGGTCGCCGCGACCAGCCCGGCGAGGGTGGCCGGACCGGACTCCAGGGCGCTCAATACCAGAGCCGCCTTGTCGAGAACGCCGACGCCGCTAGAGTTGTCCATACGACGATACTCCCGTCTCACTCTGTGAAACGCAAGTTCAATTTTCGGCGGAAGTTGCGAACCTGTACGGGCGGCCACACAACGGCCCGTAGCCACCGCCCCGCACGGGGGTCCGGACGGCGGCGCACCAATCTCTAGTTGGGCCGGCGAAGACGCCGGCCGGAGGGAAAGCGATGGGTAGGACACTCGCGGAGAAGGTCTGGGACGACCATGTCGTCCGGCGCGCCGAAGGTGAGCCCGACCTCCTCTTCATCGATCTGCACCTGCTGCACGAGGTGACCAGCCCCCAGGCATTCGACGGCCTCCGGCAGGCCGGACGCCGGGTGCGGCGCCTCGACCTCACCATCGCCACCGAGGATCACAACACCCCGACCATCGACATCGACAAGCCGATCGCCGACCCGGTCTCCCGCGCCCAGTTGGAGACCCTGCGCAAGAACTGCGCGGAGTTCGGCGTACGGCTGCACCCGCTGGGCGACGTCGAGCAGGGCGTCGTGCATGTGGTCGGCCCGCAGCTGGGGCTGACCCAGCCCGGCACCACGGTCGTCTGCGGCGACTCCCACACGTCCACGCACGGCGCCTTCGGCGCGCTGGCGTTCGGCATCGGCACCAGCCAGGTCGAGCACGTCCTGGCCACCCAGACGCTGCCGCTGGCCCGCCCGAAGACCATGGCGATCACCATCGACGGCGAACTGCCCGACGGTGTCACGGCCAAGGACCTGATCCTCGCGATCATCGCCCGGATCGGCACCGGTGGCGGCCAGGGCTACATCCTCGAATACCGCGGCCCGGCCGTCGAGAAGCTCTCGATGGAAGCCCGGATGACCATCTGCAACATGTCGATCGAGGCCGGCGCCCGAGCGGGCATGA
This sequence comes from Streptomyces sp. NPDC057963, assembly GCF_042887155.1. Lineage (NCBI taxonomy): Bacteria > Bacillati > Actinomycetota > Actinomycetes > Kitasatosporales > Streptomycetaceae > Streptomyces > Streptomyces sp. NPDC057963. The sequence goes on from NZ_JBHVPX010000014.1 coordinate 166,914, forward strand.
TCGCTCCGGACGAGACCACCTTCGACTACCTGAGGGGCCGCGACCACGCGCCGCAGGGCGAGGACTGGGACGCGGCCGTCGCGTACTGGAAGACGCTGCGCACCGACGACGACGCGGTCTTCGACGCCGAGGTCGTCATCGAAGCCGCCGAGCTGGCGCCGTTCGTCACCTGGGGCACCAATCCCGGCCAGGGCGCTCCCCTGTCGGCCAGCGTCCCCGACCCGGCTTCGTACGAGGACGCCTCGGAGCGGAACGCCGCCGAAAAGGCGCTGGAATACATGGGGTTGACCGCCGGCCAGCCGCTGCGCGACATCGACGTGGACACCGTCTTCGTAGGCTCCTGCACCAACGGCCGGATCGAGGACCTGCGGAACGCGGCCGCGATCCTGGACGGCCGCAAAGTCGCCGACGGCGTACGGATGCTGGTCGTCCCTGGCTCGGTCCGGGTCGCTCTGCAGGCGGTGGAGGAGGGCCTGGACAAGGTCTTCACCGCCGCGGGCGCCGAATGGCGGCACGCGGGCTGCTCGATGTGCCTCGGCATGAACCCCGACCAGCTGGCCCCCGGTGAGCGCTCCGCCTCCACCTCGAACCGCAACTTCGAGGGCCGGCAGGGCAAGGGCGGCCGCACGCACCTGGTCTCCCCGCAGGTCGCCGCCGCCACCGCCGTGCTGGGCCACCTGGCCTCGCCGGCCGACCTGTCCGACGCCCGTACGCCCGCCGGAGTCTGAGAACCATGGAAGCTTTCACCACACACACCGGCCGGGCCGTCCCGCTGCGCCGCAGCAACGTCGACACCGACCAGATCATCCCCGCCCACTGGCTGAAGAAGGTCACCCGCGACGGCTTCGAGGACGGCCTCTTCGAGGCCTGGCGCAAGGACGAGAACTTCGTCCTCAACCGCCCCGAGCGCAGCGGCGCCACGGTGCTGGTCGCCGGTCCCGACTTCGGCACCGGATCGTCCCGCGAACACGCCGTGTGGGCGCTGCAGAACTACGGCTTCAAGGCCGTCGTCTCCTCCCGGTTCGCCGACATCTTCCGCGGCAACTCGCTGAAGAACGGGCTGTTGACCGTCGTGCTCGACCAGAAGGTCGTCGACGCGCTCTGGGAGCTGACCGAGGCCGACCCGACGGCCGAGATCACCGTCGACCTGGAGACCCGCCAGGTCCGCGCCGAGGGCATCACGGCCGACTTCGAGCTCGACGAGAACGCCCGCTGGCGGCTGCTGAACGGGCTGGACGACATCAGCCTCACCCTTCAGAACGAAGCGGACATCGCGACTTACGAGGCCGCGAGGCCGAGCTTCAAGCCACGTACAATTAACGCCTGAGCAGCGCGTTTCCAGGACTGCGCCCCCTACCTTCTGGTAGGGGGCGCAGTCGCTTGTTGAGACCCCGTCGGGCGACAACTCGCCCCAGATGGCACAATCGGTGCATGGAACGCGACAGCCAACTCAAGCTTTACGGCCAAGTCGCCGACCGTTTGAAGGAAGCGCACACAAGAGTGCGCGCACTGCAAGTCCCGGAGGGCGTAAGGATGGCGCTGTCCCGGAAGCTGTTGGTCATCACGGCCGCGGCTAAGCACGATCTTCCGGATGCGGCAAGGCGTCTGGACCGGTTGATGAAGGACCTCGATGAGGGCCGATTCCCCGAAGGTGACTGACTCTGCGGAACTGCGCAGCGGTCGACTTCGTTGCGGCACTAGGGTGATTAGCCCGTTTCGTGTTTGATTTGCGGTATATATCTGCCTAACGTGCGAAAACGCTTGAACACTTTCGTTCTGGCAATGTCTCCGAAGGGGAAGACGTGAACAAGGCGCAGCTCGTAGAAGCGATTGCCGACAAGGTCGGCGGCCGTCAGCAGGCCGCGGACGCCGTTGACGCGGTGCTCGACGCGATCGTCCGTGCGGTTGTCGCGGGAGACCGTGTCTCGGTCACCGGCTTCGGCTCGTTCGAGAAGGTCGACCGCCCCGCCCGCTACGCCCGCAACCCGCAGACGGGCGAGCGGGTGCGGGTCAAGAAGACCTCGGTTCCCCGTTTCCGTGCGGGCCAGGGCTTCAAGGACCTGGTGAGCGGCTCGAAGAAGCTCCCCAAGGGCGAGGTGGCCGTGAAGAAGGCGCCCAAGGGCAGCCTCTCGGGCGGTGCTTCCACCCGTACGACGACCAAGGCGGCCGCCAAGAAGGCCACCGCGAAGAAGGCCGTGGCGAAGAAGGCCACCGCCAGGAAGGCCACGACCGCGGCGAAGACCACCGCGGCCAAGAAGACCACCGCCAAGAAGGCCGCTCCGGCGGCGAAGAAGACCACGACGGCGGCGAAGAAGGCCACCGCGGCGGCGGCGAAGAAGACGACGGCCGCCAAGAAGACCGCGCCCGCCAAGAAGGCCACGGCGAAGAAGGCGCCCGCGAAGAAGACCACGGCGCGCAAGACCACGGCGAAGAAGGCCACTGCACGGAAGAAGTGAGGCCGAGCAGCGCAGGGCTACTCACACGCGCCGGGCCGGGCTCCCCTCGGGGAGCCCGGCCCGCGGGCTGTTGTGGGCCGGGGACGCGCGGCCGTTCAGAACGTCTGCAGGGTCACCAGGGTGATCCGCAGATCCGCACCCTCGCCGACGCCCTCGATCCGCACCCGCTGCCCCGGGCGCAGCAGCCGCAGCCCGCCCGCGTCGAAGGCCCGGGCGTCGAATTCCACCGGGGTCCCGTCGTCGAGCAGCACACTGCCGGTGCGGGTCTCGGGGTCGTACGTGTACGAGGTCGCCTGCATGTGCGGCAGCCTATCGGTCCGTCCCGGGGCGCGCCGGGGCGTCCGCCGCCCAGCGCCCCGACGTGTGCGGGCCGGTACCCAGGACCAGCGCCGCTCGCAGGTCGTCGCCGGTGTCCACGTCCTGGCGGACCGAATCGATGCCGGTCAGCGTGATTTCCACGGCGCCGGAGTCCAGATGCCGGGCCCGGGAAGGGCCGCCGAAAGCCGGGCGCAATTCCACTCCCGGTGCGGCCGACAGAAATGTTGTTCCGATTCCTGCCGCATCGGTGACAAATGCCCGGGGAAATTCGGCGGAAAAATCGAGTACCCGGGCCAATTCCGCGGGGCGCAGCGCGGGCAGATCCGCGTTGAGCGCGGCGAGGGCCGCCCCGGGCCGCCCGGTCCTTACGGTCCGCTCGCCGTGTGCCAGGGCGGCGTTGAGTCCGCGATCCGGTTCGTCGGGCACGATGCGCGCCCCGAGGGCGGCGAGAACCGCCCCGGCCTCCGTGTCGTCCGTGACGACCACCACATCCCGGACCGCCCGGCAGGACAGGGCGGCGGCCACGGTGTCCCGGGCGAACGCGAGGGCGAGCCGCGGGCGCAGCTCGGCGCCCGTCGTGGGCGTGAGCCTGCTCTTGGCCCGCGCCAAGGGCTTCAACGGGACGACCAGGGTCCAAGGACCGGTCGGGTCGGTGTTCGTGGCGATCTCCCCCTCGATGCGCGTCGCCGCTTATTCTCGCCTGCCGGTGCGAGAACCCGGAGGTACGGTCCCGAAAGCGGGGCGTACGGTGTTCTCGACAGAGCAGGGGCCTGGGGCGAGACTTGACCGTCGGTAGCCAGGCAGCAGTCAGGTCCTTAGAGGAAGGTGTCCGAGTGTCCCGCCGCAGAATCGGCTTCTGGTACCGCCTGGCGGCGGTGATCGCAAAACCGCCGCTGGTGGTTCTGTTCAAGCGTGACTGGCGGGGAATGGAAAACATCCCGGACGACGGCGGATTCATCACTGCGGTCAATCACAACTCGTATCTGGACCCGCTTTCCTACGGACACTTCCAGTACAACACCGGACGCGTGCCGCGGCTCCTCGCGAAAGCCGGCCTCTTCAAGACCCCCTTTGTCGGAATGATGCTGCGCGGCACCGGGCAGATCCCCGTGTACCGCGAGACGACCAACGCGCTGGACGCCTTCCGGGCCGCCGTCGACGCCATCGGGCGCGGTGAATGCGTCGCCTTCTACCCGGAGGGCACTCTCACCCGCGATCCCGACATGTGGCCGATGGCCGGCAAGACCGGTGCCGCCCGCGTCGCGTTGATGACGAAGGCCCCGGTCATCCCGGTCGCCCAGTGGGGCGCCAACCTCGCGATGCCGCCGTACGCCAAGGAGAACAAGTTCCGGCTCTTCCCCCGCAAGACCCTCCAGGTGCAGGCCGGACCGCCCGTCGACCTCTCCGGCTTCTACGACAGGGAGCCGACGCCCGACGTCCTGCGCGAGGCGACCGAGGTCATTATGGCCGCGGTGACCGCGCAGCTGGAGATCGTACGGGGCGAGAAGGCCCCAGCGGAGCCGTACGACCACCGCAAGGCCCGTGCAGAACAGCGGCGCAAGGCCGAAGGAAAGGGACCCAAGTGACGCACCCCGCGAAGGCAGCGGTCTTCGGAACCGGCTCATGGGGTACGGCCTTCGGCGTGGTACTCGCCGACGCCGGCTGCGAGGTCACCCTCTGGGGCCGCCGCGCCGAGGTCGCCGAGGCCGTCAACACGACCCGTACCAACCCGGACTATCTGCCGGGAATTGAACTCCCCGCGTCGATCCGGGCCACCACCGACGCCGCCGAGGCGCTGCACGGCGCCGACTACGCCGTATTCGTGGTGCCCTCGCAGACGCTGCGCGCCAATCTCGCCGACTGGGCCCCGCACCTCGGCTCCGACACCGTCCTCGTCTCGCTGATGAAGGGGGTCGAACTCGGCACCGCGAAGCGGATGAGCGAGGTCATCGAGGACGTGACCAAGGTCTCCCCGGACCGCGTCGCCGTCATCACCGGCCCCAACCTGGCCAAGGAGATCGCCGAACGCCGCCCCGCCGCGGCCGTGGTCGCCTGCCAGGACGAGTCCGTGGCCCGGCGCCTCCAGACCGCCTGCCACACCTCGTACTTCCGCCCGTACACCAACACCGACGTCGTCGGCTGCGAACTGGGCGGCGCGGTCAAGAACGTCATCGGTCTCGCCGTCGGCATCGCCGACGGCATGGGTCTCGGCGACAACGCGAAGGGCTCGCTCATCACCCGGGGCCTCGCCGAGACGACCCGGCTCGGCCTCGCCATGGGCGCCGACCCGCTGACCTTCTCCGGACTCGCGGGCCTCGGCGACCTGGTGGCGACCTGCTCCTCGCCGCTCTCGCGCAACCACACCTTCGGCACCAACCTCGGCCGCGGAATGACGCTCCAGGAGACGATCGCGGTCACCAAGCAGACCGCCGAGGGCGTCAAGTCCTGTGAATCGGTGCTCGATCTGGCACGCAGGCACGGCGTCGACATGCCGATCACCGAGACGGTCGTCGGCATCGTGCACGAGGGCAAGCCGCCGATGGTCGCGCTGGGTGAGCTGATGTCGCGCAGCGCGAAGCCCGAGCGGCGCTGACGACAGGCCCGGGGAGCGCGCGGGGCGGTGATCGTTCACGGTCGCCGCTCCACCGGCCCCGGCCGCGCTGACGCGCGGGGTACCAGCAGGTACGCTCAACGCGATATGAGCAGCGAGAACCTCCCCCAGAGCCCGGAGCAGCAGCTCCGCAAGCCGCGTGTGGCCGTCGTGTTCGGCGGCCGCAGCTCCGAACACGGCATCTCGGTCGTCACGGCGGGCGCCGTCCTGAACGCCATCGACCGGACGAAGTACGACGTCCTGCCGATCGGCATCACGAAGGACGGCCGCTGGGCGCTCACCGCCGACGAGCCCGAACGCATGGGCATCACGGACCGGAAGATGCCGGACGTGGCCCAGCTGGCCGAGTCCACCGAGGGCGGCGTGGTGCTCTCCGTCGACCCCGGCAGCCGTGAAGTGGTGTACAGCGAGCCCGGCTCCGTACCCAAGGCGCTCGGCGACGTCGACGTCGTCTTCCCGGTGCTGCACGGCCCGTACGGCGAGGACGGCACCCTGCAGGGGCTCCTGGAGCTCTCCGGTGTGCCGTACGTCGGCGCGGGGGTGCTCGCCTCGGCGGTCGGCCAGGACAAGGAGTACATGAAGCGGGTCTTCACCTCGTTCGGGCTGCCGGTCGGCCCGTACGCCGTGGTCCGCCCCCGCGAGTGGGAGGCGGACCCCTCCGCCGTCCGCAAGCGCATCGTGGACTTCGCCGGCGACCACGGCTGGCCGCTCTTCGTCAAGCCCGCCCGGGCCGGCTCGTCCATCGGCATCACCAAGGTCGACGACCTCTCCGGTCTCGACGAGGCGATCGAGGAGGCCCGCCGCCACGACCCCAAGTTCCTGGTGGAGTCGCTGCTGCGGGGCCGCGAGATCGAGTGCGGGGTGCTGGAGTTCGAGGACGGTCCGCGCGCCAGCGTGCCGGCCGAGATCCCGCCGGTGACCTCGCACGACTTCTACGACTTCGAGGCCAAGTACATCGATTCGGCCTCCGGGATCGTGCCCGCCCCGCTCACCGGCGAGCAGACGGCCGAGGTCCAGCGGCTGGCGGTCGACGCCTTCGAGGCCGTGTCCTGCGAGGGCCTGGTGCGGGCCGACTTCTTCCTCACCGAGGACGGCGGCTTCGTGATCAACGAGATCAACACCCTGCCGGGCTTCACCCCGATCTCCATGTACCCGCGGATGTGGCAGGAGAGCGGCGTCAGCTACCAGGAGCTGGTGGACCGGCTGATCCAGGCCGCGCTGAACCGGCCGACCGGCCTGCGCTGAGCCGAGCCCCGCGCCGTAGGGCGTGCACTCCGCTACCGGAGTGCACGCCCTACAGGCTGCTGGGCACCGTCTTCGCGATCACCGGACCGAACGCCGCCAACGGGCTGGCGTCGTGCGCGTACGCCGTGGAGAGACTCACCTCGACGTACGCCTTGCGGTAGGTCGTCGTGAAGCGCGGACCGGCGTCTTCCGGCTGCTCCAGCATCCAGTCGACGCCGTCCGCCTCGGTCCCCTTCGCCATGGGGTCGTCCATCTTGGCGGGCCGGGGGACACCGCAGCGCAGTACGATCGCTCCGTCCCCCCACTGGGCGGTCAGCTCGGACTTCGGCCCGGTGTCACCGCGGTCGAGTCCGGCAACGGTCTTCGGCAGCTCCTTGTGCAGCGCGCGGCAGTAGGCTGCGGCTTCTCCGGACGGCGCGGGAACCGTGACCGACACCGCGGCGTCCGTCGAGGAGCAGCCCGTCGCGGCCAGCAGCAGCGCGGCGGCAGACGTACCGAGAAGCAGGGGATGGCCGAACCGGCGGCGCGATGATGTCACCGGCCCAGCGTAGACGGGGACTACAGATGAACGACCGGGCAGGTCAGGGTTCGGGTGATGCCTTCCACTTGCTGGACCTTGGCGACCACCATGCGGCCGAGTTCGTCGACCGTGTCGGCCTGGGCGCGCACGATCACGTCGTAGGGGCCTGTGACGTCCTCTGCCTGGATCACTCCCGCAACTCTGGCGATGGTCTCGGCGACGGTCGACGCCTTGCCCACCTCGGTCTGAATAAGGATGTACGCCTGTACCACGGAACCTCCAGGGCGGCCACGAGGATCATGTGGGGGATGGGAAAGGGACGCCACGTTATCGCGTTGCCGCGAGCCGCGGGGAGACCTACGGGGTGGTTGCCGTCCACAGCGTGGCGCGCGTACAGCACAGGTTGACGTATCTCTTGACAGTACCGACAGCAGAGAAGGCCCGCGACCGCGAGCGCAGCGGAGCGAAAGGGGGACGCCCATGGCGAGGGGAACCGGTGCAGACTGCTCCCTGCGGCGGCGGCCGGTCCGTGATCCGGACCCGCGGCCGCTGAGGCAGCCCGGACGCATGTCCGGCGCGATAGATGAGAGGTGAGACTCGGTGAAGGGAACCGTGGGCGAGTTGGGGGAGTTCGGGCTCATCAAGGAGCTGACTTCCCGGCTCACCACCACTCCGGCGGTACGGCTCGGCCCCGGCGACGACGCCGCGGTCGTGTCCGCTCCCGACCGCAGGGTCGTGGCCAGTACGGACATCCTGCTGGAGGGACGGCACTTCCGCCGCGACTGGTCGACCGCGTACGACGTCGGCCGCAAGGCCGCCGCCCAGAACCTCGCCGACATCGCCGCCATGGGCGCCGTGCCCACCGCGCTGCTGCTCGGCCTGGTCGTCCCCGCCGAACTCCCGGTCACCTGGGCCGGCGAGCTGATGGACGGCATCCGTGACGAGTGCCAGGTCGCCGGAGCGGCCGTGGTCGGCGGCGATGTCGTGGGCGGTGAGACGATCACCGTCGCGATCACCGCGCTCGGGGATCTGCGCAACCACGAACCGGTCACCCGGTCCGGCGCCCAGCCCGGCGACGTCGTCGCCGTCACCGGCTGGCTCGGCTGGTCCGCCGCCGGTTACGCCGTGCTCTCCCGCGGATTCCGTTCGCCCCGCGCCTTCGTCGAGGCCCACCGGCGCCCCGAACCGCCCTACCACGCGGGCCCCGCCGCCGCCGGACTCGGCGCCACCGCGATGACGGACGTGAGCGACGGACTCGTCGCCGATCTCGGTCACATCGCCGAGGCCAGCAAGGTACGGATCGATCTCCGCTCCGGACTGATCGACATCCCCTCGCAGATGTCCGACATCGGTCAGGCCGTGGGCGTCGACCCGCTGCAGTGGGTGCTGACCGGCGGAGAGGACCACGCGATCGTCGCCACCTTCCCGCCGGACGTGAAACTGCCCGCCCGCTGGAGGGTGATCGGCGAAGTCCTCAATGCCTCGGCGCTGCCGCAGGTGACGGTCGACGGGGCGCCCTGGACCAGGAAGAGCGGGTGGGACCACTTCGGGGACATCGAGGACGCCCAGTAGATTTCGGGTATGCCTCTGTCTGCTGCTGTACCCGCCCGTGTGCTCACCGTCGCCGGATCCGACTCCGGCGGCGGTGCGGGCATCCAGGCCGATCTGAAGACGATGCTGGCGCTCGGCGTGCACGGAATGAGCGTGCTGACCGCCGTCACCGCCCAGAACTCGCTGGGTGTGCAGGGCGCCTGGGAACTGCCCGTCGAGGCCGTACGCGCCCAGTACCGCAGCGTGGTGGACGACATCGGTGTGCAGGCGGTCAAGACCGGCATGCTGGCCTCGGCCGCCCTCGTGGAGACCGTGGCCGAACTCCTCGCGGGCACCGCGGCCCCGGTCGTCGTGGACCCGGTCGGGATCTCCAAGCACGGCGATCCGCTGCTGGCCGCCGAGGCGCTCGATTCCGTACGGACGAAACTCCTTCCGGTCGCCACGGTCGCCACCCCGAACCTGGACGAGGTGACGCAGCTCACCGGCGTGAGCGTCACGGACGAGACCGGAATGCGGCACGCCGCCACCGGGGTACTGGCCTTCGGACCGCGTTGGGTCGTCGTCAAGGGCGGGCACCTGCCGGGCGAGCCCGTCGATCTGCTGACGGACGGCACCGAGGAGCACTGGCTGCGAGCCCCGAGGCACGGCAACCGGCACACCCACGGCACCGGGTGCACGCTCGCCTCGGCGATCGCCTGCGGACTGGCCCTGGGCCAGGACGTACCAACGGCGGTACGGGGTGCGAAGGCGTACGTCACCGGGGCGATCACGGCGGGATTCCCGCTGGGCGCCGGGATCGGCCCCGTCGACCACGGCTGGCGGACGCGCACCGGCTGAGGGCCCCGGAGCGCAGCAAAAAGCCGGTCCACCGAGATGGACCGGCTTTTTGGGCAACCGGAAGGCTGCGCTACGACGGGAACGTCAGCGCGCGACCTTGCCGGCCTTGATGCACGAGGTGCAGACGTTGAGCCGCTTCGGCGTCCGACCGACCACGGCACGCACGCGCTGGATGTTGGGATTCCAGCGACGGGACGTACGGCGGTGCGAGTGCGAAATGTTGTTGCCGAAGCCCGGCCCCTTGCCGCAGACGTCGCAGTTGGCAGCCACGGGTCACTCCAAAGACTTCAGGTGCACTTACAGTGAATTCCGGCGCGCCGGAATCATGTGACTGAAGTGGCGGCACCGGAGGAATGGCCCGATTTTCATCGGGCAACCGAAGCAGCATACAACGACCGCGTCGGTGGAACGAAACTACCATGGGTTCCGCCGCCCCCCGTCCCGCCCCTGTCCCCGCCGGACCCGGCGCGCGGGGACTACTCTGCGGTGCAGCCGGCCGGCCACGGCCGATTTCGAGGAGGACCGACAGGTGCCGCAGACCGCCGACGAGATGGACGCCGTCGCGGTGCGTACCTGGTGCTCACTGGCCCTGGAGGCACTGGGCCGGGAGCGCGAGGCGATCGACGCGATCAACGTGTACCCCGTCGCCGACGGGGACACCGGTACGAACCTCTACCTGACTGTCGAGTCCGCGACCCAGGCCGTCGAAGCCGTCTTCGCCGCCCACGAGACCGGCACCACCGTGCCCGTCGCCGCCGACGCGGTGCGGGCCATGGCGCACGGAGCGCTGATCGGTGCCCGCGGGAACTCCGGCACGATCCTGGCCCAGTTGCTGCGCGGAATGGCCGGGGTACTGGCCGACGGGCACGACGCGGACCACCTGCGCCGGGCACTCACCGGAGCCGCCGCGGCCGCCCGGCAGGCCGTGGCCCACCCCGTCGAGGGCACCGTCCTCACGGTGGCCGCCGCAGCCGCCGAGGCTGCCGGGCGCACGGCGGACGAGGCCGGAACCGCGGCGGTCGCACAGGCGGCGTACGAGGGGGCGCGGACGGCCCTGGAAGCGACCCCCGGACAACTCGCCGTCCTCGGGCGGGCGGGCGTCGTGGACGCCGGGGGGCGGGGCCTGGTCACGGTGCTCGGGGCGCTCGTCGAAGCGGTCTCCGGGCGGGCCCCCGAGCACGTGTACGCGGGCGGGCCCGCGCCCGCGTTTCTGGTCCCTGTGCCGGAGGACTGCGGGGCGGGCGGACCGGCCTTCGAGGTCATCTACCTGCTGGAGGCCGCGGACGACGCCGTGGACCGGCTGCGGACCAGGCTCGACGGACTCGGCGACTCCCTGGTGGTGGTGGGCGGCGACGGGCTGTGGAACATCCACGTGCATGTCGACGACGCGGGTGCGGCGGTGGAGGCCGGCGTCGAGGCGGGGCGGCCGTACCGCATCCGGATCACCCACTTCGGCGCCGACCGGGTGCACCCCCCCACCGAGCCCGTGCAGCGTGCGGTCGTCGTGGTGGTTCCCGGCGACGGGCTCCGCGGCCTGTGCAAGGAGGCCGGGGCGACAACGGTGCTGGCACGTCCCGGGGAGCCGCCCGCCAGCGGCGAACTCGTCGACGCGATCCGCCGGGCACACGCCCGCGAGGTGGTACTGCTGCCCAACGACGCCGAGTTGCGGCACACCGCGGCCGCCGCCGCCGAACAGGCCCGCGCGGAGGGGGTCAGGGTCGCGCTGGTCCCGACCCGGGCCGCGGTCCAGGGCATTGCGGCCCTCGCCGTCCACGAACCCGACCGCAGCTTCGACGAGGACGTGGTGGCGATGACCGCCGCGGCCGGCGCCACCCGCTACGCCGAACTGGCTGTCGCCGAGCGGCAGTCCTGGACCATGGCGGGCATCTGCCAGGCCGGCGACGTCCTCGGCCTGATCGACGGCGACGTCGCGGTCATCGGCGAGGACGTGCCGGGAACGGCCCGCAACGTGCTGGACCGCATGCTCGCGGCGGGCGGCGAGCTGGTCACCCTGGTCCTCGGCGAGGACGTCCCCGACAGCCTCGCGGACGCGCTGGAGGAGCACGTACGCGAGGGCTATCTGGCGGTCGACACAGTGGTGTACCGGGGCGGCCACCAGCGTGCTCCGCTGCTGATCGGGGTGGAGTAGGGCGGCACGGCCGCACCCGCCGGACGGTCCTCGGCCGCCTCGCCCGCCCGCACGTCGTACGGCAGGAGCGGGCCGAAGTCACGGGCGCACCACTCCACGGGCGGCGCACCGGGCGTACGCGCCGACCGGCCGCCCCCGGATCCCGGCCGCGACGGCGAAGCACGCCGGCCGCCCGATACCGCACCGGCCGAGGAACTCGGTACGCGTGCGTGGCGACGGTTCCGACCGGGGGATTCCGGTGTTCCGGGTGGTGCCCGCCGGACATCTGTCAGTGGTGTGGTGTGCAATGGATCGCGTGTCTGCGTTCGACGAACCACTCAAGAAGCTGCTCGGCGGAGCCACCGCGAAGGTGATGGCCGACCACCTCGACCTGCACACGGTCGGTGATCTGCTCCACCACTACCCGCGGCGGTACGAGGAGCGCGGCCGGCTGACGGCGTTGACCGACCTCCCGCTGGACGAGCACGTGACGGTGGTCGCCCAGGTCGCCGACGCCCGCATCGTGATGTTCAACAACGGCCGCGGCAAGCGCCTCGAAGTGGCCCTCACCGACGGCAGCGGCCGGCTCCAGCTCGTCTTCTTCGGCCATGGCGTCCACAAGCCGCACAAGGAGCTGCTGCCGGGCCGGCGGGCGATGTTCGCGGGCAAGGTCTCCGTCTTCAACCGGAAGATGCAGCTGGCCCACCCCACCTACCAGCTGCTGGATGCCGAGTCCATCGACGGGGCCGAGGCCACGGAAGCGGTGGACGCCTTCGCCGGGCGGCTGCTGCCGATCTATCCGGCCTGCAAGCAGCTGGACTCGTGGCGGATCGCCAAGGCCGTCGACACCGTGCTGCCCAGCGCGCAGGAGGCCGTCGACCCATTGCCGCCGAGTCTGCGCGAGGGGCGCGGGTTCACCCCGCTCCCGGAAGCGCTGCTGAAGGTCCACCGCCCGCAGACCAAGGCGGACATCGCCCAGGCCAGGGACCGGCTGAAATGGGACGAGGCCTTCGTCCTCCAGGTCGCCCTGGCCCGCCGCAGGTACGCGGACACCCAGCTCCCGGCGGTGGCCCGCCGCCCCCGGCCCGGCGGACTGCTCGACGCCTTCGACGCCAAGCTGCCGTTCACCCTCACCGAAGGGCAGCGGAAGGTCTCCAAGGAGATCTTCGACGACCTGGCGACCGAGCACCCCATGCACCGGCTCCTCCAGGGCGAGGTCGGTTCCGGCAAGACGATGGTCGCGCTGCGCGCGATGCTCGGCGTCGTCGACGCGGGCGGGCAGGCCGCCATGCTCGCGCCCACCGAAGTGCTCGCCCAGCAGCACCACCGCTCCATCACCGAGATGATGGGCGAGCTGGCCGACCAGTGGGGACTGTGGCGCGAAGCGCCCCCTCAGGAGGGACAGCACTCGGGCGACGGGCGGACGCCCGGCGGTTCTGGGCAGGGCACGAAGGTGGTGCTGCTCACCGGCTCCATGGGCGTCGCGGCCCGCCGGCAGGCGCTGCTCGACCTCGTCACCGGTGAGGCCGGAATCGTGATCGGCACACACGCGCTGATCGAGGACAAGGTGCAGTTCCACGACCTGGGCCTGGTCGTCGTCGACGAGCAGCACCGCTTCGGTGTGGAGCAGCGCGACGCCCTGCGCTCCAAGGGGAAGCAGCCGCCGCACCTGCTGGTCATGACCGCGACGCCCATTCCCCGTACGGTCGCCATGACCGTCTTCGGCGACCTGGAGACCTCCGTACTGGACCAGCTCCCGGCCGGCCGCTCGCCGATCGCCAGCCATGTCGTACCCGCCAAGGACAAACCGCACTTCCTCGCCCGTGCCTGGGAACGGGTCCGGGAAGAAGTGGAGAGCGGGCACCAGGCGTATGTGGTCTGCCCCCGCATCGGCGACGATGCCGAGGACGAGGCGGCGGGCCGGAAGGGGAAGAAGGCGCCCGAGGAGGACGGCGAGAAGCGCCCGCCGCTCGCCGTCCTGGAGATCGCCGAACAGCTCGCCAAGGGCCCGCTCTCCGGCCTGCGCATCGAGATGCTGCACGGCAGGATGAATCCCGACGACAAGGACGACGTGATGCGCCGCTTCGCCGCGGGCGGTGTCGACGTCCTCGTCGCCACCACCGTCATCGAGGTCGGGGTCAACGTCCCCAACGCCACCGCCGTGGTGATCATGGACGCCGACCGGTTCGGCGTCTCCCAGCTGCACCAGCTGCGCGGCCGGGTCGGGCGCGGCTCCGCCCCCGGACTGTGCCTGCTGGTCAGCGAGGCCCACGAGGCGAGTCCGGCCCGTGCCCGCCTGTCCGCGGTCGCCGCCACCCTCGACGGCTTCGAGCTGTCCCGGATCGACCTCGAACAGCGCCGCGAGGGCGATGTCCTCGGCCAGGCCCAGTCCGGGGTCCGCTCCTCGCTGCGGATGCTCACCGTCATCGACGACGAGGAGGTCATCGCCGCCGCCCGCGAGGAGGCCGTGACGGTCGTCGCCGCCGACCCGGAGCTGGAGCACCTGCCCGAGCTGCGGATCGCCCTGGACGCGTTGCTCGACAAGGAGCGCGAACAGTATCTGGACAAGGGATGACGAGGGTGGACGGGTGCACGGGCCCGATCCGCCGCGACCCCATATCGTGGATGCCACGGCGCCGCAGCACCCTGCGGGCCACCCACGAACCGAGGACCAGACACCCATGACCCGCGTGATCGCCGGCTCGGCCGGCGGACGCCGCCTGGCAGTCCCGCCCGGCACCGGCACCCGCCCCACCTCCGACCGTGCGCGCGAGGGCCTCTTCTCCACCTGGGAAGCCCTCCTGGGCAGCCTCCACGGCACCCGTGTCGCGGACCTGTACGCGGGTTCCGGGGCCGTCGGCCTGGAGGCGCTCTCGCGCGGCGCCGCCCACGCCCTGCTCGTCGAGACCGACCCCGGGGCCGTCCGCACCGTCCGGGACAACGTCCGCACGCTCGGCCTGCCCGGGGCCGAGGTCCGTACCGGCAAAGCCGAACAGATCGTGACAGGACCGGCGCCCGCGGAGCCGTACGACGTGGTGTTCCTGGACCCGCCGTACGCCGTGACCGACGGCGATCTTGGCGAGATGCTGCTCACACTCCGTACCCAGGGGTGGCTCACAGCCGATGCACTCGTCACCGTGGAACGCAGCACCAGAGGCGGAGAATTCAGCTGGCCGGAGGGATTCGAGCCACTGCGGGCCCGTCGCTACGGCGAGGGAACGCTTTGGTACGGTCGCGCCGCCTCTACGTGCGAAGACGCACGATGACCGGACTGGAGAGCGAGGGAATGAAGTTGCGCCGCGCCGTCTGTCCGGGGTCATTCGACCCCATCACCAATGGACACCTCGACATCATTGGCCGCGCCTCGAAGCTGTACGACGTCGTACATGTCGCGGTGATGATCAACCAGTCCAAGAAGGGCCTCTTCACGGTCGACGAGCGCATCGACCTGATCCGTCAGGTCACCGCGGACTTCGGCAACGTCCAGGTCGAGTCCTTCCACGGCCTTCTGGTCGACTTCTGCAAGCAGCGCGACATCCCGGCGATCGTCAAGGGCCTGCGGGCCGTCAGCGACTTCGACTACGAGCTCCAGATGGCCCAGATGAACAACGGCCTCTCCGGCGTCGAAACGCTCTTCGTGCCGACCAATCCCACCTACAGCTTCCTGTCGTCCTCCCTGGTCAAGGAGGTCGCCACCTGGGGCGGCGACGTCTCCCACCTGCTGCCCCCGGTGGTCCACCGAGCCCTCGCCGAGCGTCTCGCCGAGCGCTGAATTCCTGACGGACCGTCACCAGGTGTCGGGCGGGCGCCGACTGGCCGTACAGTCGTCCCGTCCGTCTCCAATCGGCTGTAGAGAGTGGCGAGCACACGGTGGACGTGCAGAAGAAGCTCGACGAGATCGTCGAGGCGGTCGGGAGCGCCCGGTCCATGCCCATGTCGGCTTCGTGCGTGGTCAACCGCGCCGAGCTGCTCGCGATGCTCGAAGAGGTGCGCGAGGCCCTGCCCGGCTCGCTCGCCCACGCCCAGGAGCTCATCGGCGGGCACGAGCAGCTGGCCGAGCAGGCCCGTCAGGAGGCCGAGCGGATCATCGGGTCCGCGCACGCCGAACGCACCTCGCTGATCGCCGGAACCGAGGTCGCCATGCAGTCCCGCAGCGAGGCCGACCGCATCCTCTCCGAGGCCCGCCGGGAGGCCGATGAGGTCCGCGCCGATGCCGACGAGTACGTCGACAGCAAGCTCGCCAACTTCGAGGTCGTCCTCACCAAGACCATCGGCTCCGTCGACCGGGGCCGCGAGAAGCTCCTCGGCCGCGGCCAGGCCTTCGACGAGCAGGGATACGAGGACCCGGACTTCGCCGAGGCCCCCGAGCGCAGCACCGACCCGGCCACGCTCCAGCGCCGGGCCGACGAGTACGTGGACACCAAGCTCGGCGCCTTCGAGGCCGTGCTCGCCAAGACCCTGGAGGCGGTCGGCCGCGGCCGGCAGAAGCTGCACGGCCGGGTCGCCACCGACGAACTCGGTGCGCACATGGCCGCCCAGGACGCGGCGGGCAATCAGGGGCGCATGAGCGACGAGGACCACTGGGCCGGCCTCGCCGAGCTCGCCACCCCGGAGCCGCAGCCGGTGCACCAGCAGGCTCAGCCGCACTTCCCCGCACAGGCCCAGCCGAGCTACGCGGAGACGTACGCGTACCAGGAGCAGCCGCAGCAGGACGTCTACGGGTACCAGCAGCAGCCCGACCCCTACGCCGCCTATCAGCAGCAGGGATACGACCAGGCCCAGGCCCAGGCCCAGGGCCAGATCCCGGTCCAGGGGTACGACGGCTGGCAGCAGCAGCCCGTGCAGCAGCCCCAGCAGGCGCACCAGCCGCAGGGTGAGAGCGCCCTCGACGAGACCAGCCTGTTCGACACCAGCATGATCGACCTGGACCAGCTCCGCCGGTACGAGCAGGAGCGCTGACCGGCCGGGGCGGCGGCCCGGCCCCTGCGCCCGAGCGGAGTCGCGCCGGGGTGCGGCGGACCGGATTGGGAGCTGGGCGGCGCGTCCAGTATCCTGGCTCTTCGGTCGCGCGTAGGTCCGCGATCCCGGCTGCCCGTTTCGAATCCGAATCAGGGCAACCCTCCCCACGATGTGTGATGCACATGATTTCGAAAGCAGGAAAAGCCCTGAACGGCCACCTCGACCACCGAAACCCCCTCGTGTTCGACACGCACGAGCTGGGTCGGCGTCCCGGTGCCCTCCAGCGGCTGACCCGCTCGGTGGACGCACCTGGTGCGCCGTCCGTCCTCGGCATCGACGGGGTGATCGGTGTGCCGGAGGGCGCACCCGTGGAGCTGGACCTCCGTCTCGAATCGGTCATGGAAGGGGTGCTTGTCACAGGCACCGCCCGTGCGTCGGCCGAGGGGGAGTGCGTAAGGTGTCTGGAGCCGCTGCGCCAAGAGGTCGTGGCGGACTTCCAGGAGATGTTCTCGTACCCTGACGCCGATGACCGGGGCCGCAGCCACAAGGCGGAGCCGGCCGACGACGCCGAGGACGACGAGGACAGGCTCTTCATCGAGGACGGCTTGTTCGACCTCGAACCAGTGCTGCGCGATGCGGTGGTGCTCGCACTGCCGATGCAGCCGGTGTGCCGGGAGTCCTGCGCCGGTCTGTGTTCCGAATGCGGAATCAGGCTGGACGAGAATCCCGGTCATCACCACGATGCCGTCGACATCCGTTGGGCGGCATTGCAGGGACTCGCCGACACCGTTCAGGACGGCGAGAAGGACAACATGGGCGGCGCCGAAGCGGGCGTCGACGAGAAGCAGGAGAAGTAGCCGTGGCTGTTCCGAAGCGGAAGATGTCGCGCAGCAACACGCGCCACCGCCGGTCGCAGTGGAAGGCTGCGGTCCCCACCCTGGTTTCGTGCGAGCGTTGCCAGGAGCCGAAGCTGCAGCACATCGCGTGCCCCAGCTGCGGCACGTACAACAAGCGCCAGGTCCTCGAGGTCTGAGCGGCTGGTGAGAGGCCCGATGTCTGAGTTGTCCAGCGCCAAGAAGCAGGCAGACAACGTCAACACAGCCTCGTCCCACACGCTTCTGGAAGGGCGGCTCGGGTATCACCTCGAGTCCGCCCTTCTGGTGCGTGCGCTGACCCATCGCTCGTACGCGTACGAGAACGGCGGTCTGCCGACCAACGAGCGGCTCGAATTCCTCGGGGATTCGGTGCTCGGCCTGGTGGTCACGGACACGCTGTACCGCACCCACCCCGACCTGCCCGAAGGCCATCTGGCCAAGTTGCGGGCCGCGGTGGTCAACTCGCGTGCACTTGCGGAAGTGGGCCGCGGCCTCGAACTCGGCTCCTTCATCCGGCTCGGCCGCGGTGAAGAGGGCACGGGTGGCAGGGACAAGGCATCCATCCTCGCCGACACCCTTGAAGCGGTGATCGGCGCGGTCTATCTCGACCAGGGCCTCGGCGCGGCCTCGGAGCTGATCCACCGGCTCTTCGACCCGCTGATCGACAGGTCCTCCAACCTCGGTGCCGGCCTGGACTGGAAGACCAGCCTCCAGGAACTCACCGCGAGCGAGAGCCTCGGAGTCCCCGAGTACCTCGTCACGGAGACCGGCCCGGACCACGAGAAGACCTTTACTGCTGCTGCTCGCGTCGGTGGTGTCTCGTACGGCACCGGCACCGGCCGTAGCAAGAAGGAAGCGGAGCAGCAGGCGGCGGAGTCCGCCTGGCGCGAGATCAGCGCCGCCGCGGAGGCGCGGGTGGCTGCGGCGAAGGCCGCTGCCGACGGAGGGGCCGCCGACACCCCTGCCGACCCGCCGTCGTCCACGGACGTCGCTCCGGCCTGACCCGGAATCCCCTCGGTGCCCTGCGCACCGGGGGGATTTCTCTGCCCGGATACCCTGGAAGTCCCTGAGGAGCCACACCGTGCCCGAGCTGCCCGAGGTCGAAGTCGTACGGCGGGGACTCGAACGCTGGGTCACCGGCCGGACCGTCGCGGACGTAGAGGTGCTGCACCCGCGTGCGGTCCGCCGCCATCTCGCGGGCGGCGTGGACTTCGCGGCCCGGCTCGGCGGTGCCCGTTTCGGCCCGGCCATGCGCCGTGGCAAGTACCTCTGGGTGCCGCTGAACGACGCGTCCAGTTCGCTGCTGGGCCATCTCGGCATGAGCGGCCAGCTGCTCGTACAGCCGCAGGACGTCCCCGACGAGAAGCATCTGCGCATCCGGATCCGCTTCGAGGACTCCCTCGGGACCGAGCTGCGCTTCGTCGACCAGCGGACCTTCGGCGGGCTCTCGCTCCATGAATGCGCCGCCGACAGCACGGACGGGCTGCCCGACACCATCGCGCACATCGCCCGCGACCCCCTGGACCCGGCCTTCGACGACGCGGCGTTCCACGCGGCCCTGCGACTGCGCCGTACGACGATCAAGCGCGCCCTGCTCGACCAGTCGCTGATCAGCGGGGTCGGCAACATCTACGCGGACGAGGCGCTCTGGCGCGCCAGGCTGCACTACGACCGCCCGACCGCGACGCTGACCCGCCCCAAGTCGGCCGAGCTGCTGGGCCACGTCCGCGACGTGATGAGCGCGGCCCTCGACCAGGGCGGCACCAGCTTCGACAGCCTCTACGTCAATGTGAACGGCGAGTCCGGCTACTTCGACCGCTCCCTCGACGCGTACGGGCGAGAGGGAGAGCCCTGTCACCGCTGCGGTACGCCGATGCGCCGCCGGCCGTGGATGAACCGGTCCAGCTATTTCTGCCCGCGCTGCCAGCGGCCGCCGCGCACGGTTTCCTAAGGGCTGCCCCGTAGTCCCTGGTGGACCGGCGTGCGTGCCGGGCGTCGCGGGACAGGCGGGACTTTCACAGTCCTTGGGCCCGGACCTCCGGCCCCGGGTGGGCTCCGTCGTACCGGTCACGGGCCCGGAGCACCTCCGGCATCCGGCCCTCGACGAGCCCGATCAGCGCGAGCAGCCGCTCGGCGACCTGCCGGCCCAGGGGCGTCAGTTCGTAGTCGACGCGCGGCGGGTTGGTCGGCTGGGCCTCTCGGTGGACCAGG
This sequence comes from Streptomyces sp. NPDC057963, assembly GCF_042887155.1. Lineage (NCBI taxonomy): Bacteria > Bacillati > Actinomycetota > Actinomycetes > Kitasatosporales > Streptomycetaceae > Streptomyces > Streptomyces sp. NPDC057963. The sequence continues at coordinate 186,625 of NZ_JBHVPX010000014.1, forward strand.
CCGTCCCGTTCCAGGGCGTGGAGCGTCTGCGAGAGCATCTTCTCGCTCACCCCGTCGACCCGGCGACGGAGCTCGTTGAAGCGGAAGCTGCCGTCGTACAGGGCTCCCAGCGTCAGACTGCCCCAGCGCCCCGTGACATGCTCCAGGGTTCCGCGTGAGGGGCACTGCCTGGAGAACACGTCGAAGGCGAGCGCGTCCAGACGGTTCTTCTCGTCCATGGCGACAGCGTACGCCCGCACAGCGCTCACTGCTGGGGTGCGCTTTCCCCGGGTGAGCGGTCGGCCGGCCACCGCTCAGAAGCCGAAGTCCTGGGTCCACCAGGGGCCGCCCGCGCCGAAGTGCACGCCGACGCCGAGCGTCTTGTAGTCGCAGTTGAGTATGTTCGCCCGGTGGCCCGCGCTGTTCATCCAGGAATCCATCACGGCCTGCGCGTCGGCCTGGCCGCGGGCGATGTTCTCGCCGCCGAGCCCCTGCACACCGGCCTTGGCGGCGCGGTCCCACGGGGTTCGGCCATCGGGGTCGGTGTGGTCGAAGAAGCCCCGGGCGGCCATGTCGTCGCTGAAGCCCTGGGCGAGCGAGGCCAATGAGGCGCTGGCCGTCACCGGGCTGCAGCCGGCCTTCGCGCGCTCCTGGTTGACCAGGGCGAGCACGGCGGCCTGGACGGAGGCGGCCGGGGCCGACGCCGCGGACCTGCGGGCGGCCGGAGCGGAGGAGGCGGGGGCCGTTGGCGCGGCCGGCGACTTTCCGGCCGCGGCCGGGGCGGCGCTCTGCCCGGCTTCCGCCGCGGCGGCCTTCGACGACACCGGCGACGAGGACGGCCCCGCCCGCCCGGCCGGCTCGGACGTCTTCGACGGGGAGGCGGAGGACGCGGAACCGGCGGGGGCCTTCGAGCCCGTCGGGCCGTCAGCCCGCCCGGCGCCGCGGTCGGCGGACGCGGTGGCCGAGCCGCCCCGGCTCAGCAGGTCCGGGACTCCCTCGGTACGCACCTGGTCGGCGGCCGCGCCACCGCCGACCGTGTGGGTGGAGCCGCCGGGCAGCAGCCCCGAGGCGACCGCGACGGCCCCCACGGCCAGGGCGGCGGAGACGCCGATCATTCCGGTACGCACCGGGGCCCCGGACCGCTTCCCGTGGCGCGCCCCCCGGTGCCGGCCCGGGTTCTCCACCGCGCGGTCCTGAACGGCAGGAGCTGCGGCGGAGCGTCCATGACGTCCCATCTGCTGAGCCCTTCTGACGGTCTGGACGCCGCTCTCGGCGTCGACATGATTCACCCGATGGGGTGAGGTTATTGCGACGGGACTGTACGCCATGGCCTCTGGACAGAAAGTGCTCCGAGGGCAATTGGCCGGTTAGCGTTCGGGCATGAACGAAGAGGTACGGCTCACCGCCTGGGTGCGCGGCCGAGTGCAGCAAGTAGGTTTCCGCTGGTTCACCAGGGCGAACGCTCTGGAGATCGGTGGCCTCACCGGCTTCGCCCTCAATCTCGACGACGGCAGGGTGCAGGTCGTCGCCGAGGGGCGGCGTGAGAATTGCCACCGTCTGCTGGAGTGGCTGCGCTCGGACGACACACCCGGGCGCGTTGACGGAGTCACTGAGATCTGGGACACCCCGCGCGGCGGCTACGACGGCTTCGGGATCCGCTGATCCGGGCCCGGTCCCGGGCCGCCCCGGGGGTTGTGTTCGGACTGTGTTCGATGGGCGGCACGGGGTGACGCGGCGGGGCGGTCATCCGCGTACACATGAAATGACCTGCGGAATGGCCGGGTGGTTGCCAAGATTCGGTTGGCGTGCCAGGCTGCGGCAGTAAGGATGATCTCCGCACCCCCGAGGGTCCCGCAGGAGAGTCGCGCCGCGTGATCGCCAGGCCGCGCGCCCCAGGGCCGCCCGCCTCTACAGGGCGTGATCGTGTTGACCGTCAAACTTTTTGGTGAGACGCTGAAATCCCCGCGCACCGCAGCTGTTCGGCAGAGCTGTTTGGCAGCAGAACAGCAGTGAGTACAGAGCACTGCCGAGCACCGCGGGTGCGATTCCCTCACGACCCACACCGCATCGGTCGGTCACTCAGTGTGGAGGACCATCCATCATGGCAAAGGCGCTTCTCGGTTACGTCGGCGGTTCCGACCCGCGACTCCTCGCCGAGATGCGACGGCTCCAGCAGCGTGTCCAGGACCTCGAATCCGAGCTCGTACGGATTCAGGACGAGAACGACGCGCTCAACGCCGCCGCCCAGCACCAAGAGTCGCTGCTCGACAGCATCGACATCGACGTACCTCAGGCGGAGCCGGCGCTGACCTGACCGATGGCCCTGGAGGCCGGTCGGGCTGAACGCGTCAGCCGTCCGAGATCATCACCCGGATCGTCGCCGGATCATTGAAGATCACTGCTCTTGATCTGTCACCGTTGTGACATGTCCTTGATCCGTCGTGCACAGCTGCACCAGCAACACCGCACGTAACACCGCACAAGATTTACAAGGGGCGCTTCGGCGTCCCTTCTTTCTTTTGCGTCCCTCTTCCGTGCCCGGACTCTTTCCGGTCGCACTTCTCCGCTCGGACCTGCGCGGGCCCCGCCCCGGACGTACACCCCTTCCCTTACCGTCTGATGTGCCCTGCACCTTCATCAGCGAAACCGAGAGCGAAAGGTAGAGTCCGGCGGCGTGCATCTCAAGGCCCTGACCCTGCGTGGTTTCAAATCGTTCGCCTCCGCCACGACACTGCGGTTCGAACCCGGCATCACGTGCGTCGTCGGTCCCAATGGGTCCGGCAAGTCCAATGTGGTGGACGCGCTCTCCTGGGTCATGGGGGAGCAGGGTGCCAAATCCCTGCGCGGCGGCAAGATGGAAGACGTGATCTTCGCCGGTACCACCGGGCGGCCGCCGCTCGGGCGGGCGGAGGTTTCGCTGACCATCGACAATTCCGACGGCGCACTGCCGATCGAGTACGCCGAAGTGACGATCACTCGGATCATGTTCCGCAACGGCGGCAGCGAATACCAGATCAATGGCGACACCTGCCGGCTCCTGGACATCCAGGAACTGCTCTCGGACTCCGGTATCGGCCGGGAGATGCATGTCATCGTCGGCCAGGGCCAGCTGGACTCGGTACTCCACGCCGATCCGACGGGGCGGCGCGCATTCATCGAGGAAGCCGCTGGCGTGCTCAAACATCGCAAGCGGAAAGAGAAGGCCCTGCGGAAACTGGACGCGATGGGCGCCAATCTGGCCCGCGTCCAGGACCTGACCGACGAGCTGCGGCGGCAGCTGAAACCGCTGGGCCGGCAGGCGGCCGTGGCGCGCCGGGCCGCCGTCATCCAGGCCGATCTGCGCGATGCCAGGCTGCGGCTGCTCGCCGACGACCTGGTGCGGCTGCGGACCGCGCTGCGCAGCGAGATCGCGGACGAAGCGGCGCTCAAGCAGCGCCGGGAGGCGGCGGAGGCGGAGCTCAAGGCGGCGCTGGCGCGCGAGGCAGAGCTGGAGGGCGAGGTACGGCGGCTGGCGCCCCGGCTCCAGCGGGCTCAGCAGACCTGGTACGAGCTGTCGCAGCTGGCCGAGCGGGTGCGTGGCACGATCTCGCTGGCCGATGCCCGGGTGAAGAGCGCTTCCGCCGTCCCCGACGAGGAGCGGCGCGGTCGTGACCCGCAGGACATGGAACGGGAAGCCGCCCGCATCCGAGAGCAGGAGGCGGAGCTGGCGGCCGCGCTGGAGGCGGCGGAGCACGCGTTGGAGGACACCGCTGCCCATCGTGCCGATCTGGAACGGGAGTTGGCGGCCGAGGAGCGCAGGCTCAAGGACGCCGCCCGCGCCATCGCGGACCGTCGCGAAGGGCTCGCCCGGCTGAACGGACAGGTCAACGCGGCCCGCAGCCGGGCCGGTTCGGCGCAGGCCGAGATCGACCGGCTGGCCGCTTCCCGCGACGAGGCGCAGGAACGGGCGGTCGCCGCCCAGGAGGAGTACGAGCAGCTCAAGGCGGAGGTCGAGGGCCTGGACGCGGGCGACGTAGAACTGGGCGAGCGGCACGACGCCGCCAAGCGGGGACTCGCGGAGGCGGAAGCGGCGCTCACCGCGGCCCGGGAGGCCGCCACCGGCGCCGAACGGAAGCGGGCAGCGGTCGCCGCCCGCCATGAGGCGCTGGCCCTCGGCCTGCGTCGCAAGGACGGCACGGGCGTCCTGCTCGGCGCGGGGGACCGCCTTTCGGGCCTGCTCGGTCCGGCCGCGGAACTCCTGACGGTGGAGCCGGGCCACGAGGTGGCGGTGGCGGCGGCCCTGGGCGTGGCGGCGGACGCGGTCGCGGTGGCGGACCCGGCCACGGCGGCAGAGGCGATCCGGCTGCTGCGCAAGCAGGACGCGGGGCGGGCGGCGCTGCTGCTGGGCGGGGTGCCCGATGCCGGTGGGGCTGGTGAGATCGATGGTGCTGTGGGTGCTGTGGGTGCCACAGCTGCCCTTGGTGTCTCTGATGTCTCAGGTGTCTCAGGTGTCTCAGGTGCCGCTGATGTCGATGGGGGCGATGTGGCCGCCGTGCCCGCCGGAAGTTTGCCCGCCGTCGCCGGCCTCGTCCACGGGCCGGCCGAACTGGTGCGCGCCGTACGGAGGCTGGTGCGGGACATGGTGGTCGTCGGCACGCTGGAGGACGCCGAGGACCTCGTCTCCGTAAGCCCGGAGCTGACCGCCGTCACCGCCGAGGGGGACATCCTCTCGGCCCACTTCGCGCACGGTGGTTCCGCCGGTGCGCCGAGCCTCCTCGAAGTGCAGGCATCGGTCGACGAGGCCGCCGTCCAGCTGGAGGAACTGGGCGTGCGGTGTACGGAGTTGACCGAGGCCCAGCGCCTCGCCGGGGAGCGGCGCGGCGTGTGTGCCGGACTGGTCGAGGAGCTGGGGGAGCGGTGCCGGGCCGCCGAGCGGGAGAAGTCCGCAGTGGCCCAGCAATTGGGCCGGCTCGCCGGGCAGGCTCGCGGCGCGGCGGGCGAGGCCGAGCGGACGACCGCGTCCGCCGCCCGTGCCCAGGAGGCACTGGAGCGCGCGACGGAGGAGGCCGAGGAGCTGGCCGAGCGGCTGCTCGCCGCCGAGGAGATGCCCGTCGAGGAGGAGCCGGACACCTCCGTGCGGGACCGGCTCGCCGCCGACGGGGCCAACGCCCGCCAGACCGAGATGGAGGCCCGGCTCCAGGTCCGTACCCACGAGGAGCGGGTCAAGGCACTCGCGGGCCGGGCCGACTCCCTCGACCGGGGCGCCCGTGCCGAACGCGAGGCCCGCGCCCGCGCCGAGCGGCGCCGCGCCCGACTGCGGCACGAGGTGGCGGTGGCCTCGGCCGTGGCCTCCGGCGCCCGTCAGCTGCTGGCCCATGTCGAGGTGTCCGTCGTACGGGCCGGGCAGGAGCGGGTCGCGGCCGAGGCGGCGAAGGCGGAGCGGGAGCGGGAGCTGGCGGCCGAGCGCAACCAGGGCCGCGAGCTCAAGGGCGAGCTGGACAAGCTCACCGATTCCGTCCACCGGGGCGAGGTCCTCGGCGCCGAGAAGCGGCTGCGGATAGAGCAGCTGGAGGCGAAGGCGCTGGAGGAGCTGGGCGTCGAGCCGGCCGGTCTGGCCGCAGAGTACGGCCCGGACCAGCTCGTACCGCCGTCACCGGCCGCCGAGGGCGAGGAGCTGCCGGAGGATCCGGAGCACCCGCGCAACCAGCCGAAGCCGTTCGTCAGAGCCGAACAGGAGAAGCGGCTGAAGTCGGCCGAACGGGCGTATCAGCAACTCGGAAAGGTGAATCCGCTCGCGCTGGAGGAGTTCTCGGCGCTGGAGGAGCGGCACAAGTTCCTCTCCGAGCAGCTCGAAGACCTGAAGAAGACCCGGGCCGACCTGATGCAGGTCGTCAAGGAGGTCGACGAGCGGGTCGAGCAGGTGTTCACCGACGCGTACCGGGACACCGCCCGTGAGTTCGAGGGCGTCTTCTCGCGGCTCTTCCCGGGTGGCGAGGGGCGGCTCGTCCTGACCGACCCGGACAATATGCTCGCCACGGGTGTGGACGTCGAGGCCCGGCCGCCCGGCAAGAAGGTCAAGCGGCTCTCCCTGCTGTCCGGCGGGGAACGCTCGCTCACGGCGGTGGCGTTGCTGGTATCGATCTTCAAGGCCCGGCCGAGCCCGTTCTATGTGATGGACGAGGTCGAGGCGGCGCTCGACGACACCAATCTGCAGCGGCTGATCCGAATCATGGAGGAGCTCCAGGAGAGCTCGCAGCTGATCGTGATCACGCACCAGAAGCGGACGATGGAGGTCGCGGACGCGCTGTACGGCGTATCGATGCAGGGCGACGGGGTCTCCAAGGTCATCGGCCAACGCCTGCGCTGAGGCTTTACTCAATCTTCAATATTTCGATACACGCTTTGACGTCTTCTGGTGGGAATGAACGAATAGCGCATTATTGACTTCGGGAGTTGAACGCATAGTCTCTGCGGCGTCGTCTTTATCTTCAAGTGGTGGCAGGCGTGAACTTATGCGCCACTTGGAGGAGCTCTCCCCCCCTCAACAGGAGCTCACCCCACACCTGACGACGCGGCCAGGCATCAGGAGTTCAATTGACCAGCACAGCTCAGGGACCGGCGTCCGGAGCCCGAGGGGCCCACCCGGATCACCTCGGCCATGTCATCTTCATCACGGCGGCCGCGGCGATGGGCGGCTTCCTGTTCGGCTACGACAGCTCCGTCATCAACGGCGCCGTCGAGGCGATCCGCAGCCGGTACGACATCGGCTCGGGAACGCTCGCCCAGGTCATCGCCATCGCGCTGATCGGCTGCGCGATCGGCGCGGCGACGGCGGGGCGCATCGCCGACCGCATCGGCCGCATCCGCTGCATGCAGATCGCCTCCGTGCTCTTCACCATCAGCGCCGTCGGCTCCGCGCTCCCGTTCGCGCTCTGGGACCTCGCGATGTGGCGCATCATCGGCGGGTTCGCCATCGGCATGGCCTCCGTGATCGGCCCGGCGTACATCGCCGAGGTCTCGCCACCCGCCTACCGCGGCCGGCTCGGCTCCTTCCAGCAGGCCGCGATCGTCATCGGCATCGCCATCTCCCAGCTCGTCAACTACGGCATTCTGCAACTCGCCGACGGAGACCAGCGCGGCAGGATCGGCGGCATCGAGGCATGGCAGTGGATGCTCGGCGTGATGGTCGTCCCCGCCGCTCTGTACGGGCTCCTCTCGTTCGCGATCCCCGAGTCGCCGCGGTTCCTGATCTCGGTCGGCAAGAAGGACCGGGCCCGGCGGATCCTGGAGGAGGTCGAGGGCAAGAACATCGACCTCGACGCCCGGGTGACCGAGATCGAGACGGCCATGCACCGTGAGCACAAGTCCACGTTCAAGGACCTGCTCGGCGCCCGCTTCGGTTTTCTGCCGATCGTCTGGATCGGCATCGGCCTGTCGGTCTTCCAGCAACTCGTCGGCATCAACGTGGCGTTCTACTACTCGGCGACGCTCTGGCAGTCCGTCGGCATCGACCCGTCCGCCTCGTTCCTGTACTCGTTCACCACGTCGATCATCAACATCATCGGTACCGTCATCGCGATGGTGCTGGTGGACCGGGTGGGCCGCAAGCCGCTCGCGCTGGTCGGCTCCACCGGTATGGCCATCGCCCTGGCCGTCGAGGCGTGGGCCTTCTCGGCCCCTCTGATCGACGGCAGACTGCCCCAGACCCAGGGCACCGTGGCGCTCGTCGCGGCCCATGTGTTCGTGCTCTTCTTCGCCCTGTCCTGGGGTGTCGTGGTCTGGGTCTTCCTCGGCGAGATGTTCCCGAACAGGATCCGCGCCGCCGCGCTCGGCGTCGCCGCCTCGGCGCAGTGGATCGCCAACTGGGCGATCACCGCGAGCTTCCCGAGCCTGTCCGACTGGAATCTGTCGGGCACGTACATCATCTACGCGTGCTTCGCCACGCTCTCGATCCCCTTCGTCCTCACGTTCGTGAAGGAGACCAAGGGCAAGGCGTTGGAGGAGATGGGCTGATCCCCGCCGCCCCGCTGCCCCGGCGCCCCGGCCACCCGGCGCCCCGGCCCGCGAGCCGGGGCGCTGCGGTGTCCGGGGTCAGCGGGCGACCGCCTCGCAGAACAGCCGCAGGCTGCGCCACCCCTCCTCGACGGGCAGCCCGCCGCACAGCGGATGCAGGACCAGGCTGTCCAGTTCCCCGGCGGCCCGGGTGCACTCCTTCGGCGTGACGACCCGGTAGACCCCTTCGGCCCGCAGCTCCGCCACCGTCGCCGCCGCCGACCGCACGGCCGAGCGGATGTCCTTGGACTGCCAGGAGGCGTACGTGCGCGCCTCGTGCAGGAAGTGCTCGCCGTACTCCGCCCATGTCCGGTCGGGGTCCTCGGACACATGCAGCAGGGGCGTCGCGGCGGACGGCATCAAGCAGAAGCCGTCCGTCCCGAACTCCGCCCGCCGCTCGTGGTAGTACGCCTCCAGCCCCGGCAGATGCGCGCTCGGGAAGAACGGCAGCCCGAACCGGGCCGCGCGCCGCGCCGCCGCCCGCGAACTGCCGCCCACCAGCAGCGGCGGATGCGGCCGGGTGTACGGGCGCGGCGTGACCCGGACCGTACGGCCCCGGTACGAGAACGGCTCCCCGGTCCACGCCCGGAGCAGCGTCTCCAGGAGCTCGTCCTGGAGCCTGCCGCGCCTGCCCCATTCGACGCCCGCCCGTTCGTACTCCTCGGGCCGGTAGCCGATCCCCGCCACCGTGACCAGCCGGCCCGCGCTCAGCAGGTCCAGGACCGCGATGTCCTCGGCCAGCCGCAGCGGGTCGTGCAGCGGGCCGATGATCGCCGAGACGGTGACCGCGATCCTGCGGGTGGCGCCGAGGACCGCGCCCGCGAAGACGAAGGGGGAGGGCAGCCAGGAGTCGGCGGCGCCGTGGTGCTCCTCGGTCTGCACGGTGTCGACGCCGTGCTCGTCGGCGTAGGCGGCCATCTCCAGCGCGGCGCGGTAGCGGGCCGAGAGCGACTCGGGGGTGGCGTCGGGATCGACGAGATTGAACCGGACCACTGTGAAGGCCATGGCGCTTGTCCCCTTCGTCGGGCGGACTCGGCGAGGCCGGACATTAGCTGACGTGGCGTCAGAAGTGTAGGGGGGCGTCGCCCCCGGGCCCGCCGCCGCCCCGTCCGGCGGGCCGCGGCAGGGACGCGTACAGCGCGGCCGAGACGGCGACCGTGGCCGCCCAGCCCAGTCCGTGGCGCCCGATCCAGGTGGCCGCGAACGGGCCGGAGAGCCCTTGTACGCGGGTGAAGAGCAGCCCCACCACCAGGCCCGTCGCCCACGCGGCCACGGCCGGCACGGCGAAGCCCCCCGTGTACCAGTAGGCGCTGGACGGCGTGGTGTCCAGGAGTGCCGCCGGATCGTATGTACGCCCCCGCAATTGATCCACGCAGAAGACTCCGACCCAGGCCGAGAACGTCACCGCGAGCAGCGCCAGGAAGGAGACGAAGGAATCCATGAAGCCCGCCGCCGTCATTATCAGCAGCGAGCCCAGGAGCAGGCTGATGGCGGCATTCGCCCCGACCGCCCACGTGCGGGGAATCGCGAATCCCAGCGTCTGCGCGGTGAATCCGCCCGTATACAACGACATCGCGTTGATCAGCACCATGCCGGCCACGGTCATCAGCAGATACGGCACCGAGAGCCAGCCCGGCAGCAGGGCGCCGATGAACGAGACGGGGTCACGCGTGACGGCCAGTCCCGGTGTGGCGACCGCCATCACGGCGCCCATCAGTACCAACGGGACGCAGACGACCCCGGCGCCGCCCACGGTCGCCCCGACCACGGCCGGGCCGGACGCGGTGCGCGGCAGATAGCGGGCGAAGTCGGGCCCGGCCGGAACCCAGCTGATCCCGCCGCCCACCAGGGTGCCGACCCCGGAGATCATCAGCGCCGTCGGCCCGGCGGGCCTGCTCAGGACGGCGTGCCAGGGGGCCCCGCCGATCAGCTGGATCAGTACGAGGACGCTGAAGCACCCGAAGAGGTACGCCGACCAGGTGCAGCACACCCGCAGTGCGCGTACGCCCAGCCCCGACACCAGGAAGCTGCTTCCCACGAAGGCGAGCAGGGTCGCCACGATCAGGGTGGTGCTGCTCGCGACACCGAAGAGCAGATCCAGAACGGCGAGCACGGCGTAGGTGCCGGTGACCGCGTTCACCGTCTCCCAGCCCCAGCGGGCGACCCAGATCAGCGCGCCGGGCAGCAGGTTGCCGCGCTGGCCGAAGACGGCCCGGGAGAGCGCCATGCCGGGAGCCCCGCCCCGGCTGCCCGCGATCGAGACCGCGCCGACCAGTCCGAAACTGACGACGGGGCCGACGATCGCGACGGCCAGTACCTGCCAGAAGTTCAGTCCGTCGAGGGCGGCCAGCCCCGCACCCATGGTGAGCAGCAGCACGGTCAGGTTCGCGCCGACCCAGGTGGGGAAGAGGGTCCGGACCCGGCCGGTGCGCTCGTTGTCGGGGACGGGGTCCAGACCGCGGGTCTCCACGGGCAGAATCGTACCTTTACCTCCAAAGGGTGCATAACACCCGAGGGATGCGGGGGCGATCCTTCGGGGCGGCCCACGCGGGCGGCCGTGGCTGATACTGGGTGGGTTATGGAATTCGTCATCCTTGCTGTAGTCATCGCCCTGGTCGCGGTCGGCGTGATCAGCGGGCTCGTGGTCAGCAGCCGCAAGAAGAAGCAGCTGCCCCCGGCACCGTCGAGCACGCCGACCATCACTCCTCCCGCCGAGCCCCATGTCGGCGAGGAAGCCGAAACGCCGCGCGAGGAACCGCGCCGCACCATCGAGGAGGTCGGCGCTCCTTCGGCCGAGGCTCCCGCCGGGGAAGCACCCAAGGCCGTCGAGCCGGAGGCGCCCGCCGCCCCCGCCGTCGAAGTGCCCGAGCCCACCGCCGGCCGGCTGGTGCGGCTGCGCGCCCGGCTCGCCCGCTCGCAGAACTCCCTCGGCAAGGGGCTGCTCACGCTCCTGTCCCGCGACAATCTCGACGAGGACACCTGGGAGGAGATCGAGGACACCCTCCTCACCGCCGATGTCGGCGTCGCGCCCACCCAGGAACTGGTGGAGCGGCTGCGCGAACGCGTCCGCGTCCTCGGCACCCGTACCCCCGAAGGGCTTCGCACGCTGCTGCGCGAGGAGCTCCTCACCCTGCTCGGCACCGACTTCGACCGTGCGGTCAAGACGGAGAGCGGTGTCGACACCCCCGGCGTCGTGATGGTCGTCGGCGTCAACGGAACCGGCAAGACCACCACCACCGGCAAGCTGGCCCGCGTGCTCGTCGCCGACGGCCGCAGCGTCGTGCTCGGCGCGGCCGACACCTTCCGGGCCGCCGCCGCCGACCAGCTCCAGACCTGGGGCGAGCGTGTCGGCGCCCGGACCGTGCGCGGACCCGAGGGCGGCGACCCCGCGTCGATCGCCTTCGACGCGGTGAAGGAGGGCATCGCCGAGGGCGCCGATGTCGTCCTCATCGACACCGCGGGACGGCTGCACACCAAGACCGGGCTCATGGACGAGCTCGGCAAGGTCAAGCGGGTCGTCGAGAAGCACGGGCCGCTGGACGAGATCCTGCTCGTCCTCGACGCCACGACCGGACAGAACGGCCTGGTGCAGGCCCGGGTGTTCGCCGAGGTCGTCGACATCACCGGCATCGTGCTCACCAAGCTGGACGGCACCGCCAAGGGCGGCATCGTCGTCGCCGTCCAGCGCGAACTGGGCGTACCGGTGAAGCTGATCGGCCTGGGAGAGGGTCCCGACGATCTGGCCCCGTTCGAGCCCGAGGCGTTCGTGGACGCCCTGATCGGAGACTGAACCACCCCACGCGTACGCAGGAGAGCCCGACCGCACGATGCCGCTGCGGTCGGGCTCTTTTGCCGGCTCTCTCGGCTCTCCCGGCTTTCTCAGCCGCAGGTCCTCAGCCGCAGAGGGGCGCGCGATGGCAGCTGTACGCCAGTGTGCCCAGCAGCAGACGCGCCTGAGGAGGGGCGGCCGCGGTGTCCAGCACCGGTGGGCGCAGCCACCGGACCGGGCCGAGACCACCCTCGTCGGACGGCGGGGCGGTGATGTGGCAGCCGGGCCCCAGCGCCCGCAGATCCAGGTCCGCGTCGTCCCAGCCCATCCGGTACAGCAGCTGCGGGAGCTCGGCGGCGGCCCCCGGAGCGACGAAGAACTGCGCCCGCCCGGCCGGTGTCACCGCGACCGGGCCGAGCGGCAGCCCCATCCGCTCCAGGCGCACCAGGGCCCGGCGCCCGGCAGCCTCGGCGACATCGAGGATGTCGAAGGTGCGGCCCACCGGCAGCAGCATCGAGGCGCCCGGCACCTGGGCCCAGGCGTCCGCCGCCGTGTCGAGCTTCGCCCCCGCGGGGACCTCGGCGGCGAAGTCCAGCGGATGGGCGCCGGGGGAGGGGCACAGCGCCTCCCCGCACGAACAGCGGCCGGCCGCTGTTCGTGCTCCCGGCGCGACGGCCCAGCCCCACAGTCCCGTGTACTCGGCCACTGCGGTGCACTCGGCCGCGCGGCCGCGGCGCCGTGAGCCGGTGCGCATCTCGCGGATGCCGCCGATCGTGAAGCCCATGCCCCCTCCAACGGGTCCGACTCACCGGTGGTTACGACAAGGAGCAGAGCCGTGACGCCCGTCGCCGTTGTCGATCGGTGGTGCGCCCGGCGCACTCGGGGTTGTGCAAGATGGTCCACGCGCCCCGTCGTACATCACTGCGCCAACTGTTGATCGTCGTGTGTCAAGTGAATCGCGCCGGACGGTGACGGTGTTCATCCGAAGGGGTGGCGAATGGTGGCGTTTCTGTCATCGCCCTCGCCGGGCTGGTGATCGTAGGATTACCGTCGGTACGCGAACCATGGAAGTATGTGCGCCCGTGGGTATGCCCAAGGCAACCCGATTTCCTGTTCGATCGTGCGCAACCCCCGTATGGGCAGCATCGGTTCAGGGCATTCTGGTAATGGTTCGCGCGACAGTATTCAGCGGGATGGGGGCCTTCCAGTGAGTGGCAGCGGCGCAGGCGATTCGAATGCCGGTAAGCGCCCCAACGGGCAATTGAGCTCGTGGTTCGTGCGCAGCGGCTGGTCGAAGGGCGAGCTGGCGCGGCAGGTGAACCGCCGGGCGCGCCAGTTGGGCGCCCACCACATCAGCACCGACACCTCCCGGGTGCGGCGCTGGCTCGACGGCGAGCAGCCGCGCGAGCCGATCCCGCGCATCCTCTCCGAGCTCTTCTCGGAGCGCTTCGGCTCCGTCGTCGCCGTCGAGGACCTCGGACTGCGTTCCGCGCACCAGTCACCGTCCGTGGCCGGCGTCGACCTGCCCTGGGCGGGGCCGCAGACCGTCGCCCTGCTGAGCGAGTTCTCCCGCAGCGACCTCATGCTCGCCCGCCGCGGCTTCCTCGGCTCCTCGCTCGCCCTGGCCGCGGGCCCCGCCCTCATCGAGCCCATGCAGCGCTGGCTGGTGCCCGTCGCCGCCGGCGGAGACGCGGAACCGGAACCGGTCGCCACGGCCCGTCGTCCCTCGCGGCTCTCCGACCCCGAGCTCGACCTGCTGGAATCCACCACCGCGATGTTCCGCCAGTGGGACGCGCAGTGCGGCGGCGGACTGCGCCGCAAGGCCGTCGTCGGACAACTCCACGAGGTCACCGACCTGCTCCAGGAGCCGCAGCCGGCGGCCACCGCCAAGCGGCTCTTCCGCTGCGCGGCCGAACTCGCGGAGCTGGCCGGCTGGATGAGCTACGACGTCGGCCTCCAGCCCACCGCCCAGAAGTACTTCGTTCTGGCGCTCCACGCGTCGAAAGAGGCCGGCGACAAACCGCTCGGTTCGTATGTTCTTTCCAGCATGAGCCGCCAGATGATCCACCTCGGACGTCCCGACGACGCCCTCGAACTGATCCATCTCGCGCAGTACGGCAGCCGGGACTGCGCCACCCCGCGCACCCAGGCCATGCTGTACGCGATGGAGGCGCGCGCGTACGCCAACATGGGCCAGCCCAGCAAGTGCAAACGAGCCGTCCGGATGGCCGAGGACACCTTCGACGACATCGGGATCGACGGCGAGCCCGAGCCCGACTGGATCCGTTTCTTCTCGGAGGCCGAGCTCAACGGCGAGAACTCCCACTCGTTCCGCGACCTCGCCTACGTCGCAGGCCGCAGCCCCACCTACGCCACGCTCGCCGAACCCCTGATGACGAAAGCCGTCCAGCTCTTCGGCGAGGACGACGAGCACCAGCGGTCCTACGCACTCAACCTGATCGGCCTCGCCACCGTCCACCTCCTCCAGCGCGAGCCCGAACAGTCCACGGTGCTGGCCGAGAAGGCGCTGCGCGTCGCCAAGAAGATCCGTTCCGAGCGGGTCAACACCCGGCTCCGCAAGACCGTCGACATCGCCGCCCGCGATTTTGGGGACATTCCCGAGGTCGCCAGGCTCACCGATCTCCTCACCGAGCAGCTGCCCGAAACCGCCGAAGCGGTCTGAACGGCACCCCCGGCCCCGGCCACGACGACCACCCAGAACAGACCGACTTCGGCTCCCCCATCGCCAGGTCAGCGGGTGGTCGGCGTGGCCGGTTCGCGTTGCCGCTTCCGTACGGGAGAGTCGTCAGCGCACCGTGTGCGGCCGCGGCCGCAGAGTAGACCCGGCCCCGGGCGCGCCACCGCCGGTTCATGGCGCCGTAACACACCGGACCCCTTCGTCACTGCCGCGAAACACCGTGCGGCATCGGCGGAAACCGTGCTGGGTGAATCTCGTGGCGTACAACCGGCCCGCACCTTTTCCCAGTGGTCCCGCACGTGGTGCCGCTCACCCGCCCGCACGCGGCCGCACCGACGACGAGGAGACGCCGATGCCCCCAGGCATCACGACGCTTGCCGCAGACGCCCCGACACTGTCTGCCGCCAACACCGGGTTCATGCTCATCTGCTCCGCCCTGGTGATGCTCATGACCCCGGCCCTGGCCTTCTTCTACGGAGGCATGGTCCGCGTCAAGAGCACCCTCAACATGCTGATGATGAGTTTCATCAGCCTCGGGATCGTCACGATCCTGTGGGTGCTCTACGGATTCAGCCTCGCCTTCGGCACCGACATCGGATCCGTTCTCGGCTGGAGCCCGGACTACGTCGGCCTCAGCGGAATCGGCATCACCCAGCTCTGGGACGGCTCCACGATCCCCGTCTACGTCTTCGCCGTCTTCCAGCTGATGTTCGCCGTCATCACCCCCGCTCTGATCAGCGGTGCCCTCGCCGATCGGGTGAAATTCACCTCCTGGGCCCTGTTCATCACGCTCTGGGTCACCGTCGTCTACTTCCCCGTGGCCCACTGGGTCTGGGGCGCGGGCGGCTGGCTCTTCGAATTCGGCGTGATCGACTTCGCCGGTGGTACGGCCGTCCACATCAACGCGGGAGCCGCGGCGCTCGGCGTGATCCTCGTCATCGGCAAGCGTGTCGGCTTCAAGAAGGACCCGATGCGACCGCACAGCCTGCCGCTCGTGATGCTCGGCGCCGGACTGCTCTGGTTCGGCTGGTTCGGCTTCAACGCCGGCTCGTGGCTCGGCAACGACGACGGCGTCGGCGCGGTCATGTTCGTCAACACCCAGGTCGCCACCGCCGCCGCGATGCTCGCCTGGCTCGGTTACGAGAAGCTCCGGCACGGCTCCTTCACCACCCTCGGCGCGGCCTCCGGCGCGGTCGCGGGCCTCGTCGCCATCACACCGTCCGGCGGCGCGGTCAGCCCGCTCGGCGCCATCGGGGTCGGCGCCGTCGCCGGTGTCCTCTGCGCCCTGGCCGTCGGCCTGAAGTACAGGTTCGGCTACGACGACTCCCTGGACGTCGTCGGCGTCCACCTCGTCGGCGGTGTCGCCGGGTCCCTCCTCGTCGGCCTGTTCGCCACCGGCGGCGTCCAGTCCGACGCCAAGGGCCTCTTCTACGGTGGTGGCCTCGACCAGCTCGGCAAGCAGGCCGTCGGAGTCTTCGCGGTCCTCGCGTACTCTCTCGTCGTCTCCGCGCTCCTCGCCCTCCTCCTCGACCGGACGATCGGGATGCGGGTCGCCGAGGACGACGAGATCTCCGGCATCGACCAGGTCGAACACGCGGAGACCGCCTACGACTTCAGCGGAGCGGGCGGCGGCACGGCCCCGCGCACCACGGCCTCCGCGACGGCAGCATCGCAGACGAAGAAGGTGCACGCATGAAGCTCATCACCGCAGTCGTGAAGCCTCACCGGCTCGACGAGATCAAGGAAGCCCTCCAGGCCTTCGGCATCCAGGGCCTCACGGTCACGGAAGCCAGCGGGTACGGGCGCCAGCACGGTCACACCGAGGTCTACCGGGGCGCCGAGTACACCGTCGACCTCGTCCCCAAGATCCGCATCGAGGTCCTTGTCGAGGACGAGGACTCCGAACAGCTCATCGACGTACTCGTGAAGGCCGCCCGAACCGGCAAGATCGGTGACGGCAAGGTCTGGAGCGTGCCGGTCGACACCGCGGTTCGCGTGCGGACGGGCGAACGCGGCCCGGACGCCCTCTGACCGACGGTCCCGAAGACCGCCGCCGGAAGACCGACGGCCGCGAGGACCACCGGGCAGGGCCCCACGGTCCCGAAACGAAAGGCAGCCGGGTGACGAGCACCGAAGTGACCACCGAATCCGACGACTCGGAACCCAACGGCTACGCGGCGGCCCGGCTGCGCCTCCTCCAGGAGAAGGCGCAGTCCGGGCCGCCGCGCCGCGCGGCCCTCGCAGCGCTCACCGACGACTGGCTCACCGCACTGTTCACCACCGCCACCGAACAGACCGGCGTCCGCGGCGCCGCGCTCGTCGCCGTCGGCGGTTACGGACGGGGCGAGCTCTCCCCGCGCAGCGACCTCGACCTCCTGCTCCTGCACGACGGCAGCACCGACGCCGGTGCCGTCGCCTCCCTCGCCGATCGCATCTGGTACCCCGTCTGGGACCTCGGTCTCGCCCTCGACCACTCCGTGCGCACCGCCGCCGAAGCCCGCAGAACGGCCGTCGAGGACCTCAAGGTCCACCTCGGGCTGCTCGACGCCCGTCCCGTCGCCGGGGACCTCGGCCTCGTCGCCGCCCTGCGCACCGCGGTCCTCGCCGACTGGCGCAACCAGGCCCCCAAACGCCTCCCCGCCCTCCACGAACTCTGCCGAGAACGCGCCGACCGGCAGGGCGAGCTCCAGTTCCTCCTCGAACCCGACCTCAAGGAGGCCCGCGGCGGGCTGCGCGACGCCACCGCCCTGCGCGCGGTCGCCGCCTCCTGGGTCGCCGACGCCCCCCGCGAGGGCCTCGCCGACGCCCGTCGCACCCTCCTCGACGCCCGCGACGCCCTCCACCTCACCACCGGCCGCGCCACCGACCGCCTCGGCCTCCAGGACCAGGACCAGGTCGCCGCCGCCCTCGGCCTCCTCGACGCGGACGCCCTGCTCCGCCAGGTGTACGAGGCCGCCCGCACCGTCTCGTACGCCACCGACGTCACCTGGCGCGAAGTCAACCGTGTGCTCCGCGCCCGGTCCGTGCGCCCCCGGCTCCGCGCCATGCTGGGCGGCGGCAGGGCAGCGGCCCCGGAACGCACCCCGCTCGCCGACGGCGTCGTCGAGACCGAGGGCGAAGCCGTCCTCGCCCGTACCGCGCGCCCCGAACGCGACCCCGCCCTCGTCCTGCGCGCCGCCGCCGCGGCCGCCCAGTCCGAACTCCCGCTCTCCCGCCACGTCGTACGCCACCTCGCCGCGACCGCCCGCCCGCTGCCGGTGCCCTGGCCCGCCGAGGCCCGTGAGGAACTCGTCACCCTCCTCGGCGCGGGCGAGGCGACCGTCCCCGTCTGGGAGGCCCTCGAAGCCGAAGGGCTGATCACCCGGCTGCTCCCCGACTGGGAACGCGTCCACTGCCGCCCCCAGCGCAACCCCGTCCACACCTGGACCGTCGACCGCCACCTCGTCGAAACGGCCGTGCACGCCTCCTCCCTCACCCGTCGCGTCGGCCGCCCCGACCTCCTCCTCGTCGCCGCGCTCCTGCACGACATCGGCAAGGGCTGGCCCGGCGACCACTCCGTCGCCGGTGAGGTCATCGCCCGCGACACGGCCGCCCGGATCGGCTTCGACCAGCACGACGTGGGCGTCATCGCCACCCTCGTACGCCACCACCTGCTGCTCGTCGAGACCGCCACCCGCCGCGACCTCGACGACCCGGCGACCGTCCGCTCCGTCGCCGCCGCCGTCTCCACCACCGCCACGCTGGAGCTGCTGCACGCCCTCACCGAGGCCGACGCACTCGCCACCGGGCCCGCCGCGTGGTCCACCTGGCGCGCCTCCCTCGTCTCCGACCTCGTCGGACGGGTCACAGCCGTGCTCGACGGGCAGGTCCCGGGAGAACCGGAACCCGTCGCGCTGAGCGCCGAACAGGAACGCCTCGCCATCGAGGCCCTGCGGACCGGCGGCCCTGTCCTCGCCCTGCACACCCGGGCCGAGACTCCGAACGAGAGCGGCGGACCGGAGCCCGTCGGAGTCGAGCTCCTCATCGCCCTGCCCGACCGCCCCGGCGTGCTGCCCGCCGCTGCAGGTGTCCTCGCCCTGCACCGCCTCACCGTGCGAGCAGCCGATCTGCGCGCCGTGGAACTCCCCGCCGAACTCGGCGAGCCCGAATCCGCCGACCTGCTGCTGCTCAGCTGGCGGGTCGCGGCCGAGTACGGCTCCCTGCCGCAGGCCACCCGCCTCCGCGCCGACCTCGTACGCGCAATGGACGGCTCCCTCGACATCCGCGCCCGCCTCGCCGAACGCGAGGCGGCCTACCCGAGGCGGCGCGGGGTGAAGGCTCCGCCGCCGAGGGTGACGGTCGCGGCGGCCGGCTCACGGCTGGCGACGGTCATCGAGGTGCGGGCCCAGGACGCCCCGGGGCTGCTGCACCGGATCGGCCGGGCGCTGGAACAGAGCGGGGTACGGGTGCGCAGCGCCCATGTGTCGACGCTGGGGGCGAACGCGGTGGATGCCTTCTACGTCACAGGTCCGGACGGGGAGCCGCTGCCCGGGGCGAGGGCGGCGGAGGTGGCCCGGGAGGTCGAGAAGGCGCTGGGCTGAGCACCGCCGCCGGGTCCACGGGCCCCCGCGCCGAGCACCGCCGCCGGGTCCACCGGCCCTCGGCGCCGAGCACCGTCGCCGGGTCCACAGACCCTCGCCCGCCCATGAGAAGCGGGCGAGGGCTTCGCGTTTCCGGGGGGCCGGATACCCTTGGGGACGACCGACCTGCCCCGCCCCCGACCCTGAGGACCGACGAGCGCCGTGTTCGATACTCTCTCTGACCGCCTTGCCGCGACTTTCAAGAATCTTCGGGGCAAGGGCCGCTTGTCCGAGGCGGACATCGATGCCACGGCTCGTGAGATCCGTATCGCGTT